>JAZQVR010000031.1:0-35395 GCA_045631965.1 Acutalibacteraceae bacterium
GGGCGCGATTATGACGCGTAAGAGAAGAAAGAGTGTTCACAAGGCAGCGAAGGGCTACTGGGGTGCTAAGTCCAAGCATTTCAAGATGGCTAAGCAGGCTGTAATGAAGTCCGGCAACTATGCTTACATTGGCAGAAAGCACAAGAAGAGAGATTTCAGACGTCTCTGGATCACAAGAATCAGTGCTGCATGCAAGATGAATGGTATCAACTATTCTACATTTATGAACGGCCTTAAGAAGGCTGGCATCACTCTCAACAGAAAGATGCTTTCCGAAATCGCTATCTCAGATCCCGCTGCATTCACAGCAATCTGCGAGAAGGCAAAGGCTGCACTTTAATAATCACGAATTTTGTCAAGCCCACGGTTTAACCGAGGGCTTGAACTTTTTTAAGGGTTCGCTGATATGAAACCTTAAGTGTGTTATCGACGGCTGTTTTTCCGCCATACTTTATGAAAATGCTCGGCAATACACAAAGTATTGCCTGTGCTTTTCATTTTGTCTGACAAAAAAACATCACGTCGCTAACTACACTACGGCTTCACATCAGCTCACGATTGTGTTTTTTATGTGGGTGATTTTCCGCCATGCTTTGCGAAAATATCACGTCACTTACACTATACTTTCACATCAGTTCACGGAAGTTGAATGATAAGATATATTTAAATTTTTGTTTTAATTCCGAATTCCTAACTCCGAATTCCGAATTCTCAAGGGAGTAACTATGCAAACAATGATTACTGCAAAAGCAAATGAAAAAATTAAATCTGCGGTGCGTCTGCGCGACAGTGCAAAGGCAAGACGCGAAGAGGGTATGTTTTTTCTTGAGGGTGCAAGGCTGTGTGCCGATGCAGCCTCTAATGTTGATATTGTAAGGCTTTTTTATACCGCAAAGGCTGAAGAAAAGTATGCCGATGAGGTTTCTTTGCTGCGTCAGAAGGCGGCGGAGAGCTGTGAGGTTTCAGAAGATATTGCCGCAAAGCTGTCCGATACCTTTTCGCCGCAAGGCATATTTTGTGTTTGCAAAACTCTTGACAAAAAACATTATATAGATAAAATATATAGTAACGCAAAAATAATAGCCCTTGAAAATATTCAGGACCCTTCAAATCTCGGTGCGATTGCACGTACGGCAGAGGCTCTGGGTATCGGCGGTGCAGTGCTCTGCGGCTGTTGCGATATCTACAATCCCAAGGCTCAGCGTGCCGCTATGGGCTCTCTTCTCCGTCTGCCGATTATTACGGTCGAGAGTATGAGCGATGCGATGAAGGATTTTGAGTCAAAGGGTTACGTTACTTTGTCTTCAACTCCGTCTGAGTCGGCTTGTGATATCACGCAGACCGATATCGGCACAAAAACCGTATGTGTTATCGGTAACGAAGGCAACGGAGTTACGCAGGAAACTGCAGACAGCTGTATGTACAGGGTGCGTGTGCCGATGAAGGGCAGAGCAGAGTCGCTCAATGCTTCTATGGCGGCGGCGATAATTATGTGGGAGCTGATGAGATGAGCAAGGTATATACCGATGAGGCATATAAAATATGGCTGGCTCATGCTCTGGGTCCGGGCTCGGATTATCTGACCGCTATGGCAGAGTTTGAGAGTGCACGTGATTTCTTTGAATCGAGCGAAACCGAATGGCGAATGCTCGGCGTTTTCACTCCTGCACAGATTGAGCGTCTTTCAAAGCGTGAAATTGCCCGTGCTTCAAAGGCAGCACAGATATGTGCAAACAATTCCTGGCATATAGTTACACAGACGGATGAATACTATCCGCCTCACCTGAAAAATATAAGCAACAGCCCTGCAATTCTTTATGTAAACGGTGAGCCTGAATGTCTGAAATCGATGCTGACAGTTTCAATTGTCGGCGCGAGGGATGCTTCACGCTACGGCAAAGAGGTTGCATACAGGCTTGCGGCTTCACTTGTCAAGGCAGGTGCAACCGTTATCAGCGGCGGTGCGTTGGGTATTGATTCCGCTTCGCACGAGGGTGCAATCAGTGCAGGCGGCAAAACAGTTGCCGTTATGGGCTGCGGTCTCGGGTCATCTTATCTGCCTGAGAATGAATCGCTGCGTAACAATGTTTCAAAAAACGGTGCCGTTATTACCGAGTATTATCCGCTCAGCAGTCCGGCAAGGGGCAGCTTCCCTATGCGTAACCGTATAATCAGCGGTATGTCGCTTGCAACGGTTATTGTTGAAGCAGGCGAAAAGAGCGGCTCACTCGGCACGGCAAAGCACGCAATACAGCAAGGCAGAGATGTCTGTGCGGTACCCGGCGATGCAATAAGCTCGGCATATATCGGCTCAAATATTCTTATCGCAAACGGTGCAAAGCCTGTTTTCTCTGCGGCGGATGTTTTGTCTGATTATGTTTATACTTATCCTGAACTTATAAATCTCGACAATGTCGAGCGTACTCTTGCATCTGCGGCAAAAAGCACACCCGTAAAGCAGAGGACACCCGATGGTCTTGGTGAAAACCACCGTAAGGTATACGCACTTTTCGGCGATACTGAAATATCGTACGATACGCTTGTTTTAAAGAGCGGTCTTTCTGCACCTGAGCTGTCCGTCATTCTTACCGAGCTTGAGCTTGAAGGAGTAATTACGGTCTGTCCGGGTAACAGATACAAAATAATTTAAGAAATAATCCAATTCAAATAAATCCCTTTAAACGAAAGGATATGAGCTTATGTCAAAGCTTGTAATAGTTGAGTCTGTTTCAAAAGCAAAAGTAATCAAAAACTTCCTTGGTGACGGCTATGAGGTTATGGCTTCTGTCGGTCACGTGCGTGACCTGCCCGCATCAAAGCTGAGCGTTGATGTCCACAATAATTTTGCGCCCAGATACGAAATTGTAAAGGGTAAGGAAAAGCTTGTTGCAGAGCTTAAGAGTGCTGTCAAAAAGAGTGACGGCGTTCTTCTCGCAACCGACCCTGACCGCGAGGGTGAAGCTATATCATGGCATCTTGCAACTCTGCTTGACCTCGACCTGAGCAAAGCAAACCGTGTTACATTCAACGAAATAACACGTACCGGTATTGCCAACGGTATGGCAAAACCCAGACAGGTTGATATCGATATGGTCAATGCACAGCAGGCAAGACGAATTCTTGACCGTCTTGTGGGCTACAAGCTCAGCCCCTTTGTCAGCCAGAAAATCCGCAGAGGACTTTCTGCAGGACGCGTTCAGTCTGTTGCAGTACGTCTGATCGTTGATAAAGAGGATGAGATAAACAAGTTTGTTCCCGAAGAGTACTGGTCACTTGATGCACGCTTCACCGCTTCTTCACGCAAGGTTTTCTCTTCTGCATTTGCAGGTGATGAAACAGGCAAGGTAAAGCTCGTATCAGAGGAGCAGACAAATTCATATATCAGCCGTCTTGACGGTGCAACCTATACCGTAGGCTCAGTCAAGAAAGGCGTCAGAAAGAAGAGTCCTGCACCGCCCTTTACTACTTCCACAATGCAGCAGGAGGCTTCACGCAGACTCAACTTCCAGTCGCAGCGTACAATGAAGATTGCCCAGGAGCTTTATGAGGGCGTTAATATCAAAGGCCACGGCTCAATGGGTCTTATCACATATATGAGAACGGACTCGCTCCGTATCTCAGACCAGGCAAGAGAGCAGGGTGCAGAGTATATCAAGGCTGCATACGGCGAAAAGTTCCTGCCTGAAAAGCCCCGTTTCTTCAAACAGCGTGCAAACGCTCAGGACGGTCACGAAGCTGTACGTCCCACCAATCCTGCACTTACTCCCGCAATGGTTAAGGACAGCCTTACCACAGAGCAGTATAAGCTTTATAACCTTATCTGGCTCCGCTTTATGGCAAGCCTTATGGCAGACTGTGTTCAGAACACCGTTAAGGCAGAAATCAAGGCACAGAAGCCCGGTGAGGAGCAGTACTGCACATTTACCGCTACAGGTTACGAAGTAAAGTTCGAGGGCTTTACAGCACTCTACGAAGAAAGCACAGAGGAAGATGAGGAGAAGGACGGCAAGCTGCCCGAACTTAAGAGCGGCGAGGTGCTTAAGCTCAAGGAGCTTGTGCCTGCACGTCACTTTACTCAGGCTCCTCCCAGATATACGGAAGCTTCGCTTATCAAGGCACTTGAAGAGAACGGTGTCGGCCGTCCGAGTACCTATGCAACAATTATCACTACAATTATCAAGCGTGAGTACGTCAAGCGTTCATCAAAACAGCTTGTGCCTACAGAGCTTGGTGTTGCTACAACACGTCTGCTCGGCGAGCGTTTCCCAAAGATTGTCAACGTCAAGTTTACCGCTCAGATGGAAACTTCACTTGACGATGTTGAAGAGGGTAATGCAGATTATATCGCCGTACTCCGTGATTTCTACGGCGATTTCGAAAAAACACTCGATAAGGCAAAGACAGAAATGCAGGGCGTCAAAATCGAGCTTGAAGAGGATAAGACAGATATTCCCTGCGATAAGTGCGGTGCGATGATGGTTGTCAAAATCGGCCGTTTTGGCAAATTCCTTGCCTGCCCGAATTATCCTACATGTAAGAATGCAAAGCCCCTTATTCAGGAAACAAATGCTCTTTGCCCCAAGTGCGGTGCAAAGGTTGTAGAAAAGCGCAGCCGTAAGGGTCACGTTTTCTATGGCTGTGAGTCCTGGCCCAAGTGCGATTTTGTAACCTGGGATAAGCCTACGGGCGAAAACTGTCCGCAGTGCGGTAAGTCTCTCTTCAAGCAGAGAGGCGGCGTAGTTTCCTGCCTTAATGAGGGTTGCGGCTACGAGAAAAAGGCAAGCAGAAAGAAAGGCAAAGAAGATGAGTAAGGCAACAGTTATCGGTGCAGGTCTTGCAGGTGTTGAGGCCGCGTGGCAGCTTGCAAAGGCAGGTATCGAAACAGAGCTTTGGGAGATGAAGCCTCTCAAATATTCACCTGCTCACAAAATGTCGGGCTATGCGGAGCTTGTCTGCTCAAATTCGCTCAAGGCTATGCGTCTTGACAGTGCGGCAGGTATGCTTAAAGAAGAGATGAGGCGTTTCGGCTCGGTGTGTATGATTGCGGCAGAGCAGTGTGCGGTTGCCGCAGGCGGTGCGCTTGCTGTCGACCGCGACGAGTTTTCCGAGATTATAACCAAGCTGATTGACGAAAATCCGCTGATTATCGTTAAACACGGTGAGGTTGAGAAAATTCCCGAAGACGGTGTAGTTATCGTTGCGGCAGGTCCTCTGGTTTCGGACTCTCTTGCAGCAGATATCGACGGTCTTTGCGGCGGCAGACTCAGCTTTTTCGATGCGGCGGCACCTATTGTTACAGCCGAAAGCCTTGATTATGACTGTGTGTTTACCCAGTCGAGATATGACCGCGGCGGTGAAGATGACTACATCAACTGCCCGATGAATAAAGAAGAGTACGAAGCCTTTTACGAGGCGATTACTACTGCAGGGCGTGCAGGTGTGCACGCATTCGATGAGCGTCACGACGTTTACGAGGGCTGTATGCCGATTGAGGCTATGGCTTCACGCGGAGCGGATACAATGCGTTACGGCCCGCTTCGTCCCGTAGGTCTGCGTGACCCGAAGACAGGGCACAGACCGTGGGCAGTGCTCCAGCTCAGACGTGAAAATGCCGAGGGCACTCTGCTCAATCTAGTAGGTTTTCAGACTAATCTCAAATTCGGCGAGCAGAAGCGAGTTTTCTCAATGATACCCGCACTTAAAAATGCCGAGTTTGTCCGTTACGGTGTTATGCACCGCAATACATTTATCGATTCTCCCAAGCTCCTCGGTGCGGATTATTCATTCCGTACAAGACCGGGTCTGTACTTTGCAGGTCAGATTACGGGTGTTGAGGGTTATATGGAGTCAGCTTCTTCGGGTATTCTTGCAGGCATCAATGCTGCAAGATATATCGAGGGTAAAGAGCCGCTTATACTTAAAAATACAACTATGATGGGTGCACTGGCTGAGCACGTCAGCTCGTCACCGTCAAAGGATTTTCAGCCTATGGGTGCAAACTTCGGTATATTGCCGCCTCTTGAAACAAAAATAAGAGACAAGCGCGAGAGATATGCCGCACTTGCAAAGCGTGGACTTGAAGAGCTTGAAACCAACTGAAAAGAAGGTAAAGAGAAATGAAAATTATTGTTGATGCTTTCGGTGGCGATAATGCACCGCTTGAAATACTCAGGGGCAGCCGTATGGCTGTTGAAGAGCTCGGCGTTGATATTATGCTCGTCGGCGATGAGGCAAAAATCAGAAAATGTGCCGATGAAAATTCAATCAACATAAACGGTATGGGAATTCTTCAGGCGGACAAGGTTTTCGAAATGTCATACGACCCGAGAACTATTATGAAAGAGCATTCCGATACTTCGCTTGCTGTCGGTATGAAGGCACTTGCCGAAGGCAAGGGAGATGCTTTTGTTTCAGCAGGCAGTACGGGTGCAATCGTTATGGGTGCAACCTTTATCGTCAAGCGTATCAAGGGTGTCAAGCGTGCCGCTATTGCGAGCATTATGCCTTCGCAGAAGGAGCCGTTTATGCTTCTCGACTGCGGTGCGAATATTGACTGTAAGCCCGAGCACCTTTGCCAGTTTGCGACAATGGGCTCGATATATATGAAAAACATTATGGGTGTTGCAAGCCCCGAGGTCGGTATTGCAAATATCGGCGTAGAAGAAAACAAGGGTACACAGCTTCAGCTTGATACTTATGCTTTGCTTAAAGAAAGCGACCTCAACTTTATCGGCAATGCAGAGGTGCGTGATATTGCCTACGGTGCGGCAGATGTTATTGTTGCCGACGGTTTTACAGGCAACGTTATCCTCAAAATGTACGAGGGCGTTGCAGGTGCACTTGTAAAAAATATCAAAGCAGTATTTCTTAAAAACATTCTTTCAAAGCTCTCTTATCTCGGTGTCAAGGGCGGAATGGATGAATTTAAAGCAAAGATGGACTATAAAGAATACGGCGGTGCAGTGCTTATGGGTATTGCAAAGCCCGTTATAAAGGCACACGGCTCGTCGGATGTAAGAGCATTCAAGAATGCCATACGCCAGGCTGCCAACTGCGTAAAGAAAGACGTTGTCGGCGAAATTTCAAGAAATATCGGAAGTGTTGACAGTGAAACCTGATATTACTGCTTTTGAGCAGAAAATCAACTACACATTTAAAAATAAAGAGTTGCTGATTGCCGCACTTACTCATTCGTCATATGCCAACGAGTGCGGCGGTGCATTCAACGAGAGGCTTGAGTTTCTCGGCGATTCTGTGCTCGGTATGATTACTGCGGAGTATTTCTTCCGTCACCATAAGAATATGCCTGAGGGTGAGCTTACAAAGCTTCGTGCCGCAACAGTATGCGAGAAGTCTCTTTTCAGCTTTGCAAAGCAGATTGACCTCGGCTCATTTATTCTGCTTGGCAGAGGTGAGCTCAATACAGGCGGCAGAGAGCGTCCGTCTATTTTGTCCGATGCGTTTGAGGCAGTTATTGCCGCTATCTATCTTGACGGCGGAATGGACTGTGCAAGGGAATTTGTGCTCCGCTTTGTCAAGGATAGCGAAAAATATACAGGTAACTATGCTTTTAAGGATTACAAAACAATCCTTCAGGAGATTATTCAGCGTAACCCCGAAGAAAGGCTCGAATATGTGCTGGTAGGTGAGAGCGGCCCTGCACACGATAAAACGTTTGAGGTTGAGATTCACCTTAACAGCAACGTTATCGGCAAGGGTACGGGCCACAGTAAGAAGCTTGCAGAGCAGGCAGCCGCAGGCGAAGCACTCAAGCTGATGGGCATAGAGGTATGAAGCACGCAAATATAGCTGTTTTTGTGCCGCATAACGGTTGCCCCAATCAGTGCAGCTTCTGTAACCAGCGTACAATTTCGGGCACTGCAAAGCAGCCTGAGCCGTCAGATGTTGCCCTTGCCTGCGAAAAAGCTATGCAGGGCGGCTGTGAGGGTGCGGATGTACAGCTTGCCTTCTTCGGCGGCAGCTTTACCGCCATAGACAGAGCGTATATGATATCTCTGCTCGATGCGGCACAGCCATACATAAAAAACGGCTTTCTGAATAACGGTATACGTATCTCAACAAGGCCTGATTTTATTGATGATGAGGTGCTTTCGCTTCTGAAAAAATACGGTGTGCGTGCGATTGAGCTTGGTGCACAAAGTATGAATGACAGTGTGCTTTCCCTCAATAAACGCGGCCACACCGCAGAAGATGTCAAAAAAGCATCAGAGCTTATAAAGTCATACGGCTTTGAGCTTGGTCTTCAGATGATGACGGGTCTTTACGGCTCGGCTGATGAAGATAGTATTATGACGGCTGAAAAGTTTATTTCACTTTCTCCCGATACGGTGCGTATTTATCCGACGGTTGTTCTGCCCGGCACAATGCTTGCCGAGCTTTATATGAGCGGCGAATACAAGGTGCCGTCGCTTGATGAAAGCGTTGAGCTTTGCTCATACCTGCTTGAAATGTTTGATAAGGTAGGCATAAACGTAATCCGTCTCGGGCTTCACGCACAGCAGGATGTTTGTGAGGAATATCTTGCAGGCGGTTATCATCCCGCACTTCGTGAGCTTTGCGAGGGCGAGATATATTACAGAAAAATCAAAGCTGCTCTTGAGGACAAGCCTCACGGCAGCTATGAAATAACAGTCGCTTCCGCCGAAATATCAAAGGCGGTAGGACAGAAAAAAAAGAATATTATCCGCTTGTCTGACCTCGGCTACAACTGTAAGGTCAAAGGCGATGAGCAGTATAAAAAATATGAATGTAGGGTAAGAAGATGTTTTTAAAATCACTTGAAATGCAGGGATTCAAATCCTTCCCCGACAAAACCGTGCTCGATTTCGGGCAGGGCATAACCTCTGTTGTCGGTCCTAACGGCTCGGGTAAGAGTAATATCTCCGATGCTGTTCGTTGGGTTCTCGGCGAGCAGTCTACCAAGAATCTGCGTGGCTCCAAGATGGAGGACGTTATTTTCAGCGGTACGGGTGTGCGTAGAGCACAGGGCTTTGCCGAGGTAACGCTCAGGCTCGATAATTCCGACCGTGCACTTAAGTGCGATAAGGATGAGGTCAGCGTTACAAGACGTTACTATCGCTCGGGCGAAAGTGAATACATAATCAACGGCGAGGTTGTACGTCTTAAGGATGTCAACGAGATGTTTATGGATACGGGTCTCGGCCGTGACGGTTATTCAATGGTCAGCCAGGGCAGAGTTGCCGATATGGTTTCGTCCAAGTCCAGCCAGCGCCGTGATATGCTCGAGGAAGCGGCAGGCATTTCCCATTACCGCTACCGCCGTAACGATGCGAACCGTAAGCTCGCTCAGGCAGAGGAAAATATGATCCGTCTGCGTGATATTCTTACCGAGCTTGAGGACAGAGTAGGTCCACTCAAGGTGCAGAGTGAAAAGGCACAGAAATTTATTGTTCTTGCAGAAGAGCGTAAGGTGCTCGAAATCGGTTTGTGGCTTCACACAATCGATAAGGTGCGTGAGCAGCTGCGTACGCACGAGGATAAACTCAATACCGCAACGGCACAGTATGAGGCTGTAGAAACCGAGCTTGAAAACATAGTAAATGAAATGGAAGAGGCTATGGAATTCAGCCGTCAGCTTACCGTCAGCATCGACGAAGCACGTGAGGGTGCATCGGATATTGAGGAGCAGGCTGCACAGCTTGATGCTCAGGTTGCCGTTGAGCTCAACTCTATTGAGCATAATAATGAGACTATCGCACGTATCACACGTGAGATGGAGCTTGCTGTTGAGTCGAAGCAGACTCTTGACGACGAGATTACCGAAACAATGAAAACGGTTGAGTTGCTCAAAAATGCCGAAAAGCAGAAGAGAGCACAGCTTGCCGAAGCTGCCGAGAAAATTGAAGGCTTGCAGGCGCAGAGCCGTGAATTTGTAGAGAAGATTGCGGCACTGTCGGAAGAAATTTCGCAGTATGCCGTTAAGATAGGCGATTGCCGCGTTGAAATTTCTACGGCAAATTCGTCAATAGAAGAAATTACGTCACGCCTTGAAACTATCGACGATATCGTCGCTTCCCGTAACGATGCAAAAGCTCAGCTCGAAGAAAAGAAAGCTGAGAGCGAAGCGCAGCTTGCCGAAGCCAAAGAACTTGTTGTTTCAACAGCAAATGCAGTGCGTGGCTACGAATTAAAGGTCGAGTCCCGTACAGAAAAGGCGGAGAAACAGCGCCGTGAAATCGATGAGCTCGGTCTTGAAATAGACCGTGTACGCTCAAGAGCAAAGATGCTTGATGACCTTGAGAAGAATATGGAAGGCTATTCGGGCAGCGTAAAGGCTGTTATGCGTGAGGTTAAGCGCGGCACTCTCAGAGGTATTGAGGGCGTGCTTTCACAGCTTATCAATGTTGAAGAGCAGTACTCCGTTGCTATCGAAACCGCACTCGGCGCAGCACTTCAGAATATTGTCACACAGACTGAAAACGATGCAAAGCGTGCAATCAATTTCCTTAAAGATAATAAATCAGGCCGTGCAACCTTCCTTCCGCTTACTGCCATAAAGAGCAGAGCACTTGAGGAAAAAGGCCTTGATGACTGCTTTGGTTATGTTGCGGTTGCAAGTGAGCTTGTCGGTTGCGATAAGAAGTACAACGAGGTTATCGGCTCACTTCTGGGTAGGACAGTTGTTGTCGAGGATATGGACTGTGCGATTTCTATTGCCAAGAAATATTCACACAAGCTCAAGATTGTTACACTCGACGGTCAGGTTGTTAACCCCGGCGGCTCTATGACCGGCGGCTCGCGTACACAGAATGCAGGTATACTCAGCCGTGCCAGCGAAATTGAGCGACTTAATAACGAGGTTGTAAAGCTTACGGGTGAGTTTGATTCTATGCAGGCTGATTACAAGGCTGTGCTTGCCGACCTTTCTGCTTGCAGAGCAGACCTGAGCGGCACTCAGGCTGACCTTACACGTGCTCAGGAGGATGTTATCCGCCGTGAGGGTGAGCTGAAACTGATTGTTGATAAAATTGAAGATACACTCCGCTCAATTGATGAGCTTGCTGACGAAAAGGCAAATGCAGGCGAGCGACTTAGCCTTCTCAATGCGACGGTTGAGGATGCGAAAGCAAGAGCTGTTGAGCTTGAAGAGCACAACAGTGCACTCCGCCTTGAGATTGAGCAGGCAAACAGCGGCAGAGTACGTCTGGGTGAAGACGAGAGCGAGCTTCAGAAGGCTGAAAGCAAAGCAAAAATGGATATCCTTTCAATTCAGAAGGATATTCAGGCAAAGCTTGAAGCTGTTGCACTGCTCCGTCACCGTATTGCAAACCAGGGTATCAAGGTTGAAGACCTCAACCGTGAGATTGGCGAGATTGCGCAGAAGAGCTGTGATATAAGAACCAATATCGCTCAGCTTGAAGAGCAGGCTGCACAGCTTCGCAGCCGCAGTAAGGATACAAAGGCCGATATTCAGGGCTTTATCGATAAGAAGAATTCACTTGATGCAAAGGCTTCGCTTCTTCGTCAGGAAGAGCGTGCAAAATCAGGCGACCGTGAAAAGCTCGGCGGCGAGGTTGCACGTCTTGAAGAGCGTAAGGTTGTTATGGAAAAAGAGCTTGATGATACCGTTTCAAAGCTCTATGACGAGTATCAGCTCACACGCAGTGAGGCTATTGAGCTTGGTATTGACCTTGGCGATATATCCGAGGCAAAGCGTAAGCTGCAGGAGCTTAAGAATAAAATCCGTGCTCTGGGTAACGTCAACGTTGCCGCTATTGATGAATACAAAGAGGTTTCAGAGCGTTACGAGTTTATGAGTGCACAGATTGCGGATATCGAAAAATCAAAATCCGAGCTTGAGAAGCTTATCGGCGAACTTACCGCAAAAATGGCGGCACAGTTCCGTGAACAGTTTGCAAAAATCAACCGTCACTTCGGCGAAACCTTTGCCGAGCTGTTTGATGGCGGTAAGGCAGAGCTTCTGCTTGAGGATGAGCGAAACGTGCTCGAGTGTCCGATTGAAATCAAGGTTCAGCCGCCCGGCAAGAATGTTCAGAATATCGACCTGCTTTCAGGTGGTGAAAAGGGACTTTCGGCGATTGCACTTCTGTTTGCAATCCTTAAGGTTTCGCCCGCACCCTTCTGCTTCTTCGATGAGGTTGAGGCTGCGCTTGACGATGTCAACGTTGTGCGCTACGCTCAGTATGCACGCCGTATGACAAAGAATACACAGTTTATTCTTATCACACACCGCCGCGGCACAATGGAGGAGGCGGATATCCTCTACGGCGTAACAATGCAGGAAAAGGGCGTTTCAAAGCTGCTTGAGCTCAAGACTGCCGAAATGGCACGCAAGCTCGGTCTTGCATAACCAATGAATAAATAAGGAAAAATATACCAAAACTAAAAGTCACCGACACGTTTTCAGTCGGTGACTTTTGGCGTAAGTAGTGGCGGATACAATCCGCCCGAAATGAATTACGAATTGCGCATTGCGAATTTCGAATTGTATTAAAGGAGTTTTGGTATGAAAAAGACGTTTAAAATTATTGTTGCAGTGTTAACTGTTTCGGTATTGGTGTTCAATATTGTCAGCTTTGCTTCGGATTGTGCCGATGTGCGGCGTGATGTGCTGCGGCTTCACGTTGTAGCTGATTCCGATTCCGAAACCGACCAACGCTTGAAGCTTATGGTGCGTGATGCCGTGCTCAAAAAAGGCGGCGAGCTTTTTGACGGCACCGTTACCGCTGATGAAGCCGAAAAAATAATCACACCGCGTATCGATGAGCTGAAGGCCGCCGCTGAAGCGGTGCTCAAAGAAAACGGATGTGACAACAAGGTTGAAATAACTGTAGGTGAGGAGTATTTTGCAACACGCTGTTATGAGGATTTTACAATGCCTGCAGGAATGTATAAAGCCGTGCGTGTGAATATAGGCTCTGCCGAAGGGCAAAACTGGTGGTGTGTTATGTTTCCGCCACTGTGCCTGCCTGCCGCAAGTGCCGATGCAGATGCTTTCTTCACCGATGACGAAATGAAAATAGTTTCATCATCACCCAAATATGAGCCGAGATTTAAAATAGTGGAAATATATGAATCAATTAAAAATAAAATAATGCACAGCAAATAATGCGGTGCATTCAATATATTATTGATATGTGTGTGGGGTGCCCTTGTTGTTAACCTTATCTCAAAAAAGCCGGGTTATCTGTTCTTTCAAGCAGATAATCTATTGAAACATCAAAATAGTCAGCTATCAGTATGAGGGTTTTGTAATCTGCCTCTCTTACGTCTGTTTCATAACGGCTTATCGTGCTTTGACTAAGGTTCAGGTCCATAGAAAGCTTTACCTGTGATATACCTCTTTCCTTGCGTAATTCTTTTAGTCTCATCCTTCTACTCCATTTTAAAATCTCCTTGACAAGAATTATACCCATTTGATATATTGTAAATATCCCAATTTGGGATGTTTATCGTAGAGAGGTGTAGAAAATGGAAAAAATGTTCAAAACGCTTGGAGTATTATTTATAGCACTTACACTTATTTTTTCTGTTTGTGGCTGCGCATCAGACCCGGATAAAGTTGAGGAAGCCGCAAAAGAAAGTATGCAAGACAACACAAACAGTAAAAATGATGCCGCTGAAGAAGATGATAACAACAATGCAGTCGAAGAAGATAGCGGTAACAATACTGACATTAACGCACTTAAGCGTGTTGATACAACTTTATGTACGGTTTCTGTAGGCTGGAATCATACCGTAGCTCTCAAAACGGACGGTACGGTTGTTGCTGTAGGTGATAATAGAAACGGTGAATGTGGCGTAAACGGTTGGACGGATATAATTGCTGTTTCTGCTGGCGGTTATCATACTGTAGGACTCAAAAAAGACGGCACAGTTGTTGCGACAAAATACATTGATGACCCGGAAAATACTTTAGATGGTGATTACGGTCAATGTGATGTAAGTGACTGGACGGATATAGTTGCTGTTTCTGCGGGCTATTTACACACCGTAGGTCTTAAATCGGATGGTACGGTTGTTGCTGTAGGTACCAACGCTCATAGTCGGTGTGATGTAAGCGAATGGACAGATATAGTTGCTGTTTCTGCAGGTGACTATCATACTATAGGTCTCAAAGCTGACGGCACAGTTGTTGCTGCAGGTTCTAATTATTACAATCAATGTGATATAAGTAGTTGGAGTGACATAGTTGCCGTCTTAACAAGCGCATATCACACTGTGGGTCTCAAAGCTGACGGCACAGTTGTTGTTGCAGGTAATAACAGATACGGTGGATGCGACATAAGCGACTGGAGTGATATAGTTGCTGCTTTTGCGGGATACTATTATACCGTAGGTCTTAAATCTGACGGTACAGTTATTGCTGCAGGCGCTAACGAATACGGTCAGTGTGATGTAAGTGATTGGACGGATATAGTTGCAGTTTTTGCAGGTTACTCTCATACAGTAGGTCTCAAATCTGACGGTACGGTTATTGCTGTGGGCAACAACGAATACGGTCAGTGTGATGTAAGTGATTGGGCGGATATTAAGCTTCCGGCTGATATAAATCAATGAAGCGTTTATAAATTGTAAAAACAAAGCCACCGATTAATTCGGTGGCTTTGTTTTTGAATCTTATTTATACATCTCATCATACTTGAACGGCTTGCGTTCACCGTCTTTTTGTATGTGGAAACAGTTTTCGCCAAGCGAGAAAATCGGGCGGTCGCTCTTGAGAGAATCGGAGCTTACGTTGATTACCTTACAGCCGCTGATTTCCTCGTTGTAGCGTCTTACCTTCTCTTCATCCTTACAGTTGAGACCGATTATTGCACCTGTCTTGCTGCTGTGGCGTGTGCAGATGAGCTTATCAACCTCAAGCCTTGAGCAGATATCCTCAAGCAAAAAATCGGGGCTTGCACTGATTACTACTGCAGGTCGCTCTCTGTTTTCTTTTCTGAACCACTCAAAAACATCTTTCTCGTGCTTGTCCCAGAATTTCTTTACGTTCTTTTCAAGGTTTATCATACGCACGTAGCAGAAAAGGTGCTTCTTTGCGTAGGTCAGGTCTTTGATGCCGAGGAAGAAAGGCACCATCATAACCAGCAGGTAGGGCACGCAGATTACAATCCACGGGTTGTGAATAAGACAGTATATCCAGAAAAGCGAGCCGCTGTCAAACGGCACAAGGGTTTTGTCAAAGTCGAAAATATCTATCTCTTTCATCTCTTTGCCTCACATTTCAAATATTCCTTCGTATCTTACAGGCAGGTTTGCACTGTATATATCACCGCCGTTTGTAACAAAAATATCAAACAGCTCTTTCTTTCTTTCATCTGTGTAGGTGTAGCCCCAAAGACGCTCGATTTTGCCGAAATCCTCGAAGGTTTCGTCGGGCAGCTTTTCAACCGTTTCGGGTGAATAGGGCAGGGGGATTTTAACTGTACCGTCGGAGGTTATGTGGTAGCTTGAAGCAATTTCAATTGCTCTGCGGTTGGCTTCAATCCTCGGGTATTCCTCGTCAAATTTGATTCGTGTTATAGGGAATACGGCAACGTCTGCACCGAGAAGCTCATATGCCTCCTTATAAAGTCCGTTGTGACCGTGGTGTGCAATCTGTACGACGTCGCACTTGAGTGTTTCGCCGTAACGCTTTGTAAGCTCAAGGCTTGCAAGGTTGCTTGCATCACCCGGTATGAATATACGCGAGCCACAGGCTGTGAGCATAACCATACACGACGAATCGTTATAATCTTTCATCACCTGCGGGTAAATATCCTCGTGAGTGCCCATTACGTCAAAGCAGAGGTTGCGGATATAAAAACGCTGACCTGTATGGATTTTATATGTCGGGATATCGGTCTCTTCAAGCATTTTGAACAGCTTGCGTGAAAGGAGCACCTCTTCGGTAGACCAATAAGTGCTGTTGCAGTTTGTGTCAGGTATGAGGTTTGAGTAAATACCTTCTATTACAACGTCGTTACGGTTGTAACGCAGGAAATCCATAAACTTTGAAATATGGTCAGAGTGTGCGTGAGTGAGAAGCCAGCCGTTTACAACTACCTTCTGACCCTCGGGTGTGCGGTCACGCATAAACTTATAAATTCTGTCGTTGTCGTTAAACTGCATATAGTGGCCGCTGTCTACGACAAAGAAGCTGTAATCGGGGCACTGCACCATAAGGCACATACCGCAGTCGATAAGAGCCTGGTCGCTTTCAAAGCCGTAGAAAGCTGTTTCGCCGTTGCCATCGCAGGTCTGCTCTGCAAAGCAGGGTACAGCCTTGTTCTCGGTTGCGGCTACACGCAGTATACCGTCGCAGGGTGTAAAGAATGCGTTGATTACAGCTTTGCCCGAAAGGCAGGTGTAGAGGTTGCCGTTGTTATCGGTATGCTGTAAAACTTCAAAGCCGTCTGATACAAGCAGGCTGATCCATTCGTCATACTGTGCCTTGTCAACGTTGCGGTAAAGACGCATAAAGTAATCCTCGCGGCAATCGTAATCGGGCTCGTCGGCATTTAATCTGAATTGTCTGAATTTGTCAAAAACAGTGCTCACAATAAATCCTCTTTTCAAAAATGGGCAAGGTGAAATCTACCTTGCCCATTATAAGTTTTATTATTCTTCGTCGGGGTTTTCCCAGTTGTGCCAGACTTCCTGAACGTCGTCGTTATCTTCAAACATTTCAAGCATCTTGTTCATGTTCTTGATATCGTCTTCGCTTGTAAGTGCTGTGTATGTTGTGGGCACGTACTGTACCTCTGCAACTGCAAAGCTGTAGCCTGCAACCTCAAGTGCATCGCGTACCGCACCAAGGTCGTTGGGCTCTGTGCGTACTTCAAATACGCTCTCATCCTCTGTGATGAAGTCGACTGCACCTGCTTCGAGAGCAGCCTCCATAAGTGTCTCCTCGTCAACATCTTCAGATTCAATGAGGATTACACCGTAACGGTTGAACATAAAGGATACGCAACCGCTCTGGCCCATATTTCCGCCGTACTTGTCGAAATAGTGGCGAACGTCGCCTGCAGTTCTGTTGCGGTTGTCTGTAAGAGCTTCGACGATAACTGCGATACCGGAGGGACCGTAGCCTTCGTACATAATTGACTCGTAATCTGCGCCGCCTGTTTCGCCGCTTGCTTTTTTGATTATACGGTCGATATTGTCGTTGGGCACGTTAGCTGCCTTAGCCTTTGCGATAATATCCTTGAGCTTGCTGTTTGATGCGGGGTCGGGACCGCCCTCGCGTACTGCAACTGCAATCTCTCTGCCTATTTTTGTGAATACCTTTGCACGTGCGCCGTCGGTCTTTTCTTTCTTGCGCTTAATCGTGCTCCATTTGTTATGTCCTGACATTGATTTCACCGTTCCTTAATTTTTATCCTATGTATTGTATCACAATTGTTTCCTTTTTTCAACACTGATATAATATTTTTATTACAACGGTAAAAAGAAAGTTAACTGTCGCCGCCGTCCCTTGACCTGCATAATGAAAAATGATATACTTCAGACAGAAAAGGAGTTGACTTTTTTATGGAAAAAACAGGCTTTAAAAGGGCTGTGTGTCTGCTGACAGTGCTGCTTCTCGTACTGTCTGTGTTCGGCTTTTCTTCTTTTGCCGAAACAGAAGCTCTTTCCAATGATGCTGTGTTTATAGCGAATATAGCGGCTACGGATAATGATGCAATAACTTATTTTGACGGCTATGACCACGGCGTTACTCCCGCCATAAACGTTGTGCAGAATTTCGACGGTACATACTGCCTTTGTGTTGTGATGAACGACGGTTCGCTGAGCATAATCGAACTCAACTCGGATTACAGTGTAAAGAAAAGCTTTGCCGTACCGCTTCAGCTGTCTGAATTTGCGGCTTTCTGCAAAGGTAACGACGGCACATATTATGTTCTTTTTTCACAGGCGCTGACGGTTGATAACCGCACATCAACCGCACTGAAGATTGTAAACATAGGTGCTGACGGCAAGCAAATCCGTTCGCTTGAGCTTAGCGGTATGGCGAGCGGCTCGTGGCTCGGAATTGCCGGAATCAACTGCGGTAATAACGCTATGACAGCCAACGGCAAATATCTTACAGGTTATATTGCACGAGATATGTTCCCTGTCAAGACCAATCCGGTTACAGGTAAGGATGAATTTGTTGCAGACGGTGATATCCATCAGTCATCTTATGCTTTTGCAATAGATCTCGGCACATTCAAGCAGGTTGAGGTTGAGCATATGTCGGCTATTCCCTATGCCAGCCACTCCTTCCACCAGCTTATAATCAAAGACGGTAACGATTTTGTTTATGTCGACAGAGGTGACGCTCTGCCCAAAAGAGCGTATCACATAACAAAGATGTCGGGCGACTCTCAATGGAAAAAGCTTGCCCAGGGCGATTCATTTGTTTTCAAGGGTGAATACGCCGATAACCACACTTACGGTCAGCTTGGCGGTCTTATGCGTGTCGGTAATAATTATATGCTTGTCGGCTCATATCAGAATACCACACAGTCAACCGATAAATCTTCTGCGAATATTTTTGTGCAGATGTTTGATGCCGGAACTCTTTCGTCACAGCCGCAGTTTTATCTGACCGATTATACAGGCGAGGATACGGTAATAAATCCCAAGGCTGTCAGAGTTAACGACAGCTATGTTGCGATTCCCTATATGCTTTGCAACGATAAAAAAGATACGCAGGAGATTCGTATTCTGCTTGCCGATAATTCCGGCGAAGCCATATGGGATAAGGCTGTTAAGGGCGACGGTGCCGATGCCGTACTGCCGAGATACGGTCAGGTGTTTTACGATAAATCAATCGACAGCGTTATCTGGTTTACAATAGTAAAAGGTAAGCTTACGGTTAACAGAGTTGCTCTCGGTTCGGAGGATAATACTCAGACAAACGTACCGACCAATGAGGTGACAACAGCTCCCGGAACACCTTCATCACCTGACAGCTCAACAAGCGAAACACAGACAAGCGTATCGGCCGAAACAACTTTGCCCGATATTACGGTTGCACCTACATCACCCGAAACAACAACTGCCGTGCAGGAGCCTGCGGGTAGTGAGCCGACAATATGGGACAGAATAGTCGCTTTCTTTGAAAGTGTCTGGGATTTCATAGTTTCACTTTTTAACTAAAATAAAATCAGCGATTATTCTTAATGAATAGTCGCTGATTTTTTATGTGTTTGCAATTTCTGTCAGTTTATCGGCAACGGCAAAAAGCTTTTCGGCTGATATCGGGTCAGCGCAGCGCATATTGCCTGCATCACGCACGTATCTGTCGGAAAGCCTGAGCAGATACTCCTTTGCAAGCGGAGCTGTGCACGACGGAATTTCACCGTAATATTCATAATACTCGGGGTATGTACGGCTTTCTCCGTCGTAATATACGCTCATAATGCAGTATATTCTGCCCGAATCCTCGCATATGTTTTCTTTCTCGATTCGAAATCCGTTTGATATCAGAAATGAGCGGAGAATTTCCGCGTGGCTCTGCGGCTGAAGGATAAGATGCTTGTCGCTGTCCTTGAGCCAAAGAGCTTGTTCGATAAGCTCGGCAATAAGTATACCGCCCATACCGCTGAAAATTATATCGTCTGCTTCATCGGGCTCAACCTTGTCGAGTCCGCTTGCAAGGCGAAGGCTGATTCTGTCGGAAAGGCCTGCGTTTTTTACGTTGATTTCAGCATTGGCTATCGGACCCGGTCTTACGTCTGAACCGATTGCGGTTGTGCATATACCGTTTTCGACAAGGTATATCGGCAGGTGAGCGTGGTCGGTGCCTATATCGGCAATTTTTTTGCCGCAACGGACATAGTCCGCCGCGGCCTTAAGTCTTGGTGAAAGCTTCATTTCTTACTTTGCAAGTGCAGCGTTGAGCTTTGCAACAAGCTCGTCAACGTCAACACCGTGTACGCGGCAAGCCTGCTCTACGCTCTCTCCTCTTGCTGAGGGACAGCCGAGGCAGTGCATACCCATTTCGAGGAAGTAGGGTGCAAGCTCACGGTGTGCATCAAGTACGTCGCCGATAGTCATTGTTTTATCGATAGTTGTCATTTTTAAATCATCCTTTCATAATTACTGCCTTTATTTTATCAGCGTTTATATTGTTTGTCAACTTGACATTGATACTAATGTAATGTAAAATTTTAATGTATATCTATAATTATTAACAGGTGAAATTTTATGAGTATTAATTTCAAAAACGGAAAATTACGCATTCTTCAGGTAAGTGACCCGCAGGATATGCACTATCCCCGCCGCTCTATGCTCAAAATGCTCGATAAGGCTTACGATACGCTCAAGCCTGACCTTGTTGTTTTTACGGGCGATAACGTGCTGAGCAATCATCTTCTCGATGCACGCCTGGGCAACAAAAAGGTTGCGGAGGGTAAGGGCGCAACGCTTGTAAGGATGAGACAATCGCTTGCAATAATCCTTGAGCCGCTTGAGAAGAGAAATATTCCTTTCGGTATGATTTTCGGCAACCACGACGATATGTGTGAGCTTACTAAAGAGGAAATAATCGACCTTTACCGTGAGTATTCCTGCTTTGTCGGCCTTGTCGATACCTACGGTAACGGCGATATCGGCACTCATAATATCCCTGTTTATTCGGGTGATAAGGTTGCTTTCAATATCTGGATGATGGATACTTCACGCGTTGATAAGGAGCTTGACAAAGGCTTCGAGGGTGTCACAACCGATGCTGTTGAGTGGTATGTGAATACAAGCAACGCTCTTGCCGGACAGAATTCGGGTAAGCCTGTGCCGTCACTTATGTTCCAGCACATTCCGATGAGTGAAATTGACAATTGTGTTGAAGACTGCGGTGCAGAGGATGAAGGTGCTGTCCGTCTTTACGATGAAAACCGCTATATCCGTCTCAAGCCCGAAAAGGTCAACAGCGGCAGACTCTATGAGCCGACTCCGGGTTGTGAAGCCAACTACGGCCAGTTTGATGCGGTGAAACAGCAGGGCGACGTGCTTGCTGTGGTTTACGGTCACCACCATATGAATATGTTTGATATCACGCACGAAGGTGTCAGGATGATTCAGACTCCTGCGGCATCCTTCCGCTGCTACGGTAACAGCCTCAGAGGTGTCAGAGTGTTTGATATCGATGAGAATAATCCCGATACATTTGAAACAACGCACTATACCTATTTTGACCTTCTCGGCAAAACTCCGTCATCAATGGTAAGCTACTTTATCGATGCGGATGACCTTGAGAAGCCGAGACGTGTCGTAGGTGCGGCACTTGCCGTAGGTGCGGCGGCAGGCGTTACTGCACTTGTCATAAAAAAACTGAAAAATAAAAAGAAGTAAAGGGTGAATTGGTATGAAATACGATTTTTCTTTCCTGAGCGTAAATGCTGTGGGCGAAGCGGCAGAGTATGCGCGTGAGCTTTTCAGCGAAGAGATTGAAATGCGTGCAGGCTACAAGCCTTTTGAGGGCGGTGAGCCTTGCGTTGACCTTGTCAGTGACGCTTCCGTTGCCGATAAGGATACCTATATCATCGAGCAGGACGGCTCTCATATCGCAATCACCGCACAGGGTATCAGAGGCCTTATTTTCGGCTACTCATATTTCCTGCGTAAATGTGTTTTTACAGCCAACAAGATTACCCTTATCAAAGATATTTCGGGCACATACACACCCGATAAAAAAATCCGCGGCCACCAGTGCGGCTACCGTACAATTCCCAACACCTACGATGCGTGGGGTCCCGAGGAATACTTCCGCTTTTACCGCGATATTATGGCTTTCGGCTGTAATACCTGTGAGCATATTCCGGGCGGCGACAAGGACGAGAAAAATCCGCTTATGAAATACCATCCGCTTGACCTTGCCGCAAAAGCAAGTGAATATGCCAATAAAATTGATATGGATGTTTCCTGCTGGTATCCCAATAATGATAATGAGGACGAGGAAACAGCACTTGCTTCAAGAAAAAAGGTCTTTGAAACAATACCCAGAATTAATGCGATCTTTCCTCCCGGAGGCGACCCGGGCGAAATGGACGGCGACGATTTTGTAAAGCGTTGCGTTGCTATTTCAAAGGTGCTCAAGTCTGTCAAACCGAATGCCGAGATGTGGCCTTCCGCTCAGGCACCTCATTCAAATATTACCTGGCCTGAAGACTTTATGGGCGAAATGAATAAACTGCCTGACGAGATAGCAGGTGTTATCACAGGCCCGAATCACGCATTCCTTATGGATGATCTCAGACGTAAGCTGCCCAATAAATATCCTATCAGATTTTATCCCGATATCACTCACAACGTCAGGTGCGAATATCCCGTACATTTCGACAGGGATGATTGGCACTATTCATTGACAAGTACTCTCAGCCGCGAGAGTATCAATCCCCGTCCGACAGAATTCCGTCTGCTTCACAGGCTCACACGCCCTTATGTTGTCGGCAGTGTAAGCTACTCCGAGGGTGTGAATGATGACGTCAACAAGGCTGTATGGAGCGATATGGATTTCTTCCCGGAGGTATCACTTTACGATACGCTCTGCGACTATGCACGCTTCTTTATCTGGCAGGCAGATTCAAAGAAAATTGCAGATGCCATCCTTGGTCTTGAACGTAACTGGGAGGGCGACCCTGCGGAGAATCCGCATATCGAGCACACTCTGCAGATTATCGAGTCTAAGCTTGAAAAAGCACCTGCACTTATCAATAACTGGCGTTTTGTAACACTCCTATTCAGAGCGAGATGTGATATGCTTGTCCGTCGCAGAAGGCAGTTTGAGCTTGAGCTTATTGACGAGGCGAGGGATTTTGCCGCAAAGGGTGACTTCGAGTCTGCACGTAAGGAGCTTATGACAGATTATGACGGCGACTACTATGCGT
Organism: Acutalibacteraceae bacterium; assembly: GCA_045631965.1. Taxonomy (GTDB): domain Bacteria; phylum Bacillota; class Clostridia; order Oscillospirales; family Acutalibacteraceae; genus UBA8612. The sequence continues at coordinate 22,863 of JAZQVR010000031.1, forward strand.
TGAGAGCTTCTCTCACCGAGCTTGCCGATAAGCTGTTTGAGCAGATCGGTATGCAGCTCGACGTTGAGAATTACCACGCTTCGGGCTGGGAGAGAGGTGCTACTCTCGATACAATCGACCTGCCCGTAACCGACAGAGCGTGGCTGCTCGGCAGATATGAGGTTGCCGACGGTATGCCCGAAGGCGAGCGTGAAGCCTTCCTTGAGCGTGTGTTCAACCGTAACAGAATCGGCAAGGGCGAATACTACTATTCGTTTGCAGAGCACGGCTTCGGTGTGCTCGGCGAAAGACAGCAGGGCGAGTTCTATATGGACTATCAGGGTGACAGACCCGAGGTCAACAACGGCTCAATCCCGATGTGTATGGTAAAGGCTTTTGATAACTATACCTTCGTCTGCAAGCTTGCAGGTTTTGATTACGATACCGATTACAAGCTCCGCGTTACATACAAAAAGAACAAATACGATATGTTTGACAGCTTCTATATCAAGGCAAACGGTGTTGATATCTACCGCGGTAAATTCTTCGGCGGTGAAAAGGATGAGCAGTTTGAGCGTGAGATGATAAGTGACCGCTTCACCTGTGCCGTCTACGATTTGCCTGCATCCGTTTTTGAAAACGGCTGTATCGCACTTGAAATAGGCGAAGAACACGTCGGCGTAGTTCTTACTGAGTTCAAAATTTACAAAGCATAAGAGAGGATAGGAATATGGATAAAATTTTTACATCCGGCACAAGTTTTGTCGACGAATACGGCAGAGAGAGGATTTTCAACGGTGTCAATCTTTGCGATAAAGGCTGGCCGGGCGATGACGGTAAGCTTAACTTTGTCTATGAATATGACGATGAAATGTTCAGAGTTCTTGCCGAAAAGGGTATGAATATAATCCGTCTGGGTATTACCTGGGCGGCTGTTGAGCCGAATCCCGGTGAGTATAATGAAAAGTATCTTGACGGAATTGTGAAAATGCTCGACCGATGCCATAAGTACGGCATCTATGCCTATATCGATATGCATCAGGATTTGTATTCAAACTACTGCTATCAGTGGGGCGACGGTGCACCCAAGTGGGCTTGTATGATGAACGGCGACAAGCAGAAGAAAATCAAGGTCGTCTGGGCAGAGGGTTATTTCTGGGATAAGGGAATCCATAAGGCTTTCGACTGCTTCTGGACAAATAAGCCCTATAAAAACAAAGGCTTGCTCGATTATTTTGCAGATATGTGGAAGCACGTTGCCGAGCGTGTCTGCGACCATCCTGCACTCTTCGGCTTCGATATGTTCAACGAGCCGTTTATGGGCAGCGACGGCGGCAAGGTTTTCCGTCAGCTTATAAAAGGTCTTGTCAAAACAACTCTTACCGACAAGCGTATCAACCGTTGCAAGCTGATAAAGGATGCCGTAAAGCTCGATATTCCTGCAGTGCTTGAGCAGTATAACGGTGAAATTCTTCACGATATTGCTCTTAATGCTGCAGACCTTGTCGAGAAGTTTGACCGTGAGCGTTATACTCCCTTCCTCAATAAAACGGCAGGCGCAATCCGCTCTGTTACCGATAACGGCATTATGTTTATCGATAACTGCTACTATTCAAACCTTTCAATTCCCTGCAAGGCAGGTCCGATTACTTATGACGGTAAGGTAGAAGAAAAATCCTGCTTCTCACCTCACGGTTACGATTTTATGGTCGATACTCCGCTTTATAAGCACGCAAGCTCATCGCGTACCGATGCTATCTTCGGCGAGCATGCAAACACACAGAAGCGTCTCGGCATTCCTGTGCTGGTAGGCGAGTGGGGCGGCTATTCAGAGGGTACGGAGTGGTATCCGCACGTGCACCATCTGCTTAAATTCTTCGATGACCGTAAGTGGAGCAATACCTATTGGTGCTACCACAAAGACCTTATCGGTGACGGCATTATGGACGAGCTTCACAGACCCTATCCGCGTGCCGTTACGGGCGAAATCAAAGCATACCGACACGACAGAAAAGAGAATACATTTACCCTCACATACGTGCAGACAAATACATTTAAAGAAAAAACAATTGTCTACCTGCCGAGCGAGCCGCAGGAAATTACCTGCCCGGGTGAGTACGAGCTCGTACCCTGCGAGTACGGCGGCTTCACCCTCGAAATCAAAACCGATATCGGCTCACACGAGGTTAAGGTTAAGTTCTGATAAACAAAATTTAACAAAGAGGTGTTTGGTATGAAAAAATTCCTTGCGTTTTCCCTTGCAGTCTCAATGTTGCTCTCGCTCGCTGCCTGCGGTTCGGATGAAAAAGATAAAAAAGGCAAAAAAGATAAAAATGATGATGAGACCGTCAGTGATGTTTCTTCCGATGTGAACTCAGAGGATGAAAGCGAAAAATACTACGATTCCTCAAGGTTTCAGAAAATCGGTTCGGTACAACGTGATTCGTATCGCTATTACAACTATGAACCCGATAATATGATGTATGGTCTGGTTTCGGTTGACGGTAAAACGGATACGGGATTCATATATTATGATTGTAACGAGCTTGTTTACGCTGCTGAGTATAACGTAGTCAGAACCAAAAAAATCGGTTCGTCTGCTGATCTGGATGCGATAAACAGTGTGGCTGTTGTAGACTGTAACGTCAATACAGTTATTGAAGGCTATTACGATTACAGAGTTATTACCGAAAGGTTCTGGGCTGTAACAAAGGTTGTTGCGCTGAACGAAAGCGGTACGGGTAACATATCTGTTGAAACAAGCGACGGCAATTTTTCTTACGATGCGGAATATTACGTTTATGATGTCCGCGAAGACAAGCTTGTTGATGGTGTGAAATCCACTGCGGATAGTTTTCACGCTGCAGGTTCGTTTATTAAATACGGTGATGAAAACGGTCAGGAGAAAATAATAAACGTCAACGGCTTGGAAGTGCCCGAAGATGCTCGCTTTTTCCCGTTCTTGACTTACGCTGCAGGCGGTGGCGATAACGGCTATTACAAGATAGTAAAAAGCGGTGTAGGAAAGGTCTATAATGACCAAAATGAACTCGTTTATACGTTTGATACCGATGATGAAACCGGTTACGGCTATGAGCCTTTGTTTATGGAGAACGGATATATAATAGCTTCGCGTACATATTATACCTCCTCGGGTACAAGCTTTGATTACGTGATTTTGGATGAAACCTTTACTCCTGTAACCGCTGTAGTCAATGTAGCGAAAGATCCCGATTCTGACGGCATGACGGTCGGTCAGTACAATAAGCTTTTTTCTGTTCATAATAAGCTGTATGACGTTCAGGGTAACGTTGTATATCAGGCAACCGATTCTTTACGCTGTGTAACGGGTAACACACAAAGAGGAATAGTTGATTACTTCGTGTTCAATGACGGCAGTGTTGACGTAGTTGTCAGCAAGGACGGCAAAGTTATATATCAGGGTACGGGCGAAGCGAATGCACAGTCTGACGGTAAGGTTCATGCGGCGTACAGACAGATAGGTGATAATCGTTATTATTACAACCTCAAAGATAATGATTTCACCATAAAGACTAACGGTAACACTACTGTCGGACACAATCTTGTTATCACCGAAGAAGAGGACGGTACAAAATCGGTTGTTGACGTAAGAACCGGTGAAAAAGTTTTTGCCGGCTACCGGTATTACTACGGCGAAGAGTTGGACGGAGTTCAGTATGTAATAGCTGTATATGAGAACGGCACGTCCGATTTGTTTAAATCTGTGGAATAATATTTTGAAATGTCATTCTAAGCGATAAAAAAGGGCAACCACACAGGGTCGCCCCTACGGTGTCATTCTGAGCGACAGCGAAGAATCTCAGCTCGATATAATTATCGGGTAAGCATAAGATTCTTCACTGCGTTCAGGATGACAATTTTAATTCTCAATTCGTAATGCGCAATTCGTAATTAAATAATTTTAAATGCATTCAGGATGGCATTGTTTTTATATCGGTAAACCAAAGCGGACGCCCGATGGGCGCCCCTACGATGCTGATTTTTATATCGATATAAATTTGTATGTTAAATGTAGGGCAGGGGCTTGCCCCTGCCGTTTTTAGCAGCATATCTTTTTTTACGGCGGCAGAGGCAAGCCTCTGCCCTACACGTGATAAAAATATTAATTGTCATAAAAATCAAACAAACATAAATTCTTGCAATCCTCCGTCGCGGCTGACACCGTGCCACCTCAGACGGAGCCGTACCCCTTTGTCACTTCGTGACATTTCCCCCACACAGTGGGGGAATCTTCCTTTCAAAAGAAGGTGAATACAGGCTCCCTCTTTGAGGGAGCTGTCAGTGAAGCTGACTGAGGGAGTATGAGATTCTTCACTTGCGTTCAGAATGACATCTTTTTATCTCTATAATTTAATTGCGAATTACGAATTGCGCATTGCGAATTGTTTTGTTGCATTATATTTAAAAATATTTTGTTTTATTGGCGAGATTTATGCAATAATTACTTGATAATTTATTACGATTTATGTATAATATACCGTGAGATTGAATGGCTCAGAAATCAGAAAGGAGAATACAACAATGAACTATTCACATGAAGTGGAAAAAATGTGTATCGTGGCTAAAGGCCCGCATCACGGTCCCGCTCCTATCCCCGAAGAGGGCAAGTGGGTAAAGGCATACGAAATTAAGGACATCTCCGGCTTCTCACACGGTGTGGGCTGGTGCGCTCCTCAGCAGGGTACTTGTAAGATTTCTCTCAACATCAAAGAGGGTATCGTTGAAGAGGCTCTTGTTGAAACTATCGGTTGCTCCGGTATGACTCACTCCGCAGCTATGGCTGCAGAAATCCTTCCCGGCAAGACACTCCTTGAGTGCCTTAACACAGACCTTGTCTGTGACGCTATCAACGTTGCAATGCGTGAGATCTTCCTTCAGCTTGTCTACGGCAGAACTCAGTCCGCATTCTCTGAGGACGGCCTCACAATCGGCGCAGGTCTTGAGGACCTTGGTAAGGGTCTTCGTTCACAGGTCGGCACAATGTTCTCAACAAAGGCTAAGGGTGTTCGTTACCTCGAAATGGCTGAGGGCTACGTTACACGTATGGCTCTTGACGAGAACGATCAGGTTATCGGTTACGAGTTCGTAAAGCTCGGCAAGATGCTTGAGGATATCCGTCACGGTGCAGACCCCGCAGAAGCATACAAGAACAATATGGGCAGCTACGGCAGATTTGCTGACGCTGCAAGATATATTGACCCCAGAGAAGAATAAGGAGGAGGGAGAACAATGGCTGTTACATTTGAAGGTAAAGAAAGAAGAATGGAAAAAATCGAGGCTTGCCTTGCTCAGTACGGCATCGAGAGCCTTGAAGCTGCCAGAGATCTCTGCCTCTCCAGAGGCATCGATGTCGAAGCTATCGTTAAGGGCACACAGCCCATCGCTTTCGACAACGCTGTCTGGGCATACACTCTCGGCGTAGCTATTGCCCTCGCACAGGGCATCGAGAATGCTGCTGACGCTTCCGCTGCTATCGGCGTAGGCCTCCAGGCATTCTGCATCCCCGGTTCAGTTGCTGAAAACCGTAAGGTTGGTCTCGGCCACGGTAACCTCGGTGCAATGCTCCTCAAGGACGAAACAAAGTGCTTCGCATTCCTTGCAGGTCATGAGTCATTCGCTGCTGCTGAAGGCGCTATCAAAATCGCTCTCACAGCTAACAAGGTTCGTACAGAGCCTCTTCGTGTTATCCTTAACGGTCTCGGTAAGGACGCTGCAATGATCATCTCCCGTATCAACGGCTTCACATACGTTGAGACAGAGTATGATTTCTACAGCGACGAGCTCAAGGTTGTCAACACAACACCTTACTCAAACGGCGACCGCGCACTTGTTCGTTGCTTCGGTGCTAACGACGTTCTCGAAGGCGTTGCAGTTATGAAGCACGAGGGTGTTGACGTTTCCATCACAGGTAACTCAACTAACCCCACTCGTTTCCAGCACCTCGTTGCAGGTACCTACAAGAAGTGGGCACTTGAAAACGGCAAGGAGTACTTCTCAGTTGCTTCCGGCGGCGGCACAGGCAGAACTCTCCATCCCGATAACGTTGCTGCAGGTCCTGCTTCCTACGGTCTTACAGACTCTATGGGCAGAATGCACGGCGATGCTCAGTTTGCAGGTTCTTCTTCTGTTCCCGCTCACGTTGAGATGATGGGTCTCATCGGTATGGGTAACAACCCCATGGTTGGTGCTACAGTTGCTTGTGCTGTTGCAGTTGCAGAAAGCTACAAGAAATAATAATTGAAATTATGCTAAAGCTGTTGGGCAGAGCAATCTGCCTGACGGCTTACAGCATTATTAAGGGGATTATTAAAAATGAAAAAAACATTACTTAAGGTTATTGCCCTTGTTATGACAGCGGCAATGCTTTTCTCTCTCACAGTTTCCGCTGCTGAGGATTACACAACCAAGTCTGACATCGAGCTTCAGTTTAACGAAGACGGCAGCTTCCGTATTCTCCAGTTTGCCGACTGTCAGGACGATATGTTCCCGGCACCCGGTATGCTCCAGATGATTGAAACAGCAATCGAGAAGTACGAGCCTGACCTTGTTGTTTTCACAGGTGATAACACAGGTGCGGTTGATGCTAAAATCAGCGCAAAGTACGGTATTGATGCTATCGCTTCTATTGTTAATGATGCAGGTGTTCCTTTCACATTTGTATTCGGCAACCACGATGCAGAGAACGTTTCCAAAGAGTATCACACAAGCTGCTGGAGAAGCTACGAGTATTGCCTTGCTTACGATGCAGACCCCGAAATCTACGGCATGGGTACTCACAACCTTACAATCAAGTCATCTGACGGCACAAAGGTTGCTTACAACCTCTGGATGTTCGACTCCAATATGTATGATGATGTTGAGGGTTACGACTACATACACGAGGATCAGCTTGATTGGTATGTAAACACATCCAACGCTCTCAAAGAGGCTAATGGTGGCGAGCCTGTTCCCTCACTTGCTTTCCAGCACATCGTTCCCTACGAAATCAAGGACTATGTTATTGAAACATCCGAGCCTGATCCCAACGGCTTTACATCCGTAAACAAAGAAACAGGTGAGAAGCATCACTATGCACTTGATTCCGACTATGCAGAGCCCGGTTCAGTTCTCAGAGAGTATCCTTGTCCCAGCAGAATCCACGGCGAGCAGATGAGCAAGTTTGTTCAGCAGGGCGACGTTAACGCTGTTTTCGTAGGTCACGACCACGTTAACAATTACATTGTTCACACAAAGATGAACAATGCAAACGGTGCCGCTATTGATATCGTAAACACTCCCGGCGCAACATTCCAGTCCTACGGTACTGAAGAGATGCGCGGCTGCCGTGTTATCGACATCAACGAAGAAAAGCCCTGGGAATATGAGACATTCACAGCTACATTCTTCGACGTAATGGGCGACACAGAGGAGACAAGAGCTCTCTCTTATGTTTCCGATAATATCGTATGGTACTATGTAACGTTTATTGCAAGAGTTATTCCCTTCTTCGGCGAAACTCTTCAGAAGATGTTCTACGTTGCTATATACAACGCATTCAAATAATTTTAACGAAAGTACGGTGAAAAACAATGAGTGCTTTTCTCCAGTCAGTTTATGAATTTGACCTGTCAGTTTTTGCTGCAGTTTTCAAAATCGGCGGCAATGAAATTCTTGACACAATAATGAAGGTCATCACAACACTTGGTGACGGTTGGATTATGCCTGTATTTGCAGCTATACTCCTTGTCTTCAAAAAAACCCGTAAAGCAGGTATGGCTATGCTCGGTGCACTTCTCGTTATGGTTATTCTCAATAACGAGATTCTCAAGCCTATGATCGCAAGAATCAGACCTTGCTTTATGTTCAGTGAGGACAACCTTATGAGTATGAAGGCTGTATTTGAGGAAGAAGGCAAGATAGACAGATTTAACGATATTCTTCCCAGAGTTCAGGCTAACATCAAAAATATGCCTCAGTTTGCAGCTCTTTGGAATGAGAAGTATGTATTCCCGAACGTTGTCAGTATGCCCACAAGCTGGTCATTCCCCTCAGGTCACACATCTTCTTCATTTGCATTTGCAACAGCAGTTTTCGCAAACAACAAGAAGTACGGTATTGCCGCATACGTTCTTGCAGCTGTTATCGGCTTCTCCCGTATTTACCTCGGCGTACACTATTGCACTGACGTTCTTGCAGGCGCAGTTCTCGGTATCATCTACGGTATCATCGGTGTACTTGTTGTCAGCTTTATCATCAAGCTTATCAAGAAGAAAGACAATAAGCTTTCCAAACTTTTCTGATTTATATTTTTACGAAAGGATGTTAATGAAATGAATAAACCTGTTCTTATCGAAACATCAGCACGTCACGTTCACGTTTCCCGTAAGGATCTCGATATCCTCTTCGGTGAGGGCTATCAGCTCACCAATAAGAAGGATCTTTCTCAGCCCGGTCAGTTCGCTTGTGAAGAGCGTGTAGCAGTTATCGGCCCCAAGGGCAGCTTCCCTGCTGTTTCAATCCTTGGCCCCGAAAGACCTGCAACTCAGGTTGAGATTTCCGCTTCCGATGCTCGTTCAATCGGTGTTGTTGCTCCCGTTCGCGAGAGCGGCGTTATCGAGGGCAGCGGTGCTTGTAAGCTTGTCGGCCCCAAGGGCGAGGTCGAAATCAGCGAGGGTGTTATCGTTGCAAAGCGTCACATCCACGCAACTCCCGAAGACGGCGAGAAGTACGGCATTGAGGATAAGGAAGTTGTTTCCGTTAAGGTTGAGTCCGACGGCAGAAGCCTTATCTTCGGCGACGTTGTTGTCCGCCTTAATCCTGCATATGCTCTTGCAATGCATATCGATACAGATGAGTCAAACGCAGCTTTCTGCACACCCGGTATGATGGGCGACATCATCAAGGGCTAATCCGAATCAATTTTTACAGCGGCAATTCCGTTATCGGTTTTGCCGCTGCTTTTTTATATCAATATAAATTTGTTTATCAAAGGTATGGCAGGGCTTGCCCCTGCCGTTTTTACCGTCATATCACTTTTACGGCGATGTGTAGGGAACAGTCTTGACTGTTCCGTTATGTGCGTTGGGATTTTGCGGAATGGTCAAGACCATTCCCTACGATGTCATTATGAGCGTTGAGCGAAGAATCTGAAATAATAGATAACAGATAATGTTGAATAGATAATAAATAATAGTAGGGGAGGGTCTCTGTGCTCTCCCGCTTTTTATATCCTTGTGAATTTGTTTGTCAAAAGCTCCTTTTGAAAGGAGCTGTCAAAATCGCTTGCGATTTTGACTGAGGATTGTTGTGGGAAATTAAATCGACATAAATTTTTGCAATCCTCCGTCTTTTGCTTCGCAAAATCCACCTCCTTTGAAAAGGAGGTAATATAGGCTCCCTCATTGAGGGAGCTGGCAAAACCGTAGGTTTTGACTGAGGGAGTTTGAAATCCTTCACTCCGTTCAGGATGACATTATTTTTATATCGATAAACAAAAACGGGCAACCTCACAGGGGTGCCCCTACGCGTTCAGTAGGATATATCAAATTGATACGCTTCCTTGCAATTGACAAAATCCTTCTTATACTGTATAATAATTATATCCTGACAAGAGGATTTTTCCGACTGAAAGGTGCAGTTGTTTTTTTGTATTCCAAGGGGCAAACCATACCCATATACGATTAAGGCCGCACCTGATTCGGGTGCGGCTTATTTGTTTTTTTAGGAGGAGTAACTATGGATACAAGAGTTGCCGTAATGGGTATAATCGTTGAAAATAAAGACAGCGTTGAGCAGCTCAATTCTCTGCTTCACGAATATGGCGATATTATTATCGGCAGAATGGGCATACCCTATAAGGAGAAAGGTATAAGTGTTGTCAGTATTGCGGTCGATGCCGCTCAGGATACCATTTCCGCTCTCTCGGGCAAAATCGGCAAGCTCGACGGTATCAGCGTCAAAACCGCTTACTCAAACGTGATAAGCCATGGATAAAAATATCAGAATAATTATAGAAAAGTTCGCAGAATGTCGCAGCCTTACATCGGATGAATACAGATTACTTATTACCGAGCGTGACAGCGAATCGGCGGCACTTCTGCGTGAAAAAGCAGATGCAGTGCGTCGTGAGCACTACGGTAATGATATTTATATCCGCGGTCTGATTGAAATCAGCAACATTTGCAAAAACGATTGCCTGTACTGCGGCATAAGAGCAAGTAACAAAAACTGCGAGCGTTACAGACTGAACTCAGAAGAAATCCTTGTCTGCTGTGACGAGGGTTATGAGCTTGGGCTTCGCACCTTTGTTTTGCAGGGCGGCGAGGATGCACATTTTACCGATGATTTGCTCTGTAATCTTATAAAGCAAATCAAATGCAAGTATCCCGACTGTGCGGTTACTCTGTCACTGGGTGAGCGAAGTAAAGAGAGCTACCAAAAGCTCTATGATGCAGGTGCCGACAGGTATCTGCTCCGCCACGAAACCGCTGCCGACGAGCATTACGCAAAGCTTCATCCGTCAAATATGCGGCTTGATACGCGTATGATGTGTCTGCACACATTGAAAGAGATTGGCTATCAGGTAGGTTGCGGTTTTATGGTTGGCTCACCTTACCAGACGGTTGATAATATTGTTCAGGATCTGAAGTTTATCGAAAGCTTTCAGCCCGATATGTGCGGTATAGGCCCTTTTATTCCGCACCGCGATACTCCGTTTGCAGAGTTTGAGCAGGGTAGCGTTGAGCTTACGTGTTACCTGCTCTCAATAATCAGGCTTATCTGCCCAACGGTGCTACTGCCTGCAACAACGGCACTTGGCACAATCGACCCGCAGGGCAGAGAAAAAGGAATCCTTGCAGGTGCAAATGTTATTATGCCAAACCTTTCGCCTGAAGATGCAAGAGCTAAATATAACCTTTATAACGGTAAGCTCTCGACAGGCTCGGAGGCGGCTGAAAGTTTAATTAAAATAAAAAATTCAATGGAAAAAATCGGTTACCGTGTTGTTGAGTCACGCGGTGATATCAAGAAGGAGTAAGTTATGGCAAACTACAACCCCAAATCACTCAAGGCTGAAGAGTTTATCAGCCACGAGGAAATACTTGCGACGCTCGAATATGCCGAGCAGAATAAAAATAACGTCGAGCTTATTGACTCAATTCTTGAAAAGGCTCGCCCGAAAAAGACTGCAGACGGCACAGTCTGCGCAGGTCTTACATACCGTGAGGCAAGCGTGCTTCTTGCCTGCGAAATTCCCGAAAAGGTTGAGCGTATATACGAAATCGCAAAGGAAATCAAGCTTGCTTTCTACGGCAACCGTATTGTTATGTTTGCACCGCTCTATCTTTCCAACTACTGCGTAAACGGCTGTGTTTACTGCCCCTATCATCTCAAGAACAAGCACATCGCACGCAAAAAGCTAACGCAGGAAGAAGTTAAGAACGAGGTTATCGCCCTGCAGGATATGGGCCATAAGCGTCTTGCAATCGAGGCAGGCGAAGACCCCGTACACAATCCGATTGAGTACATCCTTGAGTGTATCAAGACGATTTACAGCATCAACCACAAAAACGGTGCAATCCGCAGAGTTAACGTAAACATCGCGGCTACAACAGTTGAGAATTACCGCAAGCTTAAAGAAGCAGGCATCGGCACATATATTCTCTTCCAGGAAACTTACCATAAGGAGAGCTACCTCAAGCTTCATCCGACAGGCCCCAAGCACGATTACGCTTACCATACCGAAGCTATGGACAGAGCTATGGAGGGCGGTATTGATGACGTCGGTCTGGGCGTACTCTTCGGTCTTGAGCTTTACAAGTATGAGTTTGCAGGTCTGCTTATGCACGCAGAGCACCTTGAGGCTGTACACGGTGTAGGTCCTCACACAATCAGCGTGCCGAGAATCAAGCGTGCAGACGATATCAACCCCGATGTTTTCGACAATTCAATCCCCGATGAAATATTCGAGAAGATTATCGCTTGTATCCGCCTTGCAGTACCCTATACAGGTATGATTATCTCCACCCGTGAGTCGCAGGCTGTGCGTGAGCGTGTGCTTAACCTCGGCATTTCGCAGATAAGCGGTGCTTCGCGTACATCTGTCGGCGGTTATACCGAAGAGGAAAGGCCGCACGATTCCGAGCAGTTTGACGTTTCCGACCAGCGTACGCTCGATGAGGTTGTGCGTTGGCTTATGGAAAATAATCATATTCCATCGTTTTGCACAGCATGTTACCGTGAAGGAAGAACCGGTGACAGGTTTATGAGTCTTTGTAAGAGTGGACAAATTATAAATTGTTGCCACCCAAATGCTCTTATGACGCTGGCAGAATATTTAGTTGATTATGCTTCAGAAGAAACAAAGAAGATTGGTTTTGAATTAATAGAAAAAGAACTTTCAAAAATTACAAATGAAAAAGTTAAATCGATTGCTACGCAAAATATTGAAGATATCAAAACTTCTAATCGTAGAGATTTTCGTTTTTAAGGAGTGAATATTATGGGATTAAATAATGTGGCGTCAGCAGAAA
>JAZQVR010000032.1:0-137429 GCA_045631965.1 Acutalibacteraceae bacterium
ATACACTTTTACAACAACGAACGTATCCAATTAAAAACAAAACTGACTCCGCTCGAAAAACGAAGTCAGTATGTCGCTTAATTAAATATTTCTGCCATAGGTGTTCTTTTTGTACTGTCCGCACAATTTGGGGCAGTTCAGACAAATGTGGTTTTTATATGGTGCGAGTGTTCATAAGGGATTTACTCAAAATACAAGTAAAACCGGCTTCAAACATAGTATTCTTCACTTTGCTCACCTTGATTAAATAGAGTGAAAAGAAAGGATAATACTATGAAAACTAATTATATTACTTGCAGACGAGTTGGCGACTATAACATTCCTAATCTTGCATTACCACCCGAAGAAGCAAATATCAAACTCGGAAAATGGGGTATGCTACATAAGGATTACCTGCGTAAACACAAGAAAGTATTGTTTGCAACCCTGCTCGCCGAAGGCAAATTGTGGCAGTATCTTGCAGATGTTGATAAACAGGCTCAAGAGATGTTTGATACCCTTGCAGAACAGATGAAAGAAAAAGAAGATGTTACCGAACAGCTCAAAGCCGAAAACCAAATGCTGTGGGTGCAGAAAACGAGTAATATTGAAACAAGGGTGAGAGATGTTGTTAATAAAGGAATAATATTCAAATAGTAGCAATAGCGACAGGAAATTACCCTGTCGCTATTAATTTCTATCTGGATTGATTTTTTATGTATAAAAGAGTATAATTATCTTTAGATGAACTATCGAAGCTGAATAGAAAGTTTAACAATACAAAATATTGTGAATTATATCAATATTATAAAACGGAGGAACCATTATGAGAAAGTATGGAGACTATAGCGAGTTAACAGAGATAAATGCAAGCGAAATTAATAATATTGTCCAAAAAATTGAATCAGCAAAAATAGAATGCACATTATTCTATGGTTTTCCATTGATAGAACTCGATAATACATCGACAATAATGAAGGGTTGTATCATAAGTGCAAAAGGAATTATGATACTGCACGATTCTGATATAGAAAAAAAGGTTTATTGGCGTCATATAAATAAAACAATTATGGAATGTCCTTCTGTGAGTGACCTCGCAATGGATCCCACAAGCGGATTGATTTCCTTCAAAAAATGTAATGATGTTGATGGAATTCTTGAACATTTGCGTAATAGTAACGACCTTATGTCTATTAGTGATGTAGATTTATTGGTTGCCGTTATACAAAAAGCATATAATCTTTCAAAATTTGATAACCGAAGCATACAGAAAGAAGATTCAATTGGTAGCATTATAAAGAAACGAAACAATAAAGTTAGTATTTTGGATGAGGAACAGTTTGAAACTATATATAAAACACAAACAGGACATGCTAGAATTAGAGGGTTAGCAGGTAGTGGTAAGACCATACTGTTGGCAAAGAAAATGGCATATTTACATTATAGAAATCCCGAATCAAGAATAGCATATGTATTTTATACTATTTCGTTAAAACAGTTTGTTGATAAGCTGTTTCGTTCTTTTTATAAAGAATTTGATCCCTATAACGAACCTGATATGTCTAAGATAAGTATTTTACACTCATGGGGAAACAAACATACCGATGGGTTTTATTCTACAATTTGCAAGCATTTTAACGTAGAAAGAAAAACATTGAGTGATGTTTATGGAAAAAAAGATAAGTTGGATGCTGTTTGTACGGATTTATTAGAACAATTAAAAAAACAGGATATCGGTATTTTTGATTATGTATTTATAGACGAAGCACAGGATTTTTCAATTGGCTTTTTTAAATTAGCATTGAAATCACTTAAGCCTACAGGAAAATTCATTTACGCATATGATGAATTGCAATCGCTTAACGAAGGAAATAAAATGCCATCAAAATATAGCATTTTTCATAATAAACCATGCGAAGATATAAATTTATCTGTTTGCTACAGAACTCCTAAGGAGATTTTGGTAACAGCACATGCACTAGGATTAGGTATTTATAAGAAGTCTGAAGATGGTTCACCTGATATGGTAAATATGATTCAAGATATTGATACCTGGGCGGCAATAGGTTATGATGTTATTGAAGGCAATTTATCTTACGGCCAGCATGTGGTTTTAGGCAGAAAAGATGTTATTGATGAAAAGTGTAATGATAGTGTAATTATACTTGAAAAAGAAGACCAAATTGAACAGTATAAATATGTTAGAGACGAAATTCTTGATTTGATTATCAATCAAGATGTAAGTCCAGATGATATAATGATTATTGACTTGGATTCAATAAACTTAAATGATGATTTTCTTTTATTTCGAAAGGTTTTCACTGAAAAATCATGGAATGAAGAAAGTGAAGATTGGATTTGTGGAGTGAATCTTGTCAATAAGGATAATGCTGTTAAGTTTAGAATGAAAAATAATATTCCGTTTACTACAATTTTTAGAGCAAAAGGTAATGAAGCTAACATAGTTTTTATTTTAAATGCACATAAACTTAGGTCAATTTCCTCATATTCTAGAAACCGAATCTTTACTGCTATGACGCGAGCTAGATTCAAAGTTTATTTGTTAGGTACAGGCAATATGAAAACATTTATCGAAGAAGCTGAAACTGTAAAAAGAAATAATTATACTTTGAATTTCACATATCCAACAAAAACTCAATTACAGAAGATGTCAACAATTGCAAAAACTGAAATGCAAACTGCAAAGGATTACAATGCAATTGTTGATTTGTTCAAAAATCTTAAGACAAACCCAGCATTAATTCAAGAAATTCTGTTAGAACAGATGGGAGCAGGTTCTTTAGAAGAACTGATGGATATGATAAAAGAAAGTGACGATGGAGATGAGTAAATCCAAGAAAGTGAAAGAAAGTGAAAGAATTTATCATGAATGGCAATGGATATATGAAAATTTTCCACATTTTGATTCTTTATTAGACGTAAAAAGTCCAGTAATTTCAGGTTCTGTTATTGGATATAATGTTGGACATTTTAAACCTAACAACTATTCTGAAGTATACAATAAGACTGTGGAAGAAGAATTATATTCTATTTATTTGTTAGATGAATCGTTGATTAATTTTTATTATATTTTTGATTCATCCGGAAAAATTGTTGGACATAATTTGATGTACATTCCATCGCCAATTGACGAAAATGGTGTTATAAGTGAAGAAATTGCTTTTTCAAAATTTTTGCGTGTGGATTTTGACCAAAAAGGATATGAGAACATTGTTCATACGCAGGTTCATTTACATGTTAGTATCTACAAAACGGAGTTTAGGGTTCCATTGGGGCATTACTTATCTCCAAAGGAATTCCTATACATAGTATTAAAGTATATATGTCATAGTAAAGAACCTTTTGTCGATAAGCTATTAACAAGTGACAAACATGATATATTACTTAATGCAGATGAAGCGGATAAATTACGATTATTATTTGGAGAATAAAATGAACACAATAATACGCAAAGCCAAACTTGGTGACGAAAAAACACTTGCATACATTCAAACGGAATCGTGGAAGTCTGCATTTACGGATATAATTTCTGCTGAAGATATGGAAAAATGTACTGATATCGTAAAAGCCGAAGCACTGTATGAGAATGTACTGAAATCCGGTTATGCTGAAATGTCAATTCTTGAAATTGACAGTAAACCTCATTGTATTGCTGCTTGGAGCAAAGCAAGAAACCCTCAATTTTCGGATTGTGCAGAACTTATCTGTATTCACAGTTTGAGTGATAATCGGAGCAAAGGATATGGTTCAATAATGATGAATCATATTCTCAAAGAAATTCAAGATTCAGAATATGACAGTGTTATACTTTGGGTGTTTGAAAAGAATACTCTTGCTCGTAGTTTTTACGAAAAGCACGGATTTGAGCTTACAGATAACACACAGATTTCTTATGGTGCAGTTGAAGTTATGTATCGTAAAGAATTAGGGTGATAATATGAGACAAGTATTAATGGACAATGCTTTTGAAGCGTGGGCATCAGCCATACGTTTTTGCAATGATATTAAAGATGGAAAAGCAACGCTACAGTATCAAAAGAATTTTGTGTCGTCACTTCATAATGCTGTCGAGCTTATTATGAAGCAAATGATGTTGAATAACAATGATCACCGTGTCGCAGAAATAAGAAATCCGGAAAATGAAGTTGACGCAAAACTGTTACTTAATTATTTTAAGGCAACTGATTTAAATCGCTTTTTCAATTCACTATCAGATGACGAACTATCGAAATTTAGCACAATTCAATTTAATAAGCTGATTGAATTGCATAAAAAAGTGTTTGGACATAGCCTTAAAACAGGAGAATCTTTGAAAACAGAACTCAAGCTGTTGCAACAGTTGAGAAACAACGAAACACATTTTATTATACATCAAGGTGGTTTCTTATCTGAAGAAGATTTCTGCGTACTTCATAATTTCATGGTTAGATTCTATAAAATTATGAAAACATGGTGTCCTGTGGATAGTGATGATATTGAATTATCTATCTTTCTTTATTGGGATTGTAATAATCCAACTGATGACGATAGTGTTTATGGATTTGATTGTGAGCCATTGCAGGAGTTTTCCTATGAAACTGCTGTTAAAAATTCAAAGTTAGCAAAGAATATAGCAGAAGTACTTAAAGGTGATTATCAGTATGGTGCTCCTGATTTTTCAGCTTACACTATTGCAAAAGATTTAGCAGAAGGATACAACGGACTTTTAGCAACATTTGATGAAATATGGGCAATAGTGTATATGATGCAATGTTTAGGGATAATTGTTATAAAGGATATACTAGATGAAGAAAATGGTACAGTTTATTATGATATGAAAGTTCTTTTATGACGCTTTTTATTGGTGTCGGCAAAATCGTCTCTTCTCTTTATAAAAAGCATTTAATTGTGCGAAATAATAAAAACTTGACAAAGCAATATTTTTGTGTTATTCTTGTCAAAATTCAATTTGAGGTATTATTATGGACGCATATCTTCTCAAAAATCTTGATATGGATATGAATTGGCTTGCACAGGATGATTATCATTCATCAATGGGCAGGCTTATACCTCTATATTCATTTTGGGATAGATAACATTATTTTTCCATATGTTTATAACGGTGTAAGTTGCTGCAGAAACTTACACCGTTTATTTTTATATCCAAAGGAGAAATTTTCATGAGATTTTTTGATTTTATAAGTAAAAGATTTTTTAAGAAACAACCTTCAAAAACAGGCAATCATCTTGTGGATTTCTATAACCGCATTGATGAAGATTCCCGTCTTTTATCAAAACACGGAAGAATTGAATTCCTTACCACTACAAAGTATATTGAGAAATATCTGAGTAACAATATGAAAATTATGGAAATTGGTGCGGCTACAGGCAGATATTCACATTACTTTGCGCAAAAAGGTTTCGAGGTTGATGCAGTTGAACTTATTGAACATAATATCGAAATATTCAAGTCAAAAACCTTGCCCGATGAAAAAGTCAGCATCAGACAGGGAAACGCTGTCAATCTTGCTGAATATCCCGATAACAGTTACGACATAACGCTTCTATTGGGGCCGATGTATCATCTTTACACTGCTGAAGGGCAGAAAAAAGCACTTTCAGAGGCAATCAGAATTACCAAACCCGACGGACATATCTTTGTTGCATACTGTATGCTTGAACCGAGCATACTAGGACAATTTAAAAGAAATCAGATGGACAAGCTTATTGAAATGGGATTATTCAATCCTAAAAGTCTTGATGCCTATTTTACACCCGAAGGTATTTTCAAGCTCTATACCAGAGATGAAATATTTGAGTTAACGGCAGACCTTAATGCGGAAAGAATGCATTTTCTTGCAACCGATGGTTATGCCTGTCATATGTGTGAAGTAATAGACAAAATGGATAACGAAACCTATGAACTGTATTTGAGATATCATTTTAAAACCTGTGAAAGACAGGATTTAGTAGGCATATCACACCACACACTCGATGTGCTGAGGAAGGAGTAGACACTATGATTAAATATCCGAACTATGACAGAAGCATACTTTCAATTGCATCATCTGTTTTAAACCATTTCGGCGTAAAGGACTGTCAGCATAAGACCTTACCCGAATTTGATAAATTACTTGAAAAAGACTACAAAAATATTATAGTAATTCTTTTTGACGGATTAGGGACTTCAACCCTGAACTGCCACCTTAAAGAAAATGACTTTTTGAGAAGGCATTATATAACCGATATTTCTTCTGTTTTTCCGTCAACAACTGTTGCTGCAACCACATCAATTTTAAGTGGCTATTCTCCGTTGGAATGTGGATGGCTCGGTTGGGACTTGTACTTTGAGGAAATAGGAGAAAATGTTGCAGTTTTCAAAAATACTTTACAGAGAAACGGTGAGCCTGCTGCAAAATATAATGTTGCAAATAGGTATATCCCTGTTAAAAATGTTATGCAAAGAATTGAAGCGATAAAGGGCAGAAAAAGTGCTTACTGTGTAGCATTTTTTTCAAAATTCCGCATCAAAAGTGTTGAAGATATTTGCAAGACAATATACAAGCTCTCGAAAAAGAGAAAGAAAAAATACATATATGCATATTGGCATCAGCCTGACAGTGCAATGCATAGGTACGGAGTAACAAGTCCTGAAGCACATAAAGAGATTCTGCATATCAACAGTGAGGTTGAAAAGCTTTGCAGTAATTTAAAGGATTCTCTTATAATCATAACTGCTGACCACGGGCTGTGTAATAGTGTAAATTTATTCCTTGAAGACTATCCTGAACTTTACAATATGTTGAAAATACCACCATCAATTGAGCCCGGCAGAGCTATGAGTCTATTTGTAAAGGATGGCTTACAGGATGAATTTAAAAACGAGTTCAATAAACTTTTTGGTGATTTATTCATACTTAAGACAAAGGAAGAGGTATTCTCCGAAAACCTTTTAGGCTACGGTGAACCGCACCCGAGAACACAAGGATTTATTGGTGATTTTCTCGCCATAGCAACAACCGAAAAAACATTGTTTACAGCAAGAGAAGAACACGAATTCATTGGTGTTCACGCAGGGCTCACGGAAGAAGAAATGACTGTTCCGTTCATTGCCATCGAAACAGAAAAGAGTCGAAAATAATGACGCTGAAACAAAAAAATAAAACAGATAAAACAGATAAAACACATAAAAAACACACCTGTTCTTGAAATAGAAAGTTTCTCTGATGGTGTCGGTGAAAACCGACACCATCTTTTATTTTTCGAAAAAGATCTTGACAAGGAAACAAATGTTCTATATAATAATAAATTGGTAAATAATGTATTTGCCTTACAACTAAATATCAGCTGAAACACACATTTTTTTACTTATTGGCTTTATGCCAACACATATTATCTGACCGAAGAAAGTATAGTCCGATACTCGGTTAGTAACATACGGACAATCAGAGCTTAAAGATTAAGCCGTTACATAGTTTCAGTACAAACTGTGCGAGAGGATGAAATGTCCTCCCGCTATTTGTGCTGTCTATGTGACGGCTTTTTTATTGTGCAATTTTAACAAAAATAAAAAAGTTTTCAAATTTGTTTAATTTTTTGCCGTTCTAAACCCTTACCCCTTGGGGGATGTTTTTTCTCGTGTACCTTGACAACTGAATGACCGTCTGAAAGTGATATGACTTTGCGATGATATGAGCGAGGCAACGTTCCGGTGAAATTCCGGGACAGGAACTATTTCGGGTGAAACGGCAAAAAGAGGTTTTTGATATGTAGTTAATGGAATTACCCTACTAAAGAAATAAAACTCATTTCAGACGAAAAAATCATCAAAAATCAACCCGAAAAGCTACAGTAAAAAGGAGTGTGATAGTTATTCCGAGGATGACCAAAAGTAAAAAATCAGAATGGAGCCTGTTCCTGAATGAACGAAACAGAATCTGCTATAACCATATTTGCAGAAGATGTGTTAAAAGCTGCAAACAGAGCTTCAGGGCTGTGGTTATATCCTGCAACTATGTATCAAAAAGGAGTGTGAAAGATAGTGGATAATGAAATCTTCTTCAAAATGCCGAAGGTGTTGTTTACAGATAAATACAAAGGCTTATCTGCCGAAGCAAAGCTGCTTTACGGCTTGATGCTCGATAGGATGCAGTTGTCGGCAATTAACGGTTGGTGTGATAAAAACGGCGAGGTGTTTATCTTTTACACCATTGCCGAAACGAGTGAGGTGCTTGGGTGCGGTCATGACAAGGCAACAAGGCTACAGCGTGAGCTTGTGAAACGTAACCTGCTCTGTCGCAAATATCAGGGCAAGGGTAAGCCTGCAAAGCTGTATGTTTTAACTGTGCCGAAAACAAGCACTGAGCCTTCGTAAAAGCCGCAAGTAATAAGACTGAGCAGAGTAAAACTGAAAGTTATATACCAACCGAGAAAAGAGAAATATATCTTTAATTTAGTTAGTAGTAACTTTAAGTATATAAGGCGGCTTAGATGAATGAGAACGGCTGATGAAACATCGCATTTCTTCTTCGGCTTGTAAAATATTTTAATAATCATGAACATTTTTGTAGTGCTTATTCTCATTGCAATTAGGGGCGGTTTTAATATATAAAAACTGCCCCCACTAATGTGAGAGCAGTGAAAATGTTCTTATAAATTATATAAATCCTCTTTGCTTTGCTTCTTCAATCAGCTTTGGTTGAATTAATGGATATGTCCAATTTTCCACTAATGTATCTGTAATAAAGACTTTTTCCATTTCACTATGTAATTCGTTTTCAAAAGTCTTAATATCTGCAAAAAACAACATGCCATAGGTCTCTTCACCTGTTTCGTTCACTTTGTTTTTGCCTGTTACAGAATAAACACAAATAGGAGAAATGTCGAAATCCAAGGCACCGGTTTCTTCTTTTAACTCTCTTTTCGCAGTTTCTAAAATATCTTCATTTTCCTCTCTATGACCTCCAGGAACTTCGTAAGTGTTTCTTTCTTTGTGCTTGCAAAACACCCATTTCCCATTTGTTTTAGAAATAATAACTGCAAACTTCAAACACTCATCTGCTACTTGGTTATAAAATTTAACTTCTAACATTTTATCAACATCTCCGTAAACCTTAATTAGTTTAGATGATTATATCACATACTTACCAAACAAATCAACATGAATACATATCCTTGTACTTAAAGTTTCAGTACGAGGATTTTTTAATGCAAATTTTTAAAGTAAAGGAAGTGAAAAAATGCTTTAGCAAACAAACCGAAAAAACAGTAAAAAAGCGTGGCATAAGTCTTAACAAGCACTGGATTTGTGCATACAAATCCCACTTGTTAGGGACTGCCCCTAAAACCCGAAAGCCAGGAGGTGAAAAATTGAAGCTGACAAAAACAATATTTTTGTATCTGAATGAGAAAGAATTTTCAATGCTCACAAAGGATGCCGAAAGAGCAAATATGAGCAGGTCACGGTATATCAGGCATCAGATTGATAATGCAAAAATGAAGCCCACTTTGGATATGGACTATGAGAAATATATTAATCTGCTTGAGCCTATATGTGACAAGCTGAGCATCGTTTCAAAAAGAGTGTGGCAAACCAAAATGTTGGATGTTGTAATGCTTCGTGAAGTTCTTAAAAGCACAAATGAAATTATGCCCGAAATCATAAAAGCAAAGGAGGTGGCACAGTGCGTACAAGAGCGAGAAGAATCGCAGTTAGAGTAAGTGAAGAGCAGTATAACAAAATCAGCCGTTTGACAGAGCGAAGCTTTTTTACTAAGGAGCAGGTGCTGAGGGATATTATCCTCGGCTATCCGATTCAGGAAGACAGAAAGCCTGAATGTATGGAGTTTATTCTGAAGCTCCGTGGAATTGCAAGTGCTTTAAACAATCTTTTCAGAAACTACGGCTTATCAGATTTACCAATCGGTAAGGAAATGAAACAGACCGCTGATGCGGTTGAGGATACAGAGAATCTAATTGAAGATTGTATTTTTATCACAAGAATGAAAAGGAGAATTAAATGAATAAAGAAGAAAATTTTATTAACACCCTGTTTGAGAAAACAGAAGAAACAGAGGCTGTAGAGTCTCAGACAACCGAAATCATAAATATGGCCGTAGGAAGAATTGTTCCCAATTTTAAGAATCCGTACAAATGCCGTGAGGAAGATATGAAGCCGTTGGAAGACAGTATCCGTGAAAATGGTATTATACAGCCCATTATGGTGCGAAAGGACGATAAGGCTGATGTGTATGAAATCATATCAGGTCACAGACGTTTTCTTGCAGCAACAAGACTTAATCTGACAGAGGTTCCCGTTGTTGTATTGGACATAAGCAAAGAGGAAGCAGATATTATTCTTGTTGACAGCAATCTCCATCGTGAGCATATTCTCCCCTCGGAAAAAGCCTTTGCATACAAGATGAAAATGGATGCCATTAAAAGGCAAGGTAAACGCACAGATTTAACTTCGGACCAAGTCGGACCGAAGTTATCTGCAGATGAGATTTCTGACAGTGACAGTGCATCTCAGGTAAAAAGATATATCCGTCTTACTAACCTGATTCCAAGGCTTCTTACTTTGGTAGATAGCGGTAAAATCGCACTTGGTCCTGCTGTTGAGCTTTCATATCTCGGCCAAGGTCATCAGAACTTTTTGGCTGAGGCTATTGAGAAAGAGCTTGCTACACCTTCCCTTGCACAGGCTCAGAAATTGAAGAAGCTGGCACAAGAGGGAAATCTTGATGTCGGTACAATTCTTAGTATGGTTAAACAAACAAAACCTAATCAGGTCGTTACAGTTAAAATCCCCGAGGATAAAATCAGTAAATATATGAAATCTACTGCTACCGTAAAGGAAAAGGAAGATTTTCTTGCAAAGGCGGTTGAATATTACGGTAAGTATCTTCAGAGACAGAAAGACAGAGGTGCGAGATAATGAAAAAGATAAAGGATTTTTACGGTCTTATTGGTGAAGAAGAATATGTTATTGACGGTGTCCTTTACAAGGTTTCTTCCAAGTTCGCACCCGTGAATATTTCAAAGATTGAAAACACCATAAGCGACAAAGCACAAAAATATGTTGGCAGTGATTTTGCACATTTGACAAGTGCCGATGATAGAAATACAATGAATGCAGAATATATATGTTTGACTGCCGGGAAGGAGGACTAATGCAGTCTGATGCAAATATCGGAATTACTGCTATCTACTGCCGTTTATCGAGAGATGACGGTACAGAAACAGAGAGTAATTCAATCGGCAACCAAAAGAAAATGCTGACACAAAAGGCAAAGGAATTAGGTTTAACAAATACCAAGTATTATGTTGATGACGGCTATACAGGCACAAACTTCAACAGACCTGCTTTTCAGGAGCTTCTTGACGATATTGAAATGGGATATATCTCAGTTGTTATTGTGAAAGACCTTTCCCGATTAGGACGAGATTATGTTTCGGTTGGTCATTATACGGACAACTATTTCCCTGAGCATAACGTAAGGTTTATTGCTGTTAATGATATGGTTGACAGTGATGAGGGTGAAAACGAAATTGCACCATTCAAGAATGTTATGAATGAAATGTATGCGAGGGATATTTCAAGAAAAGTACGCTCTGCACACAGAATCAGGGGTAATATGGGAGAGCCGTTATCACAGCCACCATATGGGTATATGAAGAATCTTGAAAACAAGAAAAAATGGATAATTGATACCGAAGCTGCTGAGGTAGTCAGGGACATTTACAAAATGTGCCTTGAGGGTATGGGTAATGAAGCTATTGCAGGAGAATTGCAAAAGAGAGAAATTCTTATCCCTATGGCATATTGGCAAAGCAAAGGCTTGAATCGTGGCGGTAAGAAAACTCAATCGAATCCGTACAAGTGGTGCAAGACAACTGTACAGAAAATACTCTGTCAACAGGAATACTGCGGTGATGTTATCAACTTTAAGACCTATTCCAAGAACTTCAAGAACAAAACCCGTATAGATAACCCCGTAGAGAATTGGAAAATCTTCAAGGATGTTCACGAGCCTATTATTGACCGTGATACTTGGGAAATGGTACAGAAGCATACTGCACAAACAAAACGCAGAGCACCTAAAAAAGAGAATGCAAGAAAGCATATCTTTAGCGGTCTTATCCGTTGTGCAGATTGCGGAAGTAATATGAGGTATCACACAAATACTGTCAACAAGGATATTCACTATTTCAGTTGCAGTAACTATGTAAAGGATACCCGTGGAACCTGTCAGGCTCGACACTATATTCGTGCAGATGCTCTTGAACAGATAGTAATCCTTGAACTGAAACGCCTTGCGATAATGCTTCAAAAGGATGAGGAACTTCTAATAGATATTCTTGAAAAGAAGACTAACAAGGATTTCTATGACGAGAAGAAACACCTTGAAGAGCAGTTGCAGAAAGCAATAGTCCGTCAACAGTCAGTTGCTTCTCTTTATGAAAAGCTGTATGAGGACAATGCAACGGGCAAGGTTACGGATGAATGGTTTACCCACATGTCCCATAAGTATGAGGTTGAGAGAACAGAGCTGAAGGTCAGGATATTTAACCTGAGAGAAAAGGTTGCAAATATGCAGACAGTTCAGCACAGCAAGGATATGTTTATCGGTGCAGTACGAAAGTTTCTTGATATGGATACAATCACAGCACCTCTTATACACGAGCTCATTGACCACATTGATGTGTATGAGGCAGAGGGCAAGGGTAAAAACAAGACACAGAGAGTTGTGATTCACTACAACTTTGTAGGTTATCTTGAAATACCTGAATCAGACACTCCTTGCTTCACAGCAGGTACCCGACAGGGAGTAGCAATAGGTTATATTGCGAAACCGACAGAAAAGTCAGCATAACAAAAAGTCGCACTCCGAAAGGAATGCGACGATACATAAAAAACTATTATATTTAATACAAAACTCTATTTTAAGCAAAAAAATTGAGTATTCACAGGTCAAATCCCTTATGAATACTCAATATGGTGCCGGTGACCGGACTTGAACCGGTACGGTGTTGCCACCGAGGGATTTTAAGTCCCTTGCGTCTGCCGATTTCGCCACACCGGCTTATATTATTCGGCTATGTAGATAATATAGCATAGCCGAAGTAATAAGTCAATTATTCGGTTGTATAATTGTCAAAATAACCCTGGATAAATACGATGGGTGTACCCTTGTCGCCTGAACCGGAAGTAAGGTCACAAAGTGAACCGATGAGGTCAGTAAGCTGACGGGGAGTAGTACCTTCAGATGCCATCATACCAACAAGGTTGTCGTCCTTCTCCTGGATTTTGCCTTTGATTGCTTCTTTGAGCTCGTCACCGGAAAGATCAGAGAAATCGTTGTCGGCAAGATACTTGAGCTTGAGCTCGTTAGGTGTGCCTTCGAGGCCTGAAGTATATGCGGGAGATACAACAGGGTCTGCGAGCTCCCAAATTTTGCCAACGGGATCCTTGAATGCACCGTCGCCGTAAACCATAACCTCGATAGTTTTGCCTGTTGCATCATAGAGCTTTTTCTGAATAGCGTCAACTATCGGCTGGCATTCACGCGGGAAAAGCTTAACCTGGTCTTCAGTTGCCTTGTTTGAGCCGAGAAGACCATAGCTCTCGTTATAGCCGCTTCCGTTCACAGGAGCATTGAGTATCTCATCAAGACCGAGCACAATTTCGCCGCCGTTTGCCTTGATAATTCTCTTGGTGCGTGCACGTGTGTGAATGTCGCAGCAGAGAACATTCTTGGTGTAGTTGAGAATAGCCTTGGGATTGTTTGCAAAAATGATTTCAACATCTGCACCGCAATCTTTAATAAGACCCTCATAGTATTCAACATAGTCAACACCTGTGAATCTGTGCTTTTCGTATCCGAAGAGCTCACGGTATTTTTCAAGTGAAAGAACATCTGTATAGGGGTCGATGCCTTTTTCGTCAAGAGCGTCAATGCTTACAAGATGATTACCGACCTCGTCAGAAGGGTAGGAGAGCATAAGAACAACTTTCTTAACTCCCTTTGCAATACCGCGAAGGCAGATTGCGAAACGGTTACGGCTGAGTATCGGGAAAATAACGCCGACTGTATCACCGCCGAATTTTGCTTTAACATCAGCTGCGATGTCATCAACAGTTGCGTAGTTGCCCTGTGCACGTGCTACTACAGCCTCGGTCATTGCAACAATGTCGCGGTCATTAAATTTAAATCCTGCGTCTGCTGAAGCCTCAAGAACAGAATCTGTAACGATTTGTACGATGTCATCACCCTGTCTGATAATAGGTGCACGGACACCGCGGGATACTGTACCGATCATACGGCTCATAATTGACACTCCTTGGTAATAGAAAATTGACATATTTGATGTTTGCATCATCTGTCATCTTAACAACTGAATTATTATATCACTAAACTTATAATATTTCAATACATTTTTATATTCTTTTGCTTTAAAATATAATTTTAATACCGACATTTTAAAATGATTTGTAAACAATCTTGGCATAATTAACAAAAAACGAGTTTTATACTATACAAAGAAATTCTTTTGGTATATAATACATACACTGATTTTAAATATTATATTATTCTTTTATACTATATACGAAAGGAAAAGTACTATGAGAATCATAGTTGCGGGTGACGGTAAGGTTGGTCTTGCGATAACCCGTCTGCTTTCACAGGAAGGTCACGATATAGTTGCAATTGACACCAAAGCCAATGTTTTGCAGGATAATCTTCAGAATTACGATGTAATGACAGTTGTAGGCAACTGCGCAACAATGGATACTCTCTACGAAGCCGGTGTCGAGCAAGCAAATGTGCTTATTGCTGCCACAAGTGCTGATGAGACCAATCTGCTTTGCTGCCTTACTGCACGCAAACTTAATCCTAAGCTCCATACAATCGCCCGAGTACGTAACCCTGAATATACCGAACAGCTTTACAGAATGCGTGAAGATTTCGGTCTTTCTCTGATTATCAATCCCGAAAAAGATGCTGCTAAGGAAATTTTCCGTTTGCTTCAGCTTCCCGGTTTCCTTAAACGTGAAACTTTTGCTAAAGGAAGAGTCGAGATTGTTGAACTGCGTGTTGAAGAGGAAGGTATTCTTGACGGTGTACAGCTTACCCGTTTGCATTATGCACTTGGCGGTAAAAAAGTTCTTGTATGTGCTGTTATACGTGACGGAGAGGCTTTCATTCCTACAAGTGATACTGTTTTTAAAGCAGGAGATCGTATTTACGTTACCGCACCTGTCTATATTCTTTCCCATATTTTAAAGAAATTAGGCGTAACACAAAAAAGAATAAAACATGCTATACTGATTGGTGGCGGCAGGGTATGCTATTATCTTGCAAAACACCTGATAGAATCCGGAGTTCACGTCAAAATTATCGAAAATAATCCTGAAAGATGTGAACATCTTGCTGAAATATTACCGTCGGCATCTATTGTATTTGCCGATGGTTCATCTCAGGATGTTCTTGAAAGCGAAGGGTTATCCGAGATAGATGCGCTTGTAACCCTTACCGGTCTTGATGAGCAGAATGTAATTTCATCAATGTACGGTAAAGTCAAAGGTGTTCCTCACGTTGTTACAAAAGTTAACCGTATGGATATTGACGGTATGCTTGCAGACCTTTCAGTCGGCGGTATTGTCAGCCCTAAAGAACTTACAAGTGCCAACGTAGTTCAGTATATAAGAGCTATGGATAATCAGGCCGGTGCGGCAATAACTCTTCATAAAATTGCCAACAGCCAGATTGAAGCACTTGAATTTGTTATCAATGAACGTTCACGCAATATAGGTGTACAACTGAAAAAAATCCAACTCAAGAGTAAAATTCTTATTGCTTGTATAACTCATAATGGTGTAAACATTATACCTGACGGTAATTCTTCTTTTGATATAGGCGATACTGTTATTATTATAACAAACCGTGAAACACCGATTTTACAGTTTAACGATATTTTTGCCTGAGGACGGTCTTAATTAAAATGAATGTAAAATTTGTTTTCAGAATAGTTGCGTTAGCAGTATTGATAACATCTGCTTTTATGTTGCCGTCAGCAGGTATTGCTTTGTATGATGGTCAACCTCGCAATGCGGCTGCTTATCTTATCTCGGCTGCTCTGATGGCTTTTATAAGCCTTATCGTTATCTTTGTTACACGTAAAAACAAGCAGACTGTATACGCTCAGGAGGGTATTGCCGCTACTGCAATATCGTGGCTTGCAATATCGCTTTTTGGTGCATTGCCATTTTTCTGGAGCGGTGAAATACCCAACTATATTGATGCACTGTTTGAAATTACATCAGGTTTCACAACTACGGGTTCTTCAATATTAAGTGATGTTGAATCTCTTTCAAGGTGCAATCTTTATTGGAGATCCTTCAGCAATTGGCTCGGCGGTATGGGTATGCTGGTTTTTATAATAGCTGTTATACCGCAAACGAAAAAAGGATCAGGTTCGGGTATTCATCTTATGCGAGCTGAAAGCCCCGGACCCAGTGTAGGTAAATTTACCCCTCATTTAAGAGAAACTGCTCTTATTCTGTATGGAATATATATATTGCTTACGGTAGCTTGTTTTGTTTTTCTTATTATTGGTGATATGCCTCTGTTTGACAGTGTTTGTACTGCGTTAAGTACAGCAGGTACCGGCGGATTTTCCATTAAAAATACGAGTATGGGATATTATTCGCCGTATTTACAATATGTTGTTGCTGTTTTTATGTTCCTTTTCGGTATTAACTTTAATATCTATTTTCTGATTATTCTCAAACAGTTAAAAACAGTTTTCAGAAACGAAGAGCTTCGTGCGTATATCGTTATTGCTGTTGGTTCAGTTTTGATGATAACGTTAAATATAGCACAAATGTATTCGGGAATTAAAGATGCTTTTCGTGATGCTGCTTTTCAGGTCAGCAGTATTATTACATCGACCGGATTTTCAAACGTTGATTTTGAGAAATGGCCTGCTTTTTCTAAAGCAATATTGTTTCTTCTTATGTTTGTCGGTGCTTGTGCAGGTAGTACGGGCGGTGGCTTTAAAGTCTCGCGTGTATTGCTTCTTGCCAAAAATATCCGTCGTACAATCGGCAAAACTCTCCATCCCAGGAAGGTTTATCTTGTAACAATGGATGGTAAAAACGTTGATGAATCTATTTGTAACGGTGTAGATGCTTATCTTGCTGTCTATTGCGCGATACTTTTATTGAGTTTTGCAGTTATTTCTTTTGACGGCTTTTCGATTGGTACGAATTTTTCTGCGGTAACTGCATGCTTCAATAATATGGGTCCGGGTTTTGAGCTTGTTGGAGCAACAGGCAATTACGGACATTTCGGCTATCTTTCTAAAATTATTTTAAGTCTTGATATGCTGCTGGGACGTTTGGAAATATTCCCGCTTCTTGCTTTGGCAAGTCCGGGACTCTGGAGCAGAAAGAGATAATAGAGAAAACCTCTTGTATTACCTTTAGGTATTGATACAAGAGGTTTTTTATTTTTAAAGTGTTCTGAGAAAACTTACAGAGTTTTTGACTTCTTCGGCAAAGTTGTCATATCTGCCTTCAAGTGAAATCCGCATTGTATTGTAGTTTGCGTTTCTTACAATATCAAAAAATTCTTTGTAGTTTACATTGTCGATAGCTGTAGGGTAGTAACGGTTGTTTTTTGCACTTGCGATATGCATATGTTGAAGGTATCCTTTGTAATTGAGTATACTGCTTCTCTCTTCGTTTTCCATATCGAAATGAAAAAGATCTACAAGAAGCTTAACTTCAGGAACGTTTGCCAATCTACAGATTTCGTAACCTCGCGCAGCTGTTGTGATTACATTGCATTCACCACTGCGAAGCGGCTCAATAGCACAAGTAAGGGCGTATTTTTTCATATACGGAGCAATATGTTCACGGCAAAGCTCAGCGAGCTGTTCGGTTGCTGCATCATAGCTCCAATCATCAGGACAACGTCTTGCACCGCCTGAGCCGAAAACTACAGTATCTCCGCCGATTGTAGCGAGCTTCTCGCTTGCTCTGTCAAGATGTTCGTCAATCTGAATATAATCAACATCAGGGCCGACCAATTTCATTTCACCGGGGAACATACCGTTTGCAGCGTAGCAGGGGATTTGTATTTCCTTTAAAAAATCTTTAAGCTCTGCAATTTGTGAATTCTCTGCGTTCGAAATAGCGTTGAAATTGAATTCGAAATAATCAATTCCTGCATCTTTTGCCTGCTGCAATTTTTCGCGGTCATTATATCCTAAACATACACCAAATTTAAAATCAGACATTTTAACTACCTCCGAATGATTTGGTTCTTTTTCTTTATAATATATTATGTATTCAAAACTTTCAACCTGTTTTTATAAATTATCACCATAAGTTTTTATAATCATAAAATGTAGTATTATAAAACATTAGGAGTTGATTTAGTGAGTGCATCATTTTTTATGGCGGCAAATTCAAGCCAAGGTTTTTTCTCTCTTTTTGATGAAATCTATTTTCCGCATGAAGGCTGGAAGCTTTATATTATTAAAGGTGGGCCCGGAACAGGTAAATCTTCTTTAATGAAAAAGATAGCTGATAAAGCTGTGGAAAAAGGATATTACTGCGAAAGGGTATATTGTTCAAGTGATCCGAATTCGTTAGACGGCGTTATGATTCATGACCTTAAAATCAGTGTTGCTGACGGTACGTCACCACATGTAATAGAACCGAGATATCCGGGTGTGTCCGAAAAAATAATTAACCTTGGTGAATGTTGGGATGAAAACAAGTTAAAGAAAAATGCCGAACATATCATCACGCTGTCAGATTGTAATAAAGCGCTTCACAAACGAAGCTCACGCTATTTATCGGCAGCTGCAGCATCGCTTAAAGATAACGCGAGAATTCTTTCAACGGTTCTGTTAGATGAAAAAGCAGAAAATTTTGCCATACGGTATGTCAACAGGTATGTTAACTGCAGAAATGCACTCGGCAGAGAAGAAAAACGATTTATCGATGCTGTTACTCCTGAAGGAAAAATTACACTGTACGAAACAGCTTTGTCGCTTTGTGATACATTGTTTTCGATAAGCGATGATTTTGCGTTTGCATCACAAAATGTTGTTGATAAAATCAGAAAATATGCACTTGCTAACGGTGCGGATGTTATTACCTGCCTTGATCAGATTGACCCTATCGGTAATCCGCGACACGTGATACTGAAAAATGAACGGATAGGATTTTTCAGTTCAGATTCAAATAATAGTTTTAAAGGCTATGCAACACGCAATATAAATGCCGGAAGATTTGTCAACGATTTGATGTTTGATGCTCATAAAAACAGAATTATATTCAACAAAAAGATAGCGGAAAGTCTGTTGGAGGAATCTGTTAAAATTCTCTCAAAAGCAAAATCTGTTCACGATGAACTTGAAAAATACTATATTTCAGCTATGAATTTTGAAAAAATTAATGATTTATCCAATAATGTAATTGAAGAAATATTCGGTTGATTCCGTAAAAATAAATGCTTACACATTTATGTGCAAGCATTTATTTTTGTTATATGAAAATCGGATTATATATTTTCAGCTTTCAGCTACAAGCTCTTTCATTGAATACATACCGGGCTCTTTTTTCGCAAGGAAGATAGCGGCATTGATTGAACCTGTAGCAAATACAGATTTTGAGCGAGCGCTGTGCGAAACTGTAATTATTTCGTCATTTCCAGCAAAAATAACTTCGTGTTCACCGACAATTGTACCGCCGCGTACTGCGTGAATTCCTATTTCGTTTTTAGTTCTTTTCTCACGCTTTGCGTGTCTGTTATATTCATAAACAGGCTGATATTCAAGGCCTTTGCTTACACTGTCCGCAAGCATAAGTGCAGTGCCGCTGGGTGCGTCGATTTTTTTGTTGTGGTGAGCTTCGATGATTTCTATATCGAAGTTGTTACCAAGTACGCTTGCAGCTTTTTTTACAAGCTCACTTACAAGTGAAACACCGAGTGACATATTTGCACTGAAGAAAATCGGAATCTGAGAAGAAGCAAGGTGAAGTGAATTTATCTGCTCTTCGCTCAAGCCTGTTGTTGAGATAACGGCAGGTGTTTTTGTTGAAAGAGCGTATTTAAGTACTCCTGCGAGTGCGGAAGGGTGCGAAAAGTCGATAATGACATCGGCATCCAAATTTATATCATCGGGAGAACCGAAAATCGGATATTTGCCGTTTTCTGTGGTGTTTACATCAAGACCTGCAACTATACAACAATCATCGCGTTCGGCAACACAGTTGGTAATTACTTTGCCCATGGCGCCGTTACAGCCGCTGAGAAGAATTTTGAGCATTATTTTTCTTCCTTTCTAAATATAAAGCCGGCTCATTTATTATGAACCGGCTGAATTAAACACTTTTATTTAATGAGACCGTGTCTTTCAAGAGTAGCACGGAGCTTTGCACGAGCAGCTTCGTTCATAGGAGCAAGAGGCATACGTACTTCGCCGACATTCCAGCCAATCATATTCATTGCTTCCTTAACGGGAATAGGATTGACATCGACAAAAAGGTCGTTACAAAGGTCAAGCCATTCAAGCTGAAGCTTTCTGCTGCCTTCGTAATCACCGTTAAGGTAGAGAGTGGGAATATCGTGAGCAACCTTAGGTGCTACGTTTGAAAGTACAGAGATAACACCTTTACCGCCAAGTGACATAATAGCTGTAACCTGGTCATCATTACCTGAGTAGATATCAAGATTGTCGCCGCAAAGTGCTGTAATCTGTGCTACTGCAGAAATATCGCCGCTGGCTTCTTTCGTTGCAACAACATTCTTGAATTTTGAGAGCTCAAGATAAGTTTCAGGCTTGATTGTCATACCTGTTCTTGAAGGTACATTGTAAAGAATGATAGGTGTGCTGACTCTGTCATTGATATACTCGTACTGTTTGATAAGACCTGCCTGTGAGGTCTTATTGTAGTAAGGTGTAACCATAAGAAGACCGTCAACGCCGCTCTTTTCAGCTTCGTTTGAAAGTCTTACGGCATAGTCGGTATCGTTACTGCCGGTACCTGCAATAACGGGTATACGCTTTGCTGTGTGTTTTACGGCAAAATCAATAGCAGCTGCATGTTCCTCGTGTGTGAGTGTAGAGCCTTCGCCGGTTGTACCGCATATGATAATAGCATCAGTGCAGTTTTCAATCTGGTGATCAATAATTCTGCCAAGTTCGTCAAAGTTGATTTTGTTATCTTCGGTAAAAGGTGTTATAATCGCAACACCGGCACCTGTAAAAATTGTGTTCTTCATAATATCGGATTCCTCCTAAAGAATCAGTCCATATAACCCTGTGCGCAAAGAAGCTCTGCAAGAAGAACAGCGCCGCCTGCAGCACCTCTGAGAGTGTTGTGAGAAAGGCAGACAAACTTGTAGTCATACTGAGTGTCCTCACGGAGTCTGCCGATTGATACTGCCATACCACCTTCAAGCTCACGCTGAAGCTTTGTCTGGGGCATATTGTCTTCTACAAAATAGTTGAGGAACTTCTTGGGTGCGCTGGGGAGGTTGAGCTCCTGAGGAACGCCCTTGAAGTTATCCCAGATTTCGATGATTTCTTCTTTGCTGGGTTTATTCTCAAATCTTACAAATACAGCGCCCATATGACCGTTTGTTACGGGAACACGGATACACTGTGCTGTGAAAGCAGGGCTTGTTGCGGGAACGATTTCGTCACCCTCAACCTTACCGTAAATCTTGAGAGGTTCGATTTCGGATTTCTCTTCTTCGCCGCCGATGAAGGGAATTACATTATCAACCATCTCGGGCCATGTTTCAAAGTTCTTACCTGCACCGGAGATAGCCTGATATGTGCAGACGAGTACATCCTTAACACCGAACTTGTTAAGCGGGAATATAGCGGGTACATAGCTCTGAAGTGAACAGTTGGACTTAACAGCTACGAAGCCGCGCTTTGTGCCCAGACGCTTGCGCTGTGACTCGATAACTGCTGTATGCTCGGGATTGAGCTCCGGGATTACCATAGGAACATCAGGTGTGTGTCTGTGTGCGGAGTTGTTTGAAACAACGGGGCACTCATGCTTTGCGTATTCTTCTTCAAGAGCTTTGATCTCGTCTTTCTTCATATCAACAGCACAGAAGACAAAATCTACCATAGAAGCGATTTTTGCAATATCAGCTGTTGCATCCATAACGACCATCTCGCCGACTTTTTCTGAATAGGGGACATCCATCATCCAGCGCTTTTCAGCTACTTCTTTGTACTGCTTACCGGCTGAACGTGAGCTTGCAGCGAGAACGGTAATATCGAACCAGGGGTGGTTATCAAGAAGCGTAATGAAACGCTGACCAACCATACCTGTTGCGCCTACAATACCAACCTTATACTTTTTCATTTGTGTTTACCTCCGAAAAAAATCTGCAAATAGCTTGCATAAAGCCGCACTTTGCAATATAATACAAGTAATAATAACATATACTTTGAGGAAATGCAATGAAAAAATCGGATTTTTATTATAATTTACCGCAAGAATTTATAGCACAAACACCTGTTGAGCCTCGTGACAGTTCAAGAATGATGGTTGTCGACAAAAAAAGCGGTAAAATTGAGCACAGACACTTCTATGATGTGCTTGATTACATTAATGAAAATGACTGCATAATCATCAATGATACCCGTGTTTTACCTGCCAGAATTTACGGCGTTAAAAAAGATACCGGTGCAGTCGTTGAGTTTTTATTACTCAGTCAGAAAGAAAATGATGTATGGGAATGTGTGACGGGTCCCGGCAGGCGCGCGAAGCCCGGTACTGTTTTTGATTTCAACGGTCTTATGAGTGCTGAGGTTGTAAGCGTGCTTGACGGCGGTAATCGACTTGTCAGGTTT
The DNA here is from genome assembly GCA_045631965.1 of Acutalibacteraceae bacterium. Classification (GTDB taxonomy): domain Bacteria; phylum Bacillota; class Clostridia; order Oscillospirales; family Acutalibacteraceae; genus UBA8612. The sequence continues at coordinate 22,879 of JAZQVR010000032.1, forward strand.
ATTTATAACGGCAATTTTTATAACATTCTTGATCAGATCGGCGAGATGCCGCTTCCTCACTATATAACTGAAAAACTTGAAGATAAAGAACGTTATCAAACTGTTTATTCCGAAAATTTAGGTTCGGCTGCTGCACCGACAGCAGGTCTTCACTTTACACCCGAATTGCTTAAGAATATCGAAGAAAAAGGTATAAAAATCGGTAAGGTCACTTTGCATGTAGGACTTGGAACATTCCGTCCCGTCAAAGAAGAAAATATCGAGAATCATCTTATGCATTCAGAGCATTATCATTTGCCGTCTGAAACTGCAGAATTGATAAACAATACTCATGCAAACGGCGGCAGAGTATTTGCTGTAGGTACAACTACTTGCCGTACACTCGAGTCTGTAGCGACAAAACACGGCAAAATTATTGAAGATGATGACTGGACAAGTATTTTTATCTATCCCGGTTATGAATTTAAGTGTATCGATTCTCTTATCACGAATTTTCATTTACCGGAAAGTACTCTTATAATGCTTGTAAGTGCTTTTGCTGGTTATGAAAATACTATGAATGCATACAAGGTTGCCGTTGAAGAAAAGTACAGATTTTTCTCTTTCGGCGATTCATCAATGTTTACAGACCTTAAGTAAAGAAAGGTATTATATCAATGTACAAACTGATAAAGAATGAAGGAAAAGCCAGACGCGGTGAGTTTGTAACCGTACACGGAACGGTGCAGACACCTGCTTTTATGAACGTTGCAACCTGCGGTGCTATAAAAGGTGCCGTGAGTTCATATGATTTGCAGGATATTCACTGTCAGGTACAGCTTTGCAACACATATCATCTTCATTTAAGACCGGGCGATAAGCTTGTAAAGGAGCTTGGCGGCTTGCATAAGTTTACAGGTTGGAACGGTCCTATTCTTACCGACAGCGGCGGATTTCAGGTTTTCTCACTTGCTTCTTTGAGAAAAATCAAAGAAGAAGGTGTGTATTTTGCTTCGCATATTGATGGTCGTAAGATTTTTATGGGTCCCGAAGAAAGTATGCAGATTCAGTCAAATCTCGGCTCTACAATTGCTATGGCTTTTGATGAATGCGTTGAAAATCCGGCTAAGTATGATTATTCCAAAGCATCCTGTGAGCGTACAACGCGTTGGTTGATGAGATGCAAAGAAGAGATGGAACGACTCAACTCTCTTCACGATACGATTAATAAAAATCAGCTTCTTTTCGGTATAAACCAAGGCTGCACCTATGACAGACTCAGAATTGAGCATATGTGTCGTATTGCAGAGCTGGATCTTGACGGTTATGCAATCGGCGGCCTTGCTGTAGGTGAACCGAAGGAAGATATGTACCGAATTATATCGGCTGTTGAACCTTATATGCCGGAACATAAAATCCGATATCTTATGGGTGTAGGTACACCGGGCAATATTCTTGAAGCAGTCAGCAGGGGAGTCGATCTTTTCGACTGTGTAATGCCCAGCCGAAATGCAAGACACGGCCACATAAACACATGGTCAGGTATCCGTAATCTGAATAATGCAAAGTATGCCAAGGATATGGAACCTCTTGACCCTGAATGTGATTGTCCTACCTGCCGTAATCATTCCCGTGCATATATTCACCATTTATTCAAGGCTAAGGAAATGCTCGCAATGAGACTTTGTGTTATGCACAACCTTCACTTCTATAATACGCTTATGGAGCGTATTCGTGAAAATCTTGAAAACGGAACATTCAAAGAATTTCACGATAAATATGTTGATTTACTTGACACAAGGATATAAATCAACTATAATTGTAACAATTGACTAATCGGAGGTAAATTTTAATGAATCCTATGTTTTTGATGGCAACTTCAGCTGCAGGTGGTAGCAGTTCAGGCAGCCCTGTTACAATGATTGTTATGATGGCAGCTCTCTTTGGTGCTATGTATTTCTTCACAATCCGTCCCCAGAAGAAAAAGCAGAAGGAAGAGCAGCAGATGCGTGATTCTCTTCAGATTGGTGATGAGATCACAACAATCGGCGGTATTGTCGGCCGTGTTGTTACAATCAAGGATGATTCGATCGTAATTGAAACAGGTGCAGACCGTAACAAGATGAAGATTATGCGTTGGGCTATTCAGACTAACAATACAGCTGCTGAAAAAGCACAGGCTGAGCGTGAAGCTGCAAAGGCTGCTCAGGAAGCTGAAAGAAACGCAAAGATTGAAGAAGAAGGCAAAAAGCACGCTAAGAAAAAGAAAAAGTCCGGCAACGACGAGCAATAATTGTATTCAGGTATAAACTTGAAACAACCCTCATATCTTCTACTAAGGAGATATGGGGGTTTTTCTATGCAGCAAAAAGATAATTTAAAGAATATTCAGATAATTAAAGGTTCAATTTTCGGTGTGATAAGTTTGTTTGTAATCATTTTGATGTTTTCATTTTTTATTTATAAGAGGAATTTAACGGATAAATTTTATGTGCCGTTGTTATTTTTGTCTTCGCTGTTAAGCGGCTTGATATCCGGTTTTTCAGGTACAAGAAAATTGCGTAAAAACGGCTTGGTAAACGGAGCAGTGTCTGCTATGATACCTGCTATCATTCTTTTGATTGCTATGATGGTTGCTAACGGTAAATTCGGAATATTTATGTTTCTACCGATAGCTGTTATAGCGGTTTCAGGTGCAATAGGCGGTATTTTAGCCGTAAATATTAAAAGAAAAAACAAGAAAAAATAAGGGGAAATAACAATGAAAAAATCGCTGACATTAAATCTTAAAGAATTGAAAACTTACACATCAGAGTGGCTCGAAGAAATAATAAAAAACCGTCGCAAATTAATGCTGACGGTTTTATCTGTGTTTGGCTTATGGTATGGTACAAGATTATACATAAATTATTCTGCTAATATTATTGAGGTTCTGAACCGGTTAATACAGCCGTTTATTAATCATCTTACTTTAAAATCGTTTGTTGTATTGCTTATATTGAATCTGATGCCGGTATTATTATCTTTTTTAAGCGGCTTTTTTGTTTTCGGTATGCCGCTGTCAATGGTTAGCCCGTGCATATCAGGAGCTTTGACAGGCGCTGTAAATGCGTGGATTTTCAGCACATACAGACTTAACGGAGTCTTTTTTTCGCTGTTGTCAATTATTCCTTTTGCAATAGTGACAACAATAATGCTTCTTGTTTCTTGTAATGAATCCATCATTTTATCGGGTCAGCTGTCCAAATCTGTTTTTTTAAAAGAAACAGGCGAGAGGGGAGAGGTAAAAGATTTTTTTATAAGACACATAATAATAATGGCTGTTACGGTTGCAGTTACATTTTTGCAGGTTATTACAATAACAAATCTTTGCGGTAAATTACTTGTCTGATACTTTTTTCTTACCTTTTTTGTCTGCTAATGGGTTTGATGCAACCGCTTGTCTTATTTGTTCATTTGCTACGTGTGTATAAATCTGCGTAGTTGAAAGGTTTTCATGTCCTAAAATTTCTTTAAGCAGCATTACATCAACATTTCCGTGTTGATACATCAATGTTGCGGCTGTGTGACGAAGCTTATGTACGGAGTATCCTTCTTCAGTTATACCTGCATTTTCGAGATATTTTTTTACGATAAACTGCACGTTTCTGCGGCTGATTCGATTTTTCTGTCTGCTTATAAACAGTGCGTTTCTGTCTTTCAATCCGTCTCGCGGTCTTACCTGAAGATATCGGTTGAGTGCGTGTATGCAAGCATCATTAAGATAAACAATGCGTTCTTTATTTCCTTTACCGATTATTCTGACACTGTTATCAGGACGGATACTGTTCAGGTTTAGTCCTACAAGTTCCGATAAACGCATTCCGCAATTAAGAAAGAAAGTTAAAATACAATAATCACGCTCAAAAAACTGGCCGTCAACAGAATCGAGCAAATCCTGACTTTGTTCTAATGTCAGATACTTTGGGAGAGATTTATTCACATTTGGCGAATCGAGATCTTTAGCGGGATTGTTTTCAATAATACCTTGGCTCGAAAGATATTTAAAGAACATTCGTACGGATGATACTTTTCTGGAACGTGTTTTTGCGTTGTTTTTGAGATTCATTGTACAATAAGAAAGAAATGAATAAATATCAGCGATTTTGATTGATTTAATAAAGGCTTCATCTATATCATTAATTTCTATTGTATTTAACGGAGTATCCATCGGCAGTTTGTGTTTAATCATTTTAAGAAATCTGAAAAACGTTCGTAAATCAGAAGCGTATTCAAGCACAGTTAATTGAGATTTGTTTTTAACAGTTAATTGATAATAAACAAATTGTTGAACCAGATCAGGCAGTAAATAAATATCATCCTTGCGCATATTAAATACCTCAATAAAAAATCATTAATTTGATGTGTATTGCAAGAAAAATACAAAAAGTTGCTGAAACTATTGCCGATACACATATTTATTATAAAAAGCATATTTTTGTTAATTTAACTCCCCTTACTTGCACAAAACATTTATTTTGTGCAAGTGACAATTTTAGTTTATCATATGTTTTAACGTTTGTCAAGCACCCTATTCTATTATGATAAAATAAAAAAACCGCCGAAAAACGACGGTTTAATTTACTTATTTCTCACTTAAGAGTTTTGAAAGTTCATTCATAAATGTATTGATATCTTTAAACTGACGATAAACAGAAGCAAATCTGACGTATGCTACTTCGTCAAGTCCCTTAAGCTTGTCCATAGCAAGCTCACCGATATATACCGATGTTACCTCACGGTCAAGCGAATTCTGAATTGTAAGCTCAATATCGTTAACAACGCTGTCGATCTGAGCAATTGATACAGGACGCTTTTCGCATGCACGAAGTAAACCGTTGAACAGCTTCTGTCTGTCGAAAGGCTCGCGTGATTTATCCTTCTTGACAACAATTATCGGAACACTTTCAATTATCTCGTATGTTGTAAAACGCTTGGAGCACTTGATACACTCACGGCGACGACGTATACGCTCGCCTTCATCGGTCGGTCTGGAATCAATAACTTTGCTTTCTTCAAAGCCGCAAAAAGGACATTTCATTTGATATCACTTCCTATATTTAGTATTATAATTATAACACATTAAAATTCTTTTGCAAGATATTACAGCAATATTTTGTCAAATTTAACTGCTGCATCTACAATTTGTTGGGAATTCTTAAAGTTTTTTCGGTATAGTTCTATTATATATTTACCGCTATATCCTTTTGATTTTAGTGATGATACTATTTCAGCAAAATTTGTATCCCCTTCAAACGGCGGCAAACAATCTGAGTTTTGATTACCGTCGCTTAAGTGTATGTGATCTATTTGTTCTCCAACGCTTTCGATAAATTTAAAAGGGCTCACCCCTGCCCTGCGACATTGCTTCAGATCAAGTGTCATCGAAAACTCATTTCCCAGATAATCTGACATGTTTTTTATGAAGTCAGGTGATTGAGAACGAAAAAGAACAACGTTTTCCTGGGAAACGGTAACACCGAATTCACGCCCGATTCTGTAAAGCCTTGCATATCTTTCAAAATACTCTTCGTTATCGGCGTACGGTCCGATTTTTGCACCGTGAAGAATAAGGAATTTTGCCCCGAGCAGTGCTGCAAATTCGAAATAATGCTTATAAAAATCCATTCCGTCGTCTGTTCTTCGCGGATATGTGCCGAAAAGTACGGTCGACTCAGCAAATGATGTAAAAGGATGAATAGATGTGATATTAAGGCCGTAATGGTCTTTTATAGCCTTGAATTCATTTTGCATCGGATTAATAAGCTCCGAATACGTGTTTACGAAAATCTCTACATTTGTAAAACCTGATTCACCGCAATTTATCAGCGCTCTCTCGGTTTCTAACGGATAAAAGCATGAGCTTGACATACCTGTAATCATAATCGGTTCATTCCCCTGTTACCAGAAATTTGCCTTTGAAATAATAAAATACGTATATTATAATTGCCTTGGTGATGTTTTGATGAAAACATTTTTTATATTATATCATAGCTTATCTGATTTTTCACGCATTTTGTTTGATATTTTATTGGCATTATCTTTCTCGCTGGTTATATTTTCTTTTATTTGCTTTAATTTTGCTGAATATAGCGGAGTTTATTATGATATCAGAGTATTGAGCTTTGAACTTATAACTCTGCTAAGATCAACGTTTTTTATACTTTCCGCAGGTATAGTAATAACAAATTATATTGAAAAAAAAGAGCGATGAATCATCGCTCTTTTTATGAAATTTCTTCGTTTCTGATTACATCTGCAACTTCACTTATTGTTACAAATGCATGAGGATCTATATTATGAACAATCATCTTCATTTTAGATATCTGAAACCTGTTAAGAACAAAATAAATAACGGTTTTTTCGTTGTTGGAATATCCGCCTCTTGCATACAATTTGGTTGTACCGCTTTCGAAAGCAGCCATAAGCGCATCGCTTATTGTATCAGGCTCATCGGTTACTATCATAGCAGCCTTACTTCTGTCAAGACCTTCAATTATAAAATCTACTGTCTTAAGTGCGGCACCGTAAGTAATGATTGAATACAACGGTAAAATCCAGCTGTCTAACAGTATACCGGCAATTACATATAATATAACGTTATATATCATAACGAATGTGCCAACGGTGATGCCAATTTTTTTTGAAAAAATTACAGCCATAACTTCAATTCCGTCAATCGCTCCGCCATAACGGATTGTTATACCGCTGCCTATACCGGATATTACTCCACCAAAAAGTCCGCACAAAAACAAATCGTCACCTGCAAGCGGAGATGTAATACTGACATCAATAGGTAAAATATATGTTATAAGCCACGCTACAGTTGAATAGACTGCGACTGTAAATATTGAGTAAACAGTGAAAACAATCCCCTGTTTTTTGAGACCGAAAATAAACATCGGAATATTTAGTAAAATCAGACATATTGAAAGCGTTATTTGTGGCGGTGTCAACTGAGAAATAAGCATTGATGTACCGGAAATACCGCTGTCGTACAGGTTTACCGGAGTCAGGAACATTGTAACACCAATCGAATTTATAATACCCGCAATAAACAAGAAAAAGAAATTTTTAAAATGAAACTTTTCAACAAACGCTATATTTTTAATTGTCTTTTTATTAGCCATAATTTCACCTGCAAAATTTAATAATTTATGTTTATTATATTAATGCAGGTAAGAAAAAATGAATATTAAATCATAGGTTTATTGTCACAAATCATACCGGCATTAACTTTATCAAAATACCATGATGATGTAGGCACAACAAATGTAATACCCTTTTCAACAATTTCAAAAGTACAATCGGTTACATACTCACATTCGCCGTCAATGTTGACAGCTGCGGGCTTTTCACTATGGATTGTGAGCTTTTTACCGCGTTCAAATGTGGTAATATCCCAATCAAGATGCTCTCCACGCTTATATTTATTGATAAGACCGAGGAGTTTTACTCTGGGCATATTCTTCTTAACGTGAACAAAGTCAAGCAGGCCATCATCAGGCATTGCGTGAGGTGCAGCCATATAGCCGCCGCCATACCAACGTGAGTTACCGCAATAGCAGAAAAGTGTAGGTGCGGTAAATGGTTCTTTATCGTCAAACTGCACTGTAAACGTGCTCTTCATTTTACCGATAAATGAGTAGAGAAGTGATGCAGTGTATGCAGCTTCACCGCCCATAAAGGGAATCTTCTTGAATTTTGCCTGGCCTGCACAAACTTCAGCATCAAGACCCATCGAACACTGATTTATAGCGATTTTGCCAAGGCATTTGATAACGTCAAGCTGTAAGGGAGTTCCTTTTACCTGCGCCTCAATATTTATAAGGTCCTCTTTTGTGCCGAAAAGGCGGATAAAGTCGTTACCGGAGCCGAGGGGAATAACAGCAACCTGAGTGTTGGGTTTACCGTAAGCACCGTTTACAACCTCAAAAAGTGTGCCGTCACCGCCACAGGCATAAAACCTTACGGTTTCCTCCCCTACTTCGTAATTCTTTACAAAATCAATACCCTCATAAGCTGCAGTGGTTTCGTGGATTTCATAAGGTTCATCAAAATTTGCGAAAAACTCTTCAATCATCGGACCTATATATGCAAGACCTCTGTTTTTACCTTTACCTGCACATGGATTAACAACAAATATATGTTTCATATTTTCATCTCTTTTCGTTTATTTAAAATACATATATACCTGGCACTTTATCATGCCGTTGTAAAGCTTGCGTCGCTTATCTGCCTTTCTGCCGAAATCCTGTTCGAATGTTTCGGATGGACTGATAATTGTGTATGACCAGCCATGTTTGCGTTCAAACACACGACCCATTATTGAGTATAACCTTGAAGCCTCATTAATGTCAAGTAGTCTTTCACCGTATGGCGGATTGCAGATCAAAGTACCCTTTTCTGTTTCGCCTTTAAAATTACGAACATCAGCAACTGTTACCTTGACTTTATCGGCAACACCGGCTTGTTTAGCGTTAAGTAAAGCTAAATCTACAGCTTCCTGAGAAATATCAGACCCTATAGCTAAAAAATCACAGTCGCGTTTTTCAAGGTCGCGTGCACGCTCTTTTTCGGTTTTCCATATAGAACGGTCAAGCTGATCCCAACGATCGCAGGAGAAATTACGGTTGAGACCGGGAGCAATATTCATTGCCATCAAGGCGCCCTCTACAAGTATTGTGCCGGATCCGCACATAGGATCATACAGTGTATGATAGCTGCGAAGACGTGATGCATTGCAAAGTGCTGCAGCAAGCGTCTCTTTTATAGGTGCAGCATTTGATTGAGGTCTGTATCCCCTTTTATGCAAACCTGCACCAGATGTGTCAAGTAAAAGCGTAACTACATCTTTATTAAAAGAAAATTGAATCTGATGAACAGGACCTGTTTCGTCAAACCATTGCAGATTATATTGGCTTTTAAGTCTTTCAACTACTGCTTTCTTAATAATTGCCTGGCAGTCACGCACACTGAAAAGTGTTGAATTAATCGAATAACCCTTAACCGGGAAGGCATCTCTGCTGCCAATCCAACGTTCCCATTCAAGTGATTTTGTGCCCTGAAACAGTTCTTCAAATGTTTTGGCAACAAATGAACCTACAACAATCTGCACACGCTCTGCATATCTGGAACAGATATTGATGCGTGCAAGAATATTTTCGTCGCCTGAAAAAAGAACTCGGCCATTTTCTGCACATACATTCTCGGCTTCCAAGGCACGAAGCTCATCGGCAATAAAGCCTTCCATACCGAGCAGGCATGGGATACAAAAGTTTATTGTCATCGTTGCAAAACCTTTCAGAATTCAATAAATAAGAAGGAGCGGAAAGCTCCACTCCTTCTATTATAATAAAAATATTAAATTAGTCAACAAAAAATATTAATCCGTTTCAGGCTCAAGTAAACCGTAGCCGCCGTCATTTCTTACGTAAACAACGCAGACCTTGCCGTTTTCAGCGTTTAAGAACATATAAAATTTATGTCCGACAAGATTCATTTTAAGAATTGCTTCTTCGATAGTTTCGGGTCTAAGGTCAATAACTTTAGTACGGATAACCTCGAAATCATCTTCCTCTACAGGTGCATAGTCAACAAAATCATCAAAAGAAGCCTCACGGATTTTCTTTTCCAGACGAGTTTTGTTCTTGCGAATCTGGCGGATGAGTGAATCTACACAAAGGTCAAGAGCGTCATTCATATTGTCGGCACGTTCCTGGGAACGAAAAACCATACTGTTATTAATGACAGTGATCTCAACAATCTGGCAATTCTTTTCGACAGTTGCGGTTATTTTTGCTTCTGCTGATTCACCGAAAAAGCGATCAACTTTCTTGAGCTTTTTTTCAGCGTGGTCCTTGAAAGAATCTCTGATTGTGCATTTGCGACCGATAGTTGTGATTTTCATATATACATCCCCTTTGTATGCTGATCAGTAAAGAGAAAACCTCTGTTACTGTAATTATAGTATAGCATAATGCACATATTTTGTAAATAGTATTAGAGAATTCTATTTAATATACATAATTATATAGTTTTCGACATATGTCTTGTTACATGACAACCGAAATTAACGGCAACCGGCAGACCGGCAATATGCGTCGGTGCAGTTTCAATATTGACAGCAAGCGCTGTTGTTTTGCCGCCGAACCCTTGCGGACCGATATTGAGACAGTTGGCAAGTCGCAGAATTTCAGCTTCCATTTCGGCATAATATTCTTTTTCATTTCTTTGGCTGACGTTACGACAAAGAGCTTTTTTGGCAAGATATGCACATTGCTCAAAATCGCCGCCGATGCCGATACCTAAAACTATAGGAGGACAAGGATTGCCGCCGGCGATGACTATTGAATTGAGCACAAACTCGATAATATCTTCTCTGGTTGCGGCAGGAGTAAACATTTTCATACAGCTCATATTTTCGCTACCGAATCCCTTGGGTGCAACTGTTATTTTAATTTTATCACCGTCAACAATGCTTGTATGAAGTACTGCAGGCGTATTGTCTCCGGTATTTACTCTGAGTAATGGGTCAGACACTACAGAGCAGCGGAGATATCCCCTGCTGTATCCTTGGCGCACACCTTCATTTACTGCAACGTTAAGGTTGCCTCCTGTCAAGTGTACATCCTGACCGATTTCTATAAAAATTACTGCCATTCCGCAGTCCTGACAAATCGGAATATCAAGTTCTGATGCGGCATCGATATTTGCTTTAAGATCACACATAACACCGTGTGCAGGCTCTGTTGCTTCGTCAGCTATAGAGTTCTTAATCAAAAGCTCAAGTTCGCCGGGAAGCTTTTTATTGGCTTCTATGCAAAGCTCTGCAATAGTTTTTGTAATAATATTGACATCTATTTCTCTCATTATTTGTACCATCCTTAATATAAATGCACCGCAAAGACTGGCTTTACGGTGCATTGTTCAATTATTATTTTCTGTTACCGCGTCTTGAAGGCTGGCTGTATCTTGAGTCGTTTGAGCGACGTAAGTCAGAAAACTTATCGTCACTTACTTGCTTGAATTTTGCCATCATATCTTCAAATGAAGTTGGTTCGTTAGACGAAGATTGCGGCTGACCCTGCCAAACATTCGGCCTTGATTGAGGTCTGCGCGGACGCTGAGGAGGAACAGTAGCTGCAACAGGCTGAGCCTCGGTCTGCTTGATTGAAAGGCTGATTTTGCCTTCCGGGCTGATTGATAAAACTTTAACCTTAACATCCTGACCTTCAGTCAGATGTTCGTGGATATCCTTAACATAAGTGTTAGATACCTCGGAGATATGTACCATACCGGTAGCACCGCCCGGTAAAGAAATAAATGCTCCGAAATTTGTGAGACCGCTTACTTTGCCCTCGATAATCGAGCCGATTTCAAACTGCATATGATTGCTGTTTCTCCCTTTGTTTATTACTTATTAGAGTCTTCGTAAACTCTTTCGTTAGTATGAATATAGCCTTCTTCTCTTGCTTCATTATCAAGATATTTTGATGCATTTTCATCATCGAGCATATTTTCCAATTCGGCAATTGCCTGTTCCTGAGCAAGCAAAGATGCAGAAAGCTCTTCTTTTCTTTTGTTTGATTCGCTGTTTTCCTTAGCGTTTTCAATAACTCTGACTGCTAAAATACAAATCAAAGAAACAATAGCCAGAACAACAATAATACTGACATTTCTTTTTTTCATAAATGCACCTTAAAAATCATTATTTAAACATATTATATAACATATATTATTTTTTTTTCAAGAGTATTCTTAATTTATTTTTTGTATTTTCGAAATTTTTTATGTTAAAAGCATTGATTTTTTGTGCTTTTGTCAATAATAGTGAAAAAATACATCTAAAAGGTAAGGTAATAATTGACGAAATAAAAACCAAAATTGCCGACAATTTTCTATTTAAACATATAAAATATCTCACAAACAAAGCACTTAATGACATAAACCAACATATAAAACCGAGTGCGAGACCCAAAAAAAGATAGACTCTAAGCTTTCCGTTGTTGACTGCTAAAACAAACAGAAAAATTAGATATGCACAAATAATTACATAAGAAAAATCTTTAATAAACAATCCTTTATCAGATTTAAAAATTTTAAAAGTAAAAACATTTAAAATGTCATAAATCAAAGCTAACAAAAATCCAAAGCCAACCGAATATAAAAATATATTCAGCTGAAAGATATCATCGATATACATATCAGCGAAAAATCTTGCTGAAAAGGCCGCCTGATACTTTGGTATTATCAGAGTAACTGATTGAATTAATATTGCCTTCTACGGCAAGCTCACCCGTATCTGCACAGAATTTCAGAATATGAAGAGCATTACCGCTGATTGTCAATTCACCGGTTGAAGTATATGCTACTATGTTTTCTTCATCAAAACTGTCAACTTCATTTACTGAAGTTGCGGTAAGTGTTTTTCTGTCTTCAATAATAATGTTATGCGGTAACGATGATTGGATTCTTTTTTCATCCATAAATAAAAATCTCCTTTTCATTTTTACAATATATATGAAAAGGAGAAATTGTATATGATTATTTAAGTTGACGGAACATCAGGGCTGCATTTTCCTTTGTAGCGTGTTCGCTGATGTTCAAAACTTCATATTTGGTAAGGTTTGAACCCATTTGTATTTCAATAATATCGCCGACCTTTACTTCAAGAGAAGCACGTGCGATTTTTCCGTTTACTGTTACGTGTTTCGCATCACATACTTCGTTAGCAACAGTACGTCTTTTGATAATCCTTGAAACTTTCAGATATTTGTCGAGTCGCATACATACACCTTCTTTGATAAAAAGAGCTGCCTTAAAAGGCAGCTCCGTTTTACCCATAATTACTTTGCAGCGTCTTTGAAAGCCTGACCAGCCTTGAAAGCGGGAGCCTTGCAAGCAGGAACAGTCATCTTCTCGCCTGTTCTGGGGTTGCGAGCCTGCTTCTCTGCACGCTCACGAAGCTCGAAAGTACCGAAACCGATGAGCTGTACTTTGTCGCCAGCAGCTACTGTAGCTGTGATTGTTTCGAGTGCTGCGTTGAGTGCCTTCTCGCTATCCTTCTTGGAAAGACCTGATTTTTCAGCAACTGCGCTGATGAGTTCATTTTTGTTCATTTTAGTAAACCTCCTATTATTTATAATACCTTAGTATTATTAACTGTGTTTAGCTTCATCCCAAAGCTTGTCCAGCTCTTCGAGTGAAGTGTTTTTCATATCGATGTTGCGTTTTTGAGCAAGCTGCTCGACAATTGAAAATCTGTTGAAAAACTTGTCGGTCGATGCTGTAAGAGCTTCCTCTGCATCAGCATCGATAAAACGGGATACATTTACAGCTGAGAAAAGAACATCACCAAGCTCTTCGAATGAAGCATCATCATCGGCATTGTTTATTGCTTGTCTGAGCTCTGCTATTTCTTCTTCAAGCTTGTCGAGTGCACCGTTAACATTATCCCAATCAAAACCTGCTTTTGCGGCCTTTTTTTGGATTTTTGTGCTGCGCATAAGTGCAGGTAACTCTCTCGGAACAGCCTGCATTGCCTGGGTAGTTGTTTTTTGATTTTTTGACTTTCGCTTAATGTCATCCCAGTTAGTGAGCACATCATTAACACTGTTGACGTTAACTTCACCGAAAACGTGAGGATGACGCTCTATAAGTTTTTTACAAATACCGTCGCATACCGCATCGATTTTAAAGCAATCTTTCTCGGTTTCGATCTGTGCGTGAAATACAACCTGAAGCATCAGGTCGCCAAGCTCTTCACAGAGTAAATCCTTATCATCTTTATTGATAGCTTCTATAACCTCATAGGTTTCTTCAATAAGATCCTTTTTAATTGTAAGATGAGTCTGTACAGCATCCCAAGGGCAACCGCCCTCACCGCGAAGCACAGCGACAATATTTACCAAATCCTCAAAACTATATGAGTTTTTAAATTCGAAGTTTGAAACCATTAAAATTCACTCCAATCGAGTTGTTCAACTCACATTTGTCTATTTTAACCTATTAAGCCGTATTTTTCAAGTGCTTTTGCGATTTTTTTGCCTTTAGGAAGCATTACAAGGTCATCGTAAGCGATACCTTTAACAATCAGCAAGCAAATAACATAAACAATAACCGCTACACCGACAGCTGCAAGCGTTGAAAAATTGTAACCGTTAAGCATACTTGATTTATCACCGAAAGTAAGCACTTTCGAAAGTAATAACTGCACACCGTATGCAGCACCTGCACACATTACACCGCAAAACAATGGCTTGATAAATGTAGAAGCAAAGTTAATTCTGCACTCTGAAACCTTCATGGTAAAGTAGATGTTTGCAGTAATTATAAATGTATAACAGATAATTGTACCGATTATTGCACCGTAGATATTTAATTCGGGTATACCGACAAAGATGAAGTTGCAAACAAACTTGATAACAGCGCCGACAGCAACGGTTTTTGCAGGAATATCAGCCCTACCCATAGCCTGAAGGATATTGGAAAGCGGTGTTGAAAGTGCCATTATGAAGGTTGCAGCGCCGTATATCGCTACAATAGGATATGAAACAGGGATAATGTCAGCTGTGGAGCTGCCGTAAAGAAGTGTCAGAATCGGCTTTGCGAGTGCTGCAATACCGAGACCTGCAGGTGCCGCTACAAGCATACATATACGAACAACGGAATTAATTGTAGAAGTAACATCTTTTTTATTTTTAAGTGCGACTGCAGCTGCAAGTGCTGGAATAGCACTTACACCGAGTGACATAGTAATTGATGTGATGAGGTTTTTAAAATCAAGAGCAGAGAAATAACAGCCATACAGATATGTGCCTATATCAGCGTCCGGTATTTCTTTCAGTTGAAGTGATGAAGCAAAAGTTGTTTTGAAATACTCAAGATTTTCAGAAACAGCATAAGCGAGTCTTGTGCGGATTGTAAAATTATCAATAAGATTGGTTAAATTTGTTATAAGTGCACTGATAACCATGGGAATTGCAATTTTAACCATAGTTTTGGCGGTTTCGGATGACGATTTGGGTCTGGGAGAATTAACCAACATAGTACGGTCAAAGGTGTCGCCTTTAATTTTTTTATGGATAATCATAAAAAGAAGTGCAAAAACTGTGCCGAGGGTAACTGCAAAAACGGCACCTGCTGCAGCATAAGGGTAAATAGAACTCAATGCTTCCGATTTAGTAGCGCATACAGAACCAAAAACCGGTAAACCGCTGTTAAAACGGTTGAGACCGTATGAAATTATCAGTTTAGCGAATGCAAGTCCGAGTATGAGCTTACCTAAAGCTTCGATAACCTGTGAAACGGCTGTGGGAGTCATATTGCGCAAGCCTTCGTAGTAACCGCGGTATGTAGACATAACGCAGCAGAAAAATATGGAAGGCGCAATCATAAGGATACTCCAGAGGTTGTCTTCACAGTGGCCGAACTTAACATAAGGAAAAGCAATTAATACTAAAAGCAACGTACCTATTATACCAATAAGCAAAAAAATCTTCTTTGCAACGCTGAAAATTGTTTTTGCATCACGGTAATTTCCGAGCGTAACGCTTTCGGAAACCATTTTTGAAACAGCAATAGGCAAACCTGCCATAGAAATTGAATATATCGGCATATATATCTCATATGCAGAGCTGAAATAGCCTCTTCCTACAGCACCGATAAGATTTGTAAGCGGTATTTTATAAATAGCACCGATTACTTTGACCATCATTGTTGCGAAAACGAGAACAATTGCTCCGTTAAGCATTGATTGTCCTTTAATCTGTTTCTGCTTCTCCAAAAAAACACTTCCCTTAATTTTGTTAATCAAACTGATATTAATTGTATGTAGAATAAAACTCTGTTATTCTGTTTTTTCTTTCGAGCAATTCATCAAAACGAGAATTGTACTCATAAGGATACTTGAAATTGAAAATTCTCTCGATATAAGAGCCATGAGGCTCTTTAAGCTTAGTTACAGCACCAGCACCTACGGCAAGCACCGTGTGGATTTCTTCCATCATATAGATATTGTACAGACATTCTTTTTGAGGCAGACACCATCCGACATTTTCAAGGTTGCCGACGCATCTGCTTTGGCGATACATATAATAAGGAACATATCCCGCATCAATCAATGATGAATTTGCGTAATCTATCATTTTTGCCGCAGAGTCATCCTGAGTTAACAGTGCGTTTTCTTTTGCGACAAGTGTACTTGAACGCTTGAGTGCCAGAGAGTGTACGGTTATATTTTCGGGTCTGTTTTCAATTGCTGTATCGACAGATGATTTGAACCATTCCACAGTATCTCCGGGTAAGCCAGCGATGAGATCCATATTTATACTTTCAAATCCGATGGATTTTGCAAGATTATATGCAGATAAAGCTTGCGCGGCAGTATGTTTTCTGCCTATTGTTTCGAGTACGGAATCATCAAAAGTCTGCGGATTAATGCTGATTCTGCCAACACCGTTATCTTTTAAAGCTTTAAGCTTTTTGTCGGTTATAACATCAGCTCTGCCTGATTCGAAAGTATATTCACGACAAAATGCAAGATCAAAACTGTTTTTGATTGCATCGGTTAACATAAGTGTTTCATCAACACTTAAAATTCCGGGAGTACCTCCGCCGAAATAAACGCTCTCCAATCTGAGAGAGTTTTTTGAGGCAATTTTACCTGTTATTTCAATTTCACGTTTAAGGTTTTCAAGATACGGTTTGTAAAGCTTTTTCGCGTTGGCACCGGTGATTGAGTGCGATACAAACGAACAATAACTGCATCTGCTCGGACAAAAAGGAATCGAAACATAAAGACTGAATGAATTCGGTTTATTTTCTGCTACAATCGGTCTTTGGATTTCAGATACTTTGGTTGCAAGCTCAGTTTTTTGCTCACTTACAAGCAGTTTATCGACGAAATATTGTTTAGCTTTTTCTTCACCAAGTTGGTCAATAAGTTTGCTCATAAGCTTTGACGGTCTGACTCCTGTAAGAAGTCCCCATGCAGGCATATAACCGGTAACAGCGTGCAGGCACTTAAAAACGCAAAGAGCAAGCTGATATTCCGCTTCATCATTGCTGTATTTATCCGGTAATGATGAAAACTCAGCAGACTTATCCCCTACCCTGATTTCGGCGTTCAATATTGCTGTGCTGCCATCGGAAGACATTGATGTAAAAAGATAGTCTTCATCGGTCTCGCAATGTTCATAATTAAGTTTTATTTCGCTGTTCGGAAAGAACATACGGCAAAGATTTTCAATTTCAAAGTGAAATTTATGCCCTGAAATAAAAACAATCATTAAAGCTTCCTCATAAATCTGTTCTTGATTTTTTCTTCACCTATTGTAGTGGCACGATTGTGACCGGGAAATACGCGTATGTTACCGTCGAAAGTTGATAACAATTTTATTGATGACATCATCTGGTCAAAATCGCCGCCTACAAAATCGGTTCTGCCAACAGTACGACAGAATAACGTATCACCGCTGAACATAAAACCGTTATTAAAATCGGTATAACATACAGAACCTTTGGAATGTCCCGGTGTGTGAATTACTTTAACTGTAACACCGGGTACTATTTCGAGCAATTCTTCACCTTTAAAAACGATATCTGCATTAATCTTAGGTAAATATCCATCAAAATCACCGACAAGGTTGAGTCGGGTATCATTAAGACAAGGCTCATCATCTCTATGAATACAAATTTTACATTCGGGATATAACTCCTTCAGTGATTCACAGCCGTAAATATGATCAAAATGACCGTGAGTCAGAAGAATATATTTAAGATCATAACCAACAAGATAATCATTGAGTTCATCACTTGCAATGCCCGGATCGATAATTGCAGCCGTCATTGAATTGTCATCGGTAACTATATAGCAATTAGCCTGATAATCACCGAGCGGTATACAACGGATATCCATCAGTTTTTCCTCCATATATCAGTGTCCAGAACAATGGTAACAGGACCGTCATTTATAAGCGATACTTGCATATCAGCAGCGAAAATACCGTTTTCGACCTTTGAAATTCCGTTATTCTGCAGTAATTGAGAGAATTTGAGATACAAATCCTTGGCGATATCCGGATGTGCAGAAGATGTGAATGAAGGTCTGTTGCCTTTCTTACAGTCAGCACACAGAGTGAACTGTGATATAACCAGTACTTCTCCGCCAACATCGTTTATCGAAAGATTCATTTTGCCGTTTTCGTCTTCAAAAACGCGTAACTTTGCAACCTTGGCGGCAAGTAATTCTGCACATTCGGCGGTATCCCCCTCTACTACTCCGAGGAGAATCATATATCCGTGGTTGATTTTTCCGACAACTTTGCCGTCAACACTGACATCGGCGCATTTTACTCGCTGGATTACTGCTTTCAAAAAATCACTTTCTTTCTACAGTGAGAACACCGTCAATTTTTTCAATTTTTGAAATAACACTCTTAAGATGTTCTATTCCGTCAACAAATAACGTGCAGGTCATTACAAAAGTACCGTCTTTAAGGGAACGGGAATTAATATTGGTAATAAGAACGCGGATGTTACTGAGCATTACCGAAATATCGGCAAGAAGACCAATTCTGTCGATACCGGTAATGAGCAGATTTGCGTTATATTCCTCTTTGATACCCTTATCCCAGTATGCTTTAAGCCAGCGGTAAGGTTCAGCACAGCTTTCTATATCTTTAGGAACATTGGTACAGGTGCGTGAGTGGATAGATACACCGTGACCGCGTGTGATAAAGCCGATAATGTTATCACCCGGAAGCGGATTGCAACAATGTGCAAACTTAATAAGGCAGTTGTCAATGCCCTCAACAACAACACCTTCACTGCTTTTGATTCTCTTCTGAGGTATTTCTACAGGCGGTTTTACCTGCTTTGATGATACAAGCTTTGTGTAATCATCTTTTATACGGGGCATTATTTTACTGAGTAAAATACCTCCGTAGCCTATTGCAGCATAGAAATCATCAAGAGTCTTACAACGCTGACGCTCTGCAATTTTGAGCAGAAACTGTTCCATTTCCTCTTCGGGCAAACGGATAAGTGCACGCTTGAATTCACGCTCGAGCTGATTTTTGCCTTCTTCAATATTTTCTTCACGTCGCTCTTTTTTGAACCAGGAACGGATTTTACTACGAGCTTCGCTTGTTGTGACAATATTGAGCCAACCTCTGCTTGGGCCTTTTCCGGGCTGAGAAGCAGTAATAATATCTACAATCTCGCCTGTCTGAACCTTATAGTCAATTGATACCATTCTGCCGTCAACTTTAGCTCCGGTCATTCTGTTACCAACCGCAGAGTGAATTGCATAAGCAAAGTCAATAACAGTTGCACCCATAGGAAGATTTATAACATCACCCTTTGGTGTAAAGACATATACATCATCCGGAACAAGGTCGCTTTTGATTGTGCTTACTATCTCATCAACGCCGGCAGCTTCATCCTGACTTTCAAGAAGCTGTCTTACCCAGGCAAGACGCTCGTCAAACGATTTGTTACCGCCGGACATATTGAGCTTGTATTTCCAGTGTGCGGCGATACCGTATTCAGCGGTGTGGTGCATATCCCAGGTCCTTATCTGGACTTCAAAGGGTATACCTTCTTTGCTGATAACCGTTGTATGAAGTGACTGATACATATTCGGTTTAGGTGTAGAGATATAATCTTTAAACCTGCCGGGCAGAGGAGTAAACATATCGTGAATTATACCCAGACAGTTATAACAGTCAATAACCGAATCGACAATAATTCTTACTGCATATATATCGTAAATCTCATCAAACGTTTTGTTTTGCATATACATTTTTCTGTATATGCCATGTACGCTCTTGACTCTGCCGTCAACTTTTGCTTCGATTCCGATTGAAGCAATTCTGTCAACAATTCTTTCTTTAACTTCCTGCAAAAATTCATTTCTTGCGGTAAGCTGACTTGTAAGATTTTCTTCAATTTCCTTATATCCCACACTGTCAAGATAGCTGATGGCAAGGTCTTCCAACTCAACTTTAACAGGTCTGATACCAAGACGGTGAGCAATAGGTGCGTATATTTCAAGTGTTTCTTTTGCAATATCGCGTCTTTTCTGCTCTCTCATAAACTGAAGAGTACGCATATTGTGAAGTCTGTCAGCAAGCTTAATGATAATTACTCGTATGTCGTGCGACATAGCGATAAGCATTTTGCGGATATTTTCAGCCTGCTGCTCTTCTTTATTTGAAAGTGAAACTTTACCGAGCTTTGTAACGCCGTCAACAAGTACTGCTATTTCCTTGGAAAAGTTTTTGGCGATATCTTCATTGGTAACGTCAGTATCTTCAACAACGTCATGAAGCAAAGCTGCGGCAATCGAAGCGAAGTCCATACCCATCTGTGCAAGTATTATTGCAACTGAAAGAGGATGGATAATATAAGGCTGGCCGGATTTGCGGAGCTGTCCTTCATGTGCTTTTTCGGCAAGCTTAAACGCTCTTTCAACGATATCTTTCTGCTCATCGGTAAAATTTTCTGCAATAATATTGCTTAAGTTGTTGTATAACAAGACAACTTCGTTATAAGCATTTTTTTCACACATTATCGGACACCCCCTATTGTTTGAGTAATGTAAGCAAAGCGGATGAATTTAAATCAGCTTTTACAGAAACATCAGGCAAAGTAATAAAACCATCGCTGTTACGAATTAAGACACCGAGCTCAAGCATTGTTTCAACCGATACAGCAACCTTACATATCTGAGACATGGGTTTGCCGAGTCTGTAACAAAGTGTCTCACTGTCATATTTCCAAACATCAACTGATTTTATGTACTTGAAAACATCAAGCATAAAATCGCGGTCAGGACAAGCAGAATACTTTTCTTCTGTTGAAAGCGATTCGCCACGCTTGATTTTTTCAAATAAATCAAGACCTGCAAATACTTCGTCATCCTCACTACCGTTAGCGCGTACAGCTTTGATGTGTACGCTTGGTCTTACTTCGCCGAGATATTCGTTACGCTCAACGGTAACTGCAATATCTATTATATCACCTTTATGAAAAGCAAATGTATCCGGTGCAACGCCAAAACGCATTGCAGTAATACGGGTATTGCCTTTTGATAAAATCAATCGTATATGTCTGCCTTCGCTTACAGATTGTACAGCATCAATATACATTCCAAAGAGACCGAAAACAGGGACAGGATTACCGGCGCCGAAAGGCTCGAGTGTTGCCAATGCATCAAGTAACTCATTGTTTATTGCAACAGGATTGAGCTTACAATCAATATTAAGTACTGGATGTGGAGTGAAACCGATTGACTGAGCATATTCGTTGATTTTTTTTCTGAATATATCGATTTTATCAGTGTCAACACCAATGCCTGCAGCAAGAGTGTGACCGCCGAAATGGTCAAGCACATCGGAGCAATATTTAATTGCATCAAAAAGAGAAAAGCCTTCGAAGCTTCTGCCTGAGCCGCGTGAAACACCACTGTCTTTTGAGATTACAATTGCAGGTTTGCCGAAAATCTCAACAAGCTTTGCAGCAACAATACCTATTATTCCGTGCGGCCAGCCTTCACCGTCAACAACCAATACACGATCATATCTGAGCGAATTATCCTCGCGGAATTTTTGCTTGATTTCAGCTAAAATCTCAAGTTCTGTCTTATGACGGCTTACGTTTGCGGAATCAATCTCTTCAGCAATATCGTTGCAGATTATTTCATCGTCACATAATAAAAGATTAAGTGCTCTTGTGGGGCTGCCCATTCTGCCTGCAGCATTTATTCTCGGTACAAGAGTGTAAGCAAGGCTTGATGCAGATATATGCTTACCGGATTGTCCAGCTATCTCGCGAAGGGATATTATACCCGGGCGGTCAGAATTGTTGATCATCTCAACGCCGCGACGAACAATATGTCTGTTTTCATCAATCAGCGGCATAACATCACCAACAGTACCGAGTGCTATAATATCAGCATATGCATCTAATACGGATTCGCTGTCGTTTTCGAGTGCACAAAGAAGTTTGTAGACTACACCTACTCCCGCATACGCTTTGAATTCACATTTATAATCTTCACGATAAGGGTCAACAACTGCAATACAATCAGGTAATGTGTCGCCTACACGATGGTGGTCGGTAACAACAAGGTCAATACCCTTTTCCTTTGCATATTCCGCTTCTTCAATACTGCTTATACCACAGTCAACGGTAATTATAAGTTTTACATTCTGCTCGATAAAATAATCGATAGCCTCTTTTTTCAGTCCATATCCTTCAGCTCTGTCAGGGATTCTGCAAATTATGTCTGCACCCTGCTGTTCAAGATAAGAATAAAGCAAAGCGGAAGCTGTTATACCGTCTGCATCGTAATCGCCGCAGATTGCTATTCTCTCAAATCTGTCTATTGCATAATTGATAGCCTTAACAGCTTTATCCATATCGGGAAGGTCCCAAGGTGAAGAATACTCAGCATCATCATAGAAAAATGCTCTTATTTTTTCATCTGTGTCAATTCCTCGCGAAGATGCGATGAGCGCAGCGATAGCAAAGAGAGTATGTTTTTCAGCAAGACCTGCTGCAAGGGATTTATCGACAGGATTTACAACCCATTTTTTGCGACTCACTGTACTCACCTCCAAAATTGTAATAATAATTTAATAATTATAGCACTTATATTATTATATTGCAATATAAATATATAAAAAACTCTGCCCGAAAGCAGAGTTTAATTAATAAATGTAATATTCATTTTGTTTGAGTTATCGGTAAAATCGAGCCTATGTCTGTAAGTTCCAATTTTCCGAGTGAAATATAAGTTACATTTCGCTCAGATAAAAACGATTTGATTTTTAATGCATCACAGTGAGTATCAAGATTACCGCAGAAAGCAATTGTATCTTCTGATATTTTACCACAACATCCGCCGATAAAGCCATAGTCAAAACCGTTAAGCCGTACACTGCCCTTTCGTATTAACAATGCGTCGATATTATGACCTTTACAAGCATTATATATCGATTTATCATCGGTTATAATTGAATGTTTATCAACAACACAAACTGAACATTTTGAATAACCTTGAGGCACTTCGATTATTTCAAAGCTTTCTTTGAAAGCAGGGTGGATATTCTTTTTACAGCATATTGCCAGATTACCGATAATACAAGTGTTCAACAAAATATCATCAGGATAATTTGGACCGAGGGATACACAGTCTTTACAAGTAAAACCACTTAGTCTATCAAGCTCTGATTTAAGTTTTGTCTGTGATTTTTCTATTAGATATTTACCGCCTCCAAGGTAAGAAAAGAGCATATCGGCATGACGGTTTACAGCAGGCAATACATCATTACACTGCTCAGTTGGAAGCACATTGATACCCAGATGCACTGATTCCTTCACAAACTGCGGATTTTCATTACTCATTACTACGTGACATACTTTTGATGTTGGAAGATTAGGATTAATTAAAGATGCAAATTCACTCATTTTATCGCTGCCTCAAAAGCTTCGCGGATGTTTCTTACACCAATAATCTCAGTATCGCCGGATATCTTGAGTGAGAGATTTTTAAGGTTATGCTGCGGTATAATACAACGAGAGAAACCAAGTCTTACAGCTTCTCTTACACGTTGCTCACAGTTACTTACGCCTCTTACCTCTCCCGCGAGACCGATTTCACCGAAAGCAAGAGTATCATCGGAAACAACAGTATCTTTTAGGCTTGAAATCAAAGCCATTGCAACTGATAGGTCGCTTGCAGGTTCATCAAGTTTAAGTCCGCCGACTACATTGATATACGTGTCGGTTGTACCGAAAAAGTATCCTGCACGTTTTTCAAGTACCGCAAGCAGCATAGAAACCCTATTATAGTCAAATCCTGTTGACATACGTCTGGGATTACCGAAACCTGTAGGAGTAACAAGCGCCTGCACTTCAGCCATAATAGGTCTGGAACCCTCCATTACGCAGGCTATACATGAACCCGGAGTATTTTTTGGTTTGCCTGAAATAAGCATCAACGACGGATTTTCAACTTCAGCAAGGCCTTGCTCGCACATTTCGAATACACCAATTTCATTAGTCGAACCGTAACGGTTTTTAACAGCACGAAGAATTCTGTAAGAGAAATTTCTGTTACCTTCAAAATACAGGACGGCATCGACAATATGTTCAAGAACTTTAGGTCCTGCGATATTGCCATCTTTATTAACATGGCCGACAAGAATTACAGGTATTCCGAGAGATTTTGCAGTACGCATAAAAACTGAAGCAGATTCTCGGACCTGTGTTACACTGCCGGGTGACGAACTGACTTCGGAATAATCCATAGTCTGTATCGAGTCAACAATTACAATATCGGGTTTTTGGGTACGTATGTGCTCAGTGATGGATATTACATCGATTTCGCACATAATGGAAAGATTGGGATTTTTTACTCCGAGTCTTTCGGCACGCATTTTAATCTGGTGAGCTGATTCCTCACCGGAAATATACAGAATGTTTAATGACTTATCAAGATATTGACATATCTGCAATAAGATTGTGGATTTACCTATACCAGGATCACCGCTTAACAACACAAGCGAGCCCTTGACAATACCACCGCCAAGCACTCTGTCAAGCTCACCAAGTCCTGTTTTGTACCTGACGCTGCTGTCGCTTACAATTTCATCAAGAGTTAATGATACAGCCGGTTTAATTGCCGAGGAGTTACGTGACGAAGTATGTTGAACGATAGCCTCTTCATTCATAGTATTCCACTCGCCGCAACCGGGACAACAGCCATACCATTTGGCAGATTCGTAACCACACGATGAACATATATAAAGTGATTTTGCTTTAGCCATCTTTATCCTCCAGATAGTTTTGAATTCCGCATAAAATTGAAAATGCAATTTGCTTTTGATAGTCGTTGTTTTTAAGTAATTCAGATTCTTTCGGGTTAGACATAAACCCACACTCAACCATTACTGCAGGTAATTTGCAATTATACAATAAGTATATATTTGTGCCAACTTGTTTTATTGCACGTTTATTTTCAGGTTGAATTCTGCTAACTACACTGCCTTGTATTGACTCAGCAAGAATTTTACTGTTGTCGGAATTGGGTGAATAAAAAACTTGCGTACCGCTGTAAACCGAAGACGAAAAATGATTCTGATGTATACTTATAAATATTGAATTCTTGTTAGTTTCGGTTATTTCGAGCCGTTCTTTTATATCTGATATTTTTCGCTGTCTTATTGTTGTCAGCGATATATCTCCAAGCTGCTCATCACTGTTTCTGGTCATAATTGTTTTATAACCTGCAGATTTCAACATAAAATCAAGCTGTTTAGCGATAGATAAATTGATATTTTTTTCAAGTGTACCGTCCTGTGAACTTGTACCGCCGTCTTCACCGCCATGACCTGCATCGATTATAATGCAAAACTCTTGATTGGCTATGGTAGCTGAAGTAACTTTTTCATCGTTATCAAAAACAAAATATATGACAAATATCGATAATATCGCTAAAATCAACGCTAAAACAGATGCTGTGAACCTATTCATTATCCGACACCTCCAAAAAATGTTATGCCGGATAACGGTTAATTATTTCATCCCCAGAATGATTTGTATTTTCCTTTACTGATAAAATAAGCAAATTTATTTGCGAGCAAATAGAGCAGGTTTCCTAACCAAAAGCCTATTGAGTTTAACATCATATCATCAAATTCGCAATAGCCGTTATGAAACAAATACTGTGAAATTTCAATCAATGTGAATGCTGTTATCGGAAAGAAAATATTTACAATTAATTTGAAGGAAACGGTTTTGTTGCTCAACAATATACAGAATATATAACCAAGAGGTGTGAAATAGAAAAGATTGCCGAAAAACATCATAAACACTTCATACGGTATAGTATCAAAATCAGCAATATATTCCTTTATTGTTGCAAAAGGTTGGAATAACCTGAAAGGAAAATCGCCTGTTTGCAACCGTAAAAGTACAAAAGAAAAAACAAGCAAAAAAACATAAAAAATCAAAAAGGCTATCGAAGACTTTTTGAAAAATTCTGAATATCCGCTATCTTTTTTCTTTTTTTGTACTAGGCGTCTTATGCAGAAAAAAGCAGATGCGGAAAGCCATATGACCCCAAGCATAAGCAATTTATCAAAATAAAAAAAGTAAATCCAATAAAATACCCAACCTGCCTGAATCTGTAAAACGGTTTCTTTGATAATTGCAAAAACAAGCCAGAATACCATCAACATTAACAATCCGTTACCGATTATCTGAGCTGAAAACTTACAAACAAGCGAAAATAAGCAAATAATAATTGAACCGATAACACAAATAAGTATCGGTTTAATTATATCACCCGTCATATCGAAAACAGGTACACTGAGTAGTATAAATAATATCGAAACAAAAATCGATTGTATATTAGTGATTATTTGATTTTTACAAATATGCATAATTATTTTTTTCGGCTATCAATGTAGCTCTGAAGTATTTCCGTGGCTGCTGCTGCATCTATAATCTGTTTGTGTTTCTTTTCACGTTTTCCATTTAACTGAAGTTGTTTATGGGCAATAACACTTGTAAGTCTTTCATCCCACAGAACGGTTTCGATGCCTGAAGCTTCATTGAGGGTATTTGCAAATTCAGTACAAGCCTGAGCACGAAAGCCAAGCGAACCGTCCATATTTTTCGGCAAACCCACAACGATACGTTCAGGCTTTTTTTCATTAATTATATTTAACAGTTTGTCAATCAGCTTCGGCATATAGCTTTCGGTAATAACGCATACCGGAGATGCCAGAAACTCTGTTTTGTCACATACAGCAACACCTGTTCTTGCATCGCCGTAGTCAACACCTAAAATAATCATAATAAATAAGTTTACGGTCGATGGTTTTGCATAAGCGATGCGCTTCCATCGACCGTTTAATCCTTTCTGAAAATTGCTTATTCTGTCAAATATGGTTCATTTTGTGACGCTGTATCACCGTTATCACCAAACTCATCGTTACCCGTATCGCCGATATATTCATTATCATCAGTTATTCCGGGTTCTTCAACATAACCGGGATCTTCAGGTGTGGTTGTTCCAGGATTTTCAATATAGCCCGGATCCTCAGGTGTGGTTGTTTCAGGATTTTCAATATAGCCCGGATCCTCAGGTGTGGTTGTTTCAGGTGTTTCAGGGTCAACAATATTTTGTTCTCCACCTGTACAAGATGTACAAGTTTCAGGCATATTTTTAAGTGAATACCAGCCTGTACCGGTTGAACAATTTGTACCGGCTATAAGACCGGTTGCACGGCAGTATTTCTTTTCAACAACAATTGATGATTTCGGAAATTCTTTTTCAGGTAAATCTTTATGAAGTTCGTTTAAAACTTCTTTGAAAATCTTACCTGCGGGATTACCGCTTACATTTGAAATTGTTTTGTTAAGATCGTATCCGTACCATACAGCGGCAACATAATAAGGTGTACCGCCAACAAACCAACGGTCATAGTTATCACTTGTAGTACCTGTTTTTGCCATAGTCTGGAAATTATTTATCTTATATGCCTTTGCAGTACCGACGCTGTCAGTAACAACAGTTTGCAGTAATTCACACATAATATCTGAGGTATCTTCGCTGATAACCTGTTTACCGCTTGGTGCTGTATTGTCAAAATACACTTGAGAACCGTCACTGTTTGTTACTTTATAATAACAATATGGCTTGTAATATTTACCGCCATTACCAAACGTCGCATATGCAGCAGCCATTTCAAGCGTTGTAGCGCCGTGTCTCATCGCACCTGTAGCCAAAGGAGCAGGAGTTTTATCATATTTTTCAACGGCTGTAGAGATTCTGAATGTATTGGTAAGATAACTATATGACTTATCCAATCCTTTTTCTTTTTCGCCAAGTATCTCGTAAACAATTCGTCCCGGTACTGTGTTCAAAGAGCGGGCAAGTGCATTTTGCACAGTTACATAACTGCCGGAACCTTTGTTGCCGGAGTAATTCTTGGGCCACAGTGTACCATTATAGGCAAAAGCCTTATCAAGTACCATGGTTGACCAGGTGCCTTTCTTTTCTTCGATTAGAGGTGCATAGGCGCTGATCGGTTTAATCGATGAACCCGGCTGCCTCGGCGAATCGGATGCTCGGTTAAGACAACGGTTACCGGATTTTTCACCGGCTTCACCGCAAATCGCTATAACTCTACCGTTGTAATCCATTATTGTCATTGCAGACTGTGCCTGAATTTCTTTATTGGATTCATCGGGAAAAGTTTTTCTGTTAATGTAAACATCTTCGAGAGTCGCCTGTGCGTTAAGGTCTACAGCAGCGTATATCTTAAGTCCGCCATAGTAAATTTTTTGTATAGCCTGACGCTCATCCATATCGTAAGTTGTCATAAATTCATCGATAAGTGTGTCGACGATAAAATCAACATAAAAGCTCCAGACTTCTTCCTGTTCTTCTTCCTCGGTATTTTCCTCGACTTCCTCCTCTTCGTCGGGAACGTAATCAGGGCTGTTTGTAAATATAATTTCGTAGTTTACAGCTTCATCGTATTCAGCTTTGGTAATATAACCTTCCTCAAGCATTGAGGCAAGGCATTCATTATTACGACGTTCTTTATTCTTCTCAGGATTTACAAGAGGATTATATGTGTATGGTGCCTTTGTAATTGAAGCAATACAAGCTGCTTCGGCAATATTTATCTCAGATACATCCTTGCCGAAATATTTTTCGCACGCTGTCTTTACGCCGTAACAACCGCTGCCCAGATACAGAGTGTTCAAATACGCTTCCAATATTTCATCTTTGCTGAAATTCTTTTCGAGATTAAGTGCGTTGCATATCTCATTGAATTTTCTTACAAAGTTTGCTTCTCGGTCACCGGTAATATTTTTTACGAGCTGTTGTGTTATTGATGAACCGCCTGTTGAAAGCCTGTCTTTAACAAAAACTGCAACAAAACGTATCCAGTCAACGCCTTCGTGCGTAGGAAATCTGGCATCTTCAAGTGCTATAAATGCGTTTTGAAGATGTTTAGGAATTTCATCAAGGCCAACGTAAATTCTGTTTTCGTCACCGTGCAAACGTTGAAGCTCAAAAACCTCACCGTTTTCGTCATAAGCATAAATTATCGATGTTTGGCTTTGATTTGACTGATATTCATTAAGGTCAATAGCAACCTCGCCGTTAATATAATCAGTCATATAACTGTAAACATATCCGACAATAATCAAACCGGTTATACAAGCAAAAGAAAACAAAGAAATTACTATTGTGCCGAATATCTTCAGTCCTTTGTGCTTTTTCTTACCGACTTTTTTATTTTTTACTTTTTTGTTATTGATTCTTTCTTTCTCAATTCCCATTATTGACACCTCGATAAAATGGCTTAATACCAATGTTACCCAATTATCTATATTGTATTATAACATATTTTTTAAAAAAATAAAGTCTTTTTCAAAATTGTAATGATTGTGTAATAAATTTGATGTCAATAATCACACCGAAAGGATGAATCTGTATGAAAAAATACTTAATGATTTTAACAGTTTTAATATCTGCAATCGTATTATTATCATCATATATCTCGTTTACAAACATCAAAAAAACCGAAAATGTTCACAGCGATACAAATACTTATTATAAGCATAGATATATTGTAAAAAATTTCAACGGATATGTTGCTGTATATGAGTACGGTAATGACTTACCGGTTCAGATTCTCGACTGTAAAATAAACAGCCTGCCACCGGATGCTGCAGAAGCATTGGTGACAGGCATAGAAGTATCAAGTGAAGATGAGCTTCAGAAAATTATTGAGGCGTACGATTAGTTCTGGCGATAATCCTTAAGGAAGTCACCGAGATCACGCATAGCCTTTGCAATCTGCTCGGGTTCGGGAAGCATAACGATACGGAAGTGGTCAGGCTCTTTCCAGCTGAAACCTCTGCCGGGAATGATCATAACATTTTTGCTGTGGAGATAATCCATTGCAAACTGCTGGTCATCAGTTATGTTGAACTTCTTGACATCAATTTTCGGGAAAAGATAGAAAGCTGCACTGTTCTTGACAAATGAAATACCGTCAATTTTTGCAAGCTCACGGCAGGTTGCCTCACGCTGCTCATAAAGTCTGCCGCCGGGAACTATCATCTCTCTTGTGCTTTCAGGGTCATTGAGAGCTGCGGGAATTACAAGCTGCATAAGTGCGTTTGCACAAAGTCTCATAGCCGAGAGCTGAACGAGACCTGCAATAAAATCCTTTGCATTGTCTTTGGCACCGCTGACAACCATCCAACCGCAACGGAAGCCGCATACGATATGTGACTTTGAAAGACCGTTCATTGTGCAGACAAGAAGATCAGGTGCAAGGGTTGCTGTAGAAATGTGCTCAAGATCATCCATAACAAGTCTGTCATAGATTTCATCAGAGAATACTACAAGCTCATGCTCGCGTGCAATCTGAACAAGCTCTTCAAGAACCTCTTTAGGATAAAGAGCACCAGTGGGGTTATTGGGATTGATAATTACAAGAGCCTTGGTTTTGGGAGTGATTTTTGATTTAATATCATTTATATCGGGATACCAGTTTGACTGCTCGTCACAGATATAATGTACAGGCTTTGCACCTGCAATCCAGACAGAATTAGTCCAGAGCGAGTAGTCGGGAGCAGGAACGAGAATCTCGTCGCCGTAGTTAAGAAGTGCTGTAAGAGCCATTGTAACAAGCTCACTTACACCGTTACCGATAAAAACATCGTCCGGTGTGATGCCTTCAATACCCTTGCCTTTGTGGTAGTTACAGATAGCTTCGCGGGCATCGGGCATACCTTTGAGGTCACAGTATGCAACAGCCTTATCAGCATTGTTGATAAGAGCATTACGTACACTGTCAGGCATCTTGAAATCAAATGTAGCAGGGTTACCTGTGTTGAGTCGAAGAACATCAATGCCTTCTTTACGCATTCTCATAGCTTCAACAAAAACAGGACCTCTGATATCGGAGTGAACATTCTGGAGTTTATCGGATCTGTTAATTTCACGCATGGTACTATCCCCTTTCATATTGGATATATTATAGTGCTTTGTTAATTTATTTGTCAATAATTGCAAACAAAAAAATATAACGTATGCTTGAATAAGATAAAAGCATAATGAAAGAATAACGAAGTATAACACACAATCAATAAAAGCACAACAATAATAAGCTGCATTGGAATAATATGGACAACACTGGGAATATGCTAAAATTTAATAGTAAAGATTGACAACAAAATACACTGTGTTATAATTGATAAGATAAATATAAGGAAGTGCTGAGTAATGGTAAAGAATGAAAGAATAGTAATAAAGGTAGGTACATCTACACTTACATACGCTACAGGTAAGGCAAACATACGCAGGATGCAGGCATTGGTGCGTACACTTGCCGATTTACATAACAGCGGATGTGAAATCGCACTGGTTACTTCAGGTGCAATAGGTGTAGGTGTAGGCAAGCTTGGATTAAAATCACGTCCTGAAACTACACCGGAGCGTCAGGCGGCGGCTTGTATCGGTCAATGCGAGCTTATGTTTATGTACGATAAATTCTTCGGTGAGCTTGGTTGCACTATAGGTCAGTTGCTTATTACAAAAAGTGATATAGAAAACGATGAACGCAGACACAACCTTGTTAATGCATTTGATCATATTTTTAAATATGGTGCCATCCCGATAATCAATGAAAACGACTCGGTTGCCGTTGATGAAATCGTTTATGGCGACAATGATAACCTCTCGGCGCAGGTTGCAAAACTGATAAAGGCAGATAAGTTGATAATACTTACCGATACAGACGGTCTTTTTGATAAAAACCCGATGGAGTATGAGGAGGCTCAGCTCATACCAACGGTAAAGGCTATTGATGAAGATATTCTTAAGCTTGCAGGCGGAAGCGGTACTAACAGAGGTACCGGCGGTATGATAACAAAGATTCACGCCGCCAAAGAAGCAACATCCGCACATATTGATACTTATATCATCAACGGTGAAAATCCCGATGATATTTATAGACTTATCGACGGCCACAAGGTTGGCACACATTTTATTAAAGCGGAAGGCTGATAAACAATGGAATATATTATTGGATTAGGTAAAAATGCCAAAAAGGCACAAGTTACACTTGCTGATGCTTCAACTGCACTTAAGAACAAGGTACTTGCAGCTATTGCTTCGGCACTTAAAGAGCATAAAGATGAAATAATCAAAGCGAATAATGTTGACCTCGAAAACGGAAAAGCTAACGGAATGTCTGAATCATTGCTTGACAGGCTTGCGCTCAGCGAAGCAAGAATAAATGACATTGCTGACAGCGTACTTGAAATCGTTGCACTCCCCGACCCTGTCGGTGTTGTAAAGAGCGGTTCGACAAGACCTAACGGACTCAACATTGAAAAGGTTGCCGTACCGATGGGCACAATTGCTGTAATTT
Organism: Acutalibacteraceae bacterium; assembly: GCA_045631965.1. Lineage (GTDB taxonomy): Bacteria > Bacillota > Clostridia > Oscillospirales > Acutalibacteraceae > UBA8612. Next base: position 55,380 of record JAZQVR010000032.1, read on the forward strand.
ATGAAGCACGTCCGAATGTTACGATAGATGCTGCTGCTCTTTGCCTCAAGTCAGGTAACGCGGTAATTCTGCGTGGCGGCAAAGAAGCAATAAACTCAAATATTGCTACAGCAAATATTATGCGTAATGCAATAGAATCAATCGGTATTGATAAAAACTGTATCCAGCTTGTTGAGGATACATCCCGTGAAACCGCAAATGCATTAATGAAACTTAACGGATATATCGACGTGCTTATCCCCCGCGGCGGTGCAGGTCTTATCAACAGTGTTGTACAGAATGCAACCGTACCTGTTATTGAAACAGGTGTCGGTAACTGCCATATTTACGTTGACAAAACAGCTGATATAAATATGGCTGTCAATATCATTTTTAACGCAAAAACATCAAGACCTTCAGTCTGTAATGCGGCAGAAAGCCTTGTTATCCATAAGGATATTGCAAAAGAAGCTTTACCGATTATTAAAGCAAAACTCGACGAAAAAAATGTTGAACTTTGCGGTGATGAATACGCAGCAAGCATAATTGATATCAAGCCCGCAACCGAAGAAGACTTTGGTAAAGAATATCTTGATTATAAAATGTCTGTAAAAACAGCTGAAAGCGTTGAAGACGCTATTGTGCATATCAACACTTATTCCACAGGACATAGTGAAGCAATTATCACCTCCGATTACAATTCCGCACAGAAATTCACAAAGCTTGTCAACTCATCTGCTGTATACGTAAACGCAAGTACAAGATTCACAGACGGCGGTCAGTTTGGCTTTGGTGCCGAAATAGGTATATCCACACAGAAGCTTCATGCAAGAGGCCCGATAGGTTTACCCGAACTGACAACGACAAAGTTTGTTATCCGCGGTAACGGACAGATAAGATAAGGAGAAACAATATGCTCGAAAATCTTAAAAAAGAAGTTTGTGATGCAAATCTTCTTCTTCCGAAGTACGGACTTGTAACTTTTACTTGGGGAAATGTATCTGCAATAGACAGAGAAACAGGTTATGTAGTAATAAAACCTTCGGGCGTTGAATACGCTGAACTTACACCGGACAAGATGGTTGTAGTTGATTTGAACGGAAAGGTTGTTGAAGGTAATCTTAATCCTTCAAGCGATACACCAACTCATTTGTATCTGTATCGCAACTTCAAAGAAGCAGGCGGAATTATACATACTCACTCAACTAACGCAACTGCTTTTGCTCAAGCAAGGATGCCTATTGAGGCTTACGGCACTACACACGCCGATTATTTCTACGGTGCAATCCCCTGCACACGTGAGCTTACTGCCGCAGAGACCCAGCGTGAGTATGAACTGAACACCGGCAAAGTAATTGTTGAAGCTTTCAAACTGCTTGACCCTGCGGCAATTCCGGGTGTAGTTGTTGCAAACCACGGTCCGTTTGCCTGGGGAAAAGATGCCGCTGAGGCTGTACACAACGCAGTAGTTATGGAAGAAGTCGCCCGAATGGCAATTAATATGAAAACTATTAACCCCGATGCAAAACCGATTAACAAATACACACTTGATAAGCACTATAACCGTAAGCACGGTGCAAACGCATATTACGGTCAGAGATAAGGAGAGTAGATTATGAGTAATGTTTGGTTTATAACAGGCAGCCAGCATCTTTACGGTGACGATGCACTCAGGCAGGTTGCCGAAGACTCAAAAATTATTGCAGAATATCTTAACGATAAAATCGGTACTGAAGTAATCTGCACACCGGTTGTCACTACAGCACCCGAGATTACTAAAGTAATGCGTGATGCGAATGCTGATGAAAACTGTATCGGTGTTATTACATGGATGCATACGTTTTCTCCGTCAAAAATGTGGATTGACGGACTTAAGACGATTTCAAAACCCGTTCTTCATTTCAGCACACAATTTAATGAAGCACTCCCCTACGACACGATTGATATGGACTTTATGAATCTTAATCAGTCCGCTCACGGCGACAGAGAGCACAGCCATATTTATGCTCTTATGCGTAAAAGCCGTAAAGAAGTTGTAGGTCACTGGCAGGATGAAGATGCAATAAATGAAATCAAAGTTTGGGTCAGTGCCGCAAAAGCTTTCGCTGAAGGTAACACCTTGAAAGTTTGCCGCTTTGGCGACAATATGCGTGATGTTGCCGTAACAGAGGGTAACAAGGTGACAACTCAGGCAAAGCTCGGCTGGAGTGTCGATTATTACGGTATCGGCGACCTTGTTGAAGAAATCAATGCTGTTTCGGATGTTGAAGCGGATGCGCTTGTCGAACAGTACAAAAATGAATATACATTTGTAACCAAAGATATCTCTGCCGTTAAAGAACAGGCAAAATACGAAATTGCTCTCGAAAGATTCCTTGAGAAAACAGGTTGCACTGCTTTTACGACCAACTTCCAGGATCTTCACGGTTTAAAACAGCTTCCCGGTTTAAGTGCACAGCGTATGATGGCAAAAGGCTACGGTTTCGGTGCTGAAGGTGACTGGAAAACAGCAGCACTCACAAAAATCCTCAAAACTATGTCTGATAATGACTCGACTGCATTTATGGAAGATTACACTTATAACCTCACTAAAGGCAAAGAAGCAATCCTCGGTGCACATATGCTTGAGGTCTGTCCTACAATTGCTGAAGGTGAGATCAAGCTTGATGTTCAGCCGCTTGGCATCGGCGGTAAAGAGCCTCCTGCAAGACTTATATTTAACTCTAAATCCGGTAAGGCAATTGCTGTTTCACTTGTAGATATAGGAAACAGACTCCGTCTTATCTGCGCCGAGGTAGAATGCATAAGTGCTGAAAAGCCGATGCCTAAGCTTCCTGTTGCAAGTGCAATGTGGAAGCCTCTTCCCGACTTCAAAAACGGTGTCAAAGCATGGCTTCTTGCCGGCGGTGCGCACCATTCAGTTCTCAGCTACTCACTTACAAAAGAGCATATTATCGACTATGCCCGCATGGCAGGTATTGAATGCGTTGTTATTGATGAAAACACAAACATCAATGATTTTGAATTTAAATTAATGCTTGGCGATGCTGTCTGGTGCTGAATTCAACAAAATTTTCATATATTTCTATTTTAGTATTGCCATAATTGCCTAACTGTGATATAATCACAGATAATAATGTTTAATAGGAGGTTTACAGATGTCAGCTGAACCTGCAAACAACGTAACAACTGCTGAAGCAGAAAAATCGTTGAACAGACGTTATGTCGGCACAAAAGAGACATTCGCTTACATACTTGATGACATTGCACAGAGCTTTAACATCGGTAAATATGATGATGTTTTCAGAATGAACATTCTGAAAATTGCTCTCAGTTTCCAGGCTATTGCCAATGCTGTTATCGGTGTCTGGGATATTATCAACGATGTTTTGCTTGCAACAATTGTTGACAAAACAAGAACTCGTTGGGGTAAATTCAAGCCGTGGCTTGTTATTTATGCTGTTCCGGGCGTATTCTTAACAGTAGTTTATTGGGCTCTTCCCATTTTCCTCGGTACCGACGGTGTCGGTCATAATTCATCGCGATTCGCAGTATTCTTAATACTCCAGATTTTCTCAAATCTCGCGGGTTCACTTATTGCAATCGTCCGCCAGGGTATGACTTCAACAATCACACCGAATATTGTTGACCGTACTCGTTTGATTACAATGGCCAACCTTCTTTCAGGTTTTATCGAGAAGGCTCCCGAAATTCTTTTCGGTTTACTTATCGATATTTACAACAACAGTAATAAAGAACTTGAGCAGATTGATAATATCGCTTATCAGTCAGGCTACAATAAAATGTTCGTCCTTGGCGGATGCATTACCGCAATTGTTGCAGGTTTGTTTGCTCTTTTCTATGCATTTGTTGCTAAAGAAAGAGTTATGCAGACTGTTGAGCGTCCGAGTATTTTTGGCGGTATCAAGTCGATTGTTACCAATAAGCCGCTTCTTCTTATCACTCTTTCCGAGTTCCTCGGTGCATTCAGCCTTAACTCAGGTACAAACCTGTACTATATCAATGTTCTTAACTTTGCTTCAATGTCAACAGTTGTCGGTATTCCCGGTGCTGTTGTATCCCCTCTCTCCTACTCTTACGTTCCGTGGGCACGTAAGAAGTTCTCAACCAAAGCTCTCTGGATTGCTGGCTCACATGTTGACAGCTTCTTAATGCTCGGTGTTTTTGCAGCCGGTGAGTTGATTAACACCAAGAAGAAGAAAGGTTACGAAAACCTTGCAGTTATGATTCCGGCATTTATGCTGCGTGAAACAATCTGGATGTTCTTCTGGGGTATCCGTAAGGTTATTCCCGAGGAGATGAGAAACGAAGCTATCGACTACGGCGAGTGGAAGAACGGCTTTAGAACAGAAGGTATGACTGGTGTTGCTAAAGGTCTTGTTACAAAGATGGTTAACACAGTCAAAGGCTTTATTCAGCCTCTTCTCCTCGGTAAGTTCGGTTATAATCCCAACGCTACTCAGGGCAATCAGACTCCTCAGGCACGTCACGCACTCTTCTGGATGTGTACTCTTCTTCCTGTTGTTACAGGTATCCTCAGTATCATTCCCCAGCTCTTCTACGACCTTCAGGGTGAGAAGAAAGAGAAAATGTATCGTGAGCTTTATGAACGCCGTAAGGTTATGCAGGATGCTGTTGATAGAGCAAACGAAAACGCTTCCGCAAACAACGATTGATAATTTAAAACCGTCGGAAAACCGACGGTTTTATTTTTTTGAAAAAATTTTAAAAAAAGCATTGACATTCAAGAAAAATATTGTAAAAATAACAGCGAAAAGACTTATAAATGAGGTGATTAAAACGGAAGTTAAAACCTTGTTAACCAACAAACCAATACCACCCCAGTTAGAAAAACGTGCCAACGAACTGCTGTGTGGTGCAACTCCGCTTATGTGCGTTGTCGGTGACCTTAAGCTTGACGGTAAATACGGCGAATCTGTTATGCTCGTTTGTGCTGACAGATTGATTGCCGTAGATCCTCTTCACAACAATGGCGGCATAATGCTGCTGTTCGAAGATATCGAAAAAGCTGAGGTCAAAAGGCTTTATGGTAATGCTGTTTTCAGGGCAACTATGTGTGACGGTAAAGCTGTCGATATTATCAGATTCACCTATTCTGCTACCGATCTTTGCGATGCGGTCAGCGATTTTATTAAACACATAAAAGCCGGCGACGATCTTGATGAACAACTCGAAGTTGTAGAGGTTACATATAATAACCTGCGCTGTTTCTGTCCTAAATGCGGAAGAAAACTCGCCTCACCTAATGCCGATTGCTTAAATTGTAAAGGCAAAAGTAAAATCGTAAGCATTTTATACGGCTATATAAAACCGCATAATAAAATGCTTATCGTCAGTATTATTCTTTCGGTCATTACAACTGCCATGGCTCTTGTACCGCCTTATATTACCAAAATTATGGTTGATGATATAATACCGGACAAGAATATGAAGCTGCTGATATATACAATTGTTGCACTGCTTGGCGTGTATCTGTTTCAATACAGTCTGGGCGCATTGCGAGCATATTTGCTCAGACTTGCAGGCGACAGAATAATTGCTGACTTAAAGAAAGATATATATGCAAAAGCACAGTATCTTCCGATGAAGTTCTACGATAAAACCTCTACCGGCTCGATTATTAACCGAATCAACAGCGACACAACACAGCTGCAGAATTTTATGCTCAGAATAACCCAGGAAGCTGTTGTTCAGCTCTTTATGATGTTCGGTATTATCATAATTATGATCGTAATGGATTGGAAGCTTGCACTTTTCTCATTGATTCCTGTTCCGATCGTAGCCTTGTTGAGCCGATTTTTCGGCAGAAAACTCGGTCCGATGTACCGACGTCTTTGGCGAAGAATGAGCTCTATTTCAACAATTCTTTCCGATACAATCCCCAGCATAAAAGTAATCAAATCATTTACAAATGAAAAAAGTGCAATCAATAAATTCAACAGATATGTTGACGACTGGATGCGTGAAGATAAAACAACGGCAAAAATATCAAGCATTTTCCCGAATGCAATAACGTTTTTTGTCACTTGCGGATCACTTGTCATATGGTTTGTCGGCGGTAAATATGTTATTAACGGTGAGTCAGACCTTACGCTTGGTATACTCGTATCGTTTATTTCATACGCAAGTATGTTCTATACCCCTGTTAACTTCTTCGCAAGCCTGAGCGACAGTTACCAGAACGCATTGGCTTCTACTGAAAAAATTCTTGACATTATCAATGCTGAACCGGAACATAACTTTGGCGAAGGCAATGCACCCAAGTTCTTTGAAGGTAAAATTGAGTTCAGAAATGTCAACTTCTCGTTTGACCGTTCAAAGAAAATCCTCAATGATGTCAGTTTCGTCATTCAGCCGGGTGAAACCGTCGGTATAGTCGGTACAACAGGCTCAGGTAAATCAACTATTATAAACCTTCTTATGAGGTTTTACGACGATTATGAGGGCGAAATCTTTATCGACGATGTCAATATTAAAGATATAGATATGGATTTCTTCCGTTCAAAAATCGGCTTTGTTCAGCAGGAACCTCTTATGTTCCGCGATACTATTTTCAACAATATCGCCTACTCCTTACCCGGTGCACACGTTGACCAGGTAATAAATGCTGCCGATATTGCAAACGCACATACATTTATTTCTCGTTTGCCTGACGCATACGATACTACGCTCGGTGAACGCGGTGTAGGCCTTTCCGGCGGTGAAAAGCAAAGACTTTCAATTGCCCGTGCAGTACTTAAAAACCCGAATCTGATGATATTTGATGAGGCAACTTCAGCTGTTGACTCTGAAACAGAAAAGCTGATTCAGGACGCTATAGACCGAGTAATCCGCGGCAGAACAACGTTTATGATTGCTCACAGACTTTCCACTCTGCGCAAAGCAAACAGAATTCTTGTTGTTGATAAGGGCCGAATTATTGAAAACGGCTCGCATAATGAACTGATGGATCTTAAAGGCAAATATTATAAACTTATTCAGATTCAGTCAATGTCCGAAAAAGTTGCCGCCGATAAGCAGGCAGAAAACTTTGAATAAGGAGGTGCGACACAATGGCAAGAAATTTTATTGATGAAAACGCAATAAAGCTTACGGTCAACGATAAAATATATCTGGATGTTGAGCTTTATACGGGTGAAAAATTTACTATGCTTGAGCCGCATCGCCTATTCCCTGTCAGCGGTCTTATGAAATATATTTCGTTGCTTGATGAAGAAGGTAACGAGCAGATGATAATCAGAGACGTCGATAAGCTTATGCCCGAGTCAAAAGAAGCTTTGATTAATTGTCTTAACGAGCGGTATATGATTCCGAAAATTACAAGACTTATCAAGCGTACAGAAAAGTTTGAAATCTGGATGTGGACTGTTGATACTGACCGAGGCGAATTTACTTTCGAGATTATCAACAGCTACCAGAGCATCAAAATACTGTATGACGGTCGTATTCTTATTAAAGACGGTAACGATAACCGATATGAAATACCTGACCTTTATGCACTTGATAAACGAAGCATCAAGCTTATACTTCCCGATGTCTAATATAAATTAAGGAGATTAATAATGAAATTACTTATTGCTATAGTTAACAACGATGACAGTGCTGTTGTTTCTTCAGCACTTACTAATGAGAATTTTATCGTAACTAAACTTTCAACAACAGGTGGCTTCCTTATGGTCGGTAACACCACCTTCCTTATCGGTGCCGAAGATAACGATATTCCCAGAGTTAAAGAGATAATCAAAAAATACTCTCAGACACGTACAGCTACCAATCCTTCTACAGCATCTTTCGGTGCAGGTCTTAACAATAACTCACTTCCTACCGAAGTTAAAGTCGGCGGTGCTACAGTATTTGTGCTCGACGTTAACAGTATGGAAAAATATTAATTAACTGAATCTGCCTTTCACGATGAAGGGCGGATTTTTATTTAAATATAAATATTTATTGGTTGCAATTACAAGCAAAATATGTTATGATTTATTATTGAGAAAGGATGGTATAAACCTATGAAAAAACGTTTTATCGCAATACTTCTTTCTGTTGTCCTTGTATTCTCGGCAACAACAGTACCGGCACTCGCAGCAGATGAATTTACATCATCTGACATTTTTATCAACACTATTGGTGAAAAAGCGATTCAGGGACTTGTAGGAATTATTTCTTCTCTTATCAAAGCGCCTTATTCCTGGGTTTCTGAAGACAAATACTTTGAGCAGACTGATCTTTACGACACTTCAACAGAATTTGTTGATGAAGCTCAGGGTGAATATTGGTCAGTAGGCTACGCAAGCGACTCTCTTCAGACAGGCAAAGAGCTTGAGTGTTACGTTGGCGGCAGCCTTTCAATCGGCAAAAAGCTCGCAACAGAAGTACGTGATGACCAGCGTGTACGTACAATGGCTATCTCCGACGGCAGAGGTATTACAGTATTTGTTTCGCTTGATGCTTTCGGCTTATCAAGCCCCGAAGTATACAAAATAAGAGATATGCTTGCTGATTACAGTGAAGAAAACAATATTACAAGCATCAATATCTCCTGCCTTCATCAGCACAGCTGTGTCGATACACTCGGCCTTAACGGCGATATCGTTGCTGCTCTCTTCCTCAGCCCGATAAGAAATATTTTCGGCATTAAGAACCCCAGTGGTCTTAACGATGAGTTTATGGATAACCTCTATTCCAAGGTTATTTCAACGGTTAAGGATGCCGTTGAGTCAATGGAAGAAGGCGACCTTTACTACGGTGCAGTTGATGCATCCGAGTTCATCCGCGACAAGCGTGATCCTCAGGTTATCGACCCCAATATCAACCGTTTCCGTTTTGTTCCTAAGGACGGCGGTAAGGAAACCTGGCTTGTCAACGCAGGTATCCACTGTGTAGGTCTTGGTGCAGGCGGCACAACTGTCAGCGGCGACTATCCCTACTATATGGAAAAATATATCAACGAAAATGCAAACGCTAACTTTATTATGATTCAGGGTGCTGAGCTTGCAATTTCTTCCGAATACGGTGAAAATCTTGTAGTTGACGAAGCACTTGTTGAAAAATATAACGACGAAGGCTATGCAAGAATGGCTGCTTACGGTGCAAAGCTTGGTGAACTCACCTGCTCTATCGAAGACAGCATTAAGCTTGACCCCATCCTCAACTATGCTACAAAAACATATGTATGTCCCGTTGATAACAGCATCCTTCAGCTTGCTGCCAAGGGCGGTCTTCTTACAAACGCTGTCGTTAAATCAGGCTTTATGAAGTACAGCATTGTTACCGAGTGCGGCTATATGGAGCTTGGTAAAGAGGTTGCAGTTGTAATCAGTGGCGGTGAGCTTGCTCCCGAAATTGCTTTCGGCGGTGCAACAACAGCAGAAGAAGCTTGGAACGGCGAAGAGTGGGAGTTTGAGCCTATCTGTGATAACGTTGACGGCAGAACACTTGTTGTCTTCGGTATCACAAACGACCAGGTAGGTTATCAGCTTACAGATAACAGCTGGCGTTCATTCCTTGTTGAAAACGAAGAAATCGTTACTGCAGGTCCTGCTGCAGGCTCAGCATTCGCAACAGCATTCTATGAGCTTCTTGATGAAGTAAGATAAAATTTAATTCATATAAATCGGAGGAAAATCAAATGAAAGTACTTGTAATCAATGCAGGCAGCTCTTCACTTAAATTCCAGCTCATCGATATGAACGGTGAAGTTGTAATTGCAAAGGGTACCTGTGGCAGAGTCGGCGCTGAAATGGGCGAATTCGACATCAAAACAGAAAAAGGTAAGTTTGAGAAGGAAGTAGCAATGCCCGATCATACAGCCGCTTTCCAGGTTGTTAAAGAGGCTCTTACTTCCGGCGAAACAAAGGTTATCGAATCACTTGATGAGATTTCCGCTATCGGCCACAGAGTTGTTCAGGGCGGTGCTCTTTATAAGGAAAGCACACTTGTAACAGACGAAGTTATCGAAGGCATCAAGAGTCTTTGCGACCTCGCTCCCCTTCACAACCCCGCACACATTCAGGGTATCAACGCTTGTATGGATGTTTTCGGCAAGGATGTTCCCGAAGTTGTTGTATTCGATAACGCATTCCATTCAACAATGCCCGAAGAAGCATATATGTTCGGTATTCCTTATGAGTACTACGAGAAATATCAGATTCGCCGCTACGGTTTCCACGGCACATCTCACAGATATGTAAGTGCTGAGTGTGCGAAGATTATGGGCAAGGATATCAAAGACCTCAAGATTATCACATGCCACCTTGGTAACGGTTCATCCATTACTGCTGTTAAGGGCGGCAAGGTAATCGATACATCAATGGGTCTCACTCCCCTCGACGGTTTCATTATGGGTACACGTTCAGGTAACCTCGATCCCTCTGTTGTTACATTCCTTCAGGAAAAAGAAGGCTGGACACCCGCTGAAACAAACGCAATCCTCAACAAGAAGTCCGGTGTATTCGGCATTTCAGGCGGTCTGAGCGATGACAGAGATATCCTCAAAGCTGCAGCTGAAGGCGATGCAAGAGCAGAGCTTGCAAAGAAGATGCTCTGGTACCAGATAAGAAAGTACATCGGTCAGTACATTGCTGCTATGCAGGGTGTTGACGCTATCGTATTCACAGGCGGTATCGGCGAAAATTCACAGCCCCTTCGTCAGAATATCTGCGAGAGCTTCGGCTACATTGGCGTAACATTCGACGCTGAAGAGAATCCGAAGGCTATTAAAGGCCAGGGCGGCGAGATTTCAGGCCCCGACTCAAAGGTTAAGGTATATGTAATACCCACCAACGAAGAGCTTATGATTGCAAGAGATACAAAGGAAATCGCAGAAAAGCTTTAATAATTAAATAAGCATATTAACATTAAGCGGTATAGTTTCGGCTATACCGCTTTTGCTTTTATAATACGTAACTCGCAATATAAATTTTATGATTAATACTAAACTTTTCCGGATACTCTGAAAGTAACTCCAAGTGTGATTTTTCCCATTTTGCCAATGTTTCTTTGTCCATTGAAGCTTTTGTTCCTCGGCAGGCAAGCATTCTGCCGTGCCAGCTTTCACGGTTGAACGGGAGTTTACACTCAAAAATATTAAGCTGACCGTTCTCAAAAGGATGATTATACATATCTGCTGAGCCTGATGCACCGGGAGTCCAGCTTGTGTTTATTATCTTAACAAGCTCGTGCGACCTTTTCGCTATCTCATCATCAAGAGTATAGCTCATATAAATCTTTACAAAAACTCCGTTTGGTTTTAATAACCGTTCAATTTCTTTGATAATCCTTTCACGGTCAAAATACCAGAAGCACTGTGCTGCCGTGATACAGTCAAAGCTGTTGTCTTCAAACGGAGTTTCTTCTGCAGGTGACACTGAAAACACAATATTATCTGCACCTTTTTCTTTAGCCAAAAGTTTAGCGGCAGTAATCTGACTACATGAAATATCTATTGCTTTTATGTCGGCTCCGTAAGAGAACATATTAAGCGGTAAAACGCCTGTTCCTGTGCCGATATCAAGCCACGTACAGCCCTTGTGACCTATACCGATTTCATAAAGCTTGTCATATAACTCTTTTGGATAAATATCTCTGTACTTTGCATATTCGGCAGAGGTTTTGCCAAAATCAAAGGCATTGCCGTTATCAATGTTATCTAATTTCATAAATGTTCACTCCTAATTATACGGTTAGTCGGTAAGACTGACAGCAAATGCTGTCTGATAATAAGACTATTAACAGCAGAATATTAACCTACTTTTTAAAGGAGGTGGCACGGCGAAGCCGTGACGGAGGATTGCTATATTTTTTATCGTTATATTTTTTGTACAATCCTCAGTCTCGCTACGCTCGACAGCTCCTTTCAAAAGGAGCTGATGCCTTGACTTTAGAATGATAAACATCCTAAATACTGTAATTTATTTAGATAATTTACAAATCATCAATTTATATGCATTCTGTAATTTTTCACTTTATAAGTCACAGAGCCGTCACGCTTGGAATGTTCGCCGTAGCTTTCAAACTTCAAACCGCATTTTTCCATAACTCTGCCGGATGCAGTATTATCAACAGCGTGACTTGCCGTGAAATCTTTTATGCCGTGAACCTCGTGAGAATACTTGATGATTCGCTTTGTGGATTCGGTTGTGTAGCCTTTGTTCCAATATTCATATCTTATGTTATAGCCAAAGCCCCAAGCGCCGTCATCGTTTCCCATCGGACCGATGCTGATGCTTCCGATAAGAATATTGCCTTCTTTCAGAACAATCCCCCAATGAAAATCCTCTTCAACGGGAACAATGTCATTAATCCAATGAACAGACTGGCTTATATCGGTATAAAGAGGATATGACATAAACTTGTTGACTCTCGGGTCGCTGTGCCAGACAAATGCCGTTTCGGCATCTTCGGGGGTTAAGGGTCTTAAAATCAGCCGTTCTGTTTCAAGAACGGGCGTTCGTTCATAATATAATTCTTGATTTGTATTCATTTCTTACTCCTTTTCTTTGTCTCAATTGCAATAAACGGTACGGTCATTTCATCTTTAGCAAGACCTGCATGAACACCGATAAAATTGCGTTCTTCACGCTCGATAAATAACGATTTTTCACCTGTCGCAACAGCAAGAAAATCGCCGACAAAATCATAAGTTCTCGGGTGAGTTTTACCGAATCCCAAAAGGTTTTCTTTGAAAACTTCTTCTTTTGTCATAAGTCTGAAATCATTGCCGAAAAGTTTATTGAACTCGTTTGTGAAATCATTCTTCATACCGTCTTTAACAAAAAAACTCAAGGCTCTCGGCTCAATTGATGGCGGTACTTTCAGCATTGCGGAAAGTTCGGGATAATCTTCAAGGTATTCGTTCACACCGTCACACAACCCGTGGTCTGCAGTAATGATAACAAGTGAGTTTTTAAGCTGTTTGCAAAGCTGCTCAACTTTTTTATTAATTAATAAAATCTGCTCGTGTGCCTGCTCACTTGTAACTCCGTAATCGTGCATTGCTTTATCAGGCCGATACCAATAGGCATAAATATATTTCTTCTTTCTCTTTTTTGAAAGTCTTTTTACAGTTCTGCAAATATGTGGCACACTCTTTATATGGTGTTTTGAAAACGGAGATACATAAACAGCAGAGCCTTTGCCGTTCACTTCTTCGATGCGCTCAAATATTCTTTTATAAGGGATATATTTCCATGCAACATTATAATCTGCCGCAGGCTCACCGTTTTTCTGCAAAGCATTACGGAATACGGCAACATTCTCGCCTATTTCATCAAAATACAAATCCCAGCCAAGCCAACCGGTTTCAGCAGGAGAATATCCGCTTTCTATTGATGTTGTAGCCGCAACGGTTGTTGAGGGAAACACAGAAGAAATCGGACAAACGAAATATTTTCGCAAAAAGTCATTTTCGTTCAGGTGTTCGTTGATTGCAGAAACACCCAATCCGTCAAAGAGCATAACTATAATATTTTTGTAATTTTTATTCAGAAGTTCATCAAATTCTGGCAAGGTTTTATGTTGGCAATCTTTAACGCCGAAATGGTTTAATACAGACGAAGCGATTGATAAAATGCTTCTGTCATAATTCGGGTATGTAATCATAATCTACTCCTTTCTCAACACGTCAAGCGTGTGGTGTGATAAACCGATTAAATCCTGTCTTTCGCAGGTTTTGAAATGATATTTCAGATACAGTTCATAGGTTTCGTTATCCATTTTGTCTATTACTTCAGACATATGAAGAGCATAACCGTCGGTTGCGAGAAAATGCAGTCTTTCGGCATTAAATGCTTCCGTCAGTTCAAATATTTCATCTCTTGTATATAGTTTGAAAACACCGTGCGGCGGAAAGAAAGTTTCAAAGGTTTCGGTGTCAATAAGTCCGTTTTCTATGCTGTACTGTAACTTATTGTTTTTGAAAATTCCGGTTAAAACAGAAGGGTCAACCATACAGTATGCAACAAAAACAATTCCGCCGCTTTTTGTTATTCTCATCGCTTCAGAGAGAGCCTTTTTCTGATCCTCAACCGTATAAAGATGATACATCGGACCGAGCAAAAGCGTTATATCATAGCATTCGTCGGGATATTCGGACAGATTGATTGCGTTACCTTGCCTGATTCTGATCTTTTCATTCGGCAGAGTTTTTGATTTAAAAATCTCAATATTATGCTCGATGAGTTCAACAGCATCAACCTCAAAGCCTTTTTGAGCAAAGTAATGCGAGTATCTGCCCGTAGCGGCGCCGATTTCCATAATCCTCATACCATATTTCAAATACTTCTCAACATACTTCACGGTTGTAAGAAATTCGATTCTTCCGTGTTTTGATAACAGACGTGAATCCTCATCAATACGATTATAGAAATCTACAAGATGATCACCTGTTTTAACAAGTTGCTTTTTGAAAAGTTTCCTTTTGATTAAATCAAATAATTTCATAAGAATTCTCCTTTAAGTATAAAAAATAAACGGTGTAAGTATCTGCAGCTACTTACACCGTTATAAACATATGGAAATATAACTTTATCTATCCCAAAATGAATATAGAGGTATAAGCCTGCAAGCTGACTGATAATCATGCTGTGCAAGCCAATTCATATCCATATCAAGTTTTGAGAAATGATATGTATTCATGGAATTTACCTCGTTTGTTTTTTGACACTATAACACCATAGAAATTATTTGTCAAGATTTTTTATAAAAATTTGACTGCATCATAATCTTATAATGATGCAGTCAAAAACATTATTTATGCATTATTAGCTTTTGTTTCGCAGTAAAGGCAACGGTAAACCTGCTTCTCTTTATCGGTAAGCTTAAAAATCTGCGGAAGCTCCTGCTCAACCGATGTAATACATCTCGGGTTTTTACAAGCAATTACATTAGTAAGCTTTTCGGGAAGCTCAAGCTTTTTCTTATCAACGATTACCTCATCCTTGATAATGTTTACCGTAGCATTCGGATCAACATAGCCGAGAATATCGGTATCGATAACAATATCATCATCAATTTTGATAATATCTTTTTTGCCCATCTTATTGCTCGGAACATTGGTAATAAGAGCTACACGGCAGCCGAGATTACCGAGACCGAGAAGATTATAAATCTTCATCGCATTACCTGCAGTAATATGGTCGATAACAAAGCCGTTTTTGATAGAATCTATTTTCATATTATTCTACCTCCAGGAGCTTAAGAATAAGAGCCATACGGATAAATTTGCCGTTTAACACCTGCTTGAAGTAACAAGCACGCGGATCATCATCGATAGCAACACTTATTTCGTTTACACGCGGCAACGGATGAAGAATCGAGAGATCAGCTTTTGCATTAACAAGCCTTTCGGGATAAAGAATATAGCTGTCCTTGAGTCGGAGATAATCCTCTTCATTGAAAAACCTTTCACGCTGAACACGTGTCATATAGAGGATATCAAGCTCAGGCATAACTGAATCAAGATCCGTTGTCTGAACATATTCAAGGTTATTCTTCTTAAGAACTTCTTTAACATAGCTTGGCAATTTAAGCTCCTCGGGTGATACAAGAATGAACTTAATATTCTTGTATCTTGAAAGAGCAGAAATAAGCGAATGAACAGTTCTGCCAAACTTAAGGTCACCGCAAAAACCTACAGTAAGATTCTCGAGTCTCCCCTTCTCTCTGTAAATAGTAAGAAGGTCAGTAAGAGTCTGGGTAGGATGATTGTGGCCGCCATCGCCTGCGTTGATAACAGGAACGGTTGCGTTCATAGCGGCAACAAGCGGTGCACCTTCTTTGGGATGACGCATAGCGATAATATCAGCGTAACAAGAAGTTGTCTTTGCTGTATCTGCTACACTTTCGCCTTTTGCAGCCGATGAATTCTGTGCAGCTGAAAAACCAAGAACATTACCGCCAAGCTCGTACATAGCCGCTTCAAAGCTGAGCCTTGTCCTTGTTGAAGGCTCAAAGAAAAGTGTTGCAAGCTTTTTGCCGCGACATTTTTCGCTGTATTTTGCAGGGTTTGCGATAATATCATTAGCTTTGTCTATAAGCTGCGAAATCTCGTCAGTATTGAGGTCGAGAATATCAATTAAGCTTCTCATATTATTCACCAATCCAGCTTTCATCACTGGGATTATTGCGGAATTTGATAAGTCTTGCGATATCGTCAGTAGCTATATAGCCTTCTTCTGCAGCAACTTCTGCAATAGTATCAAAATCTGTAAGGCTTACGTTTTTAACTTCGGCTGCTGCAAGTCTGTCAAGACCCTTCTGCATACCGTATGTGAAGATTGATGCGATACCGAGAACCTCTGCACCTGCTTCACGGAGAGCATCAACAACATCAATAACACTGCCACCCGTTGAAATAAGATCTTCAACAACAACAACCTTCTGGCCTGCTTCAAGCTTGCCTTCGATTCTGTTCTGTCTGCCGTGGTCCTTGCTTGAACCGCGGACATAACCCATGGGAAGACCCATAATTTCAGCTGTGATAGCTGCGTGAGCGATACCTGCAGTTGATGTACCCATAAGCACTTCAACCTCAGGATAATTAGCTTTGATTATCTCTGCCAGACCGTTTTCAACGTCCTTACGTGCTTCGGGAGCTGTAAGAATAAGGCGGTTATCGCAGTAAACAGGGCTCTTGATACCGCTTGCCCATGTGAAAGGCTCTTCAGGACGGAAGAAAACTGCCTTAATTTTAAGTAAGTCTTTAGCAATAAGTTTTTTCATTTTTATATCTCCTCTTTCAAGTATTAATTAACCGACAAATTCAGCTACACAACGCTTGTAAGCGGCAACAGGGTCTTCTGCTGCGGTAATCGGACGGCCTACAACAATGTAATCACTGCCGATTTCTTTAGCCTGTGCAGGTGTCATAACGCGTGACTGGTCACCGATTTCACCGTCAGCAAATCTTACACCGGGTGTTACTGTCATAAAGTTCTGACCGCAACGCTCGTGAACCTTACCTGCCTCAAGCGGTGAACAAACAACACCGTCAAGACCTGCTATTGCAGCGTTGTGCGCATAGTGCATAACAACCTCATCAATAGGCTCTTTGATAAGAAGATCTTCTTCCATTCGCTCCTGGCTTGTGGAAGTAAGCTGAGTTACAGCAATAAGAAGCGGTCTTGTACCGTCGGGTCGTGTAAGACCCTCGAGACCTGCCTGCATCATTGTAACAGTACCGCTTGCGTGAAGGTTTGTCATATCAACATCAAGGCCTGAAAGAACAGCCATTGACTTCTTGACAGTGTTGGGAATATCGTGAAGCTTGAGGTCAAGGAAAATCTTATGGCCTCTTGCTTTGATTTCTTTAACGATCGAAGGACCTTCAGCATAGAAAAGCTCCATACCGATTTTTACGAAAGGTTTGCAGTCAGTGAACTTATCAAGGAAGTTCATAACAGCATCTTTGCTTGCAAAGTCACAAGCGATAATTACGTCTTTACCCATTAGTGTGCCCCTCCTATTATTGATGATAAATTATCTATATTATATTTTTCCATTACTTTCGGGAGATTGTCGATTATATTTTTGCAAGCAAAAGGATCAACAAGATTTTGTGCACCGACCTGGACTGCAGTTGCACCTGCAAGCATCATTTCGATTACATCCTCTGCAGTTGCAATACCGCCCATACCGATAATCGGTACTTTGACAGCTTCGAAAACCTGATATACCATTCTGAGAGCGACAGGCTTGATGGCAGGACCTGAGAATCCGCCCATTTTGTTGGCAATTACAGGTATTTTAGTTTTAAGATCAATACGCATACCGAGCATAGTATTAATCATACTGATACCGTCTGCACCTGCTGCTTCACAAGCTTTTGCAATCTCAACAATATCTGTAACATTGGGAGAAAGCTTGATATAAAGCGGTTTTTTTGTAACCTTACGCACTGCACTTGTAACCTCGGCAGCTGCCGCAGCAGAAGTACCGAAACTCATACCGCCACCGTGTACGTTAGGACAAGAAACATTAACCTCAAACCAACCGATTTGCTCCTGCGAGTCAAGCATTTCAACAGTATAAGCGTAATCTTCGACAGAAAAACCGCTGACATTAGCCATAACGGGCTTATTAAAACAAGCCTTCAGCTTGGGCAATTCGTCTGAAATAACCTTTTCTACACCGGGATTCTGAAGTCCGACAGCGTTTATCATACCGCTGTCACATTCAGCGATTCTGGGACAAGGATTGCCGAAACGTGCATCCTTGGTTGTACCCTTAAAAGAGAATGTACCGAGACAGTTAATATCGTAAATCTCAGCAAATTCATAGCCGAAACCAAATGTACCGCTTGCAGGGATAATCGGGTTATCAAGCTCTATTCCGCTTAAATTAACCTTAGTATTTACCATATTATTTCCTCCCTTTCAAGTACGGGACCGTCTTTACAGATTCGCTTATTGCCGTATTTTGTTTTGCAGCTACAGCCCATACATGCACCGAAGCCACAACCCATACGCTCTTCAAAGCTGTACTGACCGCTTGTTACAGCTGTAGCTTCAATAGCTTTAAACATAGGCATAGGACCGCAGGTAAAGAAATAAGTATAGTCGATTTCTTTCATTGCGTCAGTTACAAATCCTTTTATACCGTATGAACCGTCAGCTGTTGTAACTGTTACATCAGCACCGAGAGCCTTGAAATCTTCTTCAAGGAAAACTTCCTCTTTTGTATTGAAACCAAGAACAACGCTTACTTTCTTACCCTGCTCAATAAGCTTTTTGCAGAGATTGTACATCGGAGGTACACCTACACCGCCGCCCAAAAGCAGAGGCTTATCACCGCTTTTGTCGAGGTTATATCCGTTGCCGAGACCGACAAGAATATCAAGCTTCTCACCTGCCGACATTTCACACATCTGCTCTGTGCCAACACCGACAACCTTGTAAATAATGGTGATTGTCTTGTCGTCATAATCGCAGATAGAAATAGGTCTGCGGAGAAATTTGCCGTCGAGCTTGATATTGATAAACTGACCTGATGCGGTAATACCTGAAGTATCACCGCAAAGAATCATTTTATAGACGTTGAGTGCTATTTTTTCGTTTGAGAGAATTTCATAAATACCTTGTGTCATGGTATTTCTCCTTAAGGTGACGGTTATAATCCGAACCGTGTTTTTTATCGGATGATTTCCGTCACTTCTTTGTTAAAATACTCGCAAATCCGAAAGGATTTGCTGTGTTTTTGCCTTGAATTGTCAAAAATCTTCTCGATAAAAAATCTTCGACCCGAAAGTTGAGAATTTTCAGATGATTTTTGGCGGTTGAGGGTGCCGACAGGCTGACGCCTTTCAAATCCGAAACGCCGAAAAGCACTGAAAAGACTCGCTTTCGGGCAGGTTAGGATTATTACCGTCACCTTATGCGTCGATTGTTGAGATAAAGAGTGTTGTTTCCTCAAGGACATCAAGGAGAACCTTGACTGTATCGAGTGAAGTAAACATTGTTACGTTGTTTTCAACAGCGCACTGTCTGATTTCGTGGCCATCGGAAAGGGCACCTACAGAGCTTGTATCTCTTGTGTTGATAACATAAGTTACATAACCCTGACGGATTGCCTGAAGAATTTCATCGCTTCCGTCACTGATTTTGGGAAGTGCGTGAGTTCTGATACCGTTTTCTTTGAAGTAATTTGCAGTGCCTTCAGTTGCCTGAATATTGAAGCCCATATTATAGAAACGGCGGATAAGCGGAAGAGCCTCTTCCTTATCGGAAATTGTCGCGAATACGGTACCGTAATTCATAACGTTCATACCGCTTGCCTGAAGTGCTTTGTAAAGAGCACGTGTAAGGCTGTTATCGTAACCGATAGCTTCACCGGTTGACTTCATTTCAGGTGAAAGATAAGCATCAAGACCTCTGAGCTTTGAGAATGAGAATGCAGGTGCTTTTACATACCAGCGATTCTTTCTGGGTGCTACATCGTAGTCAATACCCTGCTCTTTGAGTGATTTGCCAAGCATACAGAGTGTAGCTATATCAGCAAGGCTGTAGCCTGTTGACTTGGAGAGGAACGGAACTGTTCTTGATGAACGCGGATTAACCTCGATGATAAATACATTATCATCCTTATCAACGATAAACTGGATATTGAAAAGACCTACTATACCGATGCCGAGACCGAGCTTCTTAGTATAGTCAATAATTGTTTCCTGAACCTTTTCAGAAATGCTGAATGTCGGATAAACACTGATTGAGTCACCGGAGTGAATACCTGTACGCTCGACAAGCTCCATTATACCGGGCACAAATACGTCCTTACCGTCGCAGATGGCGTCAACCTCAACCTCTTTACCGACAATATATTTATCAACAAGAACGGGCTTATCTTCATCAATTTCAACGGCTGTATTAAGGTATCTGCGAAGCTGTGCTTCATCAGCAACAATCTCCATAGCACGGCCGCCGAGGACAAATGAAGGACGGACAAGTACGGGATAGCCGATTCTTGCAGCAGCTGCAACACCGTCTTCAATCTTTGTAACAGCCTGGCCTTCGGGCTGAGGAATGTTGAGCGACTGAAGAACCTTCTGGAATGAATCACGGTTTTCTGCACGCTCAATAGCATCACAGTCTGTACCTATAATCTTAACACCTCTGTCGCGAAGACCTTCTGAAAGGTTGATTGCAGTCTGACCGCCGAGAGAAGCTACAACACCTTCGGGTTTTTCGAGGTGAATGATATTCATAACATCTTCTACACAGAGAGGCTCGAAATAGAGCTTGTCCGAGCAAGTGTAGTCGGTTGAAACAGTTTCGGGGTTATTATTGATAATGATAGCCTCGTAACCGCTCTTTTTGATTGTTGTAACAGCGTGAACTGTTGAGTAGTCGAACTCAACACCCTGACCGATACGGATGGGACCTGAACCGAGAACAACAATCTTTTTCTTATCTGAAACAATAGATTCGTTCTCTGACTCATAGGTTGAGTAGAGGTAAGGAATATAACCGTCAAACTCAGCAGCGCAGGTATCAATCATCTTGTATACGGGGAACATATCGTTTTCAACACGGATCTCGTATACTTCTTTACATGTCATACCCCAAAGCTGAGCAATAAAGTCATCGGAGAAGCCCATTTTCTTAGCTTTGTAAAGAGTTGCAACATCGCCTTTGTTTGCCTTTACCTCATACTCCATCATAACAATGTTCTTGATCTTTTCGATAAAGAGCATATCAATCTTTGTAGCATGGTAAATCATACCTATATCGGTGCCTCTGCTGATAAGCTCAGCAATAGCATAGAAACGGTCGTCAGTACCGTTGACGATATACTTAAGAAGTTCTTCCTCAGTATAAGTATCAAACTTCTTCATATAAAGGTGGTTAACACCGATTTCAAGTGAACGTGTTGCTTTGAGAAGGCTTTCTTCAATAGTTCTGCCGATGCTCATAACTTCACCGGTAGCCTTCATCTGTGTGGAAAGAGTATTGTTTGCAGTTGAGAATTTATCAAATGGGAATCTGGGCATTTTTGTTACGACGTAGTCGATTGAAGGCTCAAATGCCGCAGGAGTATTGGCAATACGGATTTCATCAAGAGTCATACCCATAGCAATTTTTGCTGTTACACGTGCAATCGGATAACCGCTTGCCTTGGATGCAAGAGCAGATGAACGTGAAACTCTGGGGTTAACCTCGATAAGATAATAAGAGAATGAGAGCGGATCAAGAGCAAACTGAACGTTACAGCCACCCTGGATTTCGAGTGCACGGATAATCTTGAGTGCACTGTCACGAAGCATAGCGTTTTCCTTTGCAGTAAGTGTCTGTGTCGGACAAACAACTACAGAGTCGCCTGTATGGATACCGACAGGGTCGATATTTTCCATATTACATATTGCGATAGCTGTGTCATTAGCATCACGCATTACTTCATATTCAATTTCTTTATAACCCTTTATGCTCTTCTCGACAAGAACCTGATGTACAGGTGAAAGAGCAAGAGCGTTTTTGAGGATTTCACGGCACTCTGCTTCGTTGTCAGCAAAGCCGCCGCCTGTACCGCCGAGTGTGAAAGCAGGGCGAAGAACAACGGGATAGCCGATTTCTTCAGCAGCTGCAAGACCTTCTTCCATTGTATTAGCAATAAGTGAAGGAAGAACAGGCTCGCCGAGACGCTCACAAAGCTCTTTGAAAAGCTCGCGGTCTTCAGCCATTTCGATACTCTTACTGCTTGTGCCGAGAAGCTCAACGCCGCATTCTTTGAGAATGCCCTTCTTCTCAAGCTGCATAGCAAGGTTAAGACCTGTCTGGCCGCCTATACCGGGAATAATAGCATCGGGACGCTCAAAGCGGATAACCTTAGCAACATATTCAAGTGTCAGAGGCTCCATATAAACCTTATCGGCGATAGTGGTATCGGTCATAATGGTGGCAGGGTTAGAGTTACAAAGGACAACCTCATAACCCTCTTCTTTAAGTGCAAGACAAGCCTGTGTGCCGGCATAGTCGAACTCGGCAGCCTGTCCGATAACAATAGGACCGGAGCCGATAACAAGTACCTTCTTTATATCAGTTCTCTTTGCCATCTTACTTGTCCCCCTTCATAAGTGTAATAAATCTGTCATAGAATGTTGATCCTTCGCTGGGAAGATACTGAACGCCGTAAACGTTGTCCTTCTCACAGCTGATACCTTCTACTGTCTTATCAAAAACGTTAAGGTGTGTAATTACAAGGTCTGTACCTTCAATTGAATCCGCATCAACAGCGTAACCGTGATTCTGAAGATGATTGCGAAGTGTACCATTGATAAGAGATCTTACAGAATGGTTGCAACCTCTGTGACCAAACTTGAGTTTATATGTCTTTGCACCGTATGCAAGACCGATAATCTCGTGGCCGAGACCGACACCGATAATCGGACATTTGCCTTTGAGAGTTTTTACAAGGTCGATAACGGGCTGAACATCTTCGGGATTACCGGGACCGTCGGAAACATAAATACCGTCGGGCTTCATTTTCATAACTTCTTCTGCTGTTGTATCAAAAGGAACAACGGTAATGTTACAACCTCTTGCATTGAGTGTGCGGATAAGGCTGAGCTTAATACCGCAGTCGATTGCAACAACGTTATACTTCATATTTGCTGTTCTTGAGTACCAGCGCTTCTTACAGCTTACTTTTTCTACAGCATCTGTAGGAATATCGGTATTCTTAAGAATCTCAAGTGCCTTTTCTGTTGATGTCTCAAGAGATGTGAAAAGCACCTTGCATGTACCGTTATCGCGAATCTTGCGTGTAAGCTCACGTGTATCAAGACCGCTGATACCGGGAATTTTATAGTCTTCCATAACTTCAGCGAGAGTTTTTGTTGCACGAAAGTTTGAAGGTATATCGTTATATTCTCTTACTACAAGACCGCCGAGTGTAGGTACTTTTGTCTCAAAGTCATCGTCAGCAGTACCGCAGCTGCCGATAATCGGGTAAGTCATAACAACTGCCTGATAAGTGTAAGTCGGGTCGGAAATTATTTCCTGATAACCGAGCATAGCTGTGTTGAAAACAAGCTCGCAAACTCTTTCGCACTCATAACCGAAGCTGTAGCCGAAATATTCGCTACCGTCTTCAAGCACGATTTTTCTGTTGTAGTTCATTATTTTTTGCATATCCATACTGCTTTACCTCCGCATACAGTTAATTTACATTCACCAAAAACTTCTTCACCTGCAAAAGGTGTACTTTTGCCTTTTGAAAGAAAGTCGTCAGGGTTTATAATATAAGACTTTTCAAGGTCGAATACACAGTAGTCTTCGGTTTTAGGTAAACCGAAACGTTTTCTGGGATTGATTGACAGAACTTCAATCAATTTTTCGAGTGATATTATTCCTTCTTTAACCAGTTTGGTATAAAGAATCGGGAATGCAGTTTCGATTCCTACAATTCCCATCGCACTGCCTGCAAGACCTTTTGACTTTTCCTCGGCACTGTGCGGTGCGTGATCGGTAGCAACCATATCTATTGTACCGTCGATGATACCTTCGATGAGTGCCAACCTGTCTTCTTCGCTGCGTATGGGCGGATTCATTTTAAATCTGCCTTCGTCCTTAAGCATACTGTCATTCATAACAAGGTAGTGCGGACCTGTTTCGCAGGTGACATCAACACCGCGTTTTTTTGCTTCACGAATAAGCTGTACACTTTCTTTAGTCGAAATATGGCACACGTGATACTTGCAGCCGATTTCTTCGACAAGCTTTAAATCGCGTTCAATAGGCTTCCATTCGCTTTCACTGCATATACCTTTGTGGTTATTTGCTTTTGCATACTCTCCATCGTGAATATAACCGCCATAAAGTAAAGAATTATCTTCACAGTGCGCAACGATTATTTTATCAAGCTCTTTCGCTTTAAGCATTGCAGAGCGCATAATTTCTTCCCTCTGCACTCCCCTGCCGTCGTCAGAAAAACCAGCACAAAGCTCAGACAAACCATCAAAATCGGAAAGCTGCTCACCTTTTTGGCCGACAGTAATTGATGCATAGGGATGAACATTTATTACGGCATCACGCTTGATTATATCGATTTGCTGAATGAGATTATCTACGCTGTCAGGTACAGGATTGAGGTTGGGCATTGAAAAAACATCGGTGTAACCACCTCGTGCACAAGCCGCAGTACCGGTAGCGATACTTTCCTTATAAAAAAAACCCGGCTCTCTGAGATGAACATGCACATCACAAAAAGCGGGAAATATATAACAATTATTAAAAACAAAGTCGCTGTCATCCCCCTGAACTGAAAGAACAGGGATAGAGGTTTTTGAGAGCTGGCCATTCTCATATTTAAAGCAATTTTCAAAATACGCCTTCATACTTAACTCCTTTCTCAAAAAAAACCTTGCAACTCGGCAAGGTTTGATTACAGCACAAAAAACCGGCAGCAAAGCCGCTGATTAAATTATGATCAATCTTGCCGATGTCACTGCATCGCACTTAAAGATATCATTTCTGTTATATTACCATATATATAGTGTTTTGTCAAGAAAAACACACTGCCGTACCTTACAAAATTTATCACAAAAAAATACAATTATTCATTAAAAATACTGTTTCGTAAAGCTATCATCCTTGCGCGTCTTTCTGCTTCAGCGGCTTCGTCAACAGAATACACACCATTTTCCTCTGAAAGCACACTACCCTCTTTTATTTTTTCAGGCAAATCGATAAGCGGTATATCAATCATTTGTTTGTTTTCATTTTCGCAAACAGCAAAATTACCTTCAATTCTGTCAACAATAAGCTTCATTTTACCTCTCCGTTTTTACAGTAAGTTTCTCGCCGTCGGATTTAATTATTACGGTACCGTTTCCGGCTGTAGAATAACACGTAATATTTTTTTCATCAATCATATCTTTGATTTCATCATGAGGATGACCGTACTTATTACCTGCACCATAGCAGATTACGGCAATATCGGGATTGATTGCATCAATAAATTCATCTGTATTTGATGTAGAGCTGCCGTGATGAGCAAGTTTGTAAACATCTGCGGAAAGGTCATAACCCGCTTCAATAAGCTGCTCTTCGACTTCTTTTTCCGCATCACCGGTAAATAAGAAGCTGTGAGTACCGTATGTAAGCTTAAGTGTTACTGACATATTGTTGAGATTGTCATCATCTTCAAACGGTGAGAGGATTGTAAACATAACATCGCCGAAAGTATATTCACTGCCCGGTTCTGCAATTATTCTATTGCACTTTTTATTTTTAATTGCAATAAGCATTTCTTCAAATGTAGCAGAATCGTGAATTGCATCGGAAATGATTACGTTTTTAATATCAATAGCATTGATTACTTCTGCAGCACCGCCGATATGGTCAGCGTGAGGATGTGTTGCAACAAAATAATCCAACTCAGTTACTTCGTGCTCACTTAAATAGTTCAGCACTGTACTTTCTTCACCGTTCTCACCGGCATCTATAAGCATATTACCTTTATTTGTTTTTATAAGAATACAATCACCCTGGCCAACATCGATAAAATGAACGGAAAAATCGCCGTCAACAATAGGCGCTTCCTGCTCATTTTCAAAAAGACCTAACTTATATCCTACAAAAGCAAGAATAACCAATATAACAGATATAATAATTGTGAGAGTGGTTTTATTTACGATTTTTCTTTCGACCATAATTATTACCCTTGTTATTACCGTAAGAATTTTTATTAACTGTTGTATCGCCTTTTATAAGACAATTCGGACCGTTACCTATAAGATCAGACCTTCCGTCCTTTTTTAAAGCTTCGATAACAAGCTGACGGTTTTTAGGATTAAAATATTGAAGCAACGCACGCTGAAGTGCTTTATCATGCTCATTACGTGCTACATATACCTCTTTTAATGTATAGGGATCGAGACCGGTATAAAACATACAGGTCGAAACCGTGCCGGGAGTCGGATAAAAATCCTGCACCTGCTCAGGTCTTATTTTGTTTTTCTTGAGGAAAACCGCAAGTTCGACTGCATCTTTAAGTGTACTGCCCGGATGTGATGACATAAGATAAGGAACTAAATACTGCTCCTTACCGAGTTTTTTATTGTAATTAAAATATCGCTTTGCAAACTCAAGATATGTCTCAATGTGAGGCTTACCCATAGCATCAAGAACTGCTGCGGAACAATGTTCAGGCGCAACTTTGAGCTGACCGCTTATATGATGCTCGACCAATTCGCGGAAAAACTCATCATCTTTATCGGCAATAAGATAATCAAATCTGATACCTGAGCGGATAAAGACCTTTTTGATTTTAGGCAATTTTCTTACTTCACGCAATATATTAAGATACTCATCGTGATTTGCTATAAGATTCGGACAAGGTTTAGGGGCAAGACATTTTTTACCCTTACACAAACCTTTTTCAAGCTGAATATCACAGGCAGGTCTGCGGAAATTTGCAGTAGGTCCGCCGATATCATGAATATATCCCTTAAAACCGGGTAAAGTTGTAAGAAGTTTGGCTTCTTCAACAACAGACTCCTTACTGCGTGATGTAATAAACCTGCCCTGGTGGAAAGCAAGTGAACAGAAATTACAGGCACCGTAACATCCTCTGTTATGTGTGATAGAAAATTCAACTTCAGCTATTGCAGGAACACTGCCGTCTTTATCGTAGCAAGGGTGAACGGCACGCATAAAGGGAAGCTTATACACTGCATCAAGCTCTTCGGTTGTAAGCGGAGGCATGGGAGGGTTCTGCACAAGCATTTTGTTGCCATGTCTTTGCTTGATAAGCTTACCTCTTATATGGTCAGCCTCATTCATCTGAATTCTGCACGAAACAGCATATTCCTTTTTATTACTGACAACATTTTCAAACGAGGGACATTCAGCACCCGTAAGCGGAGTCTCACGAACATCGCATATATAACAAGTGCCCTTTATATCTCTGAGCTGCGATACAGGCTCGCCTGCATTAAGTCTGTCAGCAATTTCTATAGTCTGTTTCTCACCCATTCCGTATGACAGAATATCAGCCTGAGAATCAAATAAAATTGAACGTCTTACTTTATTATCCCAATAATCATAATGAGCAAACCTGCGAAGAGATGCTTCAAGACCGCCTATTATAATCGGAACATCGCCGTAAATCTCTCTGATTTTATTGCAATATACAATTACAGCCCGGTCAGGTCTTTTGCCGGATTTGCCTCCGGGCGAATAAGCATCGTCACTTCTGCGTTTTTTGGCGGCAGTATAGTGAGCCACCATAGAATCGATGTTACCGCTGCTTACCATAAAGCCCAGACGCGGTCTGCCAAAACGCATAAAATCATCATTATTCCGCCAATCGGGCTGCGACAGAAAAGCAACACGATATCCTCTGCTCTCAAGAACGCGGCAGATAATGGACGCACCGAAACTGGGGTGATCGACATAAGCATCACCGCTGACATAAACAAAATCTATTTCATCCCAGCCGCGCTCACGCACCTGCTGCATATCAATAGGAAAGAAAGGCATTTTTACTCCTCATAAGCGTTACCGCTGTCGACTCCTACAAAACCGTTGAGATCGCTTAGCGCACGCATTTCATTAAACTGTTGCTTTGACATAAGTACTTTTCTGGGTTTACTGCCTTCAAAAGGACCGATAACACCCTTTTCCTCAAGCTCGTCCATAATTCTGGCAGCTTTAGCATAACCGATTTTAAGCTTACGCTGAAGAAGTGTTGTTGACGCCATCTGATTTTCAACAACAACAGCGATTGCTTTCATAGTTTCTTCGTCAGCACCGCTGTCCGGTGAAGCATCAGCATCAACATGGTAACCCTCTTTTTTCTTTTCAGCGACTGCCTGCTTTTCGATTTCTTCCATAACGGCGTTATCGTATTCACATTCACCTTGAGCCTTGATGAAATCAACAACGCGTTCAACTTCATCATCGGAAACATAACAACCTTGAAGACGAACAGGCTTTGAAACTCCGACAGGATTGAACAGCATATCACCGTTACCGAGAAGCTTTTCTGCACCTGCCGTATCGATAATTGTTCTTGAGTCTACCTGTGAGGAAACAAAAAGAGCAATACGACTGGGAATATTAGCTTTAATTATACCTGTGATAACGTTTACGGACGGTCGCTGAGTTGCAATAACAAGGTGCATACCGGCAGCACGAGCCATCTGTGCGAGACGGCATATAGAATCTTCAACCTCATTCTGCGCAACCATCATAAGGTCAGAAAGCTCATCAATAAATATAACAATCTGATACATAGGTGTCATTTCAGGGTCTTTTGCCGCCATTTTATTATAACCCTTGATATCACGGACACCCTTTTCAGAGAACATCTTATATCGCTTGGTCATTTCGGAAACAGCCCATGCAAGCGCACCTGCAGCTTTTCTGGGATCGGAAACAACAGGAACCATAAGATGCGGAATATCTCTGTAAACCGTAAACTCAACCTGCTTCGGGTCAATCATAATCAGCTTCACTTCATCAGGATTAGAGTTGAAAAGTATACTGATAATCATTGCATTAAGGCAAACAGATTTACCGGAACCAGTAGTACCTGCAATAAGCAAGTGTGGCATCTTTGCAAGGTCGGTACAGGTAACATTACCTGAAATATCCTTACCGAGAGCAACATTGAGTTTACTTGTCGCGGACTTAAATTGAGGTGAATCAATAATTTCACGAAGACTTACCGTAAGCCTTGTTTTGTTCGGAATTTCAATACCAACTGCCGCTTTATTTGGAATAGGAGCTTCAATACGAACACCGGAAGCTGCAAGATTCATTGCTATATCATCAGCGAGATTTGCAATACGGCTGATTTTTATACCGGGTGCAGGTTGGATTTCATATCTTGTAACGGAAGGACCGCGGGCTATATCTACAATCTTTGTTTCAATATTGAAGCTGCGAAGAGTTTCAACAAGCTTATTTGCGTTTGCTGTAAGCTCTTCTTTGATATCAGCATCACCCGAACTCTGTGCCTGAGCGAGACACTCAACATCAGGAAGAACATAAATCTTTTCAGGTTCGTCATCTTCAGCTTCATCTGATCCATCTTCGTCGATAACACTTGTCTGTGTAGCCGTACTTTTAGCATTTTCATTATTCGCACGGTTAATCAGCTCTATTACATCTTTCTGGTCAGTAATCGGACCTTTGGATATCGGAATATCTGCAGGCTCAGTCTCATCAACATCAAACGGTAAATTATCATCAATATCTTCAGAATAAGAGCTTATATCAGTAAAATTAGGAACCGGCATCGGAGCAAAATTCGGAACTTCAGGTGATTCTTCCGAATCATCGGGTGACGAATTCAGACCTGCAGTATCGTCAACATTGATATCAATAATCGGACGATTACGCGTTTTTTTGTTTCTGTAATTTATATCATTGTCAAGCACATCTTCACTTTTAGGAACTTTATATTCCGTTATTCTTTTTCTTTCGGGTTTGTTTCTGGTATGAGTTACTTTTTCGCGATTTTCAACACGCTCCTGTATAGAATCAGAAACTTTACCGGCTACCAAAGCAAAAAATTCAATCAATTTGGACATTGTTGTGCCGGTAATAAGCATAATGATAACGAAAAGCACAATCAACATAGTTACTAATGCGCCCCATTTACCGAAAAATCCTGCAATAGAGCCGCCAACCAACGAACCAAGAACACCGGTATTCAGAAAATTAAAGCCTTTTGCCCAAGCTTCCGAAACCTGGTCAGAAACAGTAATTGTTTTGAGATAAAGTGAACTTTTTACTATAATATGTACGAGTGTTGTGAAGACAATTATTGCTGTACCTATGCCGGTAAGACGGATAGCAAATTTGCTTGCAGGTACATCTCTGGCAACTGAAACAGAAGAATATATAAGCATAAACGGTACAGCAACGGCACTGAAACCAAAAAAGCCAAAGAAAGCATTTTTGATAGTCTGCCACAAATTAATTTCGCCTTCACCTACGCCGCTTGGGATTACAATAATGCACAAACAAAACAATGCTGCTGCAAACAAAACACAAGAAATGATTTGCTTTTGAGCTGTTGAATTATTAGAAGCACGACTGTTATTTTTTGAAGCTTTTGAAGAAGAGCCGGAGGAGGCGCCTGGTTTTTTGGCAGATGATTTTTTAGCTCCTGCAGGCTTTTTTCCTTTTGTATTTTTTCTGTTTGTTTCAGCCATTTTGTTCATTTCCTTTAACAATGAATATAATTACTGATTATTATAACATTTATTTGAAGAACAATCAACAAAAGAATGTAACTTTTTACAATTAGTTTCACAATATATAGTATTTTTAATATTTTCATTGACATAGTTAATATTTTGCTTTAATATTACAGTATATGTTTTTTGGGAGGTACAAATAATGGGCTACAATATAGCACAAAAGCTTATCAAAAGTCACCTTGTCAGCGGTGAAATGATACCCGGCACGGAAATCGGACTTAAAATTGACCAGACACTTACTCAGGATGCAACCGGTACAATGGCTTATCTTGAGTTTGAAGCTATGGGCGTTGAGAGAGTCAAGACAGAGCTCTCTGTTGCTTACATTGATCACAACACACTTCAGACAGGTTTTGAAAACGCAGATGACCATCGCTTTATCCAGAGCGTCGCAAAAAAGAGAGGTCTCAGATATTCAAGACCCGGTAACGGTATCTGCCACCAGGTACACCTTGAGCGTTTCGGTAAGCCCGGCAAGACACTTATCGGTTCCGACAGCCATACTCCCACAGGTGGCGGTATCGGTATGCTTGCAATCGGTTCAGGCGGTATGGACGTTGCTGTCGCTATGGGCGGCGGTACATACTATATCCCCATGCCTAATGTTGTCAAGGTTAACCTCACAGGCAAACTCAGCCCCTGGGTTGCTGCTAAAGATGTTATCCTTGAAGTGCTCAGAATTATGAGTGTCAAGGGTGGTGTCGGCAGAATTATCGAATACGGCGGCGAAGGTGTCAAAACTCTTTCAGTACCCGAAAGAGCTACAATTACAAATATGGGTGCGGAACTTGGTGCAACAACTTCTGTATTCCCGTCTGATGAAAATACAAAAGCATTCCTTGCTGCTCAGGGTCGTGAGGAAGACTGGACTGAGCTTAAAGCTGATGATGATGCAAAATACGAAAAGGTTATTGATATTGATCTTTCAACTCTTGCACCGCTTGCAGCTATGCCCCATATGCCCGATAATGTAAAATCCGTAACCGAAATCGGTGAAATTAAAGTAGATCAGGTATGTATCGGTTCTTGTACCAACTCTTCACTTCATGATATGCTCAAGGTTGCAGCAATCCTCAAGGGTAAGAAAGTTCATCCCGATGTCAGCCTTTCTATTGCACCCGGTTCAAAACAGGTTCTTACAATGCTCTCACTCAACGGTGCACTTGCAGATATGATCGGTGCAGGTGCAAGAATTCTTGAATCTGCATGCGGTCCCTGTATCGGTATGGGTCAGTCTCCCAACTCCAAGGGTGTTTCACTGCGTACCTTTAACAGAAACTTTGAAGGACGTTCCGGTACCGCTGATGCAGGTATCTACCTTGTAAGCCCCGAAGTTGCTGCAGCAAGTGCAATTACAGGTGTTCTCACAGACCCCAGAACACTCGGTGAATTCCCCACTATTGAGATGCCTGAAGAATTCCTTATCAACGACAATATGGTTGAGCTTCCCGCTTCCGTTGAAGAAGCCGATGCAGTTGAAATCAAATACGGTCCTAATATCAAGCCGTTCCCGACAAGCGTTGCACTGCCCGACAGAATAGAAGCAAAAGCTGTTCTTAAGGTTGGCGACAACATCACAACAGACCATATTATGCCTGCAGGCGCAAAGATTCTCCCCTACCGTTCAAACATTCCCTACCTCTCAAACTTCTGCTTCCGTCAGTGTGATGAACACTTTGCAGAAAACTGCAAGCGCGAAGGCAGCGGTATGATTATAGGCGGTGCTAACTACGGTCAGGGCTCCTCTCGTGAGCACGCAGCACTCGTTCCGCTTTATCTCGGTATCAAGTGCGTTATCACAAAATCTTTTGCACGTATCCACTGTGCAAATCTCATTAACGCAGGTATAATCCCCTTTACATTTAAAAATTCTGACGATTATGACAGAATTGACCAGAATGATATTCTCTGCCTTCCCGATGTAAAAGCAGAAATTACTGCAGGCAAAGAAGTCAAACTTGTTAATAAGACCAAAAATGAAGAGTATTCACTCTGCTACGATTTATCCGATCGTCAGAGAGATATGATCCTCGCAGGCGGTCTCCTCAACTACACAAGAGAAAACGGAAAGGATGCATAAAGATGTACGAAGCACAAATCAAAGCTGCTGCTGAAAAATACGCAGACCTTCTTCGTGAGCAGCTTGAAAGAAACGAAAGAATCAAATCAATCGGCGATTTCACTGATTACGCAAAGCTCGATAAAATCATTATCGGTATCTGCGGCGGTGACGGTATCGGTCCGATTATCTGTAAAGAAGCAGAAAGAGTACTCCGCTATATGCTTGCTGACGAAGTTGCAAGCGGCAAAGTAGAGTTCAAAGAAATCGACGGTCTTACAATCGAAAACCGTGTTGCTGCAAACAAGGCAATTCCTGATGATGTTATGGAAGAGCTTAAAGCTTGCCACGTAATTCTCAAGGGTCCTACAACTACACCTCAGGCAGGAGATCCCTGGCCGAACATTGAAAGCGCAAATGTTGCAATGAGAAAGGCTCTCGACCTTTTCTGCAACCTTCGTCCTGTCAAAGTTCCCGAAGAAGGTATCGACTGGGCTTTCTTCCGCGAGAACACCGAGGGTGCATACGCAGTAGGCTCTAAAGGAGTTAACGTAACTGACGAACTTGCAACTGACTTTGTTGTTACAACAACTGAAGGTACTGAGCGTATAGCTCGCCTTGCATATAACTATGCACGTGCAAACGGCAAGGACAGAGTTTCCATTATTACAAAGGCTAACATTATCAAAACAACAGACGGTAAGTTCCTTTCCATCTGTAAGAAAATCGGTGAAGAGTATCCCGAAATCACAACAGATGAATGGTATATTGATATCACAACAGCAAAGCTTATCGATCCCAAGCGTCGCCGTGATTTTAAAGTATTTGTTCTTCCCAACCTCTACGGCGATATCATTACTGACGAGGCTGCAGAATTCCAGGGTGGTGTAGGCACAGCAGGCAGCGCAAACATCGGTAAGAAGTACGCAATGTTTGAAGCTATCCACGGTTCAGCTCCCAGAATGATCCGTGAAGGTCGCGGTGCTTATGCAGATCCCTGCTCAATGCTCCGTGCAGCTGTAATGCTTCTCTCTCATATCGGTTATGTTGATAAAGCCAACGCTCTTGAAGCTGCACTTGATAAGTGTATGCTTACAGAAAGAAAGCTTGTTATTACCGGTCGTGATGACGGTTGCACCTGCAGTGAGTTCGGCGATTACCTTATGGAAACCGTTGAATCACTCAACTAATTTAACTTAATAAATAAAAATTTAAGGACTATGCTTAATTGATTTTTGGCATAGTCCTTAATTATTTATGTTATTCGGTTATTGGGGTTTCTTTTCAGTTATATTGCTGTCAAGCCATATAAGGATATCTTCCATAACAATTTTTCTGTCAAAATCGTTGAGTATTTCGTGTCTTGAATCTTTATAAAGTTTAAGTTCAACATTATGGCCTGTTTTCTTAAGGTCACTTGCAACCTGTTTAACACCCTTGCCAAACTCACCTA
This sequence comes from Acutalibacteraceae bacterium, assembly GCA_045631965.1. Taxonomy (GTDB): domain Bacteria; phylum Bacillota; class Clostridia; order Oscillospirales; family Acutalibacteraceae; genus UBA8612. The sequence continues at coordinate 89,616 of JAZQVR010000032.1, forward strand.
CCGGATCTGCATCACCGGAAACCATAAGTATCGGCAAACTCTTTCTGACAGATTTATACCAATTCTTATCAGATACATATTTCAGCACCGAAAAAAGATCGCGGAATCCGCAAGCAGTAAACATAAAACCGCAATAATCGTCGGCAACATACTTATCAACTTCATCATTATCTCTGCTGAGCCAATCAAAAGCAGTACGCTGAGGTTTGAACTTTTTATTGTAAGTACCGAAAGCAACGGAATTTATGAGTTCACTCCTATGTTTTGCACCTTTGCTGCGCACAATCAAATCAGCAAGTTTGATTCCCATACCGGCAGCAGGGTTATTACCGCTTGTGCCGCAGAAAATCGCCGCATCAAGTGTCATATCATACATCTGACAATAGGCCCTTGCTACAAATGAGCCCATACTGTGACCAAAAAGCACAACAGGCTTACCGGGAAAAACTTCACGAGCGTATTGAGTTATTGTATGGCAGTCATTTACAAGTGTTTTCCATCCATCCTCTTCTCCGAAAAAGCCGAGATTATCGTCACTGTCAACGGATTCACCGTGGCCTAAATGGTCATGTACGAATACAGCGTATCCGTTTTCTGCAAGGAAAGTTGCAAACTCTTCGTAACGTTCTTTATGTTCAGCCATACCGTGAGCTATTTGGACAATCGCTTTAGAGTTTGCTTTTACTATAGGAGAGTAAAAAAAGCCGTGGATAATAACGGGCTTAAGGTTTGATTCAACCGTAAAAGCTGTTTTTTCAATCTTCATTTATAATCACCATTATATTTTATAAAATTAATCGCTAACCGTTACTTTAACAAAACAAATGTATTTTCTGTTCCATGTATATGTAATATACAGATTGTTACCGTCAGCAATAATAGCAGGATACGAATATTCGCCCGGCATGCTTTCGAGAACAGCACCGAGTCCCCAAGTCTGTCCGTTATCATCGGAAGTAACAACTGTCAGCGGAGTTCTCTCGCCCCAGTTTTCTTTGACGGGATTAGAAACAAGGAAAAGCCTGCCGTTATCCATTCTTGCGATATCAATACCGCTGTTATTATTAAACAGTCCTGTTTTATATGCAGAACACCAGGATTTGCCTCCGTCAACGGAATCGCTGCGATAAATATAGCGACTGTTTGTTCTTACAAGCATATGAACATTATCAGCTGACGACTCCCAGAGTGTAGGCTGAATCATACCTACCGTTTTACCATAACGCTTCGGACGCTCTATAAAATCAGTTTTGAACCAACTTTTTCCGTCATCATCGGATATATCAATAAAACAGCGCCAATCCTTGTTTTGTTCTGTTGAAGAGGGTGCCAGTATTCTGCCGCTTTGTAAACGGATTGCTTTATTCTTTACCGGTCCCCTGCCACCGCTTACATCACCTTCAACAAGCTGCACAGGACTTGACCAGGTTTTTCCGTAGTCATCAGAAACCGAATAATAAGTCTGCCACTCGGCAATCTTTTTACCTACTTTAAAAAAGAGAGTAATTGAACTGTCTGTATTTTTAAAAAGCACAGGATTCCAATGCGGTATATCATCTGCAGCTGTTATACGAACAGGTTTACGCCAGCCTTTTTTACATTTACTTGAAAACCAAATATCAACATCATCTTTTCCTTCATATGTACCGCCAAACCAAGCTGCACCTATTTCACCGTTATCCATAACAATAACAGTTGACGCATGGCTTGAAGGAGTAGGAGAATTTGAATCGTCAATAATAAATTCACGCTTAATATCAAATTTCATATCATTATACCTCCTATATATAAGAATAACAAAGCTTAACCCAAAAAGCAAGTATTTTTGAAACAGCTTGGGCATAGAATTATCCGAGGTGCTTTTATGAGAAATGCAAAGCTTCTGTTAATCAATACAGCTGTACTTACACTCGGCGGTTTTATTATGCGAACGATTTCCGTATCGTTCAATGTTTACCTGACCAACAAAATAGGTGCATCAGGAATGGGACTTTTCCAGCTGATTATTGCCGTCTACGGTCTCGCAGTTACGTTTGCAGGAGCAGGAATCAAGCTCGGTGCAACACGACTTGTAACAGATGCATTAAGCACAGGGAAAATCGAACCGCGGAAAACAATGTCAATGTGCATAAAATACGCTGCTGTTATAGGTTGTGCGGTCTTTATATTATTGTATATTTTTTCCGGATTAATAGCAACCGCTTGGATTGGTGACAACCGTGCGATAAGCTCATTAAAAATATTATCCCTGAGTTTACCTCCAATTTCTGTTTCTGCCGCACTTAACGGCTATTTTACTGCAAGAAAAAGCATTGTAAAATATTCATTTGTGCAGTTGGCGGAACAGCTGACCAAAATAATTGTTACCGTCATAGCAATAAGCTTTTACGGTAATACCGGTCTTGAATTTTCTTGTTTTGCCATCGGATTCGGTATGACTTTCTCGGAAGTGATATCGGCACTTTGCTCATATACACTTTATAAATTTGACAGCAAAAAAATCAATAAAAACAACGGTTTGCGACCTTCACTTAATAATCTTCTTCACATATCCGTGCCGGATGCTGTCGGTGCTTCTTTCAGAGCGGTTTTATTAACGATAGAACATCTGCTGATTCCCAAAGGATTCAAAAAATCAGGACAAAGCGCTGAACAAGCAATGAGCGTATACGGAATAATACACGGTATGGCTCTGCCGATTACCCTCTACCCTTCTGCAGTTATGACATCTCTTTCATCTCTGCTCGTACCGGAACTTTCAAGATATAAATTATTCAATGATAAAAAGATGATAAGTTACGTTTCATCCACAGTGTTAAAGCTATCTTTGATTTTTTCAATAGCTGTAGGTTGTTTTCTTTTTTTCTTTTCTGATTCCGTATCAACTGCTGTATTCGAAAACAATGAATCAGCTTATTATCTGAAGCTGTTAAGCGTATTGATTCCGGTAATGTACAGTGACATGATAACAGACGGACTGTTAAAAGGTCTTGATTGTCAGGCGGCCTCCATGAGATATAATATATTTGATTCAGCATTGTGCGTTGTTCTTGTATATTTGATTTTACCTAAATATGCAATCAAAGGTTACATTTTCATACTTTTTATCAGTGAAATTATTAACTTTGGCTTGAGTATAAATAAGCTGTCAAACGAAACTGTACTTAAAATCAACATATATAACGATATAATCAAACCTCTTATTTGCGGCTGCGGATGTTGCTCTTTGGTTAACCTGATATTCAGAAATAATTTAATGAGTTCTTTAATTCCGCAAGCAGAATTGATAATTCTGATTATCATATTCTCATTACTGTATTTCGGATGTATATATTTTTCTGATTGTATAAATAAGAAAGAGCTGAAATATTATTCAACAATTATAAAAAATAAAAGTTATGCTTGACTAATTTAATTCTTACGGATATTATCATATATAATATTTACAGAAGGATGAAAAAAATGACGAATTTGCTCATAAAGCTTTTTATACGTGACAAAGATAATGTGTTTTCGCCTAAAGTACGTACAGCATACGGAACACTGAGTGGTTGTGTAGGTATTGTTTTAAATATTTTATTATCGATTGCAAAACTATTTATCGGCTCAATAACACACAGTATCGCTATAACCGGTGATGCACTTAACAACCTCTCCGATGCCGCAAGCTCTGCAATCGCACTTCTCGGATTCAGAATCTCTTCCAAACCCGCAGACGAAAAGCACCCTTACGGTCACGGCAGACTTGAATATTTGTGCGGTCTTGCAGTTGCTGTGATTATTATGTTTATGGGTTTTGAATTGGTCAAAGGTTCTGCAGAGAAAATTTTTAACCCAGTAAGGCCTGAATTCAGCATAGTCGCGATATCCGTACTTATTATTTCAATATTAGGTAAGCTTTGGCTCGCACTTTTCAACAGAAAAATCGGAAAAAAAATCAACTCCGATACTGTAGATGCCGTTGTCAAAGACAGCCTGAGCGATATTGCAGCTACTACCGCATCAATTCTCTCACTTATACTCTCACTCTATTTTGATTTACCGTTTGACGGTATATTCGGCGTAATTGTATCTCTCTTTGTTATCTGGGCAGGTATCAGCGTTTTTCGCAACACTGTTTCATCTTTGCTCGGTCAACCGCCTGAACCTGATACAGTTAAAATGATTGAAGAAAAAATACTTTCATATGACGGCATATACGGTGTACACGACCTCATTGTGCACGACTACGGTCCGGGCAGATGTTTTGTTACGGCTCATGCAGAAGTTCCTTCAGACGCTGATATTATGGCAAGCCACGACCTGATGGATGTTATTGAGCAGGATTTCAAACGAGATACCTCTTATATTCTAACTCTCCATATGGACCCGATTGTAATGGATGATGAAAAAACAAATTCCGCCAAAGAAATAGTTGCAAAGATTATTTCGGATATAGATTCTTCACTAACCTTCCATGATTTCAGAATGGTATCCGGCCCGCATCATACAAATCTGATTTTTGATGTTGTTATTCCTTTTTCAACAAAGCTTGACAGCAAAACTGTTGTTGATGCAATAAACTCAAATCTTCAGAAAGAGAATAATAAATACTTCGCTGTAATTACTATTGACCACAGCTACACATAAAATCTACAGGCTTTTGTTATTTTCAACAAAAGCCTGTGTTTTTTTATAAAAATATTTTTAACTAAAAAACATACAAAAGGTTTACAAAAGCAAATATATTATGTACAATATATATTGATTGGTGTAGAGTGTACACACTATATAATAAATCAAAGGAGATTTGTAACCGTGAAATTCAATGAGTTTGATGACAAATTTCAGACCATCCCCAACGGCCCGCTTGGAATAATTGCATTACCCGGCTGTGAGGATCTTTCCAAGAAAATCGACTGGTATCTCACATCATGGAGATCAGAAAGACACGCCGAACACAAGGAAACACTCCACTTCCGCGGATATGACCGTCCTTCTTATCTTATAGATGTCCGTTTCCCCAGATTCGGCACAGGTGAAGGTAAGGCTACAATTCACCAGACTGTTCGCGGTTTTGACCTTTTTATAATCTGCGATTGCTTCAATTACGGTGTTACATATAATATGTACGGTATGGACGTTCCCATGAGTCCTGATGAGCACTTTGCTAACCTCAAGCGTGCAATCAGCGCTGTCGGCGGCAAGGCAAAAAGAATTACCGTAATTATGCCTATGCTTTACGAAGGCAGACAGCACAAACGTTCCTCACGCGAATCGCTCGACTGTGCTAATATGCTTCAGGAGCTCTGCCATGATATGGGCGTTGACAACATCATCACTTTCGATGCTCACGATCCCAGAGTTCAAAATTCAATCCCCCTCAGCGGCTTTGAAAATGTTCAGCCCGTTTATCAGATGATAAAGGCTATGACAAAAACAATCGATAATCTCCACTTTGACAAAGATCACCTTATGGTTATCTCTCCCGACGAAGGCGGTATGGGTCGTTGTATCTATTATTCAACCGTTCTTGAGGTTGAGCTCGGTATGTTCTACAAGCGCCGTGACTTCACACGCATTGTAAACGGACGTAACCCCATTATTGCTCATGAGTTCCTCGGTGCAAATGTCGAAGGTAAAGACGTTATCATCGTAGACGATATGATTTCATCCGGCGAATCAATGATTGAGGTTGCTACAAAGCTCAAGGGTCTTAAGGCAAATCGTGTATTTGTATGCTCAAGCTTCGGTCTTTTCTGTAACGGTCTTGATGATTTTGATGAAGCTTACGAAAACGGCATCATTGACAAAGTCTTCACAACAAACCTCATTTACCGCACACCTGAGCTTCTCTCCCGTAAGTGGTATGCCGAGGTTGATCTTTCTAAATATGTATCATATATTATTGATACTCTTAACCACGACCTTTCCGTCAGCGGTCTTCTCGACCCTGCAGACAGAATTGAAACACTTCTTGTTAACAAGGGTTACAAAGCTCCTAAAGAGAAATAAAGTTAAAGCTTTAAGCGGTCTGAAAAGACCGCTTAAAGCTTTTTTAAAAAATTTTTTTGAAACCTATTGACAATTCACCAAAAACTGATATAATAACAGTAACGATTATCATTATCGATTGGAGGTGTTAGAATGTCAATGAAATACAGCCGCCAGCGTGAGCTTATTCTTGATAACTTGTGTTCCCGAACCGACCATCCAACTGCCGACGAACTGTACATTGATTTAAAAGCAATTTTGCCTAACTTAAGCCTCGCCACTCTTTATCGCAATTTAGCTCTTCTTTCAGAAAACGGAACGATCCTAAAGTTTCATTGCGGTACTTCCGACAGATTCGACGGTAACAACGGTTTACACTATCATCTGATATGCGAAAAATGCAACCGTCTTTACGACCTGGAGCACACTCCCCTTACAAATCTTGATGAAATGTTTGCAAAAGATTATAAAGGTATAATCCATTCACATTTATTGGTCTTTTACGGAGTTTGCGAAAATTGCAACAGCTCTGTTAATTAAAAAATATAAAATATATTTTGGAGGAAATTTATTATGAAAAAGTTTGTATGTTCAGTTTGCGGTTATGTTCACGAAGGCGATTCAGCTCCCGAATTCTGCCCCCAGTGCAAGGTCCCTGCTTCAAAGTTCAACGAGCAGAGCGGCGAAATGTCATGGGCTGCAGAGCACGTTCTCGGCGTAGCTGAAGGTGCTCCCGCCGAAATCATCGAAGGTCTCAGAGCTAACTATATGGGCGAATGCACAGAGGTTGGTATGTACCTTGCAATGGCAAGAGTTGCTCACAGAGAGGGCTACCCCGAAATCGGCCTCTACTGGGAAAAAGCAGCTTACGAAGAGGCAGAGCATGCAGCAAAGTTTGCAGAGCTTCTCGGTGAAGTTGTTACAGCAAGCACAAAGAAAAACCTTGAAATGAGAGTTGAAGCTGAAAACGGCGCAACACAGGGCAAGTTTGACCTCGCAAAGATGGCTAAAGAGCTTAACCTCGACGCTATTCACGACACAGTTCACGAGATGGCGCGCGACGAAGCAAGACACGGCAAAGCATTCCAGGGTCTTCTCGAGAGATATTTCGGCTAATATCTGATACCGGCGATAACACTTTACCGCCTATCAAATAAACAATTATTTACGGGCGGATGTATACAGCATCCGTCCTTTTTTTACTAAATTACTATAAGGAGATGAAAACTATGAAAAAAACGCTTGCTCTTTTAACAGCTATACTTATCACCGCAACCATATTTACCGCTTGCACAAATAATAATCCTACTGAAAATCCAACCAATTCAGAAACTACCACAAACAATATTCAGAATGTTGAAACAACAGTAAAAGAAGAAATCACTACAGAATCTAATATAACGGAAGCCATTACAACTGATGCACCTACAGAAAATGTCACATATGTTATTGAAGAAACTAAACCTGTCAACAATGCTCAGAATACGGAGCCTGCAAATACTGCAAATACTACTAATCCTGCAAATTCCAACGCAAACAATATTGATAATATAATCACTAAAGAAGAAGCTAAAGCAGCTGCACTCAACCACGCAGGACTTAACGCATCTGATGTGAAACGAATTGAAATCGAACTCGACCGAGAAAGAAACGGTCTTGTCTATGAAATTGATTTTGATGCAGGCAAATATGAGTATGAATACGAAATCAACGCCGAAAACGGCAAGGTTATTAGATCCGCAAAAGAATTCAGAGACTAAACACGGTATCTGCTCACCATTTATTAAAAAAATCGTTTTAAAGGAGGCATTATAATGAAAAACTTATTTGCATTTTTACTTTCAATCTTATCCTTACTGACGACTTTTTCGACAGCCGAAAAACTTAACCCCGAAGCCAACATATCTAAATCTGAGGCGAAAGCCATAGTTCTCGAGCACGCAGAGCTTGATGCCTCCGACGTAAAAAGATACAAGGTTGAAACGGACAATGAACACGGAAGGCTTGTTTACGAAATCGAGTTTGACTCCGGCAGATATGAATACGAATACGAGGTTGACGCCGAAAGCGGAAAAATCCTCAAAGCTGAAAAAGAATTAAGAGATTAAAAACGGCAAGGCATTTACAGATCTGCTTGCAAGATCTTCGGTAATTAAATAATTATTTTTTCCGGGAGTAGGTTTATTAATCTACTCCCTATTTATTTTAATCATCATTGTGTATCATAATATATCATTTGAGCAATAATATATTTGAAGGAGGTAATGCTTATGAAAAAATATGTTTGTCCCTGCGGATACGTTTATGACCCAGAACTCGGCGATCCGGAAAACGGAGTTGCACCGGGAACGCCTTGGGAAGAAGTTCCTGAAGACTGGGTATGTCCCGTATGCTCACTCGGTAAAGAAGCATTTGAAGAAAAGTAAAAAAGGATGCAGCCAAAAACTGCATCCTTTTACCGATTAATGGTTAGTTTTAATAGTTAATTCGTCAGTCGTTCTTTTGGGAACAACGTGTTTTTCTTTATTTTCACGGTAATATTTAACATCACCGTCTTTAATATCGACAATTTCAACTGTTTCTTTGGGTCTTCCGAGCGCAATCATAAGCCTTGGCTTGATATTTGCGGGCAGATTGAAAAGCTCGCTCATTCTTTGCTTATCGAAACTGCCTATCATACACGCACCGATACCCTTATCCATAGCGCCGAGCACAATAGTCTGCGCACAGATACCTGCATCAATCTCAATTTCGGGTGAAATATCGGTATCATAGCAAACAAGAATATAACCTGCAGGCACGTTGCCGTCATAAGGAGGTTTATTCTCTTTGATATAGCCTGCCCAACCGAGCATAGGAAATATTCTTTCGCAGAGTTCTTCAGAATTTGCATAAGCAAATTTAATCGACTGAGAATTTGCAGTTGACGGAGTATAACGGCAAAGCTCAATAAAACTCTGCATAACTTCGTCGCTTATGCGGTAAGTCGGGTCAAAATTGCGAAAACTGCGGGTAGCTTTTACAAGATCAGAAAACATAAATATCACCTGATTTATCAGCAACCGCGCATTTTTGCAAGGTCACGGTAGTTGATAAGCTTTATGCCGAGAGAATCGATGTGCTGCTTTGTTTTCGGGTCAGAGAAGAGCTTATACTCCCATACTCGACGTTCCCAACAGCCTGTTGTACCCTTAAGCTCATCAGTTTCGTAAGCAGGATGAATATATGTTTCGATAACTCCTTCGGGGAAAGCACGGTACATTTCATAGATATATTCTCTGAAGTTCTCATAGCTTTCAGCCTGAGGACCTGACCAGTCACCGGGCATAAGATAATCGGGCATTGCAACGCCGAGAGCCTTACCTGCAGCAACAACCTTATCGATAAGACCCTTGACAAGCTCAGGCGGAACCTGAACATCAAGCATTGTGTTGCTGAACTGAGCATCTGTGAAATTCATAGGCATACGAAGCGGAAGCTTGTACTGACCTGCAATACCGATCATAAGCTCAAGAAGCTCAAAACGACCTGTAGCAATACCGTAAAGTGAACCCATATGGTTATCGATGTGAGAAGGATTAAGGCCGAGTGCCTTGAGCTTCTCAATCTGAGCAATCATCTCTGCCTTGACTTCTTCAAGGTCAGCGTGCTTCTCGAAATCATCACACTCGTGATAGAAATAACCATCTTTATCACGAAGAGAAGCGTTAGGAGTACTGCTTACGGGGCCCCAACGGTAGTTTTCCCATTCGCTTGTAGTTGTAAGGTGAACACCGATAGCGAATTCGGGATGCTCTTTTGCAAACTTAACAGCCTCAGGTGCCCAACCGCAGGGAGCCATAATAGTTGAAGAAGTAATACCGCCGGACTTAAGAAGATCGAAAACACCGAAGTTAGCCGCACGGCACATACCGAAATCGTCTGCGTTGATAATAAGATATCTTTCCATAATATTTAATCCTTTCTTTTATATAATAAATTTGCTCAAATTCTTTATTAACATTATATTATTTTCCGGACAAGTTGTAAAGTGATTTTCAATATTTAGAATATAATATATTTATTAACTTTAGTTTTGATTTTAACTTGATTATTAATAATGTTTCTGTTAAAATATATCAAGTTGTAAAAATCACACGGATTTTTATAACTTAATATTTGCGGGTATGGTGGAATTGGCAGACACGCAAGATTTAGGATCTTGTGCCCACAAGCGTGCAGGTTCGACCCCTGTTACCCGCACCATCCTAAAAGACTGCGATTAAAATCGCAGTCTTTTTACTTGAAAGTTTCAATTTTAATTGCTATGATATATTTAAATAACGATGTAAGGAGGAAAACGCTATGCCTGCTGAAAGAACATCCCCTCTTTTTGAAAGAATGTATATATTTCTCGAGGAAAAAAACTGGATAAAAGCCGACGAATATTGCGAAAAAATTCTTGATATGGAACCCAAAAATGCCGAAGCTTACCTCGGCAAGATAATGGCAGAAATGAAAGTTACTGATAAAAACGAGCTTATAAATTGTTCCAAACCCTTGGAAAGAAACTCCAATTACGGTAAAATTCTTTCCTTCGGAGATAAAGAACTTACCGATTTTATCATTGCCGCAAATGAATCAACTAAAATTACTTATTATAAACAAAAAGAAAAAACAAAAAAACTCACCAAAATATTACTTGCAATATGTATACCTGTAATTGCGGTTATTACAGCTGTTTCAATTGTTTTTTCAACCGTTATTATTCCTTCAAAATCAAACTCCGATATGTATAGCGAAGCGTTGGAATGCATTGAAAGAGAAGAATTTTTGGAAGCTATTGAGATTTTGACGGAGCTTGGTGATTATGAAGATTCTGAAGAAAAGCTTAAAGAAATCCGCTTTAAAATCGCACCAAGAAATACAATCGCAGCAGGTTTGTATCACACTGCAGCATTAAAGCCTGACGGTACCGTTGTTATCGCAGGCGAAGGTTATGGAGTAAAATTCGATGACACATTTACAATGGACGTAAGTTACGATGTCAGTAATTTTAACGATATAGTTGCCGTAGACGCAGGTTACAACCATACGGTAGGTTTGAAAGCAGACGGCACAGTTATTGCTGAACTTCATACTAATGTCGACTACGCGGGTCAATGTGAAGTAGATGATTGGAAAAACATAATATCAATTTCTGCCGGTTCACGTCACACGGTTGGATTGAAATCTGATGGTACTGTTGTTGCTACTCCATACTATGAAGGAGATTATCGCGGTCAATGCGATATTGAAGATTGGGAGAACATTATCGCCGTTGCTGCCGGAGGCTGTCAAACCCTCGGATTAAAAGCTGACGGCACTGTTATAAGCACAAAATATATAAAAGAAGATAACTTTGCCGGCGGCGAAGATAACGGCCAATTCAATGTTGATGATTGGGAAAATATTATAGCTATTTCCGCAGGTCAAGGTCATTGCGTCGGTCTTAAAGCTGACGGTACAGTCGTAGCTGCAGGAGCTAATTATTACGGTCAGTGTAATGTTGAAAATTGGACAGATATTGTAGCTGTTTGTGCAGGTGAAAACCATACTTTAGGACTTAGATCAGACGGTACTGTTATTGCTACAATTTTTTTGGGAGACAGTGTATTTTATGACGGCTTCTGCGATGTAGGTCACTGGACAGATATAGTTGCTGTTTCAGCCAACAGAAGCCATACCGTTGGTTTGAAATCAGACGGCACAGTTGTTGCAACAAATTACATCGGGTCGGAAGAATATTATCACGGTCAGTGCGATGTTGCCGATTTACCTATTATACGTCTTACTGATAATTGCCGATAGATATCAAAAAGCGTTATTTGCAAGAAGCAAATAACGCTTTTTTACTGTTATTCTTTCTTTGTCTTTGTAAAATATCTTATCGCAAATATAACAATAAATGTTCCGATTATCGGGAAGATTGCAGTTACAAGCATACCTGCTTTAAGGCCTATCTGTTCGGTTGTAAGGCTGAGTTTTATACTTAAATCTGCAGCTGTTCGTGTTACTGATACCTTGTCAACAACTATACCTAAAAGTTGCGGTGCAAGCGAAGCACCAAGGTCGCCGCCTGCAGCCATAAGTGCATAAGCGGCAACACCTATACCGGGCAGATTTTCCTCCATCATTATAAGCGTACCGGGCCAGAGCATCGCCGTGAAAATACCTGTAAGTATACAAGCGACAAAAGCGAAAATAACGTTCAGAGAAATGCCTGCAACAAGATAGCAGACAGTTGCACCAACCATACCGAAAAGAAGCATTTTGGCTATGTTTTTGCCGTATTTTGCATAAGTAATTCTTGTAAGACCGAGAAGGATCGCAAATACAGCCATACCGAGTATGTCACCGAGCGCTTTATCGATATGCAGTGCGTTTTCCATATAGCTTGAAATCCAGTTGGACATCGCATTTTCCGCACAGCTGCCAAAGAAAATACACGCTACGCACAGTGCCATACCGACGCTGCGGCGCTTTGTACCTTTTGTACTTACAGCTTCGGAAGTTTCTGACATATCAGGCATTGGTGACAAGAAAAACATCAATGACGCAATTACAGGTAATGCCGCCCAAAATAAAGCAAGATACATCCAGTTTACTTCACCAAAAATTTTGAGGAACAATGTGCTGATTACAACCACGGTGAAGACACCAAAGGCGTACAGAGAATGCAGCATGCTCATATCTTTCTGCGGATTGTCCGATGGTATAGCTGCAATTACAGGGCTGAGCAAAACCTCGGAAAGACCTGCTGACACAGAAAACAGCACAGTACCAATCAACAAACCGAGATAAGCACGCTCAGGCATAAGATTCGGCAGGATAGCATATATAACCAATCCTGCTGAAGTAAGCAGAGGCATAATCCTTACTATTTGCTTGATATTGAAATGCTTTGAAAAGGCCGTAAAAATCAAATCAACAAGAAGCTGAGTGCAGAAGTTTGTAAGAACAAGCGAGCCGAGTAATGTATAAGAAATATCATACATATCCTGAAGCGTTGCAAAAAGCAACGGCGGCAGGCTGAAAATAGATGACATTGTAAAGTAAGCTGTGTAACAAGCTAACTTGGTTCTCTTGAAATTTTTTATCATAATCGTACCTCAATTAAAATAGCTGATAACAATTATAACCTCAACCTTAACATTAATCAACCAATAAAACAAAAAAATTGATTGGATTGCATCTTGAAATAAAGTCAACAAAAAAGTATAATGTATGTGTATGAATCATTAGATTGATTTGTAGCAACAATAATCTTAAGGAGTGTATAAAAATGAACAAGTTTGTACTTAACGAAACTTCCTACCACGGTGCGGGTGCAATCAACGCTATCCCCGACGAAATCAAAGCAAGAGGCTTTAAAAAGGCTTTTGTTGCTTCTGACCCCGATCTCATCAAGTTCGGCATTACAGCAAAGGTAACTGACCTTCTCGACAAGGCAGAAATCCCCTACACTGTTTTCTCCGATATCAAGCCCAACCCCACAATCGAAAACGTTCAGAACGGCGTTGCAGCATTCAAGGCTGCAGATGCTGACTGTATCGTTGCTATTGGCGGCGGATCATCAATGGATACAGCAAAGGCAATCGGTATCATCATCACTAACCCTGAGTCTGAGGATGTTCGTTCTCTTGAGGGCGTTGCTCCCACAAAGAACCCCTGTGCACCTATTATCGCAGTAGCTACAACAGCCGGTACAGCTGCTGAGGTTACAATCAACTATGTTATCACTGACGTTGAAAAGAAGCGCAAGTTCGTTTGCGTTGACGTACACGATATCCCCGTAGTTGCAATTGTTGACCCCGATATGATGGCTTCAATGCCTGCAGGCCTTACAGCTGCAACAGGTATGGATGCTCTTACACACGCAATCGAAGGCTACATCACAAAGGGTGCCTGGGAGCTTTCCGATATGTTCCATATCAAGGCCATTGAGGTTATCGCAAGAAGCCTTCGCGGCGCTGTTAAGAACGAAAAAGACGGTCGCGACGGTATGGCACTCGGTCAGTATATCGCAGGTATGGGCTTCTCAAACGTTGGTCTCGGTGTTGACCACTCAATGGCACATACACTTTCCGCTTACTACGATATGCCTCACGGTAAGGCTTGCGCAACTCTCCTTCCCGCTGTTATGGCATTCAACGCACCTGCAACAGGCGAAAAGTACCGCGATATTGCAAAGGCAATGGGTGTTGACGGTGTTGACGCAATGAGCCTTGAAGATGCAAGAAATGCAGCTGTTGAAGCAGTCCGTCAGCTCGCTGAGGACGTCGGCATAGTAACAAGCCTTAAGGGTGTTGTTAAAGAAGAAGATGTAAAAGCACTTGCAGCAGACGCATACGCAGACGCTTGCCGTCCCGGTAATCCCCGTGACATCAGCGAAGAAGAAATCGAAGCTCTCTACAGAAGCCTTATGTAATTCAATATAAATCAGTAAAAAAGCCGCAGGATAACCTGCGGCTTTTTTATTCATGAGATTATTTTTGCAATTTACGTGCTTCGATTTCAGCAACCATTTCACGCTGACGTTTTTCTGTGATTGTGTAGAAAAACATCGGAATTGCACAAGCAAACATACTGATAACACCTGAGAGAATAAGAACAGCCCAGAGTTTATCTTTACCTGCCTGAGAAATAGCACCTGTAGCTGTATCAATACCTGCCAAAGAAACAGACATAACACCGATGAAAGCACCTACAGCCATACCAATCTTATTAATAAGAGTCTGCATAGCAAAGCAGATACCCTCGCCTCTCTCTCCAGTTTTCCACTCGAGATAGTCAACAGTATCACCAATCATAGCATAGGTAATGATGTTGTTAACACCCTGCGGAATGCCGAGGAGAACAAGACCGACTGCACATACTACTATCTTCCAGGGTGCATCGTAACCGACAAAATACATAACAGCCATTACAACACCGCCGAAGAGATGAACAACTATATAAGACCATTTCTTAGTAAACTTCTTGGACATCCAGGGAACAAGAACCGAAGCAACGAGACCGCCGGGAACAACAAGAAGAGTAATAATACCGTAAAGGCCTTCATTCTGAAGAACATACTTTGCAAAATAAAGACCGCCGGTGTAAGAATAAACCATTCTTGCACCACCAAGCACACCGGAAAGAACAACAAGAAGAAGCTCTTTGTTCTTGAAGAGAAGCTTGATGTTGTGACCAAAAGAAGGTGCATCGCCTTCAGCTGTAAAGCGCTCTTTAGTGTTCTTGAAGCCATAGAAGAACATGGGAAGTGCCGCTACAACAAATACAACTGCACAAATAAAGTATGTCCACTTGAGAGTGTCAGCGTTTTTATTAACGCTGTCTTTCATAACTGTACCGACGAAATTCTTGGCACCTTCTGCGTCAACACCATAATCTTTCATAATCTTAGCGATATGATCCGCACTATCGGTATATCTGAACTTCTTGGTAACAGCATCGGTAATAACAGGCACACCGACTGTAACAATACCTGCACCGACAGTACATGCCATACGAGCAACAGTAAGGATATTACCACGCACGGTAGTATCGTTGGTAAGGCAAGTAGAAAGGCCCCAGTAAGGAACATCTGCAACGGTATATACAACAGACCAAATAACATAAATAACCGAAATAGCCGCAAATGTTATCATAGACTTTGCGTTATAAATAGGAAGGAAACAAAGAATTGTAGCAACCGCTATCGGAAAAGCCATCCACTTAAGATAAGGACGGCACTTACCCCACTTTGTACGTGTTTTATCAACAATGCTACCCATAATCGGGTCATTAAAAGCGTCAAACAAACGAGTTGCAAGCATAAGAACAGCAACTGCAGTTGCACCGGGAAGTGTACCGACCATAACACCATCTGCACCAAAAAGAAGAGCATCGGTCATAAAGACAGTAATATATGAACCGATAATTGAACAGATAAAGTTCTGACCGATACCTGTTACGCTGTATGCAATAGCTTCTCTGGGCTGAACACCTTTACCGGGAGTTGTACCAAAGAGCTTATGCAAAAAAGACTTTTTTTCCATAACAACCTCCAAAGTTTTATTCAGTTAATTATAACACAACTATACAATATTACAAGAGAAAAAACAAAATTCAAAATATTTCATCAAGTATTTCTATAACGTGAGCAACCGCACCGTCATCATTTGAGCGCACTACCCTACCGGCAACCGCGAGCGCTTCCGCGCTGCCGTTGCAAGGCACAAAACCGCACTCGGCAGCGACAAGCATTTCAATATCATTGAATCCGTCGCCTACAGCAAAGGTACGGTTGTGCGGAATACCGAGCTTATCGGCAAGTTTAAGTAAACCGGTACCCTTATCGACACCTTTACCCATAATCTCGATATATCTGCCTGTTGTCGGCAAATAACGCACCTCGGGATGCTCATTTTTAAGAAACGTCTGAATTTCAAGCGACTGATTTTCAGAGAAAATCATAACCTTCTGCCAAGGCGCTTTGGCCTCAGACGGGTCATTAACCTCCGAAAAAGTAATACCCTGAGAAGTAAAATGACGAGAAGACGTATCACAATTATTGATTACAAACGAATCAAACAGAGAATACATCTCTATCGACGCATCCGGGAAAGTAGTATGTAAATCACGCAGAGCATCAAAAATCTCATCACCTACATGATTTAAAAAGCTTATGCTATCGCTTGCGTAATCATAAGCCAATGCACCGTTGGCAAGGAGCACCGGTGCATTGATATAAGATTTTTCGTATGCGTGAAAGCCCTGATAGCTTCTGCCGGTAGATACGGTAAATCTGCCGCCGTTTGCAATAAAATATGCTATTTTTTCACGAACCTGCGAAGTGATTATGCCTTCGCTGTTATATAAAGTTCCGTCATAATCACTTGCAATCAAAACATTATCAAATTTCATATCATTCAGCCGAATCTTCACTTATGGGAAGAAGTGAGAAACGGAACTTAAGGCCGTTCTTCGCACTGAAGCGATAAGGCTTGAGTGTATCTTCACCACAGCTTGCAGTACCTGCACCACGGATATAACCGTCGATTGAAACAACTGTTGTACCTTCATCGTGAAGATCTTCCTGATGCTTTGCATCATTAAGGAGCTTCTGGGTATAATGATGTGCGCTGAAGCTGAAGTTACCTTTACTGTTACAGAAGAGAATACCGTTACCGTCAGCATCAGTTATCTTCATCCAACGTGTTTCGCCTCTGTTTCCGTTATCCTGAGGATAGATATAAGGTTCGTGCATTTCATCAACAGTTGTAGTATAAATACCCACTCTTGACTGTGCCTTATAATCAGGAAGGTTTTCAAACTCGCCAAGACCGAAATACTCAATATTTTCAAACTCGCGAGGCAGTTCAAGCATAACACCGAATCTTGCAAGGTCATCCTCAACAAAGAATCTGCAAGGTTCAATTTCAGCCTTAACCTTAACTGTACCGTTACCCTTGATTGTATATTCAAGTTCAATTTCAAACAGCTTTTTATTGCCGTTCATAAGCATAAATGTAGTTTCAACTTCAACCTCATTATATTCAAGGCTGTATTTAATATCCTGAAGCTTACAAACATACTTGTCATATCCGTTGGCAACCCATTTCTTACCGATAACAGGTGCATCATTATCAGTCATTGCACGGAAAATATTGGGCATAAATGTTCTGGGGCCAACAGGTGACGAATTAAACAGCTTCTTGCCGTTGAATTCATAATTTACAAAATCACCTGTTTCAAAATCAAACTCTGCTTTACCGTTGCTGAATTTAACAACAAGCTTTGTGCCTTCATCGCTGATTGAGATATCGGTGCAGTTTTTACGCATAAACTTAGTATAAACCTCGTTAAGCGCAATCTGCTCCCCTGCTATCTTTTCATCACCGACATAATAATCAAAGTTGATATGATACTCATAATCCTGATTAATTTTAGGAAGATCGAGTCTGAATACACGCTCAGCCTTAGGAGCTATATCGGGATTAAGTTCGTCTCCCTTAATTACAACACCGTTTTTGAGAACAGTCCATTTGATAGTAATATATCCGGAAGATCTGAATCTGTTGGTATTGAGGAAAGCAAAACTGTTGGCTCTGGTGTGTCTTGCACGAAGCGGACGGTAAACATTACGCATCTGCTGAGCACCGGTGTGAGGTGTACGATCCGGATACATAAGACCATCTACGCAGAAGTTATTATCGTGCTTTCTCTCGCCGTGGTCACCGCCGTAGGTATATTTATACGGGCCGTCTTCGTGGTAAACAGCATGGTCAGCCCATTCCCAGATACAACCGCCCATAAGGTTATCATAAGCATAGAAAAGCTTCCAATAATCCTCAAGTGAACCGGGACCTACACCCATAGCATGGCTGTATTCACAAAGGAAGAAAGGCTTCTGGCGATAAAGTTTACCTCTTGTTCCCTCAGCAACCTTCTGCATATCACCATTCCATGTATACATTTCAGAGATAACATCATAACCAAGTCTTGGTGAACGAGAAGCACCTTCATAATGAACAGGAATCTCGGGTGCAATCTTGTGAAGAACATCATAGCAGGCATCATGACATTTGATACCGCCGGCTTCGTTACCGAGTGACCACATTGTAACACAAGGATGGTTTCTGTCACGGTAATACATTCTCATAACACGGTCAATATATCTGGGTGCCCACTTGAGGTCATTACTGATAAGATTAATTTTATTATGAGGAGAGCAACCGCAACCGTGAGTTTCAATGTCAGCCTCGTCAACAACATAAAAGCCTAAATGATCGGCAAGCATAAGCAGATGCGGATCAGGCGGATAATGTGAGGTTCGAATTGCGTTTACATTGAATTTCTTCATCAATTCGAGATCCTTCTTAATATCCTCAAAAGTCATAACATAACCTGTTTTCGGGTTAGTGTCATGGTGGTTAACGCCCTTGAACTTGATTTTTTCGCCATTGAAATAAAAAATGTTCTTATTAATTCTGATATTTTTGAAGCCGATATAAGAACGAACAACCTGAACAGCCTCACCGTTCTTTTTAAGTGTGATATATGCAGTATAAAGTGTCGGTATTTCAGCATTCCACTCAATAACATCAAGATTTCGGAAAGTCATCGGTACATTTGCCGCAGCTTCAGAACTGAAAACAGTATTTCCGTCGTTATCAACAGCATATATTTCAACAGTATAGTCAGAAACATCACCCGAAACGGCAATATCAGCACTTACAGTATAGCCGTTAGTACCCTTTGTTGTTTTAAGGAAATAATCATTAATATAAGTTTGGGGAAGTTCGTAAAGAAGAACATCACGGAAAATACCGTTTTCGCGGAACATATCCTGACACTCAAGAAAAGTACCGTTGCTCCACTTATGAATAACAGCAATAAGCTCATTTTCACCTTCCTTAACAAAAGAAGATATATCAAACTCAGCTGTATTGTGTGCACCTTCGCTGTAACCGACAAACTCACCGTTGAGATAAAGGTCTATACAGGGAATTACACCAAGGAAATTTATAAGGTAAACCTTATCGGTATCCTCGATATTAAAAGTTTTACGATAGATACCCGCTGACATATCTTCAGGAAGCATCGGGGGCTTAGTTTCAATTTCATAAGGACAGTTAAGGTAAACGGGCGGCTCGTAACCTGTTCTCTGCCATGTTGAAGGAACATTAACCTTATCAAATTCGACTTCAGAAGAATCAAAATCATAAGGCACATCGGCAAGGTGTGCGAAATATTTGAATTCCCACTCACCTGAAAGCACTCTTACAAGGTCACTTGAATAACGCTCTGCTGAAATATCAACAGAATCAAGCTTTGCCTTCTCGGTATAGGGAATAAAATATGCTCTTCCCTCGCGCTTGCCAAGCTCCATAACATCAAAATCACGATAATTGGTTTTGTTAAGCGTATACTTCATAATTATTCACCTCACAAAAGAATAAGGATGTTGATTAACAACATCCTTATTTTAACATATTTAATTGTTCAATACAACCTGTTTTTTTAGCGTTTTTGTGAATTTTGCGTGAAAATAGCTCATTTTAAGCTATTCTGCCTACCAGGTTTTGCATTTTCGCGGATTTTCTTCCTTATATATCTGAAAACGACATAAGCAACACAAATTGCAGCAAATACAAGAATATAAATCAGATACCTCAAACCTTCAGCTGTAAGAGCACCTGATGAATTCGAGGCTCCGAGAGAACCTTCACCGAAGAAGAAATCGTAGTTACTTCCGCCTTGATCGGTATTATAATTCTTTACATCGTCCCACAATGAGCTCATAAGTGCAAGGGTTTCCGGATTAAGATTAAGATAACTTTGCGTCTTGAACTTGCCTTCTTCAGGATAAAGAATTTCGTTACCGTAATAAATATAATCGGGGTTTGTATACACTCCGCTGTGCGGACTTGCATAGCAGATATATTCAGCATTTGCAAGAGCGACATCGGGCTCAAGCAAGAAATTAATATAAAGCTCCGCAGCAAGTTTATTCTGTGATCCTTTTAATACACAAAGAGCATCAACAAAATAGTTGGTACCCTCTTTAGGGTATACGAATTCAAGATCAGGATTATTATCCTTCATCGTAAGAAAATCGCCGGCATAATAAGCACCAAGCGCAGATTCACTGGATTCCATCTTAAGAAATATTTCATCATTGACATATACGGGAGCTACCTGCTTTTGTTCTTTTAACAACTCAGCAGCAACTTTCCAAGCCATAACAGACTCAGTATTATAATCCATACCAAGAAGATTCTGCGCAATACCGAAAGCATCGCGAGGATTATTAAACATCAGAATCTTGCCCTTATACTGCTTATCCCACAAAGCTGCCCAACTATCCGGTACACTTTCAACCATAGAAGAATTATAAATAAGACCTACCATACCGACAGTATACGGTACGGAATATTCATTCTTTGGGTCATACAAAGGGTTGCGGTACTTTTCGGGAATGTACTCTTCAAAGTTCGGTATATTTGAGTAATCAAGCTTTTCGAGCATGCCTTCAGCTATCATTCTCTGAATCATATATTCAGACGGAATAACAACATCATAAGAAACACCGCCACTCTTTATCTTTGAGTACATCGTTTCATTATTATCAAAGGTATCGTAAACGACCTCTATACCGTACTTTTCTTCAAAAGCCTTATTGACATCAAGCGTACCATCGGCACCGTCGGAAATATATTCACCCCAGTTATACACATAAAGTGTTGTACCTCTGAGTGCTTGTATCTCATCAGTTGTTGCCGCAGAAGCACTTAAAGCTGAAAAAGCAACAACAAGCAACGCCAAAAGCATCGCCGGAATTTTCTTCAAAACAATTCCCCCTTACGGTTAATCATTTCTTTTTCTTGCTTTTATCCTCACTCTTGGATTGTGCAATATTGTAAAGGATAAGGAGAACAAGAATGCTCACAAAAACGAGAGCGGAAAGAGCGTACATATCCGGTTTGACACGCTTTTTAGTCATTGAGAAAATCGCAATCGGAAGCGTCTGAAAACCGGGGCCGCTTGTAAAATAGCTGATAATGAAATCGTCAAGCGAAAGTGTAAAAGACATAATCATACCGGTAAGAATACCCGGCATAATTGACGGCAGAACAACTTTAAAAAATGCCTGAACGGGTTTACAGCCGAGATCCTGAGCCGCTTCCGCAAGGTTGCGGTCAGTCTGTCGGAGCTTGGGCAGAACGTTAAGTATTACATACGGCAAACTAAATGTAACATGAGCAATCAACAATGTACCGAAACCGAGAACCGAATCAGTCTTAACAAGTCTGCCTACAAAAACAAACAGCAGCATCATAGAAATACCTGTTACAATTTCGGGGTTCATCATGGGAATATTGGTAACCGCCATAATACCCGAACGAGCAGGACCTTTTTTAAATCGGTCTATACCGACAGCGGATGCTGTACCGATAACGGTTGCAATCAATGATGAGCAAACCGCAAGGACAACAGTATTTGAAAGAGCTTTGAGAGTAGATTCATCTTCAAGAATAGATTTATACCATTCAAGAGAAAAGCCCGAAAAAACACTGGTGCTGCTTGTAGAATTGAAAGAAAAAAGAATCAGAATAAAAATCGGTGCATAAAGAAAAGCGAAAACAAGAAATATATAAATTTTTGATGCTAATTTCATATCGCCATCTCCTCATCACCTGTAAAGCGGTTCATTACCGCCATACAAATAAGGATAAGTATCATAAGCACAAAAGAAATAGCTGCACCGAGATTGTAATTATATGACTGCTGGAACTGGCGTTCAATAACATCACCGATAAGATCAAAAGAACCGCCGCCCAGTTTTTGTGAAATATAAAAAGTACTGACAGACGGAACAAATACCATTGTAATACCGGAAACAACACCCGGCATACTCATAGGAATTATACAACGCCTTATTACAGTAAGTCGATTACCGCCCAAATCCTGACAAGCTTCAATCATACTGCGATCAAGCTTAGCCATAACAGAATAAATAGGTGTTATCATAAAAGGCAAAAAATTGTAAACCATACCGAGAATTACGGCACTCTCGGTATTGATCATATGCACCGGTTCCAATCCGAGCTTAACCAAAAATGAATTTATGATACCCGTATCCTGAAGCAAAGCCATCCAAGAATATGTGCGTATAAGAAAGCTCATCCACATAGGAAGCATAACAAGCAATACAAGTGTACGCTGGACTTTTTCAGTTTTTTGCGAAATAAAATAAGCAAGCGGAAAAGCAATAATAAGGCAAATAATCGTCGCAACAATGCCGAACCAGATAGATCTCAGGAATGTTGTGGTATACTTGCTGAGTTCCGAGATATTTGAAAGAGTAAATGCACCGCTTGAGTCGGTAAAAGCATAATAAGCAACAAAAATAAGCGGAGCGATTATAAAAATAGCCGACCAAACGATGTACGGAGAAGCAACAAGCTTTGCTTTTAATGAACGGCTGCTCATTCTTCCTCCACCTCCTCGGGGTCGGAAAGCTCATCAAACTCCTCACTGAACGAGCTGTAATCGCCGTAAAGGCCTGAATATTCACTCTTTTTCATAATATGGATTGCATCCGGCTCGATAAACAATCCGATTTTTTTGCCTACCTCATGGTAATCGGTTGACTGAATCATCCACTTGAAACCGCCGATATCAACAATGGTTTCAAAATGAACACCTTTAAAAGTAACAGATGTGACCTCACCTTTTACCATACCTTTTTCGACTTCGACAACGTCGACATCTTCAGGACGAACAACAACATCGACTTTTTCATTGGGTGCGAAGCCTTTATCGAGGCACTCAAATCTGTGACCCGAAAAATCCACCTGAAAATCCTCACGCATAACACCATCAATGATATTACTCTCACCGATAAAGTCGGCAACGAAAGCATTTTTGGGCTCGTTATAAATATCGAGCGGAGTACCTATCTGCTGAATAACACCACTATCCATTACAACAATTGTATCGGACATAGACAGCGCTTCTTCCTGATCGTGAGTAACATAAATAAATGTAATACCCAAACGCTGTTGAATATTTTTGAGCTCATTCTGCATATCCTTACGAAGCTTGAGGTCGAGTGCGCCGAGAGGCTCGTCAAGAAGAAGAACTCGAGGCTTTACGGCAAGAGCACGTGCAATTGCAACACGCTGCTGCTGACCGCCCGAAAGAGACTGAATATTACGCTTTTCAAAACCGCGCAGATTTACAAGGGCAAGCATATCGGTAACCGTCTGTTTGATTTCCTTATTGCTTACCTTTTTAAGCCTTAAACCAAAGGCAATATTTTCATATACATTAAGATGAGGAAAAAGAGCATAACGCTGAAAAATGGTGTTAACCTGCCTTTTGTGAGGAGGAACATCATTTATGCGTTTATTATCAAATATAACATCACCGCTGTCAGGTTCAATAAAGCCTGCAATAACACGAAGTGTTGTTGTTTTACCGCAACCGGAAGGACCGAGGAATGTAATAAATTCCTTATCACGGATATAAAGATTAAGATCTTTGAGGATAGGCTCACCATCAAAAGACACGGAAATATTTTTAAGGTCGATAATTACATTATTTTCCAATTATGCAACCCCTCTCTTTATATATTATAACGATTACAAATATAGTGCTAAATTCCTTAAATGTCAACAATTTTTTTAATATTTTTAACATTTTTTCAGCCTAATCAAGACATAAATTTTGAAATACTCGCTATAGCTCGCAAATGCTCTGTTTTCCTCGCAAATGCTCACTTTTTGTCGAAATCAAAAAATCCGACTTACACCATAGGTGAAGTCGGATAAAAGACTATTCAGCGAACTTTGCCGCCCTTCATTTTGATAAGCTCGCGGTAGCTGATAAGCTCAACACCATGCTCTTTGAGATACTCATGGACATACGGGTCTTTCATAAGCTGATACTCCCATACTCTGTCCTGCCACCTTCCGGTAATACCTTTGAGCTCATCTGTTTCAACAGACGGATGAACAAAAGTCTCGGTAACTTCGCCTTCAGGGATATCTGTCCAGATTTTAAGTATAGTATCTCTGTAAACCTCATAGCTTACGCGCATTTCGTCATTCCAATCCGGGAAAAGAAGATAATCCGGAATAACAACATTATACTTTTTGCCCCATTTCTTTGAAAGAACCGTGATTGCGGCATAGAGAAAATAAGGTGTACCTTTAGGACAGATACGCTTATCGTGCTTGGTATAAAGACGATATGCATAACCGTACTCACCGCAGATACGAAGAGTCATCTTGGCAAGACCGAGTCGACCTGTGTAATGGCCGTAAAGCGAACCCATATGGTTATCAGTGTGAGAGGGTTTCATACCCATTTTGTGTGCAAGATCTATCTGTGCACGAATTTCTTTTTCAAGATCTTCATAAGATGCATTCTTCTCAACCTGGTCACTCTCGTGCCACATAAATCCTTCTTCATCAAGAAGAGTCTTACCGTCGGTAAGAGGCTTCCAGCGGTATTTGCCCCATTCGCTTGTCATAGTAAGATGCACGCCTATTGCATATTCAGGGTGAGCAATAGAAAACTTTACTGCTTCTTCAGCAGCAGGACAAGGCATCATAACAGTTGCCGATTTAAGCCATCCGCCTTCAAAAAGTTCATGCACAGCTTCGTTAGCTGCTTTGCACATTCCGTAATCGTCTGCATTAACAATTAAATATTTTGCCATAATAATTCCCTTTCATATTTACAAAAGTTTCCATAAATATCATACCACAATTATCAGAATATTCAATTATCAATTTAAATAAACACAACTCGTGTATTTTGTTATATGTGCTAAAACTTTAAATACCTTTTTAATACATAACATATAATTAAACAGCTACGTATAACCGACTGTTGGTGGATCCGGAGAGGATCGAACTCTCGGCCTTTCGGTTGCGAACCGAACGCTCTCCCTGCTGAGCTACGGACCCAAAATGCAAAATATTATATCTTTTTATAATATTTATGTCAATACTTGAAAAATACAAAAAGTTATTGTATAATTATAGCTACTATGCACAAACGATATTGCTTTAAGTTTTATATTACATAAAATAAAGCTATATTGTAAAAGCATTTAATACCGAAAGGAGAAAAAACAATGAAAAAACTTGTAGCACTTCTTCTTGCAGTTGCAATGCTTCTCAGCTTTGCAGCTTGCGGCAAAGGCGACGACGCACCCACCACAGAGGCCCCAGTTACTAACGAATTCGGTGAAATTGTTCCCACAAAACCGGACGGCAAACCTGTTGAAACAGATATCTTCGGCGATCCTGTTCCCACAGATGCAAACGGTGAAACAATTGTAGAGACCCTTGCTCCTACAGCTCCGATTGAAACAACTGTTCCTGCAACAACAGACCCTGATGCAACAACAGACCCCAATGCAACAACTGCTGCTCCTACAGCACCTGCTGCTCCCATTGCTCCGACCACAACAGCTGAAATCATTGCTCTTTATAACAAAGCTATCAACTCAGCTTACGATGCAAAAGCAGGCTTTGACAAGCAGCGTTGGGTAGACAACGAAAAGCTTGATGCCGGTGCTCTTATCAACACATTCGGCGATCTCGTATACTCATTTATGGGTATCGGTGCAGAAAACAAATATATAATGAATGTTGAAAAAGGCAAATGGGAACCCGATGTTCAGCACCACTATCTCCGCAAGAGCACACTCTCTGCTGCAGATGTAACATCCGCAACATGCCAGCTCAGCGGTAACAAGTACGCAGTTGTTATCAACGTTAAAGGCGGTAACAGCACTGCTAACAAGAACAGCAAGGTAACAAACGCTCCTATCGACAAGTGCGGTATCTGTGTTGGTGACGAAGACAAGAGCTACTATGACCACAAGACTGCAGCAGTTATCTACTCTGCAATCGGCAGCACATTCTCTGGTGCAAAGATCAACGAAAGCTACTCAAATGCTAAGATCACTGCAGCTATCGATGCATCAACCGGTCATATTGTTAAGCTGGTAATTACATACGATATCAGCGTTGATCTTGATGTCGGTATCGGTAAAGGTACAGCAACAGGTACATCTCACGTAACTTATACAAACTTCACATATTAATCGGTTTATAACTCTAAAGCCCCGATGCTCACGCATCGGGGCTTTTTTTGAATATTGATTATTAATCGCGACGCAAAGCATCGATAGGAAGCATTTTGGCTGCCCTGCGTGCAGGATAGATACCGAAGAAGATACCGATTGCACTTGAGAATCCTACTGCAAGAAGAATAGTTGTAAACTCAACCTCAATTGGTACATTGACATAAGCTGCAACCGCCAAAGCACCGCCTATTCCTAATGCCAAACCTATAAAACCGCCTATACAGCATAGTATTACCGACTCAGTAAGGAATTGGAACATAATATTCGATGTCTTGGCACCGAGAGCTTTTCGTATACCTATCTCGCGTGTACGCTCAGTAACGGAAACAAGCATAATGTTCATAACACCGATTCCGCCAACCACAAGCGAAATTGCACCAACCGCTGCGATAAATGCAGTAAATACATTGATAACAGTGTTAATAAGCTCAATATATGTTGCCATATTACTGACTTTATAAACATCACGGCCGGCATTTGAGTGCCTTGCTTCAAGCACATTTACGGCAGAAGCACCCGCACTGTCAAGAAACCTGTCATCATTAGCAGTAAGATAAACCATCTGATACTTACCGTTCTGAGCAAAGAACTCGTTATAAGTAGATGACGGCATCATAACACTGACCATTGTACCCATAGCGCTGGAAGACTCCATCATCGAAGCCATAGATTCAACATCCATATCTGTCATTGTGGTACTGTCGCCAACACCGATAATTTTAAAAGCAACCGTATTACCGTTGTAAGTTATATTCAACTTTTCACCAACACAGTTTTCTTTGCCGAAAAGAGTATATGCACTGATATTGTCAATGCAAACAACATATCTGGAAGCTTCATAGTCAGCTTCATTATAAAATCTGCCGTATAGCATTTTTGCTGACAAAATGTGTTGCAAGTCTGTTGTGCCCGCCATTATCATACCGGTACCTTTTTCAGTGTCGCTTTCGCACATCGCCATATTAAAAGCTAAAGGGGTAACCACTCCGACACTTTCAAGACTTTTAATAGCCTGAATATCGCCGTCAGTTATATAATCATTAGTTGTTGCTACGTCATTTGCAACAGTTATGCTGACCATATTTGAACCCATCGATTCAATCATACCAACAATATAATCGCGTCCACCGTTACCGACGGTAACAATTGCAATAACAGAAGCAACACCTATGATAATTCCGAGCATCGTGAGGAGCGACCGCGTAAGATTTGTCCGTATGCTGAAAATTGCAATACGGATATTTTCTATTATATTCATAGATGCACGCACCTCACATTATACAGCGGCACTCGACGAATATGTCACCGCAACCTTTTTACCCTCAACAGCAATTTCTTTAAGTGTATTTGCGGGGTTTTGTACAATCTGTTCGCCTGCATTACAGCCGGAAACAACCTCGTAATGAGTATCGGTTGCGATACCAAGTTGAACCGGAACACGAGTTACTGTCTCACCATCGGCATTAAGTTTATAAACATATGTGCCTGTATCATCGGTTTCAACGGCTTCGATAGGAACGATAACCGCATTATTTACAATTTCAAGTTCAATTTCAATATCAACATCAATACCGACAATTATGCTTTCATCGGGATTTTTGATAATAATCTGAGCAGGAATTGAATTTGAACCGCTTGAAGCAGTACCGCTTAAAGAACCGAGCATTGAACTGATATTAAAATCAGAGTTACCTGAAGCAACAGGGCTGATATAAATAACCTCACCTTCAAGCTCGTGACCAAGTGATGTTATCTTTGCCTTCTGACCGACTTTTACATCAAGAACATCATACTTACCCAATGAGAAAGAAGCAACAAATCCATCGTGATACTCTATTGCAATACCTATATTTTTAGTGCTTACCGATGAGGTGAAAGAAGAAATAAGCGAACCTACATCGACATTTCCGCTACCGGAAATCATACCCATAAGAGTTGACATATCCATACCGGAAGCAGGAGTTTGAGCAGAATAGTAAGCTTCTCCGGCTCTGATATTCAGCTCGCTGACAATACCCGTACCCTCAGCGTACCAGCCGCCGGCAAGTTTTTCTACAGAAAGCTTAGCAGCATTAAGGCTGGCTTCAGCAGAATCCATAAGAGATTTATAGGTATTGCCGAGAATATTCTGAGCTTGGGTTTCAAGTATTGTTTTCTGCGCCTTAAGAGCCATAAGACTCAACTGTGCACTCATAAGCTGAGCCTCTGCTGATGAAGTGCCGAACATTGATGAAATATCAAAAGAAGACCCTGTACTCAAGCTGTTTATAATTGTATTAATCGTGTTACTGTCAACACCACTGTTTGTAAACAGCGGTATAAGATCATTAACTGTATAAGAATTACCCAGAAGCTTTAAAAGAGTAGCAAAATCAATATTTTTTGTCCAATCGGTATCACTCTCTGTCTGAGTCGAGTTATCGGCAGCAGCCTCTTCCTTTGCTTTTTCTGCAGCATCGGTAAGAATTACAATTTCTTTTTCAAGCTCTGTAATCTGTGCTTCAACAACAGTTAATTTAGTTGAGGCTTCATTAGCAGAGGTAACAGAATTCTGATAATTGATTTTAGCTGTGTCGTAGTCGCTCTGTTTTTGTGCGAGAATTACATTAAATGAAGCAGGATCAAAAGTAGCAAGCAACTGACCTTCCTGTACCTTATCACCAAGATGTACAAAAACTTCTTTTACCACGACGCCATTAAAAATCTCAAACTCTCCCCTGTTAAGTGATTCAACAGTACCTTGAGTTGAAAGAGATTGAGTAACAGTCGAGGTGCCTACTTCCATAATTACAGCTTGAAACTTATTGTCATTAGCCTTTTTTAATGCAAGTGCAACACAACCGCCTGCAATGGCAACAACCAAAACCAGAGCAACAATAATCTTAATCAGCTTTTTCTTGTTTTTCACAGCTGATTCCTCCCTTTTGTGTGAATTAATTATTTAATTGCATCAAGTGCTCTTTTTCCTATATCTGTTCGCTTATGAGCTCCCTCGAAATAAATCTTATCTGTAGCTGCATATGCTTTTGCAAGAGCATCAGGCAGATTTTCAGCTCTTGCAGTTACACCAAGCACACGACCGCCGTTTGTAAGGAATTTTCCGTCGGAAAGCTTTGTACCCGCGTGATATACTATAGCACCGTCAACAGCACCTTTTTTATCAAGGCCATCAATCTGAATACCCTTTGCATATGAGCCCGGATAACCACCCGAAGCCATAATTACGCAAGCACATGAATCATCGGAAAATACTACGTCAATTTTATCAAGGTTTTCATCGGCAACAGCCTCAATAACATCAGCAAGCGGTGTTTCGAGCAACGGCAGAACAACCTGAGTCTCCGGATCGCCAAAGCGTGAATTATACTCAATAACCTTGGGTCCGTCAGGTGTCAACATAAGGCCAAAGTATAAGCAGCCTTTGAAAGGACAGCCTTCGCTGCACATAGCCTTGACTGTAGGCATAAAGATTGTATCCATACAAACTTCTGCAATATCCTTGGTATAGTACGGATTCGGAGCAACAGTACCCATACCGCCTGTGTTAAGACCTTTATCACCGTCAAGAGCACGTTTGTGATCCATCGAAGAAACCATAGGCACAAGAGTCTTACCGTCCGTAAAAGCAAGTACGGAAACCTCAGGGCCTGTAAGAAATTCTTCCACAACAATGTTGTTGCCCGAAGCACCGAAAACTTTATCTTCCATAATTGATTTTACTGCATCTTTAGCAGATTCAAAGTCTTCTGCGATAATTACACCCTTACCGAGTGCAAGGCCGTCAGCCTTGATAACAACAGGAAATTTACCGCAGGAGTCAATATAGTCAATCGCAGCCTGAGAATCGGAAAAAACTTCATAAGCAGCGGTAGGAATATTGTACTTTTTCATAAGATTTTTTGAAAAAACTTTACTGCTTTCAATTCTTGCAGCAAGTGCAGAAGGACCAAAAGCCTTGATACCCTTTGCTTCAAAAGCATCGACCATACCTGCAGCAAGCGGATCATCAGGTGCAACAAAGACCATATCAACACCCTGCTCTTCTGCAAGTGCAATCATACCATCAATATCCATAACACTGACCGCAAAGCACTCCGCATCACATGAAATACCGCCGTTACCGGGTGCACAAATAACACTGTCTACCCTATCGCTTTCGAGTAATTTCTTTATAAGAGCATGCTCACGACCGCCTGAACCAACCATTAATATCTTCATAAATTACCTCCGCATATATTTTGAATATATTTATACATATTGGATTATAACACATATTTAATTAATATTAAAGGTATTTCAAAAAATTTAATAAAATTACAACACTTATATTAAACTTAATGATGTTAACAAAAAACAAAGTTTCGGCATATAATGTTACAGCACAAAAAACAGGAGTGATACTATGGATAGTTTTGATAAACGCATTGAGGATTATAAGCGTGAATTATTAAAATACGCCAAGAAAAACGGCACTCTTTATATTGAAAACGATAACGGATTCAAAATTGCTGAGATAAAAGAAGATAATAATGAAAAAGCGATAAAATATGACAAACGCTATGTAAGCAACAGACCGATGCCGATAGAATATTCGGGCGATGAAGAAATTGGCGAATTGACTCCGGTAAACACAGTCCCTCAACGCCCGGGAGAACAGACATCGCCAGAATCACAGACATATAAAAACTATGTCGATTTTATTGCGCAAAATCCAAAATCAGGAAAACTGCGTGTGCAAGCCTATGCATCAACTCAGGTATTCCCGATTCAGAATGCACGAATACTGGTAGAGAAAGAATTTGACGAAGGCACATATACTTTCGTTGAAGATTATACTGATATCGACGGAGTTGCCGACGGAATAATTCTGCCGACCAAAAGTAAAGCCCTTTCATTGACACCCGGCGAAGCAATTCCTTATGCCACATATACGGTAAAAGTAACACACCCTCAATTTTCACCTATAACTTTTCACAATGTGCCAATCTTTGAATCAATCGAATCGCTTCAGCCTGTAGCAATGCAACCGTTAAGCAGACCTGCCGTATATGAGGATGTGTATGAAGATGCACCGAATCTTTAAGGAGGAAACCGCGTGGCAACACCAATAGTTCCTGACACAATTACCGTGCATCTTGGCGCACCGAGCTCAGATGCACGCAACGTAACAGTCAGCTTTACAGACTATATAAAAAATGTGGCCTCAAGCGAAATTTACCCGACATGGCCTGAAAGTGCCATAAGAGCCAATATATATGCAATCATTTCATTCGCACTCAACAGATATTACACGGAATTTTACAGAAGTAAAGGATACGATTTTGATATAACTTCCTCAACTCAATTTGACCAGAAGTTCATTAATAACAGAGAGATATTTGAAAACATCAGTCTTATAGTTGATGAAATATTCAACGACTATGTTACAAAAGGAAATCAGATACAGCCTTATTTCACAGCCTACTGTAACGGCACAACGGTACAGTGCAACGGATTATCACAATGGGGTACAGTAACTCTTGCAAACAGAGGCAATACGCCTTATGAAATACTTCAGTATTACTATGGCGACGATATCAACATAGTAAAAGACGCACCTGTCGGAGCAAACACGCCTTCATTCCCTGGTGTTATAATTGATTTAGGTGACTCGGGAGAAGATGTCAGGACAATTCAGCGACAGCTTAACCGCATTGCCGCAAATTATCCTTCAATACCTAAAATCCCCGAAACAAACGGCATTTTCGACGAAGCCACACGACGTGCCGTACAACAATTCCAAAGAATATTCAACCTCACGCCTGACGGTAGAGTCGGCAAAGCAACCTGGTATAAAATCAAACAGATTTACAACGGTGTAAAAAGCCTGTCAGAGCTGTATTCTGAAGGCATTACCATAACCGAGGCACAGCGTCTTTTCCGTAATGTACTGCAAATCGGTGACAGCGGCACTGATGTTTCAACACTTCAGTATTACCTTGATTTCCTCGGATTTTTTTACGATACACTTCCCGATATATCAATCGACGGTATTTTCGGAGAAGAAACAAGAAACGCCGTTTTAGCTTTTCAAAGACAATTCGGTCTGCCGCAAGACGGCATTGTCGGCAGACAAACGTGGTATCGCTTACAAGACGAGTATGATGCCGTTTTACGCGCTTTACCGAGCGAATATGCGAGCTATTCATCTTTGCTGTATCCCGGATATTACATTACTACCGGTGCAACAGGAAAAGTTGTCGAACAATTGCAAACATTCATAAATACAATTGCCAGTAATAACTCATCAATACCAGCTGTAACTGTCGACGGTGTATTTGGCACAGCAACGCAAAATGCCGTACGGGCAATACAGCGTCTTGTAGGACAAAATCCAAGCGGTGCAGTCGGCCCGCTGACTTGGAATGCAATTGTTAATCTGTATAACGATAGCAGATAATGTATAAATTTTAAAAAACAACAGAAACTACCGTAAACATTTACGGGAAGTGATTATCTGTGCAGGATTTTTCAAAAAACTACGAAGAAAACATTAAACTGATTGATAAAGAATTACGTGTAGACGCAAGCTTTGATATTGTTTGCAGAAGTTTTGTTTTTGCTGAAAAAAGAGCTAAGCTTTATTATATCGACGGTCTGGTAAAAGATGACTCGATGGTAAAAGTAATACAAGGCATGCAGGCGCTTACAACTGATAAGGTAAATCCTGTAAAAAACGCAAGAGATTTTGTAAACCGATTCGTAAGCTATATTGAAACAGATGTAAGCGGAGATATACAGACAGTAAAAACTTTCGTTTTATCGGGTGCGTTATGTATTTTTATCGAAGGATACGAACAAGCAATAATCATTGATGCAAGAACTTACCCTGCACGAAGTGTCGGTGAGCCTGAAAACGACAAGGTTCTCAGAGGTGCTCACGACGGATTTACCGAAACTCTTATTTTCAACACAGCATTGATTCGCAGACGTATGAGAAACCCTGAGTTGACAGTTGAATATATCAGCATCGGTTCATCTTCTCGCACCGATACGGTTATCTGCTACCTCAATGATAAAGCTGACAAAAAAGCACTTGAATCAATACGCAAAAGAATCAAAAATATCAATGTAAAAAATCTCACTATGGGTCAGGCTACGTTGGCAGAATGCTTGCTTACAAAACAACATTTCAATCCATTTCCCAAAGTTAGATATACAGAAAGACCCGATGCGGCTGCAGCAAGCATCAACGAAGGAAATATAATAATTATTGTCGATAATTCGCCATCAGCGATGATTATACCTACAGGTATTTTTGATTTTCTTCAAGATTCAAACGATTACTATTTTCCTCCGCTTATCGGCACATATCTTCGCATAGTACGTATGCTGATTTTTGCTCTGACTTTACTACTGACGCCAATATGGTTACTGTTAATACAGAATGAAGAATTCATACCGGGATGGCTTGAATTTATCAAAATCCAGGATGATTATCTTATTCCGCCTTTTGCACAACTGCTGATTGTAGAAATAATCATAGATGCACTTAAACTTGCATCGCTTAACACACCGTCAGCTTTGAGCAATTCGCTAAGTGTCGTCGGTGCACTTGTACTTGGTGAATTTGCAGTACAGTCAGGTTGGTTATCTCCTGAAGTCGTACTCTATATGGCGTTTGTAGGAATCACAAATTTCACACAGCCGAGTTACGAATTAGGGTACGCATTTAAATTATGCAGAATGATGCTGACTGTGCTGATTGCTCTGTTCAACTTATGGGGATTCATCGCAGGAATGCTGATTATAATACTGCTTATATCTTTTAATCCGACAATAACAGGAAGATGTTACCTCTACCCTCTTATCCCGTTTGATGCACATAAACTCTCAAGTCTGCTGATAAGAAAAAAAATAAGCGATAAGAACAATTGACAAAATAACCGATTCTTACGAGGATCGGTTATTTATTATTAAAATATTTTTATTGATTTAATGAAATTTATTTGATATCATTAGTTTATATATTTTTTTGGAGGTAAACTGTTATGATAAAAAGTTTTCTTCAGGCTGCACAGCAAACAGCTGCAGCTATTGCAACCAGAACTACAAACGCTGCGAAAGTTACAGTTAAAAGCAACGCTTCATACAACAACGGCGTTGCTCTCACACCGCCTATGGGTTGGTCGAGTTGGAACACATTCCGCAATAAAATCAGCGAAGAACTTATACTGCAGATCGCCGAAGCAATGGCTAAAAGCGGCCTTGCAGATGCAGGATATCAGTATGTTAATCTCGATGACTGCTGGCAGTCTTCCGAACGTGATGCAAACGGCAGATTTGTTGCCGACTACGAAGCTTTTCCCCGCGGTATCAAGCCGCTTGTTGATGATATAAATAAGTTGGGTCTCAAGGTTGGTATCTATTCTTCAAACGGCACGCACACCTGTGAAGACCTCCCTGCTTCACTCGGACACGAAGCTGTTGATGCCGCAACATTTGCCGAATGGGGTATCGAATATTTTAAATATGACTTCTGCCACAACAAGCCCATTCCGACATCCGCACCTTTTATCGACAGCATTATTATAAGCACTTGCGACGGCAGCGAAATCACTACACTCGGTGCAGAATGCGCAGAGCTTGATGGGCATGCAAGACTTGATTCCGATCCGAAGCACAGCAACAAGTACATAGTCGGTTTAAGCTCAAATATCGGCTCTGCTACTTTCAGCACTATTGAGGTAGATGAAGACGCTACTTACGTGCTTACAGTAGTTATACGTAAAAAAGGTCAGTTCTACAAATACGCACGTGTAGTTGTAAACGGCAAAGACGAATATGACCTTTATGCCGCACCGACAAGAGGTGCTACCTCCGACGGCAGACTTCAGCTTAATATAAAACTGAAAAAAGGTATCAATACCATCAGATTCTATAATCCTTTTGCTTCCAGAATGGATGCAGCTGCCTGCCAATATATCAGAATGGGTGAAGAGCTGAAAAAAGCAACAAAAGAATATGCCAAGAAAAACAACACGGAAGAAAAGCCGATCTGTTATTCAATCTGCGAATGGGGCTTTAACAGACCCTGGAACTGGGGAAGACAAGCAGGTAATCTCTGGAGAACAACACTTGATATTTCCGCAAACTGGGCATCGATTGTTGCAATTTACGAGCAGAATGTACGCCTTGCCAAACACGCAGGTCCCGGCGGTTGGAACGACCCTGATATGCTTGAAGTCGGCAACGGTAACCTCTCCATGGATGAAAACCGTGCACACTTCACGCTTTGGTGCATGATGGCAGCTCCCCTGATTCTCGGCAACGATATTCGCCGCTTCATTGATGAAGACGGTGAAGTAAAATCAGACGATGCCGTACTTCAGATACTTACAAATAAAGAGCTTATTGCCATAGACCAGGACAAGCTCGGCATACAGTGCCGCAGACACAAATCCAACATCAAGGTCGATGTGCTTGTAAAACCGCTTGAGGATGGCGAAATCGCAGTATGCTTCTTCAACAAATTCGGCGATGAAGCAAGCGAATCAGTAAGCATCAGAGAGCTTCTTTCCAAAGAATACTGTAACCTGCCCGAAGCAGATAAATATGATTGTAAGGAACTCTGGAGCGGTGATGAATTCTCAACAGAAGATGTTATTTCAGATACAATTGCACCGCACTCTGTAAAAATATACAGAATTAAAGCTGAAGAGGATTGATTAATCAATGTCACTCAAATTAACCGTAATAACAGACACTCACTACTATTCACCGCATACAGGTACAAGCGGCAGCGCTTATGAAAGTGCGCTTATGCGTAGCCAGAAACTGCTTGGCGGCAGCCGCGAAGTTCTTGAAGCTGCATTTGAGAAGATTTCTGCAGACAAATCGTCTGACATTGTACTCATCGCAGGCGACGTTACAAACGACGGTGAAGAAGCAGCACATATCGAATTCCGCGAGATGCTCCGCGACCTTCAAGCTAAAGGCAAAAAGGTATATGTTATCACCGCGACACACGATTATAAAGAAAAGTGTAAAAAATATGTCGGTGACAATATTGAAGAAATGCCCGGTCTTTCACGCGAAGAGCTGTTTGAGTTTTACAGTGAATTCGGTGCAGACGAAGCAATCTGCTGTAAACCAGAATATATGAGCTTTGTTGTACAGTTACCGGATAACGTAAGGCTTTTCGCCCTCAATGACGATATTGGTATCGAAGGCGAATTTCTCGACTGGGTAAAGGAGCAGGCTGAAGATGCACGCAAAAACGGTCAGTTTATTGTTGCGATGACGCATCATCCCATAATTCCTCCGTCACCTATGTACGAGCTTATAGGTAAACGAGATATGCACCGTAACTATAAGGATATCCGCAAAGAATACGCTGATATGGGCATTCAGCTTATGCTCACGGGCCATACACACACACATAATATCGGCAGAATTTTCAGCGATAGAGGCAACGCTTTCTATGCTGTAAGCACAGGTGCACTTGTCGGCTACCCTGCTCCCATAAGAAAACTTACAATCGATAATAACACTGTTAAAGTTGAAACAGAAAAAGTTGATAAAGCCGATATAGATACTAACGGCCTTACACTTGAAGAACATCTCAAGAAACAGCTCATCGGCGTAATCGGCGATATGATTAAGGCCGCAGGCAGTAATATCGACAAATTCGCTTATATGGCTCAGGCAATCAGTATAAAACCTAAACTTGTCTATAAGTTTGGTTGGATCATCAAGCCTGTTTTCAAATGGCTTAACTCAGTTAAATTCGGCACATTCGCAAAATGGACAAAGAAAGAAACCGGACTTGAAAAATCCGATTGGGAAAATATAAAAGACGAAAAGGTTGTTGACTTCATTATTTCACTTGTATCAAACCTTTTCTCAGGTGAGAACAATATGTCACCCGACGACCCGAAATGCAGGATTTACATAGGATTTTTGCGTATTATTGACAGCATACTTTCAACCGTAAATGTAAATCTCGGTAAGATAGTAAAAGTTGCACCTGATGCGACAGGATTACTTGCACCACTTTGCTGCAGAGGTGAATTTGATGCATACGACACCGAACTCGAGATGTTTGATTTCGTCAAAGACGGTGAGAGCAGAGATTATCCGCAATACATACCCGAATATGAAACAATGCCCAAAAGCCGAAAAGGCCCTGCTATTCTGATAGGCATCATTTTCGCAGTGCTTTTGTTCTTCCCGATAATTCTACTTGCACTTCTGTTCGGATTTACAGTAAACCAAATTAAATATTCAAAGAAAATCAAAGGGTAAAAATATGAATTTCAATATTGAACAAATAATCTCCACCGTAAAAAGCGCAGGTGAAATAATCCTCACTGCACACGAGCAGGAAGATTCAGTAACCGCAAAAGAAGGCAAGAAAAACTTCGTAACTAAATACGATGTTGCCGTACAGGAATATCTTTTCAGAGAACTTGCAAAGATTGTACCTGAAGCTGAATTTGTCGGTGAAGAGGGCGATTCGAACAGCGAAACAACAGCTTTGCGATTCGTTATTGACCCTATAGACGGCACAACAAACTTTATGCAGGATTACAGATGCAGTTGTATTTCGGTTGCAATTTGTGAAGGCGATGAACCAATTCTCGGCATTGTTTACAATCCGTATACTAATGAAGTTTTCAGTGCAGAAAAAGGAAAAGGTGCTTTTCTCAACGGAAAGAAAATCGAGGTCAGCAACCGTACGCTTGCCGATGGCTTGGCTCTTTTCGGCACCTCTCCCTATCACCCCGAAAACACTGATGAAACATTTGCATTACTCAGAAAAGTATTTGATTATTCACGCGATATACGCAGAAGCGGCTCTGCCGCATACGATATCTGCGCTGTAGCCTGCGGAAGATGTGAAGTTTTCTTCGAAAAAGAGCTTCAGCCGTGGGACTATGCCGCAGGCACAATTATCCTTCGTGAAGCCGGCGGCATTGCCGAAACATACGACGGTCACTCCCCTTGCCTTTCACACGGCAGTGATGTGATTTTTGCCAACGCAAAAGCACTGTCAGAATTTAAAAAGTTGTTATAAAATAAGTAAGCGACTTGCAAAGGAAAATCCTTCGCAAGTCGCTTTTAAATTTTATTCAAGATTTGATTTTGCTGCAAGAATTATAGGTGCATCAATTGGTTCAAATACTTCTGCTGCAATTATCTTACCGTTAATTTCAGGAACGCTACCACCGAATACAACAGCTTTGCATTTTTCACTGTTGTATTTTTCAAGTCCCAACGCATTAATTTTAGCGATATTTGAGCCAAGCTTTCTCT
The DNA here is from genome assembly GCA_045631965.1 of Acutalibacteraceae bacterium. GTDB lineage: Bacteria > Bacillota > Clostridia > Oscillospirales > Acutalibacteraceae > UBA8612. Next base: position 128,563 of record JAZQVR010000032.1, read on the forward strand.
CTTCACCGAAGACTTTAACTTCGGCATCGGTATAGTCAGTATCATCAAAATACATAATCTGTGCATTGTTTGCCTTAGCAAATTCAACAGCTTCTTCAAGTGCCGAATCGGTCATAGAGCTGTTAACAAGAACTGTTGCACCACTCATTCTTTCGGCAGCAGCTTTAAGTGCTTCTACTCTTGTGACTTCCTTACCGTCCACCGTACATACTTTTACTCTGTCAGGATTATTGAGCACTGCAAAGCCAAAAGCACCTGTTTTGCAAAGAATACCGCCATCTGCAGGCTCACAACGGACTATTGTGTTTCCGCAGGTATGAACATTCATTTTGCAAAGCTTTGCACAGCCGTTACAAACCTTTTTATCAACTGTTGTATCAAGCGGAACATTCTTTCTGAACGGTGTTTTGGGCTCAAGTGCACCGGTCGGACAGAGTGCAACACACTGACCGCAGGATATACAACGCGAGTTGTCTAGATCATTACCGAATTCAGGTGAAACAACGGTAATAAAGCCACGATTTACCAGACCGAGAGCCGTAACACCCATAACCTCATCACAAACCCTGACACACTGACCGCAGAGAATACATTTATCATTATCGTGAATAATAAACGGATGTGACGAATCCTTACCTGCAAGTGTTTTTTCGCCACTGTAGACAGAAGGCTCTACATCGTACATTCTTGAATACTTGAGAAGCTTACACTTGAAGTAATCAAGACAACCGCACTCGAGACAGCGAGAAGCATCTGCTTTTGCCATTTCCTCTGTGAAACCAAGTACTACTTCAGTAAAGTTTGATTTACGTTCACAAGCTGAAACAACAGGCATTTCGGGTGCTGAAATTTTCTCTCTGTCAGCTAAATCTTCGGCAGTTACCTGCTTTTCAACAACAAAAGGCTTACGGTAACCAACGGTAAATCCGTTGAGGTAGCTGTCAATAACATCAGCCGCTTTGTGAGCTTCACCGATTGCAGCAACAGCGATTGAAGCGCCCTTATTTGTAGCATCGCCGACGGCAAATACGCCTTCGATATTTGTCATAAATGTTGATTCGTCAGCAACAATTGTATTCTTTCGTGTGAGTTCAAGTCCGTCGAGACCGCTGATATCCGTCTGCTGACCGATTGCCATAATCACACTGTCAACATTGAGAAATTCGAACTTACCTTCAACAGGTACAGGTGACCTTCTGCCGCTTGCATCAGGCTCACCAAGCTCCATAACCTGAAGCTTAATCGTTGTGACTTTACCGTCAGCACCGATGATTTCAGCAGGATTTGTAAGGAATTTATAGATTACGCCTTCTTCTTCAGCTTCCTTGATTTCGAGCTTTTCAGCAGGCATTTCATCGCGTGTTCTGCGGTAGATTACATAGACTTCATCTGCACCGATTCTTACCGCAGTACGGCAGGCATCCATAGCGGTATTACCGCCGCCGCATACTGCAACCTTTTTGCCGATATTCAAGGGATTACCCTCAATAACCGTACGAAGAAAATCTATACCGCCATATACACCGTCGAGTTTTTCGCCCTCCACACGCATCGGACTGCTCTTCCAAGCACCTACTGCAACAACAACGGCGTCACTTTCAGCTTTAAGACTCTCAATCGTGAAATCGACGCCAAGAGTTTTGCCGTTAATCATCTCAACGCCAAGCTTCTCAATAAGCTCAATCTCCTTGTCAAGAAGCTCTTTGGGAAGTCTGTACTGAGGAATACCGTAGCGGAGCATACCGCCCATTTTCGGCATTTTATCGTAAATTTTTACGCTGTAGCCTTTGATGCGAAGAAAATACGCAGCTGTAAGACCTGCGGGGCCGCCACCTATAATACTGACGGTTTTACCGTTAATCTCTGCAAGCTCAGGTACAAACGCATTTTCGCTTTCGAGATCAATATCGGCAACAAAGCTCTTGAGATATGCAATCTGAATCGGGTCTTCAACAAGACCTCTGCGGCAAGCAGTCTGGCAAGGATGAGGACAGACTCTGCCGATTGCCGCAGGAAGCGGAATATGCTGCTTGATAAGCTTGAGTGCTTCTTCATACTCTCCGTTTGCAATAAGACCTACATAGCCCTGACAGTCAGTGCCTGCAGGGCAAGCAAGCGAGCAAGGAGCTTTACAATCGCCCGTATGGTTAGAAAGAAGCATATCAAGTGCAAACTTACGCGATTTAACAACACGCTCTGATTTGGTATTAATATCCATACCGTCGCTGATTTTAGTCGAGCAGGCACGAAGAAGTTTCGGGATACCTGCAGCTTCAACAACACAAATACCACAAGCGCCGTATTCCTCAATGCGTTTATCGTGACAAAGGGTCGGGATTTCAATACCAACACTCTGTGCAGCTTCAAGAATTGTTGTACCGGGAGCAGCCTGAAGCGCAATTCCGTCGATTTTTATATTAAACATTTCGCTCATAACTCTCCCATCCTTATTTCTTTTCAACCGCACCAAAGCGGCAAGCATCCATACACTGACCGCATTTAATACATTTTTCATTATCTATAGCAAAAGTCTTTTTAATTTCACCGCTTATCGCACCGACGGGACACTTTTTACTGCAAAGTGAGCAACCGATACACTTATCGGGATTGATAGTATATTTTACAAGGTCGATACATTCGCCTGCAGGGCAACGCTTATCATTAATATGAGCCTCGTATTCGTCACGATAGTACTTGATAGTTGTCAGCACAGGATTTGGGGCAGTCTGGCCGAGACCGCAGAGTGCACCTGCTTTTATTTCGTTGCAGGTTTCTTCGAGAAGCTCAATATCGCCTTCCCTGCCCTCACCCTTACAAATTCTGTCAAGAATTTCGAGCAGACGCTTTGTGCCAATACGGCAATGTGTACATTTACCGCAGGACTCTTTGGCTGTAAAGTCAAGGAAAAAGCGAGCCATACCGACCATACAAGTGCTTTCATCCATAACAACCATACCGCCCGAGCCCATAATGGCACCCGTTGCGGAAAGCTTTTTATAATCGATATCAGTATCCTGCATATCAGCAGGAATACAACCGCCCGAAGGACCGCCAAGCTGTACGCACTTATAATCTTTATCAGACTTCATACCGCCGCCGATATCAAAAATTACATCTGACAGCTTTTTACCCATAGGTATTTCAACGAGACCGCCACGTTTGATTTTGCCCGTAATTGCAAAAACTTTTGTACCCTTACTGTCTTCTGTACCGAGCTTTGAAAATTCTTCGCCACCGTTTTCAATAATCCACGAAACATTTGCAAAAGTTTCAACATTATTTATATTGGAAGGCTTATGCCAATAACCTGACTGTGCAGGGAAAGGCGGTTTAAGTCTGGGCATACCTCTCGAGCCTTCAAGAGACTCGATAAGTGCAGTTTCTTCACCGCAGACAAAAGCACCTGCACCTGCTTTGATACGGAAACTGCAGGAAAAACCGCTGCCGAAAATATTTCCGCCGACTATGCCTTTTTCTTCAGCCTGCTTGATAGCTCTTTCAAGCCTGATAATAGCAAGCGGATATTCAGCACGAACATAAACAATAGCTTCTTTTGCACCTATAGCGTAAGCACCGATAAGCATACCTTCAATAAGGTTATGCGGGTTACTTTCAATAACAGCTCTGTCCATAAATGCACCGGGGTCACCCTCGTCAGCATTACAGATAAGATATTTTTCTTCACCCTGACTGCTTCTTGCAGCATTCCACTTAAACCAGGTCGGAAAACCTGCACCACCGCGTCCTGCAAGGCCTGCAACCTTGATTTCATCAATAACACCTTCGGGAGTCATTGATGTAAGAGCCTTCTTAAGCGCAGTATAACCGCCGTTAGCAATATAATCGTCGATTTCATCAGGATTGATTACACCGCAACCGCGAAGTGCGATTCGTGTCTGCGAATCGAGAAAATGCTTGTCCTCATCAGATACAATAAGGTTTTCAATAAGAGTTCTGTCACCTGTTGAAATATAATCGGCAACAGCTTTAACATCGCTGTCCTTAACACGGACAAGTCTTATAAGTTCACTGCCGTTATAAATATCAACGATAGGCTCGAGGTAACACATACCTATACAACCCGTTACAGAAAGTTGCACTTCAGGATTATTATTTAAAAGCTGTTCAAGCGCATTATAAACTTTGCCTGCACCTGCAGAAATTCCGCAGCTGCCCTGACCGACTTTAATATTCATCATTGTTCAGCTGCCTCCTTAAGTGCTTTGTCTTTAAGATGAGCAAGAATGTCCCTTACCTTCTGAGGAGTAAGAGAACCGTAGGTTTCATCATTAATCATCATAACAGGTGAAAGTGAACAACAACCGAGACAAGCAACGTTTTTGAGGGTAAAAAGTCCGTCTTCGGTTGTTTCGCCGTCTTTAATGCCAAGTGTATCGAAAATAGTTTTTTCGAGCATAAGCGAGCCGTTTACGTGGCAAGCTGTGCCCTGACAAAGCATAATAAGATACTTACCGACGGGCTTAAAACGAAACTGAGTATAAAATGTAGCAACGCCGAAAACCTTAGCCGCAGGAATCGACATCTGTTCGGCAATATAATTAAGCACATCGGCAGGCAGATAGCCGTAGATAGCCTGTGCCTTTTGTAATACGGTAATAAGACTGCCCGGAATTGCAGCATAGTGGTCAAGTGTTTCTTTAAGCAGTGAAAGGTCACTGCTGTTATGTGAACAATTGCAAGACATTGAGTATGCCCTCCTGGAATTAATACTAATAATTATACGCTTTCATTTTAAAATAGCAAGTAATTAAGGGAACTTTAATAAAATAATTATTATAAAAAAATTTCTGTAATTATTGAATATTAGAAATTAGTGTGTTATTATTTACAAGTACTTATAAAACAACAGAGGTGACATAATGCAGGAAAATACGACAAGTGTCCTTGACACTATTGAACCGTCGCAAACACCTAAACTCGATAAACAACAGCGCAGATTTCTGACACCAAAAGAAATTGCCGCTTATGTTCTCACATCATACGGCACAAAAAATCTTAATTCATACGTTGATACCTGGAAGCAGTACTTCCTTCTCAACTATACAGGTCTTTCAGGTTCAGCAATCGCAACAATGAATGCAGTTACAAGTGTATGGGATGCACTTGACGACCCGCTTTCAGGCATTGTTATCGACCGTATGAGAACACGTTGGGGCAGACTTCGTCCCTTCCTCATACTGCCTATGCCTATCTGGGCAATATGTACAATGCTGTTCTTTATTGTACCGTACGCATTACCTATGTCGGCACGACCGCTGTATGCAATTATAATAAGCATACTTAACAGTATCGGTTGGTCATATTATAATGCATGGACAATTCTGCTTTATAATATTACACCGAATATGAACGAACGAAACACATTGATTACAGTGCAGAAGTTTGTTGAGCTGTTCGGTGTATGGATACCATCTATGGTACCTGTTACCATAGACTTCTTGCCCGGTCTTACCGGTTGGTCACAGGAAAGCATTTACGGCGGATACGCATTCTTCTTCGTTGCAATGCTTGTTATATGCTCAGTATTTGCATTCCGCAATATCAAAGAACGTGTTCCCATTGCTTCAAAAGAAGATATGGAAAACGTTTCTATATTCCAGTCTATCAAGTACACAATCAAAAACAGACCGCTTTTCATTTATATTCTCTCTAACTTCTTCGGAAGTGTTAAAGGTATAGGCGGTGCAAACGAAGGTCTGTTCTGGCAAAACTGTACAGGTAAGCTCACTAACGGTACAATCTGTGGTCTTTTCACAGGTATTCCCAATTACATTGTTACTCCCCTTGCCCCCAAGCTTATCAAGCGTTTTGGTGCAAGAAAATGTGCTGCATTCGGCGGTATTTTCTCCGGCATAGCATACACAACGCTTTACATATGCGGTTACACTCCGTTCGGTGATGAATTTAACGCCGTAAACCTTGCGTTTGTTACGTTTATGCTTACAGTATGCGGTCTGCCCAACTGCCTTATGGGTGTTTGCGGCCCCGTACTTCAGGGTGACGTTTACGATTACCTCGAGTGGAAATCAGGTGTAAGAAACGAAGGTCTTGTAAACGCCGTTCAGGGTTATGTTACCAAGCTTTCAGGTACACTTATCGGCTTCCTTTCAGGCTTTGTTCTTGAAATTATCCATTACTCACCTATCAAGGATGCAGCAGGTAACATCTTACCTCACACCGATCCGTCTATTCTGAATGGAATCTGGGCAATATTCTGCCTTGCACCAGCGATAGCAAGATTCGGTTACGGTTTCTCTCTGCTTCTGTTCAACGTTCACGGTAAGTTCCGTGATGATATGCTTGCAGAGCTCAATGCAAAGAGAGCTATGAAAACACTTGACAATAAGGAAAACTGATAAAATGAATATTCAGATTTTCGGTAAATCCAAATGCTTTGATACTAAAAAAGCTGAGCGTTATTTTAAAGAACGCCGCATCAAATTCCAGATGATTGACGTTACAAAATACGGTATGAGCAAGGGTGAATATAACTCGGTTAAATCCGCTGTAGGCGGCTTTGATAACCTTGTTGATAAAGACTGTAAACTGTATGAAGAGCTGTTTATGGCTTACCTTGCAGGCAGTGATGCAAAGGAAGAAAAGCTGCTTGAAAACCCTGCAATGTTCAAAACACCGATTGTAAGAAACGGTAAAAAGGCAACCGTAGGTTACTGCCCCGATATCTGGAAAACCTGGGAATAAACCAAAAGAATACCGCCCTCAAGTATCGCACAAGATACCCGAGGGCGGTATTTTTAGTTATTTTGTTATTTTGATTTACAACAATCCTCAGTCTTTGCCTTACGGCAATGTCGGCTCCTTTCAAAAGGAGCTTTTAAGATTCTTCGCTCGCGCTCAGAATGACATTACTGCAGTTGCATCTGATTTGACGAAAGAGAAGCGGTTAACCGTTATCACATAGAACCGTCCCCTGTGTTATCCTGAATAAGGATTGTTATCTGTTCCTTGAGAATTTGTCCCGAATTTAAGACAAGATTTCCCAAATCATATTCGGATATTTTATAAGTTCTATGAGTGCCGGTATCCATATCCATATCGGATATGTTATCCACGCTATCGTTGTCCAAATACTCATTGTTAGTCACCTCCTATAATTGCATTGTCTTTATGAAAAATAAACTGTTAAAATATAACCTTACACCACATCGGAATCACATTCCCTCTCGGTTTTGTTAAGCAAATTATAACACATTATGAATAAATTGTAAACAGTGTTAAGAAAATATTTATAATCATAACAAAAAAGCCAACCGAAGAGCGGCAAAAATCCGTTTTCTTCGGTTGGTTTTTAATTACAATGACATTATGTTTACACGCATTATTCAGCTTCAAGTTTTTTGATACCGAATATCATTCTGAGTACACTGCTAAGAGCTTTTGGACTGCGTAAAACAACAATTCTCATATGTTTATCCCCTTTCGTTTTCCTGCTACATACTATGCAGTCATACCGAAAGGGTTACTTGTTATCTGAGCTCCCAGTCTTTGATATCCTTTACGTCGTTATACATTGAAACATAGCTCTCGTGACGGGATTTCATAATCTCGCCTGCCTCAACAGCTTCGCAGATTTTACAGCCTTTATCTGCAACGTGAGTACAGCTTGAAAACTTGCAAGTGCCGAGATAAGGCAGGAACTCTTTAAAACAGAAAGGAAGATTTTCTTTTCTGATAAGAAGATCCATACCCGTCATATCGATTGCGGCAAAGCCCGGAGTATCGGCAATATAGCCACTGCCGACCTTAAAAAGCTCTACCTGACGGGTTGTGTGTCTGCCTCTGCCTAATTTGTCACTTATTGCCGCCGTTTCAAGCTCGAGCGACGGAATCAATGCGTTAAGCAGAGTTGACTTACCGACGCCAGAATTGCCGCAAAAAACGCAAATTCTGCCGTTTACAGCCTCTCTTATTTCGTCAACGCCTTTACCGCTTTTGGAAGAAACCGAATATGTTTCAAAACCTGATGAGCGATAGATACTGACAAGCTCATCAATCTCCTTCAAGTCTTCCTTAGTAAATACGATTGCACACTCAATGCCCTTATCCTGAGCAAGCGCAGTCATTTTATCAATAACAAGCGCGCTCGGCACAGGCTCACATGTGGAAGCAAGAATAAAGAGCTTATCGACATTGGCAACCGGCGGTCTGATAAGAAAGTTTTTTCTGTCGTGCACACGGTCAAGCGAAGCATAGCCGCCGTCGTTGACGGTAATTGTAACAGTATCGCCTGCAAGCGGTGCTATACCTTTACGGCGGTTTATACCCTTTGCCTTACATTCGTATATTTGGTCGGCGGCCTCTACATAGTAGAAGCCGCCAATTCCTTTAATTAAAGTACCGTCAAGTTGAATCATATCAGTATGACCTTCCGACAAAGATTGTTATAGCTGTAGACGTATCGTAACGGTTCATTACCTCAAAACCTTTCGGATGCGGAACCTGCTTGAGAACTACACCGACTTCATATTCACTGTCAGTAAATTCATCGTTTACAACTACATTCAAAAATCCTTTATCATTAAGTGTCTGAACCGCCTCTGCTTCTGTCATTCCTACAACAGTCGGTATAGTACTGCTGCCGCTGTTGTTATAGAACGAGCCTGCATAAGCATCATTTATCGTTTTTTCATCTGTCACGGTTACAGGATTGGTTGTAAAATCAATTGTACAACTGTAAATATCTGAACCATCAACTTTTACAATAAGCTTATCCGCATTACCGGAACCGCTTACATTAAATGTATGCGTATCACCTGAAAGCAGCACTTCACTTGCAGCAGTGTCAACACCGAGATTATTGAGATAAACCTTCAGCGAACCGGGTT
>JAZQVR010000033.1:0-2492 GCA_045631965.1 Acutalibacteraceae bacterium
TCAAATTCAAATATTACATTACTTTCTGAAATGCAAACATCCCCTCATTGCCATCTCCGATAAAATCATCTGGTGTATCTGGCATAGGATGTTTCTCATTGAAAAATTCTGTGATATGAAATCCACAAATATTCACATAAAAGTGAATGTTTCTTTTTTCAAAATATGGAGTACAGGTTTCCCATACTTTTGTATCCGGATATAACTCTTCAACCGCATACCAAATAGACTTTCCAATACCTTTTCCTTGTACACCACTCTTTACATACAATAAGTCAAGATGATTATGTTGTGTCTCTCTGTCGATTGCAACAATCACACCACCAACAGTTTCTCCATCCGTCACAGCTTTATATGCCACTGCACCTTTACCATTTAATGATTGTTCTATATCCTTTTCTGGAAGAATCGTTTCTTCACATTTACCAAACACATCTTCAAATCCCTTTTGAAATGCGTACTGTATATTTTTCTTGAATTCAACAATGTCATCTTCTGACAACAAAACAAGTTCTAAGTTCATTTCTGTATCACCGTAAATTACTTATTTATTATTTTAATCATACCACAGTAAAAATAAAAATTCCACAGTGATTTTTGCCCTTGTTGTTTGCTCCGCTTCGTGCGGGGCTTTTTCTTTTTGTTCCGCTTACTTGGATTTGTTATAAAATTTTTCTCCAACCTTTGGAACATTTTGGCTTTCTTGTGTCGTATATGGTTGGAGGGCAAAATCATTATCACAAAAGAAAGGAGAATTTATGAAGAATTCAAACGACTCTCTTATTCTCGGTATTGACCACGGATACGGGAATATCAAAACAGCAAACAAGACTTTCGGAACAGGTGTTTATGTGAGCGACACCGAGCCTGCTTTCAAAGACAATTTGCTTACGTGGAACGGTAAATACTACACAATCGGTGAAGGGCACAAGGAGTTCGTTGCCGACAAAATTCAGGATATGGATTACTATGTACTGACCTTGGCGGCTGTCGCTTACGAGCTCAGAGCACGGGGGTTGCGTGAGGCTAAAGTTCACTTGGCGGCAGGTCTTCCTCTGACTTGGCTCACTGCACAGAAGGAAGCTTTCCGCAGCTACCTTTTGCAGAACAAAGAGGTTGAATTCAGCTTCAACGGCATTGACTACAGGGTCGAGTTCACAGGTGCGGATATTTTTCCGCAGGGGTTTGCCGCTGTTGCGAACAGACTTCACGAATTCAGCGGAACAAATATGCTCTGCGACATCGGCAACGGTACGATGAACGTTATGTTTATCAATGAGAAGAAAGCCGAAAACCGAAGATGCTTCACGGAGAAATTCGGCACTCAGCAATGCGTGATTCAGGCAAAAGAAGATATGATGCGTACTCACCACGCAACGGTTGACGAATCGGTTATCACCCGTGTGCTTCGTTTTGGCAAAGCGGATATTGCGGATGAATTTCTTGAAACGATTACGAAATCCGCAAAGAACTATGTTGCCGGGATTTTCCGCAATCTTCGCGAACACGGCTACGACCCGAGAACGATGCGACTGACGGTTGTGGGTGGTGGCGGATGCCTGATTAAAAATTTTGCCGACTGCGACAAATCACGAATTACCGTTATTGATGACATCCGTGCAACCGCAAAGGGTTATGAATGGTTTGCAACGATGCAACGAAAAAGCAGCGGTAAATGAATATCAGAAAAATCACCCTGCGGCTTAATCTTGACAAAGAGAATGATCGCCTTGCTTGGGAGTATCTTCGCTCGTTCAAAGGTCAGTCGTACACCGAAACGGTAGTCAACGCTCTTATCAGAAAAGATTGGGCAGAGGTTATTGCCGAGAAAATTCTCGAAAATCTGAAGTTTCAACCCTTACCCGAAGAAAAAACGATAGATGAAACCGAGCAGGCTCAAAGTTACGAAGCCGCCCTCGATTTCATCAACAGCTTTTAGTGACGGCATTTTTGCCGTCACTTTTGCTTTCCTCAAAAAACTATGACGGCACTTTTGCCGTCACGCCGAAACGGACTGTTTCAAACAACGCCCTCCTAAACGAAACAGTCTGCTTCGGTAATAAGAAACGGATAAATCCGAAAAATATCTGTTTCTTCAGTCTTAGCAAGCATTGGATTTATTGTAATAAATCCGCTTGCGGGGTACACCCCGAGAAATTCAAAAAGAAAGGAATGAACATTATGCAGAAAAGAATCCACCGAGTAACCGTTTGCCTTACAGAAGAAGAACACCTCAGGCTCAATGAGATGTGTAAGGCAACCGGACTCACAATGTCAAAGCTGATAAGATTTCTGCTCAGCGGCTATTTACCTGCACAGGCTCCTCCTGCCGAGTATGCTGTGCTGATAAAAGAACTGCGCGCAGTCGGCAACAATCTTAATCAGCTTGCAAGAATCGTCCATTCGGGCGGTTATCTGAATACTGCCGAGCTTGAGAAAGCCTGCAAAAATTTCAATGAGGTTTCGGAAAAGGTTGACGAAGCCTTTGCACC
>JAZQVR010000034.1:0-1919 GCA_045631965.1 Acutalibacteraceae bacterium
AACTACAAAAATCCAAAAAATCCCCAACTACGGTAAGGTTACTCTCGATGGTGACCAGGCTCTGGTTTATTGCCGTATCAGAAAGTGTGATTCCGACGGTGACGTTTCAAGAACACGTCGTCAGCGCAACTTTATCTCTGCGCTTATTACCAGCGCGAAGGGTGCATCACTCGCCCAGCTCAACAATGCAATAGATGCAGCGTTGCCGCACGTGCTTACCAATTGTACCAAGGATGAAGTGCTGAGCTTTGCGGCTCAGGTTGTTACTCAGGGCTGGATGAACTACGAAATAGTTCAGCTTACAATGCCTGATGAGAGCACAAGAAAAGATGCGTATTTCCCCGAGACACACGGCGGCAAGAGCTATAATATATTCTATTGGGTTGTGGATTATCCTGCTGCTGCGCAGAAGGTACAGCAGGCAATTTACAGTACCACAAATATCACGCTGGACAGTGACCGCAATTCTGTATTGAATTATGTTCCGTCCGAATCCGAGCAACAGCAAGCTCCCGTGGTTACAACAGAGCCGAATTCAGTTGAGGAGATCACTACTTACTATTATTTCTCGGATTATTTTTCTGATTAAATCATATCGTGCTATTGTTGGTTAAAAAACTTTATATGGTGATTTAATTTTGTATATGGAGCTGAGAGCATGGATGTTTTTGTTTCATACTCAATGAAAGATACAGAGTTTACAAAGAAGATGTGCGGAATTCTCAAAGCGCACGGCATTTCGTATTGGGCGATGTATGAAAATGAATACGATAACTCTGCTGAGAGCGTTTCAAAATATATTTCAGACGCCAAAGTTTTTATTGTATTTGTTTCCAAAAATTCAAATGAATCCAGGCATGTAATAAATGAGATTAACTGTGCGTCAATGTTCGGTAAACCGATTCTGCCGGTTGTTATTGACGATGTTGAAATATCTTCGGCATTTGAATATTATATTTCAAACAGTAACAGGTTGAGTTATTCACAGTCGAGTGATTTTACAGAGCAATTTATTGCCACAGTGCGTTCTATGGTAACTTTGCCTGATGATAAAAGAGTTATTCACAAACCTGCAAATCAAAACTCGCTTAATCATAAAGATGCTGAACTTAAAAAGAAAAAAATCATACTTATAATTATTGTTGTTGCAGCAGTGTTTGCGGTTGCGACTGTAGTTGGTGTTGCTGTATTTACCGACCTCTTTTCTTCTGACAGTGTAAGCGATAAAGCTGACAAAAAAGACAAAGACGATGATGAAGACAAAGATGTCGTTCGGGTGCCTAATTTCAGTAACCTTAATTATGAGAATGAGATTAAGAATAATGAAGATTATGAGCATTTGATTTTTGAGGTTTCTTATGAAGTAAACACTCAGTATGAGTATGGCGTAGTTATTAAGCAGAGTCCTGAGAAGGGTGAAAAGATTCCGAAGGATAAAGTAATTCATCTTGTTGTAAATACAAACAAAAATGAATCGGTTCCTAACGTTTACGGAAAATCTTATCCATCTGCAAAGCAAACCCTTGAATCAAGCGGATTTAGAACTCAATATGAAATGGTTTATAATACGAATATTCCTGAAGGTTCGGTTATAAGCACAACACCTGAACGCGGTGAAACAGTACCTTACGGCAGTACAATCACAATTTATGTTGCAACTCATACGGATGATAATGCTGTTTATGTTCCTCAGGTGGTAGGCTTTACACCCGAAGAGGCTACTGAACTTATTAAGTCGGTAGGCCTTGAGGTTGGTGAGATCATATATGTGGATGCTGCCGAAAATCCCGGCAAGGTAGTTGAACAGAATCCTGCAGCTAACGAAACATTATATCCCGGTCAAAAGGTTGATATTTCTGTAAGTACCGGTAATGCACCGATTGTTACAGCTCAGTTTACTATTGATTTGCCCAATAAAG
>JAZQVR010000035.1:0-49602 GCA_045631965.1 Acutalibacteraceae bacterium
TTCTGAAAGGAGAAATTAAATATGGGACTTATTAAAGCAGGTATAGGCGCACTCGGCGGAGTACTCGCAGACCAGTGGAAGGAATTTTTCTACTGCGATTCAATTGAAAACGATGTGCTGATGGTGAAAGGACAGAAACGAGTAGGCGGACGCTCATCAAACACCAAGGGCAGCGACAATATCATCTCTAACGGTTCAGGCATCGCTGTTGCAGACGGTCAGTGTATGATTATCGTCGAGCAGGGCAAGGTGGTTGAGGTTTGTGCAGAGCCGGGTGAATTCACCTACGATTCTTCAACAGAGCCTTCAATTTTTTCAGGTAAGCTCGGCGACAGCATCAAGGAAACCTTCAAAACCATAGGTAAGAGATTTACATACGGCGGTGACACAGGTAAGGACCAGAGAGTTTATTATTTCAACATGAAAGAAATAATGGACAACAGGTTCGGCACACCCAATCCGTTTATGTTTGAGGTCGTTAATAACCGTATAGGTATGGCACGCTCCGTTCAGGTAAGATGCAACGGTGTATATTCCTACAGAATAACAGACCCGCTTCTCTTTTACAGCAGAGTTGCAGGTAACGTAAGCGATGAATTCAGACGCGAGGAAATTGATACGCAGCTCAAGACAGAGTTTATTTCGGCTCTTCAGCCTGCATTTGCAATGCTTTCAGAGCTTGAGCTTCGTCCTGCACAGATTCCCGCCAAGACAACAGAGCTTAAAAATGCACTTAATACTGCACTCAAGGTTGAGTGGACAGACCGCAGAGGTATTTCTGTTGAGTCAATCGCTCTTAATCCGATTACTCTTACTCCCGAAGATATGCAGAAGATTAATCAGATGGAAGATGCCGCAACAATGGGTTCAAATCCGTTTATGATGGCAGGCAGAATGACTGACGCTCAGGCAAATGCAATGGAAGCAGCAGCCAACAACCCCAACGGTGCAATGATGGGCTTTATGGGAATGAATATGGCTATGGGCGCTAACGGCGGTTTCAACGCAGCTCAGATGTATCAGGCAGGCGTTCAGCAGCAACAGCAGCTGACAGCACAGCAGCAGGCACAACAGTTGATTGATGCACAGGCACAGGCTATGGCAAACGCAGCTGCAGCAGCTCCTGCACCTGCACAATCCGCTCCCGCAGCTCCTGCAAACGGTTGGAAATGCGCTTGCGGTGCAACGGCAACAGGCAAGTTCTGCCCCGATTGCGGTGCTCCCAAGCCTGCAGAAGCAGAGGGTTGGAAATGCGCTTGCGGCGCAACGGCAACCGGCAAGTTCTGCCCCGATTGCGGTGCTCCCAAGCCTGCGGAAGCAGAGGGCTGGACCTGTGCTTGCGGTGCTGTAAATAAGGGTAAATTCTGTCAGAATTGTGGTGCAAAGAAACCTGCAGACGCACCTCTCTATCAGTGTGACAAGTGCGGCTGGAAGCCGGAAGACCCCAATAACGTTCCGAAGTTCTGTCCCGAATGCGGTGACATCTTCGATGAGAATGACGCACAGTAATTAAATATAAATGATATATTAAGGAGATTTTTACAATGGGACTTTTTGATAAAAAATTCTGTGATATATGCGGCGACAAAATAGGACTTTTAGGTAACAGAAAGCTTGAAGGCGGCGAAAAAATCTTTGATGAAATTTTTGAAATCATTAAACAATATATGCAAGGAGATGATTAACCTTGTCAGCGATTCTTGAACAGAAATGCCCATGTTGCGGCGGTGCCGTAGAATTTGACAGCGGTATTCAGAAGCTGAAATGCCCTTTCTGCGACACGGAATTTGAAATCACTGATATGCCACAGGAAACAGATGAAATAAACTGGAGCTCGCAGGGTGCTCAATGGGCTGCAGGCGAGACAGACGGTATGAACGTTTATGTCTGCAATTCCTGCGGCGGCGAAATTGTTGCCGATGCGACAACAGGCGCAACGGAATGCCCCTATTGCGGCAATCAGATTGTTATGAAAGGTCAGTTTTCCGGTGCACTCAGACCTGACCTTGTTATCCCCTTCAAGCTTGATAAAAAAGCTGCAAAGGAAGCACTCAAAAAACACATTTCAACCAAAAAGTTTGTACCCAAATCTTTCCTTTCCGATAACAGGCTTGAGGAAATCAAAGGTGTTTACGTGCCTCATTGGCTTTTCACCTGCGATGCCATAGGTAACGCAAACTACAAGGCAAAAAAGGTTAAAAAATGGTCGGATTCGGATTACGATTACACCGAAACCTCATATTTTGACATTTATCGAAGCGGTAACCTCAGTTTCGATAACATCCCCGTAGACGGCTCAACAAAGATGCCCGACGACCTTATGGAATCCGTCGAGCCATTCGATTTGTCGCA
Source organism: Acutalibacteraceae bacterium (assembly GCA_045631965.1). Lineage (GTDB taxonomy): Bacteria > Bacillota > Clostridia > Oscillospirales > Acutalibacteraceae > UBA8612. Next base: position 2,353 of record JAZQVR010000035.1, read on the forward strand.
GGCTGTTGACTTCAACACAGCATATCTTGCAGGCTACCTTGCCGACAAATACGATGTAACGGCAGAGCAGAGTATGCCCCGTGCAAACGAGAGAATCCGCCAGAGCATAATCGATTCTTTCAAGGAAACGGTGCAGGGCTATGACAACGTTGAAACTCAAGGTGCAACCATGAACGTTGCAAACGGTTTTTACAAGTATGCTCTATACCCCGTGTGGATTCTCAACACAAAGTGGAACAACGAAAAGTTCACCTTTGCAATGAACGGTCAGACAGGTAAGTTTGTCGGCAATATTCCGACCGATAAAAAAGCTGTCACAAAGGCTTCTCTTCTTCTCGGCGCAGGTATAGGTGCGGTTATTTACGGCCTTATGTGGCTGATTGAACTGCTTTAAGGAGGTGCAGAAAATATGACTAAAAAGATTTTTGCAATTATATTTGCGATTGTAATGAGCTTTACTCTTGTGATTTCTGCATCAGCCGAAACATATATGCACATTGTTGACAACGCAGACAAACTTTCCGCAGAGGAATTTGAAGAGCTTGAGGATATTGCAATCAAGCTCGAGGATACTTACGGCACCTGCATTATGATTTGCATTGTTGACGAAACAACAGGCATGAATGACAACGCTTATGCCGAATGGATATACAAAGACAGTACCGATAACAAAAACGGTATTATCCTTCTTGACAATGACAGCGAAGACACCTGCAGCATCTTCACATACGGCGATACGGAAAAAGTGTTTGACGATGAAGCAATCGTCAAAATGCGTGAAGCTTATGATTCAGACGAAAGCTATTACGGCGGCGTTTATGCTTATTACGAGCTTGCTGAAGAGTATCTTGAAGCGACATACAACGTCAAGCCCGACGAAGCAGAAGAAAAAAGCGGTGTTTCTTTAATCTGGCTTCCGATTTCACTCGGAATAGGTCTGCTTATCGGATTCTTGGTTATCAACGGAATTGCTTCGAAAAACAAATCCGTAAAGATGCAGAAAAACGCAACCGTATATACACGACCCGGCAGTATGATTATTACGGGCAGCGCAGATAACTTCCTCTACAGTAACGTTGAAAAGCGTGAAAAACCAAAACAGCAAAACAAAAATTAATTGGAGGTAATATTAATGGGAATTTTTGATTCATTCAAAAGGCAGGCGGAATCAACTCTGAAAAAAGGAGTTACACAAGGTATAAACAACGCGGTGAGTAACACCGTAAACGCTATCGGCAAAGGCAGAAACCACACCGAAACCTTTACTTTCAATTCTCTGCCGACCAATGTTGCAGAGCTTCAGGCTCTCCCCGAAGCAAGCCTTGATTCTGCATTCAAAACAACGGCACTTACCCTTGCCGCTCTTTGCAATTATGAGCACAATCCCGACGCAACAATTGAAATGCTCAACTTCCTCAAGGGTCCCGGTGAAGTCAGCGGTTTTGAAAAGCAGTTTATAAAAGAACACCTCGGCTCTGAAGGCTATAAAGCCCGCTCGTATTTCGAGGGTGCAACTCCTCAGAACAGCTATAAACCCGATGTACCCTATAAAATTGACGTTATCGAAAACCCCTACTCTTTCGATAACGCAGACTGGGCAACTCTCTACGTCAGGAGCGGCGGTGCGGATAATCCGAGACCGATGAAGCTTCGCAGAAAGCCTTCAACGGGACAGTGGTTCCTTGTTGAAATTCAATGCCTTGCTGATATCCGCGTTCCCGTTGAGGAAGACCCCTGGGCATAATAAAGAATTACAGGAGTAATCCTGACCCGAAAAAACACTCACCGTTAAATTTGACGAGCCTTATGATTTACGCAAAGACCGTTTAACAACCGAACTTACGGCATTCATCGTCAAAGGAGTCTGATTAATATCAATACATTAAAAAAATAATATGTATATTATTTGCTTGACATCAATGACGGTGCAGCAGATAATGCTTTCGCTGTAAACGGAAACGGTATTCCGGTAAAAATTCCGTCGTAAGAGCACCCGTAATATTTCCGACATAATAACTTACTTATTGTAATGCCATAACATATATGATAATATTATTTTAGCTTAAACAGTATTAAATCATTGTACTGAGGTGCGTTATGGCAAAGATTACAACTACAAAAACTCATTCAAGCGGCATAGTTTTAGGCGGTATCGGCAGCGGAAGCGTGGAGCTTCTGCCCGACGGCGAGTTTCACAGCTGGCTTATTGCTAACCAGCCGAGAATAACAAAAGTATGCTTTGAAGACAAGGTTGACGACGGTGAAAGCAGCACAGGTGCTCTTTCATTCTGGGTGCGTGAAGTCAAAGACAACGGCAAGCCGATTGTCCGCAAGCTCGGTATGAAAGCTGATGCCGACGACTTTACATACCGTATGTTCGCCTGGAACAAGCCTGTTGAAAAAATTGAATTTGACGGCAGATTTCCTGTGTGCGACATAAATTACGTTGACAGTGCATTATCCTGCAAGCTCGGTCTTAAAGCGATTTCGCCCTTTATTCCGCACAACAGCGATATTTCGGCAACACCGGGTTTCTATATGGATTTTACAGCAGAAAACCCGACCGACAGCGAATTGCACATAAGCCTTTTAGGTGCTCTTGTGCCTGATTTCGCCAACCAGAATGAAGGTAACAGAAACTCATTTCATAAGATTGGTGACGGAGTCGGTGTTCACATTGAGCCTGCAGAGATTACCGATTCGCCTTCCTGCGGCAATATCTGCCTTTCGGTAAACGGTGACGGTGAAAAATCTTATATAACGGCTGATTTCTACCGCTTTATGAGGGAGTATTTCGGCGAATCGCCTTTGGGTGTATCGCAGGAATCCGTACTCTTCGGGTTCAGAGAAAACGGCTCTCTGCCAAACACAAAAATCGGTACAAAGCCTCCGGATATACCCGAAAATTTCGAGTCGCTCTGCGATGCTAAGCTTGATTCCTTGTGTGCAGAATTAGTACAATATCCTTTTGGCAATTCAGTATTAAGACGAATTGAATACTGCAGCCCCGACTTTCTTTCTTCAAGAGAGGGCAAAATAACTTTCCTGAAATGCTGTACGAAACAGAGCGGCAGAAGGGGCAAGGAATTCGGAGCCTGTGCACTCTGCTCCGATATAACACTAAAACCCGGCGAAAAGAAAAACATCCGCTTTATTCTCACGTGGTATTTCCCGAATCATTTTGCCAAAGACGGAGAAAAAATCGGACATTACTACGAAAACCTCTACGGCAGTGCTCTGGATGCAAACAGATTTCTTGCAGATAACGGCAGCGTTTTCTGCTCTGCTGTCAGTTTTGCCGAGCTTCTTTATTCAACAAGCCTGCCTGCGGTTTATCCCGATTCATGGTCCTCAAATCTCTCGCAGTTAATCAAAGACTCCGTATATCTCAAAAACGGCAACTTCGGCCTTTGGGAGGGTCTGGGCTACTGCGGACTTCACACTACGGACATAACCTATCACGCATCGTTCTCGCTTATCAGCCTTTTCCCCGATCTGCAGAAAAAGCAGATGAAAATGGGTGCGCTGTATCAGAGAGAGGACGGCAGAGTGCATCATTGCTTCAGCCCAGATATGAAAAGCGCAAACGCAAACTCCGACCGTGTTGATATCAATATGCAGTTCGTATTGATGGTGCTTCGCGATTACCTTTACACAGGCGACAGAGATTATCTTACCTCTCTGTGGGATAACGTCAAACGGGCTATGAATTCAATGGAATTGCTTGATACCGACAAAGACGGTCTGCCCGATTACGGTACAAAGCGCAACACCTACGATGCCTGGAATTTTTCGGGCACACCCGTATACATTTCTGTCCTTTGGTTAGCTTCGCTGAAAGCGGCAGCAATCATTGCCGACAGAATCGGTGACAGCGTTTGTTCCGACAAATGGAACAGCATATTGGAACAGGGCAAAAAAGCCCTTGAGGAAAAGCTCTGGAACGGCGAATATTACAACCTCTGGAGAGATAACACCGCAACCGACGAATCTCTTATGACCGCTCAGCTCGACGGCGAATGGTTTATAAGAATGGCGGGTATTGGCGGTAATATTCCCGATGAGCGCGTCAGTGCAGTGCTTGGTTATATATTCAGCAATAATTTTGACAGCGAGCAGGGACTTTTAAACGCTACCGTACCCGAAGGCAAAAAAACAAGCATATACACCTACAAAAACTGTCAGACGATTGCAGTATGGACAGGCATAGGCTATGCCTTTGCAGCTCTTGCATTTGCGGTAGGTCTGAAAGAAATTGCCGACACGGAAATCAACTCAATAGCGTATAACCAGATGAGGCTCGGCCATTTCTGGGACCATTGGGAGTGCGGTCATCACTACACCCGCCCGATGTCAAGCTGGACAATTCTTAACGCTGTATCGGGTATGTCAGTTGATTACGAAAACAAAAAGCTTACCTTTAAGCCCATCGATAAAAACATAACCTTCCCGCTTTGCCTGCCCGATATTCTGGCGAAGGTCACCTTCACAGACGGCAAATGCAATATTGATTGCATCAGCGGAGATTTAAACAACTGGGATATAAGCGTACCGTAAAGAAAATAAAATCAATAAAACCACTTCATTCAATGCCGATAAGAGCATAGATATGAAGTGGTTTTCTGTTTTTTGTGAGGTTAATGCATCACTGAAATTTCGCAATCCGCTCGCAGTTATACGTCTGAATTCATATCAAAACCTCTTTTGCTTTTTAAAACCGTTCTGCAAATTGAAATCAGTTGAACCGAATCATAACATACTATACATTAAAATTATCTCCTTTTCTCCTTCGGGCAATTCCAATGTAATGCCTTTGTTCATCAGTTCAGCACCGGTCAGAGTACAAATAACCTCCGGTGCATCAATATCATAAACACTATATGTTGCATCAGCAACAAAACCGTTGAGTCTTACGGTATATTCCGTAGTTTTCACGTAAGCACGCTTATAAATAAACGCAGTTCCCGAAAGCGGCAACCAGAAAGATATTCCGTAAGTACGGTACAAATGACAGACAAATTATCATTTGTTTAATCCTCACCTTACAAACGGATTAATATCATTCCGTATAAATCTCAACCGACCCGTAAAGTCCGCCTGAAACATAGTCTTTTGCATAATTCAACTCAGTTTCAAAGTACGGTGATAATTCTTTGACACTCCATTCGTCAAAATAATCGGTGTGAATATACCAGTTTGCCGATGTGTTGATCACGACTATTTTCAGACTATTATCTTTCGCAAGCACACCTTCGGGTATTCTCAATCTGTACGGAGACATCATAGCCGTTCCCAAAAGCTTGCCATTCAGGAATACCTGAGCTGTATAACGGACATCGCCGAGGTCGATCTCACCCTCTTTGCCGATTTTTTCATCCGGGAGAGTGAATGATGTTTCGTAAACACAGCTTCCCGAATAAGCATCACCGATCAAATATGACCAGTCGCCGGGATTAATCAGAGCAGTATTATCGGTATGATTTATATTTTCAAATCCGCTTTCGTTACAGATAAGTTCGGTTTCTTTACGGAACGTAAACTCGTTTATTTCAAATTTATCATTGAACTTATTTTTATCTTCCGCATCAAGAACTTCATCGGTCAGCAATATAACAGCCGTTTCGCCTATGGCAAGCGAAAGATTCAGAACACCGCCGCAGGTATTCAATTTCTGAAGCTTGCCGGTAAACAAATCAAGCAGATATCCGTTTGACGAAGGCAGATGAACAAGATAATCTCCGTCTTCGCCCGCTTCACGGAAAAGGCAGAATATTTCTGCATTCTCTGCTTTCCTGTGCATAGCTCTTAATCCTTTGCCCTCAACATTGATTGCGGGATTGAGGGCAGTAAGTCCGTAAGAAACTCTGCCGCCTTGCTCAACAAAACTGTTTAGTGCTTTTCGTGTGGCATCGGGAATAAAAGCACCATTGGGAATAACAATGTGCTTGTATTTTGCTCTGCCGATATTCACCGAGCCTTCGTCGGATACTTCTCCTACCTGCAAAGCGTCATCGTCAACTATATCAAAATCAACCGTCATTTCTTCAAGCGTTCTGCCGGCGGTATCAAATTCTGCTGATATTTTATCAGCATTGAGACTGCCGACAAAATCGCTGACGGGATAATAAAGTGCTGTTTCGCAAACACGCTCACCGACAGAAGATATATACGACAAGCGCTCCATATATCTGTTAAACAGATTCAGGTGTTTATAATACGGCTGATTCTCTGTAAAAACAGGAAGCTCCTGCGCGAGAAGAGCTCCTTTCCGTCCGAGAGGAACATTGAAAAGATTGAAAATATTTATTCCGCGAGCCGCAAGATATCCTACGGTATACCGCATTACATCATAAGTTACGGCAGCACCTGCAACGCCCAGAATTTCACACATCGCAAGCTTTGTGCCGTTCTGTGCGGCGGCAGATGAAGCATACCGCGGAAAAAAGCCGTTATAGCTGTTCATATAGTCTTTTTTCGCGGTTTTATTTTCGGGATAAAGCTGACGCCATATAACGTCAATTCCCGGAATATCAAGGCAACGAAGTGCACGCATAAGGTTGAAGTTATTGCCGCCGTTGATACATCCGAGAGGATCGTGATCCTTATCAAGATGCCCCGTAAAAGCAATTTCGTTATCGTTTGCCCATTTTTTGCAGAGCATAAGATAATTCTTGCAGAATGTATGGCTGCATAAATCATACCATCGGTGCAGAATGTGAACTTTTTCTTCCGTTACTTCCGCTCTTTCCATAATCAACGGCAAATGCGGCAGTATCGATTCACCGTAAATTGCTTCATATTTATCTGCAAGCTCATCGTTGAATGCATCCGTCGGTGCTTTCGGCTCGTCGGTAAATACAGCCGTAACATTACTGACAAGAGGATATTTTTTGTGCGTGATTTCAATAAAATATTCCGTTGCAGACTTATTGAGCAAATCGGGATAATTACCGCTCCCTTTTTCAATGACATATTCGGCTACGACAGCATCTTCATCGAAAACATATCCCTCCGATATCATATTGATATCATCAACAAATGCGGCAATAACATTCTCACTTGTTATTTTATATGCTTCGCCCGCGGAAAAACTGCGGTCATAAATCTCAAGGGTCTGCCTTGCAAATTCGGGGTGGTCTTTCATAACCTTGCCGCACGCACTGCCCGAAGGCCAGCCGCCCTCGTCATAAATCCAACAACGCATATCCAAATCTTTTGCTTTTGCAAAAGCATAAGCACAAAGCTCAAAATATTCATTTGAAAGATAATCCGGCTCAAGGTTGGTCGGCATACTGTCGGGTCGGAAATCTTTCGGCTCGGGAAGAATATAAAACGCTCTTATGCCTAAATTCTGCATTTCCGCAAGCTGTGCATCTATAATCTCACGGGTGCAAACATCGTTCCACACCCATATATATACGGGTGCACAGGAAACATCGGGAGATATGAAACTGTTTATATCGAATTTATGATTATTATTCACTGTTAATCAACCCTTGAATTTCAGACATTTTTGTTGTATTTATTCTGCTTTTTAAGCCGATTTACAAAGCACTTAAGAGTAACAACCATTATCACATAGAGTACGGCAAGCAGAATGGGATACACTTTTATTCCGAATAATCCGCTCACAAGACTTACCATAGGCGGTGCAAGCATAACGCCGATATAGGCAAATGCAATCTGCGAACCCATAACGGCTTGCGATACATCCTTACCGAAGTTGTGCGGTGTAAGGTGAATCATATTCGGGTATATTGAGCCGTTGCCAAGGCCCACAAGAAACAGACCGATAACGGTAACAGTGCCGTTAAGCGGAAGAAGCATCAGAATGATTGCGGGTGCAAGAACAACTGAGCCTATACCGATTCGTTTCCATGTGCTGATTTTGTTTGAAATCAGACCCGAAACAAAACGGCCAACTGACATTCCGACATAATATACGGTCAACGCAAGTGCACCAAGCTCTGCCGAAAAACCTTTTTGTTCAACGAGATATGTACTGCCCCATACTCCGCAGGCATATTCAATTGCATTCGTTGCGAGCATGATAATCCATACCTGACGGACTTCGGACATTTTCGCCATCTGTCGTAATGTGAGATTGACGCCTTTTTCTTCGGCTTCTTCGGCTGATGAAGACTTTTTCCACAGAGGGATTGATACAATCAGCAGAATTGTAATAGCCGCCTGAACATAAAACGCATAGCGATAGCCGCCACGCCAGCCTGCATTACTCAAAGCCAGCGACATAAGATAAGGGCTGAGGCTTACTCCCACGCCGTAGAAACAATGCAGAAAATTCATATGGCTCGCTTTGAAATGAAGAGCAACATAATTGTTGAGTCCCGAATCAATCGCGCCTGCACCAAGTCCGAGTATAACCGCAAGCGGTATCATAACCCAAAAGGACGGTGCAAAAGAGAAGCCGAGCAAGGCCGCTGCCGTCATAGCTGTGCTGAAAGCGGTGACTTTGGCAGTTCCCAACTTATTGAGAATTCCTGTGCTGAACATACTCGATAAAACGGTACATCCTGAAATAAATAATGTCAGAACGCTGACCGCTTCAACGGGAATATTCATTTGAGTATGAATTGCAGGCCACGCAGAGCCGATAAGAGAATCGGGCACTCCGAGACCTATAAACGCAATATATATAACAACCAATAAAAAAGCCATAAACCCTCCGATTGTTCAACTCGACAAATTGGAATTTACAAATTATTTTTCAAATTTTTTATGTCCCCACCAATCAGGGAGCAGTTCTTTCAATTTTACTGTTTTTTCAGTTTCAAGGTCAAGAAGGATTTCAATATCTCCGCTATCCTTATCTAACTGCATCATATATTCACGGCAAGCACCGCAAGGAGAACCAACTCGACCGTCAGACATTACGGCTACAACTTTATCAATCCGGCTTTCACCGTTTGTAATCATATTGGCAATAGCATTTCTTTCTGCACACATTCCGAGTGTCGAGGCAGTATCAATACAAACACCAACATAAATGTTTCCTTGTTTTGTAAGAATGGCTGCTGCGACACCACCGGCATCTATAAATGGGGAAATTGTTCGGTCATTTTGAACTTTAACTGCTGCCTTATATAACTTGTTCCACATAATAGCTACCTCATTAAATTCTTATTGATTAATTATATCATAACTATAATAAAAAACAACTTAAAACTTTGCGTGATTTATGCCGATATATACTTGGAAAACAGATATGAAAACAACAATATACCCCCATATTGACAATATACCCCCGTGGGGTATATTCTGTATTCGGGAGGTGCGATATGGATAATAATTGTTGTAATAAAAAAACCAAGCGAAGTCCCGATGAGAAGAAACTGATAATTAATCGTCTCAACAGAATAAGCGGACAGATTAACGGAATAACTAAAATGGTTGAGAACGATGCATACTGCAACGATATATTGATTCAGTTGTCTGCTGTTAAAAACTCTGTCAAAAGTCTGTCATCGCATATTTTGGAAAACCACTTGTATACATGTGTAACCAGAGATCTGGAAAACGGTGATTTAGATACTCTTGATGAGTTAATCAGTTTATTCAAAAGATTCAATCAATAAGGAGGTGTTAATATGGAAAAAATCGTACTTTGCGAAAAATGCGGCGCAATGGTTAAAGTGTTAATCGATTGCACTTGCGAAAACTGCGGTATTAAATGCTGCGGCGAAACCATGAAGGAAATCTCTGCAGAGGAAGCAAACAAAATTTTAGCAGAAAAATCGCTTTGATTTTTCTTCAGCTCAGAGAAAAAGGGCAGACGGATAATCCCGTCTGCTCTTTCGTTTTTTTTCGCAATTTTATCAAATTCAGGGTGCAGGCATAATTATTTTTGCTGTCAAAACATAATCCTTCACCGTTACAATAAAATTGAAACACACAGAAGCAATTATCTGAATATTCATTATAATTAATTGCAAATGTTTGTTAATTGATGTAAAATAATGAAAAAGCGGCAAAGGATTTTAATTTATGTTTGAAAAAACTTTACAGCTTATACAGTCGGGAATCGGATATGCTTTCCCCTGTGCGGCGTGCTTCTGACAAACGCGGTCCGCTACGGCAGAGAAAACAGAAACGGATATTTTACACTTCGCAGAAATTTTTACGACACAATTATTACGGAATATAAGGATTTAAATGAGGCGGGAAGAATATGAAAAAAGCAAAGCAAACGGTTTTGTGCGGTGCCGATGTAATTGCGCGTGACGGATTTTATTTTGAAGGCAGATGCGGACTTATTACCAACCATACAGGTGTACTGCGTAACCTTTCCTCAACCGTAGATATGCTCAAAGAAAAATGCAACCTCGTTGCCCTTTTCGGCCCCGAACACGGTGTGCGAGGCGATATTCAGGCAGGTGAAAACGTAGCATCATACACCGATAAAAAAACCGATCTTCCCGTCTACAGTCTGTACGGCGATGACACAGCAGGAAGCGAAAAAGCACTCGCTTCTCTTGATACCGTTATTTTTGATATTCAGGATGTAGGCGCAAGGTTTTACACCTATGCTTACACTATGACGGACGCGATGAAGCTCTGTGCAGAGAACGGCATAAAGTTTGTTGTACTTGACCGTCCCAATCCCATAGGCGGATTAAAAGCGGAGGGAACTGTGCTCGACAGGCGCTTTGCCTCATTTGTCGGCAGATTCCCCACTCCTACCCGTTGCGGACTTACAATAGGCGAATTTGCACTGATGATGAACGAAACGGAAAGCATCGGCTGTGACCTGACGGTTGTACCGTTGCAGGGCTGGAAAAGGGATATGTATTTTGATGAAACCGATCTGTGTTTTATTCAGCCGTCACCCAATATTCCTACGGTTGATACGGCTTTCGTTTATATCGGCACCTGCATTTTTGAGGACACCAACATTTCCGAAGGCAGAGGCACAACAAAGCCCTTTGAAATGATAGGCGCACCATGGCTTGACAGCAAAAAGGTTATTGAAGCCGTAGGCAGGCAGGACGGTGTTGTTCTTCGCGAGTGCTCATTCACGCCGACGTTTTCGGATTACCAAGACACCTTCTGCCACGGTATACAGCTTCACGTTACCGACAGAGATGCTTTTTCACCGTTTGCGGTAGGAATAAGACTTCTTGATACAATCAGAAAAACTCACAGCGAATTTGAAATCGAGCCGTCAATAGTAAACCTGCTCGGTACGGATGAGATTTTCGACGAGGATTTTGACGCTGAAATTTTTATAGAACGGCAAAACAAAAAAGCCGCCGAATGGCAGGCTCTTTCTAAAAAATATTATCTGTATTGAATTGCAGAACAGCCCTTATGAATCATTCATAAGGGCTGTTATTATATTATTTGACAGACTTTATCAGTTCGTTCATAGCACCAAGCAGAGTACCTGCCGTTTCGGGGCCTGTGGAGTTTGTTTCTTCGTAGTGATTTCTGCCTGCTTCGTCAACAGTCGTATTGAAATACGGGAACCATTCGTGCAGGTAAAAATCGTTTTCGGGGATTATATAACCGATTTCGTCGTTACAAAGACCTATAACGAATTTATGAGTACAGTCGGACATTTCATCAAGCGGCTTATAATCGACCGCCGTACCGTTTGCCGATTCTTCGGCAGATAAGAAATTGCCGCTTTGAAGTTCAGGCGAAAGCTCGCCCGGAATCATAAAAACGCCAATCTGCTCATTGCCAAGCTCCATATACGAAACTTCGGATATGATTGAAATATTGCCGTTTTTATCCTTGGAAATATCGTTATTGAGCACATCAAGAATACGCACCAGAAGCAGAGCGATATTATCACACTTCACTTCAACAGCTTCGGTTTTAATATTGATAAGCGGTGAAATTTCGGTTTCGTCAGCTATGCTCATAACAAGCTCGCCAACATCCTCGCCGAATTCTTCGACATATTCAAGACCAAGCTCAAAGTTACGCAGAACATCATCAAGCTTCTCGCAGGTGATAAGTCCGCCGACAGCTCCGTTTATGAAAACAACATTTGCGCCACCCGTCTGCTCAGCTATTTTCTTTTCCATATATGCAGGGAAATCTGCGCTGACAACGGTTGTTCTTGCACCCAGACACTCTGCGTGGCAGGCAAAATTGATGATATATGTATCGTCGCTGCCGTCCGTCGGGTCAAAGCGAAGGCGCGTGAGGGTTGCATCGTAATCAATGGGCTCTCTTGTGTCGGTGAGCAAGCCTTCGTCTTCTGCCGTACCGAAATACAGCTTACCGTCCTTACGGTTTTCATATGCGGCAATAATCGCCTCTGCTGTTTTTGCTTTGAGAGAATTCATAAATCCCTCGTTTTTACCGTCAGAGAGAAAATTCTTACCCCAAAGTCCCTGCGTATCAATTGCGGAATGTGTGTGCGTTGAGCAGATATTTATTGATTTAATACCAGAAATTTTACCGCTCTCGATTACAAGCTTTCTTATATCATTTATATCCTTGCGGCTTAAACCCACACAGTCGATTGCACAGACAATTACTCCGCCTCTGCCTGTATTATCGTCGAGATAAACTGCCTTTGCGTACATATCGTCAAGCACGAAAAGAGCAGGGTTATCAGGGTTGTAGCCTGCAATATAGTAGGTGTCTGCCGTTATATCCTCGGGGGTAAGCACACGGCTTGCAAAGCCGACCGTCCACACCTCGCCTGCCGTATCCGAAAAGACACTGTCACCTTCAAGCATATATTCCGAAGCGGATTCAACATCGGTATATTCAGACTTCGGAACAAAAAACAGAACCACAGACAAAAGTGCACTGATTATGCCCTTGACAAGGTCGGGCAAGCGTAAAAAGCGTATTACTTCCATTGAGCTTTTCCTCCGTTAATCAGCATCTGAAAGGCTTTCAAAAAGCTCGATAAAAGCCTTGGAAAGGGCGGTAGCACTCTTTGAGCCTGTAGAAACGGTTTCCTCATAGTGTCCGTCGCCGCCTGAAGACGAATAATCGTTATCGGGCACGATATAGCCTATGGCATCGTTGCAAAGACCGAACATAAGCACCTCGCTGTCCTCGGGAAGGTATGTATCAAGTGCGGGATAGGGATATTCAGTGCCGTTGAAGGCATCTTCCGCTGAATAGAATCCGCCGTAAACGATTTCGGGCATAACCTCGCCGGGGGCAAGGAGTATCTTTATCTTATCGCCGATTTCAACATAGCCGATTTCACTTGTCATATATACGTTGCCGTCTTCTTTAAAAGCCTTTGCGTTGCAAAGACCTGCACGCTCAACAAGCCTGAAAATAAAGTTATTTACCTCAAAATCAAGCTGTCTGTGGGTGACGTTGAGTATGGGCTTGACCTCCTCGCCTTTTTCGGCAAGCTCGAAAAGAATATCGGCAACCACAAGGCTGTACTCCTGCATCTTTTCATAGGAAGAAAGGTTTTCGTCAATGCCCTTGTCGGGACCCATATCCGCATAAATAGCGCCGCCGATTGCACCCTGAATGAATACAAAATCAGCATTCTTTTCGGTTACGACAGCCTGCTCCACATAATACGGATAGTCGCCGGAAAGCTCGCTGTTGCTCCAGGGAAGGCTGACAGCATGAGCACCGAAGTTGGCTATGTATATTTCCTTCTTTGCACTGTCATTGGGTACGAAGCGGAAAAGATGAATTTTCTCATCTATTGAATATGGGTCTCTACCGTCATAGAACATTTCGGGGCAGACCTTTGATGAATAGTAGAGCTTACCCTCGGTACGTGAGTTATAAGCTTCTCTTATGGCATCCGCCGTCTTTTCTACAAGGGCGGCAATATACGCATCGTTTCTGCCGCTTTTGGGAATATTGCCCCAGAGGCCCTGTGTATCAATGGCACTGTGGTCGTGAGTAGCACCGACGTTGATGCTCACGAGCTTACCGTCGCCCGTAATATCGCTGAGCTTTGCACGGATATCCTTGATATCGTTATTCATAACGCCGACTGCGTCAATCCACGCAAAGGCAACCGCACCTCTGCCTGAGTTATCGTCAAGCACGACCGCTCTTACGCACAGGTCGTCAATAACTCCTGTTGCTTCCTGAGCAGGGAATTTGAGATAGCCGCCGAGGAAATATCTCGTGCTGTCAACATCGTCAGGGGTCAGCACCCTGCGTGCAAAGCCTGCCGACCAGTATTCGGCAACAGCGTCTTCAATGAACTCTGTGTTTCCTTCAAGGAAATTCTCCGCAACTGACTGAACGGGTCTTTCCTCATAGCCGGTTTTTGTAAGGCTCTGAAAAACCGCACCGAAAAGTGTAGGTAAACCGAGAAGCACCGACATAATAGCTGAAACCCATCTGATAATAATTGCCATAATTATTCCTCCGTTTCAATTTCTCCGAATAGAATTAACCAATACAATTTTACATCATTTTTCCGCTCATTACAATTATCGAATTGATATATTATGAGCCTTGATTTTTGTGCGTTTTAATGATAAACTCATTTCGGAAGTGATAAAAATGACAATAAGAGCCTATGAAAATAAAGACAAAGAAAACGTACGCTTTGTCCACCTCAACAGCGAAGGCCCCTGCAAAAGCTCAAAACGCGGCATCAATTTCAGCCTTGCCGTCTACTGCGACTATTACATAGAAAAAGAGCCTGAAAACTGCTTTGTCGCCGCAGACGAAAACGACAAAGCAATAGGCTATATCCTCTGTGCACAGGATTTTGACAGTTTCTATCCTGTGTTTGTCAATGAGTATTATACAAAAATAAAAAAGTGGGAATATAAGCGAAGGAAGTCTGCCTTAAGGTCAGTTATTCCTCACGAAAAATACAAAGAAGAATATCCCGCTCACCTGCACATAGACATTCTGCCCGAATATCAGCGAATGGGGCTGGGCAGACAGCTGATGGATGCACTGTGTGACCATCTGCGCCGGAAGAATGTTGAGGGAGTTATGTTTACCGTCTGGCACAAGAATTACAACGCAATAAAATTCTACGAAAAATACGGCTTCAAGCTTATTGAAACAAAGGAAACCACGTTGGTTTACGGACTGAAGCTTATATGAAAATACACCGACAAATCTCACTTGGAGGCTTGTCGGTGTTTTGTTTTCGCTATTTTTCAACAGCAGTCCGTATATTCCAGCCGCTTTCATCAAGCCGCTTTTCGGCTTCTTCTGCGGTACAACCGAAAATTTCGGTAACGATTCTGACCATTCTGCGTGTCAGCTTTTTATTTGTAGGCTTTAAATTAATCATCATATTCTCATAAACACAGCCGCACTTCACCATAGAAGCCGTTGAAATCATATTGAGAATAATTTTCTGCGCCGTGCCTGCTTTCATACGCGTTGAGCCTGTAATAACCTCGGGGCCTGTATCGGCACAGATATCAATATCTGCCACTTTCCCGAGCTCTGAATCGGGGTTGTTGGTAATCGAAAAAGCCTTTGCACCAATACTTTTTGCATATTCCACGGCGGAAATAACGTAAGCTGCAGAGCCCGAAGCAGAAATTCCGATAAGTATATCCTTACCGCAAAAGTCTCGGCTTTTCAGGTCTTCAATACCTGCCGTCGGATTATCCTCGGCATTTTCGGCAGCCTTGAACATACACCTTTCACCGCCTGCGATAATCCCGTTAAAAAGGTCATACGGCACGCCGAAGGTAGGCGGACACTCCGCCGCATCGCAGACGGCAAGCCTGCCCGAAGTTCCGCTGCCGATATAGAAAACTCTACCGCCCGATTTTATTGCATCGGCAACAGCATCGCAAACAGCGGCAATCTGCGGCAAAGCAGCCTCAACCGCAACTGTCACCTTTGCATTTTCTCTGTTTATTATTCCAACCATTTCAAGAGTTGACATTTTGTCAATGCCGTATGTGTCGGGGTTTCTCATTTCGGTTTTCAGCATATCTGAGCTCTCCTTTTTGCAAGCGAAACCGCACCGTTTACCATAGGCTCATCTGTAAAACCGAGAGAAGCTTCGCCTTCAATATGTTTCATAAGAAAAGGATATAATATTTCTTTTTGCTTGCACAGACCGCCACAAACAACGATTTTTTCATTCCGATTATTCAGAGCCCTGCGTGCACCGTTGATTACTTTAGCCGCTTGGTAAGCGTTGCGGTCTATAATATCATTCGCAACAACATCGCCGAGATTATATGCTTCAAAAATCACGGGGGCAAAGGATGCAACATATGACGCGCCGCCGCTGTAAATATCGGCAACAGACTCTTCAAGCCTTTTGCCGAGTCTTTTCTCAACGAGCCTGAAAATTGTTTCGCTTCCGCCTCTGCCGTCGACAAATTCAAATGCCGAATTGAGCGCATCCGAGCCGAAATGAAAGCCGCTGCCACCTTTGTCAATCATATATCCTCTGCCGCCTGAGCGGTGAAGCGTTTCACCAAAGCAGGAATAGGCAACAATACCTGTACCCATTATAACAGCCGTACCGTCTTCACCCTTGAGTGCTGTTTCAAGCGCAAGATCGATATCACTTCCGCAGTCAAACGAAGCAAAACCGAAGCGCGAGAGAAAATCATTTATAAGCCTTTGGTTTTCTCCGCTCTTTGCACCCGCAACACCTGCAAAAACAGATATTTCCGAAAAATCAAAGCCTTTGCCTATTCCGGTTATTCCGTAATTGAGTATGCTGTATGTATTTTCAATGCCTGTACTTACGGGGTTTGATGCACCGAGAGTCAACCTGCCGATTTCATCTCCGCTTATATCGCAGAGCAAAAATTCCGTTTTTGTGCCGCCGCCGTCAATACCAAGCAGATATTTTATTTCTCCGTTGCTCATTGGCTTTCCTCTTTTCAGTCAGGCAGAATAAAACAATCTCCCACACTTTTTAATGCTTTAATTATATCATAAATAAAACAAAACTCAACTTTATTTTCGCCTTTGAAAGCACAAAAATCGGTGCACGGATTTCTCCATACACCGATTCTGATATATTATTCCGTTTTTCAGCAACCGCAGTTTTTGTCAAACGCAGGGTTGCACGCATAGTAATTCTTACTGTCGGTTTTATCTGTTGCAACGCGCAAACCTTCACCGTTACAATCAAAGTACAGCGGAATTTTCACTGCAATCTCCGTTATTCGTCTTTGCTCTATCATTGAATTGACACGCGCGGACAAAAGGAATATAATTGTATTATAAGCATTATAAATTTTTTATAATCAAATTGGAGGAATAGCTTATGAGTTCTCTTATGGCGTTTTTCAATTCAATTAATCCACGCTATATTATGCCGTTTTTTACGGCTCTGAGTGTGGTTCTTACTTCGATTTTTACCGCGTTTATTCCTGCCGAGCCTCAGGGTCATATTTTCACGCCACCTGTTGAGGCTGATACACCTGAACAAACATTTGAAATAACCGACGAATATGTTATCGTTGTTTCCGATACTGCAGGCGAAGCGGAAATCACCGCCGCCAACCTGCTCAAAAGCACTTTTGAGGAAATCAACGGAACAAATATCAACATAATCACCGACAGCACAGATAAAACCGAAAAAGAAATTGCGATCGGCAAAACTGACAGAGAATACGATGATACTGTCGATTACGCTGCTCTTGGCGATGAGGGTGTTTGCATCAAAACCGTCGGCGATGATATTGTCATTACAGGCGGTGAAAAACGCGGAACTCTCTATTCCGCCTATACCTTCCTTGAAGAATATTTCGGTTATCGCAAATTCACACCTGACCTAACGGTAATTCCCGAAGCGGAAAAACTGATTATCCCTGCAGAAATTGATTATTCTTACGTTCCGCCCTTTATGTACAGACAGACCGACTGGTATCCCGGCAGTAACAGTGAATACAAAGTATCAAACCGACTCAACAACGGCACTATGGCAGAAGCTGTAGGCGGCGGTGTTGAATACGCAGGTCCGTTCTGCCATACGTTTTCCAGCCTTGTGCCCACATCGTTGATTGAAACCGAGCCTGAGCTTTTTGCACTTGGCGTTCAGAACGGCGAAAGAACAACGGATCAGCTTTGTCTGACAAATCCGAAAACTCTTGAAATAGCCACAGCTACGGTTCGTGAGTGGTTGGCTGGTAATCCTGATGCTGCCTTTGTTTCCGTAACACAGAATGACAACTCCAACTACTGTGTATGTGATGAGTGTGCAAGAGTCGATGCCGAGGAAGGCAGCCATTCGGGTACGATGATTCGTTTTGTCAACGCAATCGCTGACGACATCAAAGAGGATTATCCCAACGTACTTGTCGACACCTTTGCTTATACTGACGGCTACACAAGACAGGCTCCGAAAATCACCGTACCGAGAGATAATGTGGTTATCCGCCTTTGCTCGATTGAGTGTAAATTTTCTGCACCTATGGATAGCGGATATTCTGAAGACAACGAAGAGTTCTTGCAGGATTTGAAAGACTGGTCTGCGATAAGCGACCACCTTTTCGTTTGGGACTATACAACCGATTACAACAGTTTACTCAGTCCGTTCGGAAACTTCGGCTCAATCCAGCGCAATCTCCAGATTTTTGCAGAGAACGACGTCATCGGTGTATTTGAGGAAGGAGCCAGCGGCACAGGTGCCAACGGCGAATTTGCAGAGCTTCGCTCTTATATGCTTTCGCGCCTTATGTGGGACCCCTATCAGGATGTTGACAAACTGATGTATGAATTCTGCGAAGCTTATTACGGCGCAGGCTATCAGCACATAATTGATTTCATAAACGGTATTGACGAAAACAACGGCTTCGGCTTCAATATAATTCAGTACTGGCTCATCTTCCCCGAGCATGTTGATATGGAATACGGTATGGGCTGCTTTGACAAATACTACTCCATGAGTATTCTTAACATCGACAACAAAACGCTCAAGGAATATGATAAGCTGTGGGAGAATGCAATAGCCGAAGCTGAAACCGAGTGGCAGAAGGAAAACGTAAAGCGCTCACAGATTTGCTGGCGATACTGGAAAGCAAACTTCAAGCGCGGTGAATTTTCTGCCCTGAACGAGTCAAAGCGAATTGCAGAAAACGAAAAACTCTATAACGATTTGTTGCATTTCAATATTTCATCGCTTATGATTGCCAACGCAAGACATACAGGCCGTCTTACCGATACCCCGGATTTCAAAGCCGTACCTGCAGAATGGGTTAAAAGCAAATAAAAATCAAGCACAAAAATCGGTGCACGAAAAAATTCGTGCACCGATTCCTTTTTATTCAACAGCCGCAGTTTTTGTCAAATGACGGATTGCAGGCGTAGTAATTCTTACTGTCCAGCCTGTCGGTTGCAAAGCGTAAGCCTTCACCAATCTTACCAAATCAAAAAGATGCCCAAAAGCCCTTGATACATAAGGGTTTTTGAGCATTTTGCATTTTTACCGATTTTTGTGATTTTTGCCCTTTTTCGATGCAAAAACCTTTGATGTAGATAGTATAGCACAAAAGGACGAAAAAAGCAATAGTTCCTTCCGACCGACCAAACACATAGGAAAGATGTTGAATAAAGTTACAAATAAATTCTTTAATTCTTTTCTGTTTCATGGTATAATCAGTTCGATAAATAAGAATTTGGCGGGGGAAATAATGGTTATTGAAACAGAACGTTTGCTCTTAAGAGAAATGACGGAGGAGGATTTTCCTGCACTTTATAAAGTGTTGGCAGATTCTAAAATAATGAAACATTATCCCTATGTATTTGACGAAAACAGGGTAAGGAACTGGATTTTGAGAAATATTGAACGATATAGGGCGGTTGGTTTTGGCTTGTGGGCTGTATGCTTGAAAGCGACGGGTGAAATGATAGGTGATTGCGGCTTGACAATGCAATTTATAGGCGGTGAAATAAAACCTGAAATCGGTTACCACATAAGAGGCGATAAGCAACGGCAAGGATATGCAAAGGAAGCGGCGATTGCGGTCAGGGATTGGACTTTTAATAATACGCCGTTTAATGTTATTTATTCCTATATGAAACATACAAATGAGCCATCATATAAAACTGCAATTTCTTATGGATGCAAACAAGTTGATGAGTATAAGGATGAAGTGAATGAAATCACCAAGGTTTTTGCAATAACCAGAGAAGAATGGATGAACCGATAAATTCCAATATGTCGAACAGTTAGGAAAATAAGAATTTGTTGAACTCAACACAATTCAAGTTTTGTGTTGTTCAGTTAATCTCCTTGGAATTGTAAAATGTAATTACAAAATTTAAAGGAGGTTCTTGAAATGAACACAGACAAAATTATCGCAGAATCAATCGCAAAGGACTATGCCCCAAAAGAGAGTTCCAAACTCGTTGCCCTCAAAAAGTTGGACAATAGAGCGAAACTCCCTGCCACCATTTTCACATATTCTTGTGGTATTATCTCGGCACTTGTGTTCGGTACAGGTATGTGTATGTCAATGCAAGTTATCGGCGGTGGTATGGTAATGGGTATCCTTATCGGCATTGTAGGTCTTTTCGGATGTGCTATCAATTATCCCACCTACAAGAAAATGCTTGAAAAGGGCAAAAAGAAGTATGCCTATGAAATCGTGCAACTCGCAAAAGAAATCGCAGATAAATAAAAATCAAATGCAAGGAGTGGTAATATGAACAAATCAGAAAGTAAATATTTTAATACTGCCACTAAAATGGACCTTGCATTGATTTCGCTGCTCAAAAAGAAATCGTTTGATTATATCACTGTTAGTGAGATTTGCGAAACGGCAGGAGTAAATCGTTCAACATTCTATCTTCATTATGAGACTGTTGGAGATTTGCTTGACGAAACTACACGATATTTACTGAATGATTTTTTATCGTATTTCTCAACTGATACCAAGTCAATCTCACTCAACCTCAAAGACTGTGAACTTAACGATTTGATATTCATTTGCGATAAGTACCTTACACCTTATTTCACTTATATCAAAGACAATAAAGAGGTTTTTGGTACGGCACTCGCAAATAATAAGACCTTGGGGTTTGAAGATGTTTATCAGCGAATGTTTGATAACATATTCAATCCCATATTAGATAGGTTTCATTATCCGCAGAGCGATAGACAATATGTAATGATGTACTATCTAAACGGTATCAATGCAATCGTTAGTGAGTGGTTAAAAAATGGGTGTGATAAATCTATTGAGGAATTATCAAAAATCGTAGTAACTTGTGTGTTTGGTTTGAACCGTGAATGACAAATTCCAATATGTCGAACAGATAAGAGCAGATGGATGACCCCATCTGCTCTTTTTTGTTATTTCCCGCAGTTTTTGTCAAATGACGGATTGCAGGCGTAGTAATTCTTACTGTCCAGCCTGTCGGTTGCAAAGCGTAAGCCTTCACCGAAACGCTGGTAATGCACGATTTCTCTCGCACGCAGGAACTTGATAACATCGCTGACATCAGGGTCATCTGAAAGGCGAAGAATGTTATCATATGTCTTTCTCGCCTTCTGCTCTGCCGCAAGGTTTTCGCTAAGGTCAGCTATAACATCGCCTGTTGATTGAATTGTAGCGGCAGTCCAAGGCTCACCGCTTGCCGCAACAGGATAAATACCTGTTGTGTGGTCAACAAAATATTTATCAAAGCCCTGCCGCTTAATTTCATCGACAGAAAGGTTGCGTGTAAGCTGATAAACCAATGTGCATACCATTTCAATATGAGATAATTCTTCCGTACCGATATCGGTAAGGAGGCCTTTGAGTTCGCCCCAGGGCATTGCAAAGCGCTGGCTGAGATACCTCATTGAAGCGCCGAGCTCGCCGTCGGGGCCGCCGAACTGTAAAAAGTGAGAAGCCGCTCATTTTGAAAATGGGCGGCTTAACTTTTGCGGAGATATATTTAATTATTTATAAGTTCCCAGCCGTCTACTACGACTTCTTCGTTTTCGTCAAGGTGGGTAATTATTTTGTACTTATTACCAGTTGTGCTGCGAGCGGTGCCATCCTCAAAAGCAATAATTGTTTCGCCGTTTGACAGGGTTGCCGTGTACATATAGGGTTCTCTTTTTGAATTGATTTCAGTAAGCATATTAGTTCTCCTTTTCACCTTACCGCAAAAGTCATAATATTAATCGCAACAAGGGTGAAAAGGTCCTCAATATAAATAAAAAATGGGCTCGGCATTACAAACACCAAGCCCGATAAAAATCAGAATGTTAATACGTTTGATACATTGTCAATTTTCTGTACAGAGAAAAAGTTTTTCTTTGCATAGTGTATGCAGGTCACACGGTACTGATAACCCGAAGGCACCGTAATTGCTTTTGCAAGATTGTATACCACTTCGCTGATATACAAATCTTCATAAACAATATAATCGGACCATGAGGCACTGCTGTTTGCTCTGCGCTGAATTACAACCTCTTTAAAACCTGTCTTTACAGTTTCTGCTGTACCAGATGTTTTGCCTACTATATATAAGGTGTTACCATCTTTATTGATTGCAATTGAATAAAAATGAATTAATCCTGTTGCACGCTCATTTTCACTTGTAGTAGGATTGTCGGGATTCATTGCAAGGATTGCATCAAATTCTTCGTCCGTCAGCTCAACATCATACCATTGCGGCAACTTATCAGGCTCTGTAGCGGATACATTTGGCACAAGCATTACAAGTGCAATGCAGATAATAAATAACGATCGAAGAGTTTTTTTCATAGTTTAATCATCCTTTGTTTTTATTTTATTGACTCGGCAATTTTAACCGCCGTGTCAAAATCCGCAATCACAAAAACTTCATATTCCGTATTTCCTGCAATATATTTGATATACGATGTATCGTTATATCCGAATATCAATATATCGGTTTCACCGACTTTAATCTGTTTGAAATATTTATGGTCAGCGGGTATATTTCCGCTGCCGTTACCCAACATAATATTCTCATCTTTATACTGTGTAACAACTATATTTCCTGATACTCCTGTATCCTCATTACTAAAATCAACAAAAACAGTTGTCATAAGGTCATCTTCTTGTGACCTCGCACTCTTTTCGTATTCATCGCTAAGCAAAATCTCAGGCAGCAACAGAGTATCCAGGCTTTCGACAATCAATTGATTTACGATATCATCGGAATCGCTGTTTGCAGGAGCCGGAACATTTTCACGAAGGTTGATTTTAAAATAATCGGAATAAAACTCAATTATTTTATCTGACGATTCACCGGGCACCAATATTGCGCCAACAGGAATTGCTACCGAACCCAACAGGGCAACAATAGCTGCGATGAGAAGAATTTTCCAAACCTTCACCTTACGCTTGGCAGGCTTAACATTCTCTTCAACTTCATTCGACACAGCATCGTTTTCGAGTACGGCAACGCATAAGTCGACGAGATTTGTATTCATTTCAGACGGAGCTTTCTCCAACTCTGCATCTAAAAGACTGTTTATATCTTCTCTTGTAAATTTCATTTCTTTTTCTTTAAGTATTTCCTTCAACTTAAGAGTATCTATTTTATCCATCAAATCTGCCATGATGAACTCCTTCTATACTATTTATCGTAAAATTCAAAAAAAGTAACGCAATTTTTAAAAAATTTTTATAAATTTTCTTTTGCCAGCTTTTTAATTTTGTTGAACAGCCTATATTTGCGCTGTTTTATGCTATTTTCGTTCGATGCTGTAAGCTCTGCAATTTCTTTATATGTTTTGTTTTCATATATTATGTAATAAAGCAATTGCTTTTCATCATCTGTCAATTCTTTCTTAAGTATGGCTTTCAATTCTTTCAGCGTTTCTTCGTCAAACATTTCGTCCAAAAGGTCATACTCATAAGGCAAGTCTATCTGACTGTATTCGGAAATATAAGCTACTTTAGAGTTATTATGTTCAGTGTATTTCTGCTTTACGAGGTTATTGAGCGTAGCATACAACCACGCCTGAGGGTATTCAAGTTCACCGTCCATGTCAATCTTTTTACAAAGAATCAGAAACGTTTCTGAAAGCACTTCTTTCTTATCTTCATCATACCCTTGCAGTTTTATATTGCACAGGTTGCGTAATTGCGGCTCGTAACGCTCCCACAACTCTGCACACAACTGCTTTTGCGATTCGTTCATACAAAATAACTCCTCGTTTCGATAATTTTATACATCAAAGTATTGTGTGTAATTATATACAATTCTGCGAAAAAATGCAAATTTTGTTTTGTTTGATAAACCACAAGGAGAAAAAGTCACCGCATAGTTGTAACTATGCGGTGACTAATTATTCCTATACATTAACAATTAAATTATATTTTTCACACAACTCATCAAGACAATTATGCCCAATCTTCTTCGTATGAAAACATAACAATATCTCCTTTCTAGAAATTTATAATAATATTATGCATAATAAATTCATTATTGTCAATTTATACACAAAATATTAATATATTTTTTACATTTACTTTGTAAAAAAGTGTAATTTTCAAGATTTTTCAGTATAAAAATGTCAAAAACAAATGACAACACCATCTCTAGGAAAAATCCAATCGTCAAAAGCAACTGATACAGAATTCGGAACATCCTTTAATACAGGAGTTGTTGTTGCATCGTCAACAAAGCCATATGCCAAAGCGCAAACATCTTTATCTTCATCTGGACCAGTAAATGCTAATGTATATTTCTTGCAAGGAACAGGTACTCTATTAACGTATCTCCTATCATTAACGTCAGCAAAAGTATTATATGAAACTTCTATTTTTACTCCTTTGCTTCCCAACCTTATTTTCTTATTAAATATAAACCTATAGGCATAATAATATCCGCCTGCCAACGACTTTTTTTCTTTTATTTCATGCTTTATAACATAATCTTTATCTTTTACTAAAGGTCTATTGTTATTATAATTACTTACCTTTATCTCTGCTATTGGCTCTGGAGAATATGAATCAGCATATACACTTTCGAGGAACAAATAATTGTCAATACTACACGAAGATGAAAACGACTTAAGTGTTATAGTTTTGGTAATAGCTTTCTTGATTACTTGTTTACCTTCTATTTCATCATATTTGCATGATATTTTTAAGTCTAATTTATCAAAATAATAATCCGGATAATTATCAAGCTTTTCTTTTATTCCATTTATCATTTCATATCTAAGTTCTGAACCGTTAAAATATTCTCCTTTAATCAACCAACTTTTCAGCTCTTTTTTATTTTCATCACTAAGGCTATCATGAAAATCTTTGGAAACTATAAAGTCATTTGACACATGATACCTATATTCATCATTTTTTTGGCGGACCTCTATAAAAAAGCTAGATAAAAAAGAAGCACTAAACACTGAAACTAATGCCGAAGATATATTTTTTACAACAAATATAGTTCTAGTAGAATTTAATGAATATTTATTTGTAGTATCTGCCGATATAGCTAATTGGCTTTCAAAATAAAAACAAAACAACATTACCGCCAATGATAATAGAAGAATAAACGCCGACGCAACCATTGCTTTTTTACTTAATAAAAACTCTTTAAATTTTCTTTTATTCAAATTTGAACACAACCTTTCTATTATAGAAATGACAAAATTCGACAAAAGGTAACGCACAAATCTTAAGAGTTTACAAAATATTCACATTCAGACAAAAAGCCGCCCACGCACCTGAAATGGTATGTGGACGGCTTTTACTATGTTTGGCTATTCAATTTTAATTCGGTTTGTCGTAATTCATCGCTCTGTCGGAGTCGGAGACACCTTTGGTTGTGGGGTCGACGGTGATTCCGAGCTGTGCGAGCAGGGCGACGATTGTAATAAATACATTCTGAATTGACTCCTCTGTGATTGACGGTACAACACCGACAAGTGCAAGCACCGAATATACAAAGGTGATTACAACGGGTATTGTTGCAATCCAAAATGCAGGCTGTTTGAGTCTTACTTTCCAATTGATTTTCATAAAATGTCACTCCTTATTCAATAATTTCCCAGTCATTTGCGAGCATATCAGACTGACTTGCAAGCCAACCTGTCAGCACAGCTTTTCTGCCGGTACTATCGTGGGTAAACATACGGATAGAGCCGAGGCAGAGAATTTCATCAGCTTCGCCCATACATTCAATGATCCTTTCGTCTCTGCACCACTCTTTTTTTACTACGCATTCGGGAAGAAGCCAAAGATACATACCCTTGCCGTTCCAACCTATTCGTGTAACTTTTTTGCCCTCTTTCAGAGCCTCTATTGCCTGTCCAAAATTCATAATATTATTGCTCCTTTACTTTAAAATGTAAGTGACAAATGCTGTTGCCGCCGCACCGATTATTGCAAATATGAGTTTGTCCCACATTGTACCGGGGCGACTCTGCAACTGTGCGAGACTTGCTTTAAGTTCGCCAAGCGTGACAAGTATATTGTCAAGCTTTATCGTGACTTCTGCAATTTCTCTGTTTTGTTCATTCGTCTTGCCAAAGAGTGTCTCGATATTTTCTTCGGCTTTGACAAGGCGGTGTGCTATCTCCTCTACAGACATCATCTTACTTCAACACCCCCTGAGCTTTCAGCAATGATTTTGAGCCGAATTTGCCGTCATTTCCAAGACTTTCAGCTTTCTGAAACAACTTTACCGCTTGTTCTGTTTTTGCTCCGAAATCGCCGTCTGCGGTCAAATTATAACTACCGTACCAATTAAGGAATTCTTGAAGATGTTTAACCGACGTACCTTTGTCGCCTTTTGCAAGAAAGCCTTTTTGGGGTAATGTTGGGAATGTGCCCGAATAACCTTTTTTGACTATACCGCCAAAGGTTGAACGGTACTCTTGTTTGTGAGAATACCAAAATGACTTCTCTGCTCTTGTGTCAACGTGAACAAAGGTTTCGTACAAGCCTATTCCCTTTACACCGATACTCTCGGCATACTTTGCAACCTCTTTTGCTGCAACACCTTTAACAGTGATATCGGCCGCCATTCCAAAAGTGTGCTTTGAGCCTGATGCACCGCCTACGGTTTTGTTATGTTTGGTGCATCTGTAGGCTGAATTGATTGTTACCGCTTTGCCGAAATGCGTACGGATTTTCTGCAATGCTACTTCCTCAAGCAGCATATTCCGCTCACTGCGTTCCTGCTCTTCTTTGAGAAACTCCCGTTCTTCTTCTGTAAGAAAATCAAGTGAAACGGAGCTGTAACCGCCGTGGGTTTGGCTGTTTGTATTGCCAAGAGGTGCTCCTCCTCCCGCGTTGCCGACAGAGTTGACGTTTCCCTTCTGTCCGCCGCGTGTTTTGTTTTCAGTTTCATCCGTTCGTGTGTTCGGGTCGTCGGGCCGTTCCCATTTGTATGTGCTTTTCCACCTGCGGAGCGTACCTTCAGGGACATCGAGCCTTTTAGATATTTTTTCATATGACAACCCCTTCTGCCACAGTGTCTGGGCTTTAAACCTCTTTTCGTTAGGTTTTGACATTTTTACTCTCCGCTCTTTTGTGATTCGAGTTTGTTTCGCAGCAAAGCTGAAGGAAAGCGGCTTCTCTCGTCTGCTGCTTTCCTCAGCTTACACTTTATCACACATTTATCGGGAATATCGGGAAAGTTTTATTTCTGCGTTTTCCAGAAGCGATTCATCTGCTTACGCTGTGTTGAGCCGTCACCTGTGAATTCAAGAGTTTCGCATATATCTTCCCACGACAACCCCATAATGTAATGCATGCGGATAAGGCTGCGGATATTCGGGTCGGCGACCTTATCAAGCCAACACTCGACAGCGGCTCTCTGCCGCTCGAGTTCCAACTTCTTTTGGTATATCTTGGCTTTTGTCTGCTGCTGAAGCTTCTTTATCTTTTCAACAGCCTCGGTATTTTCAGATGCAATGCCGCTCACCTTTATTGTCATAGGCAGATACGGAAACTCCGCACTGCTGCCTTTAACCGTATCTGTCTGTTTCCATTTCAGCTCATCTTTTTCGAGCTTATCAAGATATTTCTCAAGCACAGCTATCTCCGCAATACCTGCGCGGTAGGTTTCAAGCATATATTTCGTCACTTTCATCTGCACACCTCCTTAACACACATCATCAAGCCAATCATCATACGAACCGGGATTTATAAGCGGCTCACCCGTATCTGCCTTGACCATAATCACACTGACATACCAATTCAGATTGAAATCATTGAATTTCTTTACGAGCTTAACAAAACGGTATCCCTTGAATTTCTTCTCCCAAAAGTCTTTATCATCAACACGCTCACGTGCAATCCGCTCAACATATTTCTTGGTAACCTTGCCGTCTTTGGGTTCAAGCACTGTAGGCTGATTGAGATTTTTGGAATACGCAAAGCTCTTGTTGCCGCAAGGGTCTTTTGCAATATACTTAGCCGCCGCTTCAAAGCCAAACTTTTCGGGCTGATAGCGGTTGCAGTTAATGCGGTACGGCCACATACTCTCTACCGTTTCAGCATCAAGTCCGCCGCTCATAAAAAGGTGAAAGTGCCAGTTGAGCTGACCTTTTCGCGCACCGCTCTTGTATTCCTGGCGTTCCATTACGTATATGTATTTCAGCGGCTCGGCGAGCTTCTTTACCTTATGCCTGAGCTTGTCCAGCCTTGCGGCTGTGAATTTGCTCGCTGTGCCGGCATAAAGCATCTCAAGCTCCTTGAGCTCTGCCTCGGCCTTTTTCTTTTCGCTGTTACGCTTGGTTTTGATTCGGCGAAGGTAGTTAACTATATCTTTACGTGCCTGCTCCTCGCTCTGAGGTGCTTGAAAATCCTCATAGGTCGGATGCACGAAATAATCTGTGTTATCAAAATTCGCATTGACAAGGCGCACAATCTTCTTTTTCGCCTGTGCACGGTTGTATTTCTCCTGCGCTTCAGTCGAGGGTTTTGTTTTGGGTGCCCTTGTAGGCACACGTCGGCCGTCGCTGAAAACAGGATAATAATCCACCTCCAGCATCGGACCGCTTATCATCTTTTTGTTTCTGATTTGCATTTTATCCTCCGAAATCTGCGTTCACCTGATTTGTGTAGTACGAATCATATTCCATAGGTGCGTTGTAAAGTGCCGAGCGCATCCAACCGACACGGTTTTTAATTTCATAGGTGCACGCTCTGAATTTATCAGCTACCATTTCAATGTGGTTGCCTGTCAGCATTCCGTAGACCTCCTGAACATTGCGCGCGATTCTCTTTTGACCTGCAACGTGCATAAGACAGTCCGGGTGGATTGTGAGCACATCGGCAATAATGCGGCACATTTCTCTGTATAACTCTTTGTCACCTGCAAGACATTCAATTTCAAAACTAAATTCAAGTGCTTCTGCAATCTCACGGATTGACGGACTGACGGAACGATTGACTGCCGCACAATTATCAAATTTCAATTTTCT
This sequence comes from Acutalibacteraceae bacterium, assembly GCA_045631965.1. Taxonomy (GTDB): domain Bacteria; phylum Bacillota; class Clostridia; order Oscillospirales; family Acutalibacteraceae; genus UBA8612. The sequence goes on from JAZQVR010000035.1 coordinate 31,625, forward strand.
CGCTTCCTCTCATTTTTCGTTGATGAAATACTATACAATACAAGGCCGCCAAGCGAGCCTGACTCGCCTTGTTTTTTAGCCGCAATACTGCGCTCAATAATGTATTTATATATAAGGTGTTATATAGTCCTCACGGCTCCGCCGCATTTGGCAGAGCCGCTCAAGGGGTTATTATTTGATATCTTTCAGGTTGCCAATTATTACTAAAGCAATTAAAGTTGCACAAATAATCAATGTAATTTGCACTGCCGTTGTCATTTTATATCTTCCTTTCATCGCTTTAATCGTATCGGGTAATATCCGCACAGCACGAGCTGTTCAAAGCCAAGCCGCTCGGCACGGCTTATAGGGAAGTGCTTCGGCTGCCCTATTTTCTCTTTGTATTCTTCATAGAACGGTAACACTTCCGGGTGATTCACTCTGATTTGATAACCGTACTTATTCGGTTGCATAATATAAATTGAATTTTTTGCCTTATTGGTTTCGTAAACAGACGGCTTATATGGCTTGTCAGTCATATCAGACCGCCTCCCCGTGCTCACGGTTGAAGATTTCCAAAGCCGCTCGTGCATTTTCCGTTCTCTTGCCTTTGATTTTGCTTTTCATATTTTTTATAGCATTTTCGCTTCTTTTGAAATACTCTGACAGATTTTGATTTGACATTCCGTTAGCGGTAAGATATAAAAGCTGAACCATTTCCGCTATCGTCCAGGGCTTATACGGCTCGGGCCGATGCTGAACAACGCGAGGTCTGACAGGCTCTATACCGTTACGCTCAAGCACAGCTCTTATTTCATCCTCGGTACAGAGGTTGAGCTGAGCGAGGATGCGTATCTGCTCCTTTTGGTCGGCGGCGTGTCGGTACATATCGCAGATATCTTTATCACTCTGCCATATTGTCACTGCCCTCACCTCTTTCTTTGGTGATTTTCTTGCCGCAGTTTTCGCAGTAATTTACACTGCCGACGAACACATAGCCGCAATTACAGCACTTATAAAACGGATGATTCAACCAATCATCCACCCATTCACACTCAGTCGTACCGGGTGAGTGTTTTGCTTTTTCAGCTATGTACATCGCTTTGTAAACTTCCCAACAGTTGAGCTCATCAACATTGTGGGCTCGCATAATTTTAAAGTTATCGCAACAGGGACAGTTTGTACCGCTGCCTATAACAAAATGTTCGCCGCAGACATAACCAATGCTGACCTCTTTGTTACATTCGGGGCAGTAGTTTTTTTCGTCGGGTTTGTCGCACAAAACCGCATACGGCTTGCCGACATAATCGCAGTAATCACATTCAAGCTGACAGCCGTCGCTCTCGCTCATATTGCTCTGAAAGACTACAAAATCCGCGCTGTCTATCATCGAGAGGCAAATTCGGGCATAGTCTGCGTTGCTCATCCCCTGTGGGAGTGCCGCAGGGTTGATAACTATCAGGTTCGGATATACTTCCTTAAGCCACTTCACAAGCTCCACAAACTGCAGTTTATAAAACTCATTGCCGGTGATTTTGCCGGCAATGTATATTTTGAAAGGTTTGGTTGTCATTTTTACACCTCTTCATAAATTCGCTCTCTGACTTTCAACTTCTCTTTGGCGGCAAGTACCTTTTGGGTGTAGTCGGTTGAATGTATACCGCTGTCCCAAAGTTTCTTTGCACCGGTAAGGCCGCAATTATAAATCATCAGAGCGTGTTCAGTATCATATCCGACTGATGCCTTACTCAGCAGATACACTCCGCCGAGAATGTTTTCATACGGATCAAACAAATAATGCACATCAAGCTCTTCGATAAGTTCGGGCAGATTAATACCCTTTATCTGCATCAAACCACAACAATCGGTTTTTTCGTTATAAGCTTTTGGATTAAATCCGCTTTCAACCTGCATAACTGCAAGCGCAAGTTCGTAATCAACCTTGTAACGCTTGCAAACATCCTGTGTGAATATCTGCAATTCACGACCAAGCGGTACATCGTAAATAACACTGCACTTCAGCTGTGCAGACTCTGCTGTTGCAGGAGCTTTCACATCAAATTTCATTGCACAAACAAATAAAGCCGATATAATCAAGACAGAAAGTATCGTGATAAATAACATACTTTTACTCATCTTTACACCTCTAACAGCCTTATAACACGCTCGGTAATATGTATCTTGATGTCAATTAATCCAATTCTGATGCGAGTTTGCGTAAGCTTTGCCTTGATATAAATCTTTGCAGCAATATAGCCTATTCTGTCTGCAATATGTGCCCAAAGCTTGTCCTCAAATGCGATGAGCTTCTCCTCGTGCCATATGCCGATAAGTATCAACACAAGAAGTACCGTACATAAAATTATTGAAAACATAGTTTAACGTCCTTTCTTACTTACAACCTTGCAAATTCGTCCGGGTGATTTGAGTAATACTCCGAAAAAGCAGCAGCCATACGCTGCCCCCAAAGAATTGCAAGCCGCTCCTGCTCTTCAGGCGGTAACTCTTTCAGGTTCTCCACTCTTCCGTCCGGATACTCAACCATACAGGTGTATGTATACTGTTTTTTCGCCATTGCTCTCACCTCTTTACATTTGTACTTAAATGGTTGGTTGTCTTATGATTTTGTTCTTGGTCATTGGTGGATTGTGCTTGGGGTCGTTGGTGGGTTTGATTTTTAACCGTTAATGTGTTACAATTCACAAAAAGGATGTGAAATTTATGTCAACACTTAAATGTCCGCATTGCGGTATAATTCTTACTAAACGGTTAAATCACAAAGTAACTTACTTTTCTGTTCAAGGATTTTCCAATAACTACGAAGAAGGTTCTTCTTTTTCAATTCACACTTACTATTGCCCTGAATGCGAAAATCCTACTATATTCTTTAAAGGATCTAACAAATACTTTGATGGATTTAATTCTTGTATATTTCCGCAGAGTCTTGCAAAAAAATTCCCGGATTATGTACCTTTGCAAATTCGTGAAGACTACGAGGAAGCATACGCAATTTTGAATTTAAGTCCTAAAGCATCTGCGACACTTTCAAGACGATGTTTGCAAGGAATGATTCATGATTTTCACAATGTGCATGAGAAAAATCTAAACGCCGAAATAACCGCTTTGAAAGAAAAAGTTTCTCCTCACGAATGGGCTGTTTTAGATAATATGCGTAGTCTTGGAAATATCGGAGCACATATGGAGCATGACATAAATTTGATTATCGATATTGAACCATCTGAAGCAGAAAAGCTTCTTAAAGTGATTGAGCACTTTATCGAGAAATGGTACGTTTCCCGACATGAGACAGAAACCTTATTTGACGATGTAATTAAAATCGGTCAAGACAAGCAAGCTCAACGTGGTAAATGAGCAGGTTTGCTTTCCGATTCAGCAAGCAAATTACCGCTGAAATCCCAGTACTGTATAACAGTTCTTACAGGGTCATCATGCGTTCCTCGCCCTAAAAGAGCTACTGTCTCAATAACTTGAATTACTTTTGCGCTGTCCGTCCCTCGTGGTCGGGCAGCTTTTTTCATAATTACCTCATCCTGCAATTGCTCTTTTAACAGAGCTTTGTCTACTGCATCTATGCTTATCACTCCCTTCGTGGTGGTTTAGGTCGTTGGTGGATTTATCTAGGCTAGGTTGCTATTATCGAGCACTTATTGTGCTCGATAGGGTAATAAAAAAGTTCCTCGAGAGAAACACCGTAGTAATCAGCAATCTTCACCTTTGCTTCATCGCGTGGAATTCTTTCTCCTCTTTCATACATAGCGAGCGCTGATTTAGTAATACCTATCTCATCAGCTGCAGTTTGTAACGATCGTTTACCTCGTAACTGTTTTAAGGCATTACCTATTTCTGTTTTACTTTTCATATTTTCAACTCCTTTCGTGCACTATTTGTGCTCGTTGATTTTCATTATACTCAAAATCCAATGATTGTCAACACAATTTGTGCACAAATGTTGCACAAATTTACTGTGCACTTTTTGTGCACATAACACATTGATTCTGTGCACGGAATGTGTATAATAATGTTATAGAGGTGACTTTCAATGGCTAAATTTAATGATAGATTAAAAGAACTTCGCTCAAACTCAGGTTTTTCTCAACGTGATTTTGCCGCTCAAATAGGTTTATCTAAGAGCAGTATCAATATGTATGAACGCGGTGAACGTGAGCCAAGCTTAGAAACGCTTGAGGCTATTGCCGATTTCTATAACGTAGATATCGATTATCTTATGGGAAAATCAGATATAAAAAACAAATATATGTACAATTACAAACAGCACTCTCCCACCATTGCTCAAGAAACAATCACCTTCCCTATAATTGGTGATATTGCCGCAGGCTTTGATAAAATTGCTGTCGAATCCTGGGAAGGTGAAACGGTTGAAATACCTCTGTCATACCTCAAAGGACACAGCAAAGATGATTTCTTCGTTCTTTCGGTTAAGGGCGATTCAATGTACCCGTTTTATCTCGAGGGTGATAAGGTATTACTCCTCAAGCAATCTACAGTTGACAACGGCGAGGTTGGTGCAGTCATATATAACGATGAATGTGCAACACTCAAAAAAGTTGAGTTTATTGCTAAGAATCTTATAAAACTTATACCGTTAAATCCACTTTATAAGCCGGAGGAAATTAAAGACGAGGATGTTGCACACCTCCGAATTATAGGTGTACCTCGTCTGCTTATAAGGGAAATTGAAAATAGTTAATTTTTGCGTAACTTTTTGCATTTTTCGACATATATATAGTGAGCCTTTCTGTAATGGCTGAATTTAACCGTGAAGGGATGTATAAAAATGGCAAAATGTAAAAGATGCGGCAATGGCGGTCTTTTCCAAAAGCTTAATGCTAACGGACTTTGCAGCGAGTGTGAACTTGCTGAAATGAGCCGACAAGTTTCAGAGCTTTCTTCTCCCGAATATCAGAACCTTGAATTGCTTCGCAGTAAAATTTATCAGGCACAGACTGAACTTGTACAGGTAAGCCAATTATTAATGGACAAAAAGATGGAATACAACAGTGTTCACAGTGCTGTACAACAGAAGCGTAGCGAATTAATTGAGCTCGACGATGAAATACTCCTTCAATCATTCGGACTCTATAAGCCTAAATTTGATTTTATAACCGTTGAAAAATATAAACTTGCACTAGACCGGGTCCGTGAGCAGCAAAAAGCAATGATAAAAAATCAAACCGCTGTTACAGGTGTACAAACCTGGCAGGTAAACGGCAGTGCCGCTCAAGGCAAGAAAATGGTTAATGATATGCAGAAACTCTTGCTCAGAGCTTTCAATACCGAATGTGATGAACTTGCTGCAAAGGTCAAATACAGCAACCTCGAAGCAAGCGTAAAACGAATTCAAACCTCCTGCGATGCAATAAGCAAGCTCGGTAAGATAATGCAGATTGCCATATCCCCTAGTTATATGAATCTAAAAATACAGGAGATTTACATAGCTTTTGAATACGCTCAGGCAAAACAAAAAGAAAAAGAGGAACAAAAAGAGCTTCGTGCTCGTATGAGAGAAGAAGCAAAGCTTCAAAAAGAGCTTGAAGCTGAGAGGCAAAAGCTTATCAAGGAGCAAACTCATTACGCCAATATGATTGCTAAACTCAAGTTACAATTAACTGCTGACCCCGATAATACCGTCATTCAAGCAAAACTTGCTGAGTACGAGGTTCAATATGCTGAAACAGAAAAAGGTATTGACGATGTTGATTACCGTGCCGCCAACCAGAGAGCGGGATATGTTTATATTATTTCGAATATCGGCTCATTCGGTGAAGGCGTATATAAAATAGGTATGACCAGGCGCTTGGATCCCACAGAAAGAGTTGATGAGCTTGGTGACGCATCGGTTCCGTTCAACTTCGATATACATGCTATGATTTTTTCAGAAGATGCACCGGCACTTGAAGCAGCTCTGCACAATGCTTTTGAAAGCAAGAAGCTCAATCTTGTTAATCACCGTCGTGAATTCTTCAAAGTATCTCTCGATGAAATTAAAGAGGTCATCAAAAAGCATTACGACAAAACCGTCGAATTTATTGACATAGCCGAAGCTGAGCAATTCAGAGTAAGCCAAAGAATGAGAAATATCAACTAAAATAAAAAAGCTCCCCGGTGCGCCAACACCGGAGAGCGAGCATTACAATTGTACTATTTTATCATACTGTATTAAAAATTATACAAAATGATAAAATTTTCCAAAAGCATTTAGTTGATTTTAGCCATTGAAAATATTACCTATAAGTAATAAAATATATGTGCAGGTGTGATAATGGAAATAATAAAAGATGATGAATTTAATTCCATCTACTATGTGGATGTTTTAAACAAAGAAATATCCAAGCTATTTGGAAAGAGTGTAGGTGAACGACAAAAATTCTTAACATTTTTGTCATCAGCTCTTAGCAAGCTTGATATTTCTGATAACCCTCCCACTACAACACCTTTTGAAAAATTGGGAGGAAAGAATGATAATATAGACCTTTATAGAATAAAATACAAAGATAGAGATAACAATGTTAGAGTAATCTACTACTGGAACAGTAATGATGAAAAAATCCTATTAAATGTTTTCAAAGAAACTGACAAATCGGATTACAAAGAATCTATAAATCGTTCTCTATCTCGAGCCAAGGAACTAGGTCTATATAAGGAGGAAAAGAAATGAGCACAGCAATGAATAGTCTTTTTAAAGAACTCTCTCAAACAGAATTGGCCATCGCCAAAGTAAAAGGTATTATTGCAGGAACTATAACAAACAAACGCAATGAACTCGGTATGAATCAAAAAGAGTTTGCGAAGTATATGGGTGTTACCCAGGGAATGGTTTCAAAATGGGAAAGTTGTGAATACAACTTTACAATAGAATCAGCAATAACTATATTTGATAAACTCGGAATAAAATTCTCTGTAGATATCAATAATATGTTAATTACCACGAACGCTTATTCTGAAGCTCGTCATAACATCATCCCTTATCGTCAAAACTCATCCCATAACGATTGGGGAAAAGATAATTTAAGTTTATTGAAAGGAGCCGTTTAAATGAGTACTAAAAACATATCTCCGTTTCAAATATTGGGCAACCGTATTATTTCAGTAAATATTGATAATTCTTTTTATAATTTAACCGATGATAACATAGCAGAAAAATCTTTTGATTATAACAGTGAAATAGGAAACATAATCAAAGATGAAAAAGAAATATTAGGAACTGTCAGGCTTTCATTAGCTATAAAAATTGAAGGTGTACAAGCTGAACAACAGTATTCTTTCGATTTAACATTAGAAGGTTGCTTCTCAACTAATTTAGATACCGATGAAGATGAATTTAAAAATATGCTCAAAATCAACGGTTCTGCGGCACTATTTTCTATTGCTCGTAGTTTTATTATCGGAACATCCTCTCAGACATGTTTATCGGGTCAAATAATATTACCTATGGTTAACTTCACTATTTCTAATGAATAACTAAAATAAAAAAGCCCTCCGGTGCGCCAACACCGGAGAGCGTAAACCACAATCCACCAACGACCAAGTAAAGCAGATTGCAACCCTATTGTAGCACTCTGCTTAAGGTTTTGCAACCTTTTTTTACAAGCAGGGTGATATTTTTTTGCAAGAAATCATCCTTAAAGGAATAAATAATAGGGGTGATAGAATGAAAGCAGCAGCCGCATACATCCGCGTCTCAGATGAACGACAGGACGAATATTCACCAGACTCTCAGCTCAAGCTCATAAACGAATATGCCAAAAAGAACGGATATTATGTTCCTCAGGAGTACATATTTTACGATGACGGCATCTCGGCCAAAACTGCAAAAAAACGACCCGAGTTCAACAGGATGATAGCTATGGCAAAGGAAAAGAACGCACCGTTTGAGGCTATCCTGGTTTGGAAATTCAGTCGATTCGCACGTAACCAGGAAGAGAGCATAGTCTACAAAAACATCCTGCGAAAGAAAGGCATACAGGTTGTCAGCATCTCTGAGCCGATAATCGACTCACCTTTCGGCGACCTCATTGAGCGTATCATAGAGTGGATGGACGAATACTACCTTATCAACCTCTCTACAGAGGTCAAAAGAGGTATGCTCGAGAAAGCCAGTCGCGGCGAAGCAATGTGCGCACCTGCAATCGGTTACGACCTTGTCGGTAAGAAATATGTACCAAACGAACAAGCAATTTATGTACGTCAGATATTCAACGACTACCTCAACGGTATGACTATGCGGCAAATTGCTCAAAAGCTCGCTGCCGCAGGTCTTAAGACACGCAGAGGGAATCCTATAGAATCACGAGGCGTACAATACATATTATACAATCCCGTATATATAGGTAAAATCCGTTGGTCTACCGGTGACAAAACATTTTCTAAAAACAGAAATTTTGACGACCCGAATATTCTCACGGTAGACGGTGAGCACGAGCCGCTCATTGATATGGACACTTGGAATGCCGTACAAGAAAAACTCCAAAAGAAAAAGCAGATGTACGGCAAATATCAGCGGCCGGACCAACCTTGTGAATGGATGCTCAAAGGTCTTATGAAATGCGGTACCTGCGGTGCTTCACTTGTCCGCTCACAAGAAAACTATGTTCAGTGCCACCAATACAGCAAAGGCCGCGACTGTACTGTTTCTCATTGCATCAGTATAAAAAAACTGGATGAAATTATAATCGAAGCTCTGCAAGACTGTATACGCACTTGTAATTTCAATATCGAGCAACGTGAGGAACATCACGACGTAATAGATTATGCTGCTTTGATAAAACGTGAGCAGACCAAACTCGAGAGAGCGAAGGAAGCATACCTCACAGGAATAGACACAGTCGAAGAGTATAAAGCAAATAAAACAGCCGTAACTAAAGCTATATCCGCCATCGAAAAACAGCGCAATGAAACCACGGCAAATAAGGTTGACCTACAAGAGTTTTCAAAAAAGGTTGAAGAAGTACTGCAAACCGTTACCTCCCCCACCGCCACAACTCAGGCAAAGAACGAGGCTCTCCGCTCAGTTTTATCAAAAATCACCTTTCATAAACCACAGAATTCCTTCACTTTATTTTTTTACACTTGACTTATCACCTATTACCATTCAGACCGCCGAACTGAGTTATTATTACCTGTGCAAGCTTTGCATTGGGGGTTGCAACCTTAACGGGGTACTGGAGTTTTTTTTCATACAAAAACATCAGCAATCACACCAGCCTTTCTCCCACGGCCATGGGTCTTTGAGCCATTCTACGCCCTGTGCATGCCTTGAAGAGAGCTTGCCGCAAGCTGACTCATATTCTTCCCGGAGCATCATATATTTTTTGTAATACTTATTGTAAAGCCCTACTGCAGCAAGGTCACCGGGATGAGTATCAAGGTAAAGATGCAAATCCCAAAGTGCAAACTCTGCAGCCGAAAGCTTTTTGAGAAGCTCTGTTTTATTCATGACTTACACCCTCTCATGAAGGGCTTATCAAGCACGACAAAAAGCGTGCCTTCGCACAGTGCTTTCATCTCATCATAAACGGTTGTGTCAGTCTGCACCGGCACATATGACATAGCTACGCTGTAATTTTCGGGAAACGGCAGTTCGCTGTGGCGAAACTGAACTTCCTGCCGTTTGCACATTTCACAACCCATGCTCTGCCTGTCGTTCATGCGCATAAAGCATTTCTCCTTTACAGTTTACTCAAGCAACATAAAAACTGTCACTCTTGTATATTCTATGCAGACAATAAAAAAGCTGTGAAACCCACAGAGAGCTTCACAGCTTGATTTAATATACTTTTCAGAAAACGGTTGCTGACATATCAGATTAAAAGCACGGTTAAATGTAAAGCCAACTGCTTTACAGCAAATTAATTAAACAGAGCTTTTATCTGCTCCATATTTTCCATAGCGAGGTCATATCCGTATTTATAGTTGCGCTCCAATTTTCCGAGATCGCTTTCAAACGATGAAACCTGAGCCTCTTCACTCGGACGGAGGATTACTGCCCTGCCCTCCTGCTCAAGCTGATTACAGAATTCAACCTCTGCATTATAACGGGTATGCCTTGTAAGTATCAGCTCGGCAATTTTCGGATATTTTCGCTTAAGCAATGCCGCCGCAACCTTATAGCCCTTCGACTCGGTTTTAACGTAGCCCTTTGTGCGAGTGAGCACGATAAGCATTTTTTCGTTACCGTCCTCTATTGCTTTTTTGGCAGGTATCGAATCAACAAGACCGCCATCGTAATACTGTACACCATTGTATGTAATAGGCGGAAATACAATAGGCAGAGCACAGGTTGCCTGGAGTGCCATAAAACCGTTTACGGGGTCTTTTTTGTCGAGGTATTCCATCTCGCCGGTTTTGGCATTTGTAACACCGACAACATATTTCGCAGGGTTTGAAAAAAACGTTTCGTTGTCAAACGGAATAAGCTCCTGCGGAATTTTTTCGTAAATAAAACTCCTGCCGAAAATTGATTTGTCGGTAAAAATATTTCTGAAGCCGACGTACCTTTTATCGTTACGATACTTCTGCAGAATTTCAAGGTTTCTACCCTTCTGTTTTGAGAGGTATGAAACCGCATTTGATATACCTGCAGAAACACCTATAACGTATTCAAATTCAACACCGCTGTCAAGCAGTGCATCCATTACACCGCACGAAAAGGTCGGTCGAAAAGTGCCGCCTTCCAAAACCAATGCCGGCATATACTCAACTCCAATGCTTACAATTTAATGATTATACATATAGAATATTACCATAAAACCCGAATAATGTAAACTATATTTTGTGTTTGGCAAAAATTCTGCGATTCAACACCGATAAGCAGTGTTTTCAGGCTGATTCAGACTGCCTGAGGTAAGGTTAAAACACCCTCACCACAGCGCAACAGTGTAAAGCTATCGCGCTTTACACTGTTGCGATTTTGATTGTTCATTCCGAAATACAGATGAAAATTATCTATATATTGGGTTCTGCAGCAATTTTATACACAATTTTTGCCGAATTTTAATTATTCAGGAAAATATCGGCGATCTGATTTTTCAACATTAAAAGCTCGCATATGTAAAGTATTTCACCATTACACCACTCACAAAAAGATGTATCATAACACCATATTTATGCCATTTATGGTAGTAAAACAGCACAAATTGTGTATTTTTTGGTTTAAGAGGTATTTTATCAACAAAATATTGTGGTTTTTTTGTGTATTATTCCATATTGACACACTATAATTTGTATCTTATAATGTGAATGCACGACATTCAGGGCACAATATATAGTGTGCCGGTCACAATAGATAAAACCCAAGAAAATACAGAAAGAGAGACACATCGGTATGAGGATCATCAAAAGAAACGGTGCCGAGGAGAATTTCAACGAAGAAAAAATTCTTATCGCTATCACCAAAGCTAACGAATCCGTTGACGAAGACATCCGCATGACCGACCTGCAGATCAGAAGAATCACAGAGTCGGTCGTTATTTCGTGCGAAGCACTCGGCCGTGCACCCACGGTTGAAGAGATTCAGGACCTTGTCGAAAAGAAGATTATGGCTCACGGTGCATTTGAGGTTGCAAAGAACTACATCACCTACAGATACACACGTTCACTTGTACGTAAGAGCAACACAACAGACGACAAGATTCTCTCCCTCATCGAGTGCAACAACGAAGAAGCAAAGCAGGAAAACTCCAACAAAAACCCCATCGTCAACTCCACACAGCGTGACTATATGGCAGGTGAAGTATCCAAGGATATCACCAACCGTATCCTCCTCCCCAAGGAGATTGTTGACGCACACAACGAGGGTATCATTCACTTCCACGATTCCGACTACTTTGCACAGCATATGCACAACTGCGACCTCGTCAACCTTGAGGATATGCTGCAGAACGGCACAGTAATCACAGGCACTCTTATTGAGAGACCTCACAGCTTCTCAACAGCCTGTAACATCGCAACACAGATTATTGCACAGGTCGCCTCCAACCAGTACGGCGGTCAGTCAATTTCACTCACTCACCTTGCTCCCTTCGTTCAGATTTCGCGTGAGAAAATCCGCAAGGCAATCATCGAAGAGATGAAGGATATCGGCGTTGAGCTCAGTGAGGACAAGCTCACAGAAATGACCGAAAAGAGACTTCGCGACGAAATCAGCCGCGGCGTACAGACAATTCAGTATCAGGTTGTAACACTTCTCACAACAAACGGTCAGGCTCCTTTCGTAACGGTATTTATGTACCTTGGCGAAGCAGCAAACGAGCAGGAGAAAAAAGACCTTGCACTCATCATCGAGGAAGTACTTCTTCAGCGCTGCAAGGGTGTAAAGAACGAAAAAGGCATCTGGGTAACACCTGCATTCCCCAAGCTCATCTATGTGCTTGAAGAGGATAATATTCACGAGGATTCTCCCTACTGGTACCTCACAGAGCTTGCTGCAAAGTGTACTGCAAAGCGTATGGTACCCGACTACATCTCCGAAAAGAAGATGCTCGAGCTCAAAGTTGACAAAAACGGCGAGGGTCACTGCTACACCTGCATGGGCTGCCGCAGCTTCCTCACACCTTATGTCGATGCAGAGGGCAAGGCAAAATACTACGGCCGTTTCAACCAGGGTGTTGTTACAATCAACCTTGTTGATATCGCTCTTTCATCAGGCGGTGACAAGGAGAAATTCTGGAAGATATTTGAAGAGCGACTTGAGCTTTGCCACCAGGCACTTCTCTGCCGCCACGAAAGACTCAAGGGCACACTTTCTGATGCCGCTCCGATTCTCTGGCAGCACGGTGCACTTGCAAGACTCGAAAAGGGCGAGCCTATCGATAAGCTCCTCTTCGGCGGCTACTCAACAATCTCGCTCGGCTACGCAGGCCTTTACGAGTGCGTTAAGTATATGACCGGCAAGAGCCACACTGACCCCGAGGCAACTCCCTTTGCACTTGAGGTTATGGACCTTATGAATGCCGCTTGTAAGGTATGGAAGGCTGAACACAATATCGACTTCTCACTTTACGGCACTCCGCTCGAGTCCACCACATACAAGTTTGCAAAATGCCTCCAGCGCCGTTTCGGCATCATCCCCGGCGTAACGGACAAGGGCTATATCACAAACAGCTACCATGTTCATGTAACAGAAGAGATTGATGCATTCGAGAAGCTCCGCTTTGAGGCACAGTTCCAGCACCTCTCTCCCGGCGGTGCTATCAGCTACGTCGAGGTACCCGATATGCAGAACAATATCGAGGCTGTGCTTCAGGTTATGAAGTTCATTTACGAGAACATCATTTATGCTGAGCTCAACACCAAGTCCGACTACTGCCAGGAATGCGGCTTTGACGGTGAAATCGAAATCGTCGAAGAAGACGGCAAGCTCATCTGGAAATGCCCCAACTGCGGCAACACAGACCAGGACAAGATGAACGTTGCACGCCGCACCTGCGGTTATATCGGCACACAGTACTGGAACCAGGGACGCACACAGGAAATCAAGGAAAGGGTGCTCCACCTGTAATATGTACTACGGACAGATTAAGAATTGCGACATTGCTGACGGCGAAGGGGTGCGAGTCACCCTCTTCGTGTCGGGCTGTACCAACAGATGCGAGGGTTGCTTCCAGCCGCAGACGTGGGATTTTTGCTACGGTCAGGAGTTCACAAAAGACACTGAAGAGCAGATAATCCAGATGCTCGCACCGGATTATATCAACGGTCTTACACTGCTTGGCGGTGAGCCGTTTGAGCCGGATAATCAGCGTGCTCTGCTACCCTTTGTAAAGAGGGTAAAGAAAACCTACCCCAACAAAAACATCTGGGCATTTACAGGCTTCACACTCGAACAGCTTCAGACCAAAGAGCCGCACCCGAGATGCGAAGCAACCGATGAACTACTGAGCCTTATCGACATACTTGTCGACGGCAAATTTGAGAAGGACAAGAAAAACCTGATGCTCAGATTCCGCGGCTCATCAAACCAGAGAATAATCGACCTGCCGAAAACTTTGGCGTCGGGCGAAATTACACTCTGGGATAAGATAGATAAAAGATAAAAACAGCTTGCATTGAGTTTTCAATGCAAGCTGTTTTCTTTATATTCAGTTAATCTTAATTGAAAGAATCTGATACGGTTTGAGGTCGGCGGAAATTACACCTGCTGAAACAGCACACTCGGTAACCTCGTTTTCGATAAGGTCTACAACGCTTGCACGCTGGAAGCGGAAAGCGGGGGTCAGCGTGAAGCTGCAATCTGCGCCTGCACTCTCGTAGATACGGACTATCATACCCTTACCGTCTTCAGCAGCCTTGACGCTCTCAATAACAGCAGAGCCACCGTTATCAAAGCGCATAAGCTGTGTTGAGGGCTTCGACTCAACCTGACCGTCGGAGCCTACCTTGACAACACTAAGCGGCATATTGAGTGAATACGCCTGCTCGCTTACCTTTGCCTCAACTCTGCTGCCCTTATGCGGATAGAGGGCATAGGTAAATGCGTGCTTGCCGTAGTCGGCATTTGTGTCGGGATAGCAAGGACTGCGGAGAAGGTTGATATCGATAGTGGTATCCTTGACTCTGTAGCCGTATTTACCGTTGTTGAGCACTGCGACACCGTAATCAGCCTGAGAAACATCAACCCACTTCTGTGCACAAATCTCAAACTGAGCATAATCCCAGCTTGTGTTTTCTGTTGTTGAACGCTTGACAGAACCGAACTGGATATCGCACTCAACCTTATCGGTAACAACATTTATCGGGAATGCTGTACGGAGCATTCTGCGACGCTCACGCCAGTCAATCTCGGTATCAAAGCGGATAACACCTGCAGGTGTGAGGATAATCTTCTGCTTGAGAAGTGACTCGCCGTAGCTGAACACCTGAGTACGCACTGCGTTGGCACCCTCGGTTGTACATTCAACGCTTTCGAGCTTCATTGTCTCACTTACATCGTTCATATAATCAAAACGCATATCCCAGGCATCGCCGCGGTCATTATACACATTGATTACGTTGGCAGACTTGCCGTCGAGAAGCACCTGCTTATTGTTTACCTTATCAAATACGGCTGTAATTTCACCGTTATCACCAAACAAAACAGCGAGCTTTGAATTCTCGAGCTTACTGCTGTCGGATGAACAAGGCTCGTAGCTCTCTACGCTTTCATCAAGGCTCTTCATACCCATAGCAGGTACGGTAATTGTTCTGTAGCCGCCTGTTGTTCTGAACTGCTCGGTTACCTCAAAGGGAAGTGAATTGAACACGATGCTCTCATTCATTCTGCCGATTGATGAAGCAACTGCGGTAAGAGCGGATTTTTTCATTTCAGAAAGGCGCTTGAGCATAGCCTTATATCCTTCTTCCGCCTCTCTGTAAACACGGTTGATTGATGAGCCCGGCAGAATATCGTGGAACTGATAAAGGAGATATTCCTCCCAGATTTTGTCCAGCTCTGCTTTCGGATACTCCATACCTGCGGTTTGTTTTGCCCATACTAAAGCAAATTCAGTCTCTCTGAGCGCAAACTCAACGCGGCGGTTGTAACGCTTTATTCTCGACTGAGTGGTATATGTACCCTGATGCTTTTCAAGATAAAGCTCGCCTGTCCATTTCTTGTAGCTGTCTTTATCTGCATCAATGCGGTCGAGCATATCGATAGAGTAACCCTGCTCGCAAGGTACAAGTCCGTCAAGCTGTTTGATTCGCTTCAAACTTTCAAGGTGGAAATTGCTCGGTCCGCCGCCACCGTCACCGATACCGAAGAGCATAAGAGCTTCTTCACAAACTGCATTATCCTTGTAATTATTCTCAATCTTCTTGAGTGCGCGTGGCATTGCAGAGCCGTTATATGTATCTTCGGGGCAGAGATGAGCCAGCACGCTTGTGCCGTCAATACCTGTCCAGTTGAAGGTATGGTGCGGATACTTATTGTGTTCGCTCCAGGAAAGCTTCTGAGTTACGAAGTAATCTACACCGCTCAGCTTCATAATCTGCGGAAGTGCCGCACTGTAGCCGAATACGTCGGGAAGCCAGAGAGAACGGACATCGACACCGAACTCGTTCATAAAGAACTTCTTACCATAGAGGAACTGACGGACAAGAGGCTCGGCACCGCTGACATTTGTGTCAGCCTCTACCCACATACCGCCCTGACATTCCCAGCGGTTTTCCTTGACCTTCTGCTTGATTTTCTCATAGAGCTCGGGATAATCTTCCTTAACCCATTTGTAGAGCTGAGGCTGGCTTGCTCCGAAAACAAAATCGGGATAACGCTCCATAAGACTGATAACATTGGAGAATGTTCTTGCGCCCTTACGCTTGGTTTCGCGTATAGGCCAAAGCCACGCAAGGTCGATATGTGCGTGACCTATACCTGTTACACGCAGTGAGCTGTCGCCGCACCTGCGGTCAAGCTCTGCCTTGAGAATACGCTTTACCAGGTTACGGTCGAAATCGGGTGAAGAAATATAGCAGGCAGCATCATAAACTCTGCCGAGAAGTCGCTTATAACGTGCCGAATTTTTATCGATGCACTTAATTACATCATAAAGAACTGTAAGATCGTAGAATATTTCACGAAGCTCGCTGTCGCACACTGCAATATCAGCCTCGATAATTCTGCCGCCATCCTGATATTTTCCGAAGAGGTCGTTACAGCCTGCATCTGCCCAGACGGAAACCTCACCGCTCTGCTTTGTTTCTTTATCGAGTATGTAAATGCGCTTACCCGGTGAGCCAAGCTCACGGTCATACTCGGAGCTTACATTTGTAAGGCAGGCAACAGGCACGCCCGATTTATCAAAAACGCACATTTCGCCGCTGATATCGAGCATAAGCACGAGGTTTTTGTTACGCTCGCTTTCGGAGATTCTGCACTCAAAGCAAAACCACGCACAGTCCCAAAGCTTACCCCAGGACTCGCCGACAGTGAGAATTTTCTCCTCACCCGTAAATCGCTCGTCAAACTTTACGGGTTCTTCGGTAACGTATGCCTTGATTGAAAGCGGAGCGATTCGTGTATAGATCGCAGGCTTTACGGTTTTGATAGCATCGTCAATTTTGCGAAGCATATATTTTTCGGAATAAGGCATTTCTTCACACCCTTGCAGGAAAGCCCCTGCCCTTTCTTGGTTGAGTTTTTTTAGAAAAAGGGCCGCATCAAAACCTAAATCTTAAGTTCAAGTTCTGATACAGCCCGCTAAAAATTAAGCTGTTATTAAGCTGCCGGATCGGCATACCCCTCGCCACTGTACGGTTCGGTAGTTGATTCCTCAGGCGGTAAAGTTACTTCTATATCCGGATTGGATACAGTTGTTTCTTCGTTACGGTCGGTAAAATAATCTCCCAAGGAAGGTCTCCTCGTTGTAGTCTCTTCGCCCTCACTTGTATAATCGCTTTCACCTTCACCCGTTGTCGTTTCACTTATATCAATTGTGGTTTCCGCAAAAGAATTGGGTGATGTTGTAGACACGGGATTTTGCTGCGGCTTGGGTTTGGACGGGATATAATCAAAGACCGAGTTACCGTTATTGTCGAGCGTGATGTTTGTAGTACCGTAAACCGCCTGCTGTACCTTCTGTGCAGCAGCAGGATAATCCACAACCCAATAGAATATATTATAGCTCTTGCCGCCGTGTGTCTCGGGGAAATACGCATCTTTTCTTGTGCTATCATCAGGCATTGTAAGCTGAACTATTTCGTAGTTCATCCAGCCCTGAGTAACAGCCTGAGCCGCAAAGCTCAGCACTTCATCCTTGGTACAATTGGTAAGCACGTGCGGCAACGCTGCATCTATTGCATTGTTGAGCTGGGCGAGTGATGCACCCTTCGCGCTGGTAATAAGTGCAGAGATAAAGTTGCGCTGACGACGTGTTCTTGAAACGTCACCGTCGGAATCACACTTTCTGATACGGCAATAAACCAGAGCCTGGTCACCATCGAGAGTAACCTTACCGTAGTTGGGGATTTTTTGGATTTTTGTAGTT
>JAZQVR010000036.1:0-222552 GCA_045631965.1 Acutalibacteraceae bacterium
TGCTCTTCCACGTGCCCTCTGCAGGTACACTGCCCTGTTCAATATCGTAGTGCAGGTAGCGGAACAAACCGTTGATTGCAAGTCCCGTAAGCGATGCAGGTGACATATCCGTTTCAACACGGCTTAAAACGTCACCGACAATTTCGTACAGCTTTGCAGGGCTTGTGCTCTTGCAGTTGTCAATCATTGCCGTCATCACCTTACGCTGTCTTTCGGTACGCATAAAGTCTGAATCGAGCTTTCTTATACGGCAGTACCACAGTGCCTCTTTGCCGTTGAGGTGTACAGCTTCGCCTGCCTTGATGTTTGTCAGGTGAACTGCATCACGCATATATTTTGCCTCTTTTTCCGTAATCTCTACGGTAACGCCGCCAAGTCCGTCTACTATGCTTTCAAACATTGAAAAGTCTACAAGCATATAGTGGTCAATCTCAACGTTGAAGTTGTATTCGATGGTGTCCATTACCATCTGTGCACCGCCCCATGTGCAGGCAGCGTTGAGCTTGGCGCTCTTTTTCTTTTCGGGAATATATACGTAGCTGTCACGCATAAACGACGTCAGCTTGATTTTTTTGGTTGCCGTGTTGATTGATACCATCAGCATCGTGTCAGAGCGTGACGTATCGTCGGGGTTGCGTCGGTCAACGCCGATAAGCAGTATGTTCTTGACTGACGCACTCTGAATAAGTGTGTCGCTGTCAAGGAATACGTTATCCTTGTGCCCTGTTTCGGTGTAGTTGACACTGCTGCACGTGTGGTATACGAGTGCAGTGCCCATACCTGCAAGCAGAATAACAAGCAGTACAACAGCCCTTACAGTGCGGAAGAACTTGCTTTTACGCTTTTTCTTCTTTTTAGGCGGCTCTTCAGCAGGCTCAGGCTCGGGTTCATACTCAGGCTCGTTGTTGAAGTTGCCGCTCTCAAACTCGTCAAGGTCGTAGTCAGCGTAGCTTTCGGTCTGACAGTTACGGCTGATGTATATATCCTCGTGAGTACTGCGCGGCGTTATATAAATATCTTCCGTCTCTATCGGTGCGGTGTCACCGATGTTGTCACGGCGGGGCTTGTTGCCGCCGACGTAAATGTCTTCCAAAGTGATCGTCCTTTTTGTGATTAATAAAAAACAAGCGGATCTGTAAGCCGGGTTCTGTCGTTTAAGGCAACTATCTTTCTAGGCACTGCGTTGCCGCAGTGCTCGAGCCACCCGTCGGAGTATGGGCCGAGCAAGCCACTCCATTCGGTGTTGCTTCGGATAGGGTTTACAGGGCCGTACAGTCTCCTGTACGCCGGTGAGCTCTTACCTCGCCTTTCCACCCTTACCGACAATGAAAATTGTCGGCGGTATATCTCTGTTGCACTTTCCCGGAGGTCACCCTCGGCGGCCGTTAGCCGTTATCCTGCTCTGCGAAGCCCGGACTTTCCTCGTCGGCAAGGGTGATAAGTCCTTACCGCCGCAGCTGCCCAATCCGCTTGTAAATATATATTTTATATCAAAAGTCGCTCTATGTCAATTAATAATAATATATGTGCACGCATATAATTTAAAAAATAAAAATTAAGGGTGGCAACGGTATGGATTTTCACTCAATGAGTATAAATGATACGGCACGGAAACTGAAAACAGACACGAAAAACGGACTGAAAAAATCCGAAGCGTTGAAAAGGCTTAATGAGCACGGCGAAAACAGACTCAGCGAAAAAAAGCGTGCGAATATTGTTCTGCGCTTTCTGTCGCAGTTTAAAGATTTTATGGTTATCACGCTGATTATTGCGGCGGTGATATCTTTTTTTACCGCTTATATCGAGGGCGAAGGCTCATATATAGACCCGATAATAATTCTTGCAATCGTAATACTCAATGCGGTTGTCGGAGTAGTGCAGGAGAGCAAGGCAGAGCACGCGATAGAGCGGCTGCGGCAGATGTCGGCACCCGAAGCAGCGGTTATACGTGATTCGCAGGTGCATAAAATTCCTGCCGCACAAGTTGTTGTCGGCGATATTCTTCTGCTCGGTGCAGGTGACTGCGTTGCGGCAGATGCAAGGCTGATTGAGTCGGTTGAATTGAAAACAAACGAGAGTGCTCTGACAGGCGAAGCTCTGCCTGCAGAGAAAAATTCAGCAGTGTTACTCGGCGAAGATACTCCGCTTGCAGAGCGGTGCAATACGGTTTATGCGACTTCAACCGTAATTTCAGGTCACGCGAAAGCCGTTGTGATACACACGGGAATGGACACGCAGATTGGCAGGATTGCCGATATGATAGGCAGTGAAAAATCACCGCTGACTCCGCTTCAGTTAAGACTGGAAAAAATCGGCAGAGTGCTGGGCATCGGTGCACTTGCAATCTGTGCGGTTATCTTTCTGCTTGGTGTGCTCAGGCGTGACGGTCTGCTTTCGAGCTTTATGCTCTCGGTCAGCCTTGCCGTTGCGGCAATTCCCGAAGGTATGCCTGCCGTTGTTACGGTTGTGCTGAGTACAGGCGTGTCGAAAATGGCAAAAAACAAGGCGATAATCCGCAAGCTTACCGCGGTTGAAGCACTCGGCAGCGCTACATATATCTGCTCGGATAAAACGGGCACGCTTACACAGAATAAGATGACGGTAAGTCGGCTCTGCTCACCTTACGGTGAAATACGGGCAGACTCTGAAGACGGTAAGAATTTGCTGAAAACAGCGGCACTCTGCTGTAACGCAACCGAAAGCAACGGCGAGCCTACCGAAACGGCTATAGTGCGTGCGGCATCGGCACAGAAAGCTTTGGCGAAAAATGCCGTAAGGCTTCGTGAGGAGCCATTCAGCTCGGAAAAAAAGATGATGAGAGTTGAGGTTGAGTGTGACGGCAGAAGGCTTGAAATAGTCAAGGGCGCACCTGAAAAAGTGTTGTCGATGTGCCGCTTTTCGGGCAACGCATATATGCTGAATAACAGGCTTGCCGATGAGGGCTTGCGAGTGCTTGCCGTTGCCACGCGTGAGGGTGACGGACTGTTTGATTTGGTCGGGCTTATAGCAATCGAAGACCCTGAAAGACGCGAGGCGGCAAGAGCGGTTGCGCTGTGCAAGCAGGCAGGAATTACGCCCGTGATGATAACGGGCGACAATCCGCGTACAGCCGCCGCAATAGCGGCAAGGCTCGGCATAGCGGAAAAAGGTGACGAAGCGGTTACGGGTGCAAAACTCGACGGTATGAGCGATGAGGAACTCTGCGAAACCGTTAAAACAAAGCGGGTTTTTGCAAGGGTAAGTCCCGAGCACAAGGTGCGTATTGTCAAGGCTCTGCGTGCAAACGGCGAGGTTGCGGCAATGACAGGCGACGGAGTAAACGATGCACCTGCACTCAAGGCGGCTGATATCGGCTGTGCTATGGGTAAAGGCGGCACAGAGGTGGCAAAGGGTGCGGCGGATATAGTGCTTGCCGACGATAATTTTGCAACAATCGTCAAAGCAGTGCGTGAGGGCAGAGGAATATATGACAACATAAAAAAGGTTGTTCATTTTCTGCTCAGCAGTAATATCGGCGAGATAATTCTCGTCTTTTTTTCAGGACTTATGCACCTGCCGTCGCCTCTGCTTCCGATTCAGCTTCTGTGGATTAATCTCGTTACGGATTCACTGCCGGCAATGGCACTCGGAGTTGAAAAAGCAGACAGCGACATAATGACAAGGCCGCCGATTGACCCGAAAAAAGGTCTGTTCACAAAAAACGGCTGGCTTGATATTGTGCTGGAGGGCGTTTTTATAGGTGCTCTTGCCCTGCTCGGATTTACTCTCGGCAGAGCTTTCTGGGGGCTTGATGTCGGCCGTGCCGTCTGCTTCTGCACGATGAGCATCGGCGAGCTTGTGCACGCGCTCAATTCCCGCAGTAACCGTTCGCTTTTTAAAATCGGTCTTTTCTCAAACAAGCGTATGAATATCGCCTTTGCCGTTTGTATGATGCTTCAGGTTGGCGTTGTGATGATTCCGCAGGTCGCATCGGTATTCGGTACGGTTACGCTCGGTGTCGCACAGTGGGCAATTGTTGCCGCACTCAGCTTTGCACTTCTGGCGGCGGTAGAAATATCCAAGCGTGTAAAATCTTGACAAAAGCGATGTGTGTGAAGTATGATAAGTTCAGTTTGTCGCAGACAAACAATTCGCAATGCACAATTCGAAATTCGCAATTAATGTTGGGCTTACGCCCACGCCCGATTGTATATCTAAGATTGTGAATTGAAATCGACAAATATTAATTTTTCACCCCAAAGGAATTTGAATATGGATAAAAAGCTTGATGCGAAAAAAATAGTGTCGCTTGTGTTGAGGGTAGCTGTGGCGGCGGCAATTCTTATTGCGGTCGTGCTCAATTACGACCGCCTTACCAACCTCGACATACGTGCGATTGTCAATTCCGTTCCCGGTACGGTTGCACCGATTGCGATTGCCATAGGTATTTTCGGACTTAAAGGTATGGTCTGCGTTATACCTGCAATGCTCGTCTATCTTTCTGTCGGTATGGCTTTTGATGTCGGTACGGCTCTTTTTATCAGCATTTGCGGAATTACGCTTGAGGTAACGGTCACATACTGGCTCGGCAGAGCACTCGGCGGCGAATATGTGCATAAGCTCCTCTCAAAGGTAAAGGGCGGCGACAAGGTGCTCAATATGAAAGACAAGGGCAAGTTTTCCACCGTTTTTGTTGCACGCTTTTGCGGTATTCCGATTGATTTTTCGAGTCTTTTGTTCGGCTCGATGAAGTTGCCGTTTTTGCCGTATATGCTGGTTTCGGTGCTTGGCATCGCTCCTCGTGTAATTATTCTCACACTACTCGGTGACGGAGTTTACAAAATGCTGATGAACGATCTGCTTCCCACTGCACTGATGATAATTGTGCCTGTTGCGGCTGTTGTTTTTGTTGTGCGGTGGCTTATTATCCGCAAGAAGAAAAAGCAGCAGGCGGAGAAATAAAGGCTTTTTTGGCTATTTTCCCGTAAATAAAGCGGTATTTTGCCTTATTTATATTAAAAATACTATTGATATTTAAATTTTTTTATGGTAAACTATGGCTGTACGAATGATTTGACTGAAAGAGTGGGCTCTGCCCGCTCTTTTGTTTATTCATTTTGAATTTGCAACTTAAAAGGAGCGATGATATGGCAGGCAAAGGTAAGGGCGGCAACACTGTTGCAGCCGTAACGGCAATCGCTGAGCCGATAGCAGAGCAACTCGGTCTCAGACTCTGGGACGTACGTTTTGTAAAAGAGGGTGCAAACTGGTATCTGCGTATTTTTATCGATAAGGACGGCGGTGTCGGTATTGATGACTGTGTGGAAATGAGCCACGCACTCGACAAACCTCTCGACGAGGCAGACCCCATTGAGCAGAGCTATTGCCTTGAGGTCAGCTCTCCGGGTATCGACCGCGAGCTTACACGTCCGGCGCACTTTGATGCCTATATCGGCTCACCCGTAGTCGTAAGGCTCATCCGCCCTATCGAAACAGGCGAGCGTGAGCTTCACTGTACACTCGATTCGCACGATGCAGGCAGCTTCACCGTCACTCTTGAGGACGACCGCACTCTTGTCATCGAGCGCAAAGAAGCATCGTGGGTCAGACTTGATGACTCAGGTGCAATATAAAACCGTAAATTAACGAAAGGATTGATATATCAAAATGGACACAAAAGAATTTTTTGAAGCTGTGAAGCTTCTCGAAAAAGAAAAAGGTATCCCTGCAGAGATTCTCTGCGAGAGAATTCAGGCAGCTATCGTATCTGCAATCAAAGGTGAATACGGCAGAGATATCGGCTACTGCGATATCGACTACGCAAACGGCGAGATGGCTGTTTACCTTCGCAAGAACGTAGTTTCCGAAATCACAGACCCCGTTACAGACCTTCTCCCTGAGGAGGCTGAGCGTTACAAGGCAAGCGCAATGCCCGGCGATATCGTCGAGATTCCGCTTGAAACAAAGAGCTTCAGCCGTATCGCTGCAAGCACAGTCAAGAACGTTATCCGTCAGGGTATCCGTGAGGCTGAGCGCAGCCAGATCAAGCAGGAGTTCCAGAGCAAGCACAACGAGCTTGTAACAGTCAAGGTTGTCAATATCGACGCTGAAACAGGCAACGCAACCGTTGAGCTCGGTAAGGGCGAATCCATCCTTCCCAAGACCGAGCAGGTGCCCGGCGAGGAGCTCAAGGTCGGCGACCTTATCAAGGTTTACGTTGTCGATATCCGC
Organism: Acutalibacteraceae bacterium; assembly: GCA_045631965.1. Taxonomy (GTDB): domain Bacteria; phylum Bacillota; class Clostridia; order Oscillospirales; family Acutalibacteraceae; genus UBA8612. The sequence continues at coordinate 6,211 of JAZQVR010000036.1, forward strand.
GACGGTGAGAAGAGCGGTGTCAAGGCTATGATTTCCCGTACACATCCCGGCCTTGTCCGCAGACTCTTTGAGGAAGAAGTGCCCGAAATCTTCGACGGCACAGTTAAAATTCAGGCTATCTCCCGTGAGGCAGGCTCACGCACAAAGGTTGCAGTGTTCAGCGCAGACGAAAACGTCGATGCTGTCGGCTCCTGCATCGGTGCAAGAGGCGCACGTGTAGGCAAGGTTGTTGACCTGCTCGGCGGCGAGAAGATTGATATTGTCAAGTACAGCGAAAATCCGGCTGAGTTTATTGCCGCTTCACTTGCTCCTGCTGATGTTATCAGCGTTGAGGTGCTCGAGGATGCTCCCAATTCCTGCCGTGTAGTTGTTCCCGACAACCAGCTTTCACTTGCAATTGGCAACAAGGGTCAGAACGCCCGCCTTGCCGCAAAGCTCACAGGCTGGAAGATTGATATCAACCCCGAAAGCGGATTTTTTGAGATTAAGGAATAATTAAAGGGTGAGAATATGAACAAGCCCAAAAAAACACCTATGCGAAAGTGCTTGGGTTGCGGTGAAATGAAGCCGAAGCAGGAGCTTATCCGTGCGGTACGCTCTCCCGAAGGTGAAGTATCGCTTGACCTTACGGGCAAGAAAAACGGCAGAGGCGCATATATCTGTCAAGACAGAGGCTGCCTCACAAAGGCAATCAAAGCAAAAAGGTTCGAAAGAGCTTTCGGTTGTGCTGTTGAACAGCATGTATACGACAATCTGCTCGCACAGTTTGATGAGCAGGATTAAGGAGGAAAACGTATGGCAGCAATCAAATACAGAATTCACGAAGTCGGTAAGGACTTCGGCAAGTCCAGCAAAGTAGTGCTCGAGCTGCTTACACAGTATTTTGACGACACAAAGAATCATATGACAGCTCTCACAGACAAAGAGCTTGACATTATTTTCGAAACATTCACACAGCAGTCTGCCGTCAAGAGCTTTGACGAGTACTTTGCAACCGCTGCAGAGGTAAAGCCCGAGCCCAAGAAGGAGGCTCCCAAGGCAGAGGAAGCACCTGCAAAGGCTGAAGAGAAGAAGCCTGAGCAGAAGAAGGCGGAAGGCAAGAAGCCCGAGGCAAAGAAGCCCGAGGGCAAGCCTGCAGCAGCTCCTGCCGCAAAGCAACCTGAGCCGCCCAAGAAGAAGGAGAAAGACCGTTCAGGTCCTCTTCAGGCAAGAACAAAGGGCGAAAAGAGAACAATCGACACACGCGCAGACAACGTACAGCTCGAAAAGTACAACGAGCATTACGAGAATATCGTGCCCGTAAACAAGTCACAGGGTATTCAGGATTCTTCTGTCCGTAAGCAGAAGCTCAACCAGAAGTCCAAGCAGTACCGTAAGCAGGGCACTCGTACACACCGCCGCGAGACCGAGCAGGAGAGAATCAAGCGTATCGAGGCAGAGCGTGCAAACAAGAAGATTACGGTTGTCCTTCCCGAGGAAATTTCTGTCGGCGACCTTGCACTCAAGCTCAAGATGACAGCCGCAGAGGTTATCAAGAAGCTCTTCTTCCTCGGCCAGATGGCTACAATCAACGATATGCTCGACTTTGATACGGCAGAAATCGTTGCAACAGAGCTCGGCGCAAAGGTACAGAAAGAGGTCGTTGTCACAATTGAGGACAGAATTATCGATGCCACAGAGGACGACGATACAAACCTCGAGCCGAGAAATCCCGTTGTTGTCGTTATGGGTCACGTTGACCACGGTAAGACTTCACTTCTCGACGCAATCCGCCACACATCCGTTACTTCAACTGAGGCAGGCGGTATCACACAGCACATCGGTGCTTACAGAGTAAAGGCAAACGGCGAGCTTATCACCTTCCTTGATACTCCCGGTCACGCAGCTTTCACATCAATGCGTGCTCGCGGTGCAAAGGCAACCGATATCGCAGTTCTTGTTGTTGCCGCAGACGACGGTATCATGCCGCAGACTATCGAGGCTATCAACCACGCAAAGGCTGCAGGCGTTCAGATTATCGTTGCAATCAACAAGATGGATAAGCCCGATGTCAACCCCGAAAAAATCAAGCAGCAGCTTACAGAGCACGAGCTTATTCCCGAAGAATGGGGCGGCGACACAATCTGTGTTCCCGTATCTGCTCACACAAGAATGGGTATCGACAGCCTTCTTGAGTCAATCCTTCTCGTTGCAGAGATGATGGAGCTCAAGGCTAACCCGAACAGAGCTGCAAAGGGTAGCGTTATCGAGGCAAGACTCGACAAGGGTCGCGGCCCGATTGCAACACTCCTTGTTCAGAACGGTACACTCCACGCAGGCGACATCATCGTTGCCGGTACAGCTGTCGGCCGTGTACGTGCAATGGTTGACGAGCACGGCAGAAATGTCAAGGAAGCAGGTCCGTCCTGCCCCGTTGAGATTATGGGTCTTGACGAAGCTCCGCAGGCAGGTGACGTTTTCGACGCAGTAAGCGACGAGCGTCTTGCAAGAGAGCTTGTTGAGCAGCGTAAGCAGAAGCTCAAGGATGAGCAGTTCAGCTCCGTACAGAAGGTCACACTCGACAACCTCTTCTCCTCACTTCAGGCAGGCGAGGTCAAGGACCTCAACGTTGTTGTCAAGGCTGACGTTCAGGGCTCGGCAGAAGCTGTCAAGCAGAACCTTGAGAAGCTTTCCAACGACGAAGTACGCGTACGCGTTATCCACAGCGGTGTAGGTGCAGTCAGCGAGAGCGACGTTATGCTTGCAAACGCATCCAACGCAATCATCGTCGGCTTCAATGTTCGTCCCGACCCTGCTGCTCAGGCTAATGCAGAGCGTGACGGCGTTGATATGAGAATGTACAGAATCATCTACGACTGTATTGAGGAGATTGAGGCAGCTATCAAGGGTATGCTCGCTCCCAAGACACGTGAGGTTGTACAGGGCAGAGTTGAAGTCCGTAACATCATCAATATCTCCTCCGTCGGTAACGTTGCAGGTTGCTACGTGCTCGACGGTAAGGTTACACGCAACTCCAAGATTCGTGTTGTACGTGACGGTATCGTTATCACAGAGGACGAGATGGGCTCACTCAAGCGTTTCAAGGATGATGTAAAGGAAGTTGTACAGGGCTACGAGTGCGGTATCGTTCTCAACAAGTTCAACGATATCAAGCTCGGCGATATCTTCGAATCCTTCATCATCGAGGAGTACCGCGACTAATTAATTGAAAGGTAAATGCAGGGGCTGACGGTGAATTTTTTCGTCAGCCTTTGCCGAAAATATTATGGCAGGATATAAATCTGACAGAGTTGCGGAAGATATCAAGCGTGAAATAATCGCAATCATCCGCGACGAAATAAAAGACCCGCGTGTTCAGGGTAAGCTCCTCACCGTTATACGTGTTGAGGTTACGGGCGACCTTTCTTACGCCAAGGCTTATATCAGCGCTATGGAGGGTATTGATGCGGCTAAAGAGGCTGTTGCAGGCCTTAAGAATGCCGCAGGCTATATCCGCCGTGAGGTCGGTCAGAGGCTCCGTCTTCGCAAGACTCCCGAGCTTCGCTTTGTAGCCGACGACTCAATCGAACACGGTATGAGCATCGCAAAAATGTTAAATGACCTGAATAAGTAATTTTGAATTCTTAATTCTTAATTCCTAATTCCGAATTATTTAAAAGGGGGAAGAGCAATGCTTATTGATATCGGCAGTGCAGTTTCTTTCTTGAAGTCTCACGATAATTTTACAATCCTTACCCACGCTCACCCGGACGGAGATACTCTCGGTTCGGCTTTCGGCCTTTGCCTTGCGCTTCGTGCACTCGGCAAAAAAGCAAACGTTGTCAACAACGAGGAGCTTCCGCCTAAATTCGGTTACCTTGTAATCGAGCCGCAGGAGTTTGAGGAGCAGACCGTTGTTGCCGTCGATATTGCCGATGCAGTGCTTATGGGTAATGACCTGAAAGCTAAATACGAAGCAAAGACTGACCTTTCTATAGACCATCACGGTTCAAACAGAATTTTTGCAAAGCTCAATTACATTGATTCTTCCGCGGCTGCTGCGGCACAGATAATTTTTGAAATTATCGAAATGCTCGGCGTGGAAATTACGGAGCAGATTGCAGACTGCCTTTATACCGGTATATCGACCGATACGGGCTGTTTCCGCTATGCAAACGTCACGCCTGCAACTCTGCGTACAGCCGCAAGGCTTATGGAGTACGGCGCATCTGCGGCAAAGATAAACGTTATGATGTTTGAAACAAAGACGAGGACTTATGCCGCACTTGAACGGCTTGCACTCGACAGTATGCAGTTTTTCTACGACGGCAAGTGTGCACTGATTACTATTACACGCGATATGTTTGCAGAGAGCGGCTCGGATGAAAACGAGTGCGACGGTATTGCCGCAATCTCAAGGCAGATTGAGGGTGTACTCGTCGGTGTAACGGTGCGTGAAAGACGTGACGGCAGCTTCAAGGCTTCCGTACGCACGCACAGCCCTATTGATGCAAGTGCAATCTGTGCCCGATTCGGCGGCGGAGGCCATCCGAATGCGGCAGGCTGTCAGCTTCCGGGTACAAAGGAAGAAGCTGTAAAGCTGCTCATAGATACAGTCGGTGAATTTATATGACAGGTGTAGTTTTTCTCGACAAACCAAAGGGGCTCACCTCGTTTGTTGCCGCAAACAGAGTCAAACGCATTTTAGGTGCAAAAAAATCGGGTCATACAGGTACGCTTGACCCTATGGCGACCGGTGTGCTCGTTGTAATGCTCGGCGGTGCAACACGTTTTATTGAGTTTATCAATTCTCACGATAAGGCTTACGAGGCAACGGTGCGGCTCGGTGTTACTACCGATACTCTCGATATTGAGGGCGAAGTGCTCAGTCAGACAGAAACCGACGTTAAAACAGCTGATTTTGAGGTGGCTATGCTCTCTTTCCTTGGTGAAATTGAGCAGGTGCCTCCTATGTATTCCGCTATTAAAAAAGACGGTAAGAAGCTTTACGAGCTTGCACGCGAAGGCATAGAAATTGAGCGTGAAAGCAGAAAAATAAATATCTACTCGCTTGAAATGACAGGTGCTGATGAATCAAAGCAGGAGTTTTCGTTTCGTGTAAGCTGCTCTGCAGGCACCTATGTGCGTTCGCTTTCTTCCGATATCGGTACGAAGCTCGGCTGCGGTGCGGTGCTGACCTCTCTTCGCAGGGTCGGCGCACACGGCGTTGATATTTCGCGGTGTAAAACGCTTGATGAAATAACCGAGGGTGATGTGGTTGCCCTTGATACCTTGCTCGATTATCCGAGCGTTACCGTAACTGCCGCGCAGGCACAGCGGTTTTCAAACGGCGGCGCACTCGACAGAAACCGTATTCATTCACCGCTTGAGAATGGTATACTTAAAGTCTACTCACCCGAAGGAAAGTTTCTCGGTCTCGGCGAAGCAGACTCCGAACAGCTTAAAATCAAGCGTATTTATTCAGAAACCTAAAAGGTAAAGAATATGGATAATAAAAAAAGAGCGATTGCTCTCGGAAATTTTGACGGCATCCATAAAGGACATACCGCGGTTATAAATGCGGCTGTGCAGGCGGCACGTCAGTGGGATATGATACCTACGGTGTTGCTTCTCAGTCCTCTGCCTTCGTGCGTTATTGATTCACGCGAAGCACCTGCACTTCTGACCGAGGCAGATAAGGACAAGCTTTTTGCCGATATGGGTGTTGAGGTCGTCAGAATAGATTTTCTGAAAATTAAAGATTATTCGCCGCAGGAGTTTTTTGTAAAAATTCTTGCAGGTGAGCTCAATGCAGGTATGCTCAGCTGCGGTTTCAATTATCGCTTCGGCAAAGGCGGTGAGGGCGACAGCACTCTGCTCGGCTGGCTGTGCGATATTACGGGCATACGTATCAGCGTTGCACCTGCCGTAAGCGTCGGCGGCGAAAACGTCAGCTCAACACGCATACGTGCGGCAATCGAGAGCGGCGATATCGAGTTGGCAAACGAAATGCTCGGCAGAGAATTCGGCTACACGCTTGAGGTTGTACACGGCGACCACCTCGGCAGGTCGCTGAATTGCCCGACTATAAATCAGCTCTTCCCAGATGGGCTTATCGTGCCGAAGTACGGTGTTTATGCTTCACGCACCTGCGTAGACGGCACTTGGTACCGCTCTGTTACGAATATCGGCAGACGGCCTTCGTTTGAGAATGACCAGCAGCGAAGCGAAACGCATATCATCGGCTACGACGGTGACCTCTACGGCAAGTCTATAGAGGTGTGCCTGCAGAAATATAAGCGTGCCGAAATGAAATTCAGCTCACTCGACGAGCTGAAAGCCCAGCTTGAAAAAGATAAAACAAATTAAAAGTTCTCTGCAGAATTTTCTGCAGAGAACTTTTTGCTTTTATTCTGTTTTGCCCAGCAGCCTTTGAGCGGCTGTGCGTACTCTTTCGTCGTTATGGTTGAGCATTTCTTCTGCGTATTTTCTGTATCTTTTCGGGTCGGTGCTGTTTGCCATAACGCTCAGCGTCAGTGCGGTCAGCCTTGCAGGGCGGAGATAGTTGCCGCCTAAAATATCGCGGTAGGGCTCACAGCCCTTTTTGCCCGAAGAAAAAGCACGGAAAAGATTGTCGAGATTAAACAGCTCTTTTTCTTTTTCGGTCATTTCTCTTGAGTCAAGGTGGCTGTTGAACGGACAGCAGCGCTGGCAGATATCACAGCCCCAGAGCTGATTGCCGACGGCAGAAGCCGAGGCTTCGTCGGATATGGCGGTGTTTTCCTGCAGGTTTCGTATGCACCTGTTTCTTTCGAAGCTGTCGGCAGAAATACAGCCCTGCGGACACACAGCCTCGCATATACCGCAGGAGCGGCAAAATGCACTCATTTCAGGCTTTTGGATTACGTCGCTTAAACTTGCTTCTTTTGCATATACACCGCGTACAGCGATAATTTCGAGTGCCATACGCGTGCCGAAGGCTTTGTTTGCAATAAGTGTGCTGCGAAGCGGTACACCAAGCCCCGAATGATAGGCAAGGCTTTTGTACGGCAGGCTGCATTCAACGGTTTCAAAGCCTGCTTCGGTGAGCTTTTGCACAAGCTCTTTACGCAGGAAGTACGCCTTATTTGAAGCAACATAGTAGCTGTCGACAAATGCAAAACCCTCATCGGGAATTTCAAGCTGAGTGTAGGGCAGTGCAAAAACCGTGTATGTAATATTGTCGATGCAAATGCTTTTCCACTGTGCCGAGTTTTCGTTCAGCACAGTGGAAATTATTTCAAAGTAATCAGTTTTCATTTTTGTTTTTAGGCTCGATAACTTCTCTTGCAATATAAATCGGTCTGTTCTTGCCCTGCTCATATGTTTTTGCAAGGTATTTGCCTATAATTCCTATGCTTATCAGCTGAAGTCCGCCGACAAGAAGAATAAGGAATATAATCAGCGTGTCGCGTATGTTATCAAAATCAGAGCTGATGACAGAAATTATACCGTCAACACCGAGATAGAAGAAAGACGCAACAGCCATAAGTATGCCGAGAATCGTCGGAATTGAGAGCGGTGCTGTAGAGAAAGCCATAATACCTTCAATTGCGTACTTGAACAACTTTTTGAATGACCACTTGCTTTCGCCTGCAGCACGCTCCTGCACCTCATACGGAATATATTCTGTGTTGAAGCCGACCCAGGAGAGGATACCCTTTGAAAATCTGTGGTATTCGCCCATTGAGAGCACAGCCTCGGCAACAGAGCGGCGGAATGTGCGGAAATCGCTTGCACCCTGAACAAAGGTTGTGTCGGATGCAGAGTTTATCAGCTTGTAGAAATTTGACTTGAAGAATGTCAGAAGTCCGCTTTCGCGGCGCTCAGCCTGATATGCGGCAACGCAGTCAAGCTCGGGTGCTTCGTCAAGACGCTTTACCATACCTGCAACAACCTCGGGTCGCTGCTGAAGGTCGGCATCGATGAGGCAGATAAGCTCACCCTTTGCGTGCTCGATGCCTGCGTACATTGCAGCCTCCTTGCCAAAATTGCGTGAGAAGCTGACAATGCGTATATTGCCTTCAGCCTCGGCGTGCAGCTTTTTAAGCTCGGCAAGTGTATTGTCTGCCGAGCCGTCGTTTACGAAAACGCACTCATAGCTGTAGCCCTCAGCGTCAAATACTTTTTTTACTTCACTGTAAAACAGAGCAACATTCTGCTCTTCGTTGTAACACGGTACAACAAGTGATAGTTTCATTTTTATTCACTGTCCTTTTAGTATTTGTGGATATAAATAATGAATCGATTTATCGATTCAAATCATGTTGCGTTAAGCAACAAATCATGGAGCGTTAAGCGAGAAATCATGGTGAAGCCAAATCATTAAATTATAAAGACAATGGCTCTGACTTTCCTCGGTGTCGCTGACTTAACTTTGTGTATCAACTTTATCGAGGCATTAAAAATATGATTTGCCTTACGGCATGATTTGATTTTTTCAAAATCTTGATTTGCAAAATTTCATTTTGCATGATTTGCGTTTTTTCAAAACGCATTGATAATTGATATTATATATCAAACTTAATTCCTGTCTGTTTTCTTATCTGCTCCATTACGGCGCTTACTGCGAGAGCCATACGGCTTGCTTCTTTGTATCTCTCTGCAGTTTCTTCGGGCTTTGTTATAAAGTCATAGAAAGCCTGTGCCTCGTGCGACATTATAACGTGCTTTTCTGTTTCGCCGATAACCTCCATAGGCTCACTGCCCTTGCGGCAGAAGGAGATGTGGTTGAGCTGTGATATAGAGCCGATTGTAACAGTGCCCTCGTCACCGAGAATCTGGCTGCCGCAGAAATCCTGCGAAACCTTTGACCACGTCATTGTGAGAAGCATATTATCGTACTCAAATACTGTTGTGCCGCCGCTGTCTGCACCGCTTTCGAGAAACCTTGCAGTGCTTATGATATTTTTAGGCGCGCCGAATAAGTCGAGTGCAGGGTAGATACAATAAATACCTAAATCCATCAGACAGCCCGTAGCAAACTTCGGGTTGAAAATGTTGGGGTTTTCGCCACGCTTGTATGCGGGGTATTTTGATGAAAGCTGTGAAAAATCGAAGTGTGCCGCCGTAATGTTGCCCAGTGCCTGAAGCGAAGCCTTGAGCTTCGGTCTTACAGGGCTGTGCATATACATTATGGCTTCCATATATACTCTGCCGTTTTCTGCGGCAAGTGCCTGCAGCTCGGCAAGCTCGGCAGGTGTAACCGTAATCGGCTTTTCGCATATTACGTGCTTGCCTGCACCGAGTAACAGCTTGCACTGCTCATAGTGAAGCGAGTTGGGGCTTGCGACATAAACAGCCTCAACATCTGCACAGCGTGCAAGGTCGTAAAGGTCGATAAAAACACGCGGTGCACCGAATTTTTCGGCGAGTGCCTTGCCCTTGGAGTAGCTGCGTGAGCATACGCCGAAAAGCTCAAGCCCTTCGACAAGCTCTGCGCCCATTATAAATTCTTCTGTAATCCAGCTTGTGCCGACAACGGCATACTTCATTTTTTTCAGTCCTTTTATCAGTCTATATAATCTCTGTAGAACTCGTTGATATAGTCTTTTACGTCGTCTCTCGTGCCGCTGAACGGGCCGGGAGTTTCCATTTTGAGCGATACGGTTGCGGTTGCAAGCAGAAGTGCCTCGTCAATTTCAAATTCCTGTCTTTCGCAGATGTATGCACTGAAAGTTGTGTCGCCTCTGCCTGTTCTGCCGCTTAAATTCCTTGAGCGGATGGGGCAGGTGTAGAAATCGTCACCGTCAAAAACAAGCACTTCGCTGTTATGGGTGATGATTATTTCGTCAGCACCCCAGTCGTACATTATTCTTGCGGCTTCACGTCTGTCTGACGTGCCTGTGAGAACCTCTGCCTCTGCGGCATCAGCCTTGAGGTAGGTGATGTAGGGAATTATATCCTCTTTTTCGTCCCAGTCGCGAAGCTCCATTGTGCCGTCATCGTTTACATGGCGAAGGAAGCCCTGAAGGTCGACCGCAACAGCCGCCTGCTCGGAAGCTTCGATTATCATTTCGCTGTCGAAATCGCCGTAAACAAGGCCTGCAAAGTGAATTACGTCGGCCTCTTCGTCGGGAATATCGTCGGCAGTAAACGGTGTGCCGACACTTTCGCAAACACTGTTGCGACGCTCTTTGTCGGGTGTGAGGTAGGTGTTTGCCATATCGCAGGCTTCTTCACCGGCAGAGCAGAAAATATCCTCGGGCTCAACTGCAAGCTCAAGCACACGTGCTCTCTCGCTTACGGGCAGCTTTGTAACTGCGGCAACTCTGTGGCCGAGTGCTGTTGCGACTGCAGCGGAGTAAAGTATAGCACCGCCTGCCATTTCTTCGGTATTACCCTCACAGTCAGTGTTGATGTCGTTTGTGATGTGACCGATTATGATTGATTTATAGCTCATCTTTTGTTCAGTTCCTTTTCAAATTCTTCTCTTAATTCTTCCTTTACAGTGCCCTTGAGCAGGTTGAGCTTGATTATTTCGCGGCACTTGGAGTAATCCTCGGTCATAAAGTCGCCCGAGATTACGTTTGCACTGTCAAGATAAAACCTGTTTGCCGCAACTCTGTCAAGAATCTGCTGATAGTAGGGTCGCAGACTTTTTTCGAGTGTTCGTGGTGTTTTGATTTTTATATTGAGCTGAGGTGTGAGCTGAGTCTGGAACCAATAAATGCCCTTTGTCTGCTCGTTGTTGAAGTGCATAAGCACCTCTGCGGCAAACACCTCGGGCTTTTTGCCGTGGAGTGTGGGATTCCACGGAAGAATGTGCTCAACCTCTTTGCACCAGGGCTGATAAGCGTTGCGGTAGTTGACTATAAGGTAACGCTTGCCCGACTTGCGGATATCGCCGAAGGTGATGTCACTTACGTGCTCAAAATCGGTGTAGGCATATTTTTCGGGCGCAAGATACTCTTCAATCAGCTTTATAACCTCTGCATCGTCTGCAGGGTAAGAGAGGCTGAACGGGCCGATTTTCTGGTTGTAGTATTCACGCATATCGAAGATGAAAAATTCGCTGTCGTTTTCTTCAATCATTCTTCTCATGCTCTCCAGACCCTCTGCAAGCGGAACACCTTTTGCAAGGCCGTGGCTGAGCACGATACCTTTCTTCTTGTCACCGCAGTAGCGTATGCAGAAATGGCGTACGCCGTGTGCAAACTGTGAGTAAAAAGTGCCGTCCTGACAGCAGGCGATGGGTGTCATACCATAGCTGCCTGCATTGTGAGTGCCGGGCATTACGACTTCGGTGATTTTAACATCATCTTTGATGTATTTCATCCAATCTTTGTATATCATATCTTACCCTCCAGAAGCAGATAAAATTTGTCGATTTCTTCTTCGTTTCCTGCTTTTTCTTTTCTGAGGTTGTCGCTGAGCTTTTTGCAAAGCCCGTCATCGTTCAAAAGCTGTTCGATTTTTTCGGCAATACTCTCTGCGTTTGTTTCGGCAAGCACTGCGTTTTCACCGTCTGTCAGCTGGTCATAAACAGTCGGAAAGCTTGTGCACACAATAGGCTTGCAGAAAATTTTAGCTTCGTCTATTGCTATGGATTTGCCCTCGGTATAAGAGGTTTGCGCATAGATGTCACAGCCGCCGATATACGGGTATGGGTTTGACCTTTCGCCGAGGAGAATAAATTTTTCTTCAAGACCAAGTGATTTTATCTGCTCTTTTATCTGCTCCTCAAGGTCGCCTGAGCCGAGCACAAACCACTTGAATTTATAGCCTTTGTCGCTGAGAATTCCGGCGGCGGAAACAGCCATATCGTAGCCCTTGGGCGGTGCAAGCCTACCCATAGTCAGTATTTTTTTGCAGCCGTCAGCACTGAAATCGTCAACTGTTTTTTCTGCAAAGGTTCTGACAGCTTTTGCTGATGTTATGTTTTCGATTTTTGCAAGTTTACTGCGGCAATCGGGGAACGCTTCGGCAAGTGAAGCAACACACTCGTCGGATATTGTGACAATGTGGTCAAACTGTGCGTAATATCTGCCGTCTCTTTCGGGCTTGTTTATCAGCTTGCGGTAGTCGCAGTGGACATAGGCAATTTTTTTATCCGCACTGACACAGTCGGCACAGAAATATGTTGAAGTTTCTTCGAGATATGCTATGGCGACATCGTAGTGCTTATTCGGAACAGCCATAACTTTTTTAAGGCAACTCCAGATCTTGTCCGAGTCGCCTGAGCTTACTGCTTTTGAGTAGGCTATGCGGTTGAGAATGCGGCCTGTAGCGAGCTTTTTTATGTTTGATTTGATGTATTGCGATGCGCTGCCGTCAAAGAGTAAATACTCATCGCCTGCATCAATAACATTGACCTGCCCGGGTATGTCGGCAAGGAATGTGCCCTCACGTCTGAAAGTCATCAGGTCAACATCGTATTTATCGTAATCCAGAAGCTGAAGCAGTGAAACAAGGCTCTTTTCAGCGCCTCCGATTCCGAGCTTCGGGATAATAAAGAGCAATTTCTTTTTCATCGGAGGTTAACTCTCCTTCAGATAAATTCTTTGAGTGCTTCACCTGCAGCAAATGCAAGCTCTTTCTTTTCCTTTATAATTTCGCAGAGCTTTTCTTTCATCGCTTCGCGGTTTGCTTCAAGCTCTTTGAAGCACTCGAAAAGTGTATCGCCCGAATCGATTTTTGTGATACTCTTTACGCAAAGCTCTTTGCCGAAAAGATCTTTTGCAATACCTCTTGCTTTTATGCTGTAGCTGAGTGCGTAAACAGGCACGAGGTTTGAGTATGCGGCGATTGTTGTGTGAGTGCGTGCGGCAATCAGCATTTCACACTCGGAGATGTAGCCTTTGTATTCTGCAGCAGAGAGAGTGTCGGGCAGAATTACCGTGCGTTTGAGGTCGGCTTTCTCCATAATTCCTTTCATAAAGGTGTAGTCGTTGTTGCCGCCTGCGTCTATCATAACGTGAGGTATAAGCACAGGTGTGTAGTCTGTTTCTTTTTCGAGTCTTTCGAGAAATTCAGCCGCATAGTCTGCAAGCCCGTCACAGCGTTTGGCAACAAGCGGGCTGAAGTTGAGTCCGAGTAATTTTCCTGCAGGTTTGTTTTCTGGCTTTGTCGTTGTCAGTGTTAATGCAGGGTCAACAAAAAGCCTTACGTTTGTAAGCCCGTTTTCTTCAAGCACCTGCTTTGTAAGCGGCTCGCGTGCAAAAACTGCATCGATTTCACGCAGAGTTGCGAGCTTTTCTTCGCTGAGGTCTTCTGCACCGACGGAACAGCCCCAGAGCACTATGCGCTTGCCGAGTGCTTTGAATTCGGCGGTAAGGCTGCGGCAAAGCTCATTGTCGCCGTAGCAGAATGTGTCGCCGCCGATTATAAGGCAGATGTCGTGCTCGCGTGCAAAATCAATCGCCTTGGAGTATGAAGCACGGTAGTAGTAATCCGAGCGGTGAAGAATTTTATAATAAAATGCGTTGATGTATGTCTGGATATGATTAAGACGCTGTGCCTTTATTCCGCGTACGGTCAGACCCTTTATGTCGGAGAGAATCATATCCTCCTCGGGGTGGTACGAGAGCAGCGAGCACTCGCAGTCGGGAAATGCTTTTTTCAGGATGTTGACCGTAGAGCGTACGATGGCTTCACAGCCTCTGTTGAAACAGCCTGAGTGGTCGTAGAGCAGTATTTTCATCGGTCAGTTTCCTTTCTGTATTTTTTTCTGCAGCCAAAGTACGGCAAGAGTCATAAAAACACTGCGTTTTGCAAATGCGGTTGCAAGCAGGGAATAAACAGTGCCGTTGTTCTGCTTTATATATGCGGTTGCACAGTCGAGCTTTTTCATCAGCTCATCGTCGGCAAGGTGCAGCTTTGCTGCTTCTTTTGCATTTTTTCTGCTGTCTGAATAGCAACGCTGAAGAAAATCGGCGAGCTCCAGAAAAAGGAATACGGATTTTTCCGTGCGTACGGTTTTTTCATCAAGACCGAGCGACACGAATATACGCATTTCATCGTCGTCCGTATTCAGAAGCTCCTGCATTTTTTTATCCGAATGCATGGCGCTTGATGCAACATTTATATAAAAATATCCGCAGTTACCTGCGTAAACAGCCTTTGAGCAATTTGCAAGAAAATCCAGCACGAAGCGTTTGTCCTCACCGATTTTAATGCCCTGCGGAAACTGTACGGAGTTTTCTTCAATAACCGAGCGGCGGAAAACTTTTGACCATACGCTGTTGAGGTTTCCGTCAGACAGCATTTTGCGTGCGATTTTTTCGGAAATATCTTTTTTCTCAAAGATTTCACCGTCATTAAACGGCGAAACGGGTCGGAGGTCACCCTCATAAACGAGTGTGAAACCGCTCATCGCCATATCGCAGTTGTTTTCTTTTGCGGCATTGAGTAGCTTCTCAAAATAATCGGGTGCAAGAGTATCGTCTGCATCGACAAAGCCGATGTATTCGCCGCTTGCTTCTTTGAGCCCTGCGTTTCGTGCGGCACTTACACCGCCGTTTTTGCGGTGAATTACAACCGTGTCGGTGTGCCTTGAAGCAAATTCGTCGCAGAGCTGAGCACTGCCGTCGGACGAACCGTCGTCAACAAGTATTATCTGCATTTCGTGCTTTACGGTCTGCACGGCAAGGCTGTCCAACATTCCTGTCAGATATTTTTCGGAATTATATACGGGCAGAATTACGGATAAGCTGTACATTAAACGGCTCCTTAATTTTCGATAAAGTCGTAAAGTATGTTTATGCTCCCGGCGTTGCTGTAATCGCGGGAAAGGCAGGCTTTGCTTAAGGCTTCCTGCTTGTTTTTATCGCCGAGCAAAGCTATGAGTGCATCGGCGACCGATTCAACACCCATCGGGCAGATGATGCCGTCGACGCCGTTTTCAACCTGACTCGGTGCTGTTTCGTAGTCGGTTATAAGCACAGGCTTGCCGAGCATCTGTGCCTCTCTTACCGTAACAGCTTTACCTTCGTATCGGGATGGCTGGGCGTATACGTCACACGCCGCCATATAGGGATAGGGATTTGTTTTTTTGCCGAGGATTATCATTGTATCCTCAACTTCGTTTTCCTTAATCTTTGAGCGTATAAGCTCTTCGTCAGGGCCGTAGCCGATGAGATACCACCTGAAGCCACAGCCTTTTTCTTTCATTATTCTGCAGCTTTCTGCCGCAAGCTCAAACGCTTTCTGGTGCGTGAATCTGCCGACAGAGAGAACGGATTTTTTGGTTAAATCAAAGCCTTCGGGGCTTTCTTTTTTTGCCTGCGATTTAACAAACTCAGATGAAAGAATATTTTCGATTGTTATGACTTTGTCGCTGAGTTTCGGGTAAACTTTTTTGAATGCTTCGCCGACTTCATCCGAAACACCTGCGATTCTGTCAAACTGTTGCCAGATTTTTTCGTCCTTTGCAAAGTCCATTTTTGCAACAGTGTAGTCAGTGTGAATCCACGCAATTTTTTTGTCGGCTTTTACCTTTTTTGCGGCATAATCGTGCGGCCACATAAAGCTTACCGCAACGTCGTACTTTTTCTTTTGAGCGGGCATATTTTTGACACAGCTTCTCCAATATGAAGAGAGAAGCGCAAAGGTTGCGCCGTCGGAAGAGCCGTATTTTTTGGTTGCAAGTATGCGGCTGATTGCACGCTTGACACCTATTACCGGTGTTGCTTTGATTGCAGAGGCTATCGGCAGAGTCATTGCGGCACACTGCTTGATTTCGGGCAGGATGTTGCAACGCTTGTCAACAAGCGGCAACAATTCGCCGCCGACGCTGAAAAGAAGAAGGTCAACGTCATAGCGCTCATAATCGAGCTCGCCGAGCAGGCCGAGCAGGCTGCGCTCGATTCCGCCTATTTCCATTCCGCCGCTGATTATCAGAAGCTGTTTTTTCATTTTTATTTACCTCTTCTGAAAAAGTTTACGCCGAGGTATCTGTGCAGAATTCTTGTTGCGCGGTTGCGGATGATGTCTTTCTTGCTCATCCAGCTCTTTGCGTACCAATGAATTGCACAGGTGTTATCGGTCTTTTTCATCACGCCCGTAAGGTCGTTAAACGGACAGAAATATTCACGCGGAAAAACGCTGAAGCTGCCGCACTGCTGTACGGTGCCGTTATCGGGTCTGAGACCGTGATTCTTGAGTGTATCGGTAAAATATTTGCAGATTGTAACGGTGTTGAGCGAGCCGTCGGGATTGATGAATTCAAGCTCTGCATAGGTTTCGAGAATTTCACCGAGCATTTCGTTGTCTGGTTCTTTTACCCACAGCACAAGACCCGGTGCAACAAACTCTTCGGTTTCAAATGCAGCAAAAGCATCTCTTTCAAGCAACTCATAAAACGGCTTTATTACCTCAACGTCGGTATCAAAATAAAGACCGCCCTGTTCGTGCAGGACTTTGAAACGTGCAAAGTCTGACACGAAGGCAAATTTTTTTGCGTCGTATGCCTGTGAAATGTATTTGTTCTGTCTGACATCAAAGTTGGATTCGTTCCACTCTTTTATTTCAAAATCGGGAAAGAACTTTTTCCATGAAGCGATGCATTTTTCGATAGTCTTGCCTTTTTCGGCTCCGCCGAACCAGAAGAAATGGATGGTTTTGTTCATTGATAATCCTCCTTTAGCTCAGATACATGAACTTGAACCACATTTCATTATGCGGTGTGAAGAAGTCGCTGGTGTACCAGTTCATACGCTGTGAACGTGCGTCGATAATGAAGAACATCGCATAGGCTGCAAATAGCATAATCGCAAAGAAGCGATATTTGCCTGACCTGAGAACAGCAACGAAAACCATAGCCATAAGCAGAACGACGTATGCGTAGGTATAGAAAGAAAAACGTGCAAAAATCCAGTTGTAAAGTGCAAGAATGTAGATTGCGGAGTGAACGAGAGAAATATTTATCAGAATATCCGCAATCGGGCCGAAGCGGCGCACCTGCTTTGAGAAAACTGCGGCAAGGATTGTCGGCAGGCAGTTGAAAACAACTCGCATAATACCGGCACCTGTTTCATTACCGTCCGTAAACCAGCCATCCGCATAACTTGCGTAGTTGGTGTCCTCAAGAGCGCTGAGGAATGAGGGCAGGAACATACTGATAAGCACAAGGCCGATAACACCGACCGACAGCGAAATGAATGTAGGGGCTGACCACGCTTTGCGTCGGCAGAGGAAATATATGGGGATAATAATAAGAGCCGAGTCGTGGAAGAGAGAGGCTACCACAGCAAGTGCAAGGACTACAAAAAAGCCGGACCTTTTGGGCGAAAAAAGATACTTTGTACCGAGAAGCAGTATACCCGTTGCAATATACTGGCGGATACCGTTCATCGTTGATACGTAAATACCCATCGTAAAGAAGAGATATATCGCCAACGAATAATCAACTGAATAATTATAGAAGACGAGCATGAAAGGAACGATGGTTACGATGGCACTCATCATAATAAATGAAGAGTATTCCGCACCTGATTTAACAAAGTAATACTGGATCAGCTCAAACAGATACGCTTTGTCACCCCATTTGGGCATTGCTGCGCCGTTTTCTTCGAGCAGTCCGTAAGTATGGATATAGTAAACAGTATCACCGATATTGCTTCTCAGACCGGAGTACAGGATCATTACCGCTGCAGGAATGAGAAAGCCGATGAGATTCGGTTTTCGTTTTCCGAGCAAGTTGTGTGTTTTGCTTGGAACTGCCTGACCGAACCATGTGCCAAGCATACTTATACAGAAAACAACAATTAAATCGGTAGGCATCTGATTAATCCTTTCGTCTGTCTTTGATGTTGTGGTATTTTCTTACCAAAGCGTGCGGTGTGAGCGCAACAATAATCTGTCGTCCGGCAAGGATTTTATAACGGAACCCCAGACCCGCTTTTTTGCAGGCGTTATACCTGTATTTGGCACAGTTAATGTCAAATCTGAATTTGCGACGCTTATAAGTGTTGGGGTCTTCGCGTACAAAGTAAAGCGGCTCGAGAATATTTGCAGCCTTGTGACCTGCAAGGTAAAATCGCCAGAACATATCAACGTCTTCAATGCGCTCTGTTTCCGGACGCACGTCATAGCCTTTTATTGATCGCAGGGCTTCGGTTCGCATCATCATCGTTGCGTGGCAACAGGGGTTGCTCTGAGCCAGAAACTCTATTGTGGGGTAAGGCGGTACTCTTCGAACCTTGTCGTTTTTGATACCGTCTATAATTTGCATAAACGTGCCGACACAGTCATACTCCGGGTTTTCGATAAGAAAACGAACCTGCTTTTCGAATCTGTCGGGTGCACAGTAATCGTCACCGTCGAGTCTTGCGCAGTATTCGCCCGTCGCAACCTCAAGGCAGTGGTTGAGCGTTCTGCCGAGCTTTATGTTCTGCTCGTTTCGTATAAGTTTTATTCGCGGGTCTTTGTCGGCATAGCTTTTTGCTACGTCATACGTGTTATCGATTGAGCAGTCGTCACAGAGTATCAGCTCAAAATTATCATATGTCTGGCAAAGCACGGATTCGATGCATTGGCCAAGCGTATCGGCACAGTTGAATATGCCGACCAACACGCTTACCTTCGGGCTGTTGCTCATGCGATTCACCTCGGATTAATATATTTATCAGTTTGTAAAATTCGGTACAAGCTCAAGCAGAAGCTCACGTACGTTGTGTCTGTTAGCATCTCTGAGCTTTGCAAGTCCTTCTTCAAGTTTTTCACTGCTGAAATCAACGGGAGGAAGGACAAAAATTTTGTCATTTGCAGTGAGCTGCATTTCGGTTTCTTCTTCTGCAAGAGTCAGCTCTTCATAGAGCTTCTCGCCCGGACGAAGACCCGTAAATTCAATTTTGATATCCTCATACGGCTTGTAGCCCGAAAGCGTAATAAGCTTTTCGGCAAGTGATGTTATGCTGACGGGGTCGCCCATATCGAGCACGAATATCTCGCCGCCGTTTGCAATACCGCCTGCCTGAACAACAAGCTGTGCAGCCTCGGGAATTGTCATAAAGTAGCGTGTGATATCCTTGTGTGTGACGGTTACGGGGCCGCCGTTTGCAATCTGCTCTTTGAAAATCGGAATTACACTGCCGTTTGAGCCGAGTACGTTGCCGAAACGTACAGCTGCAAAGTGTGTGCCCGTATTCTGACGTTCAAAGTACTGAATGATAAGCTCGGTAACACGTTTTGTAGCACCCATAACATTTGTCGGATTGACTGCTTTGTCGGTGGAAAGAATAACAAACTTGCTGACATTATGTTCAATCGCCGCTTTTGCGGTGTTGTATGTGCCGAAAATGTTGTTCTTGACTGCTTCACAGGGGCTATCCTCCATAAGAGGAACATGCTTGTGTGCGGCTGCATGGAACATAACTGATGGCTTGAACTCGCTGAGCACTTCGTCGAGTCTCTTCGGGTCCTGAACGGAGCCTATACGGATGAAGAACTGTACCTTGCCCTGATATTTGCGGTCAAGCTTGTTTTTGAGAATAAAAGCATTGTTTTCGTAGTTGTCAAAGATGATAACCTTTGCAGGCTTGTAGCGGGCAACCTGGGTGCAGATTTCAGAGCCGATTGAGCCACCGCCACCTGTGACCATAACGGTCTGATCTTTGAGGTATGAGCAAATATCGGTGTTGAGTAGAATCTCGGGGCGTGCAAGCAGGTCGGTTATCTCGACATTTCTGATTGTGGGCTCGGTTACGTTCTTCTCGTTTATTTCCTGGAGGGAAAGAGAAGTTTTCAGCGAGCAACCCGTGCCGACAGCAAGCTTGAGAATCTCGCTCTTACGCTCAGGTGAAGCGGAGGGTATTGCGTAAATAATTTCGTCAACCTTGTATTTTTTTACGAGCTCGGGTATTTTTTCGCATCCGCCTTTGATCGGTATACCTTCGATACGGCGGCCGTCTTTCATAAGGTCGTCATCAACAAACACAACGGGCTTACCTCGTGAAAATGCGGTTGCTTCAAGCTCTTTGAGTATTGTCTGGCCCATATCGCCTGCACCGATTATCATAACTCTGCGGCCTGCACCTCTGCGTGAACCTGCAGAGTGAGCTTTTCTGGTGCGGCGAATCATGCGGTAGGCAAGTCGCAGACAGCCTGTTGTGCCTATAATAACAAGCATTGATGTAAAATAAATGCTCAGGCTGAGTATCTTTACATCAAACAGTACAAAGCTCTGGCAGATATAGTCAGCTGCAATGCAGAGCAGAATCGATATCGTACCTGCCGCCGCACATCGCACCATTTCGTGCAGACCCGCATACTCCCAGAGGCTGTTGTAAAGGCCGAAAAAGAAATATACAGTAATGAATATTGCGGTTGTGTACAGCAAGCGACCGCCGAAAAGAGTTTGATAAACCGCATCGTTGAGCGATTCGGGATAGTATTCGATTATGCTGGTCAGTATGAAAGTCAGGTTGATAAACAGAGCATCAAATAATGCTACACCTGCCTTTCGGATTGATATTACAAAAAACGCTGCTTTTTCGTCACGCGTTTTTTGAGAAGAAAATATTTTATTCAAAATGTTTGCCGCCTTTCGTTTTTTGTCGGAACTTGGCTATTATAAACTTATTATATTATATATGTAAATCAATATATTGTCAATAATATAAATTGCTCGGTTGACAAAGTAAGGCACAAATGATATTATCTATGTACGCAATAACTTAATTTTTGAAAAGGAGTGCGGTACAATGAATCCTACAGGTAAATGGGCTTGCACGGTTGACTCTATGCTCTTCCGAGGCGAAGCTACTGTCAATATTTTCGAGAAGGACGGTGCATACGATTTCGAGCTTGAGATTTCAGGCATCGATATCCCCGAATACACCGTTAAGTCTGTTGATATAGGCGATGATCATCTTAAAGCAGTTGTCAATGTTGCAATGCTCGGTAAGGATGCAGAGCTTGATATCGACTTTGACGATGATTCTTTCACAGGTATGCTCAAAATTCCGTTTATCGGCAAAATCAAGCTCAAGAACGGTCACCGTATCTGATTTCTGAATGTAAATGCGGTATACACAGGTAAAACGCCGTGCATACCGCATTTTTCTTTTATTGAAAAGCAGACAATGGTGTGATATAATTATGAAGATACAGATATTTCGATGAACGAATTATGATGGGCGTTAAGGAGAGCGGCTTTATGAAAAAAAGACTGCTGTTTGTAATGGAGTCGTTGAAAAGCGGAGGTGGCGAGCGAAGCCTGCTCAGTCTGCTTCAGCTTATGGATTATGATAGCTACGATGTTGATCTCATGCTTTTTGAGCCTTCGGGTCTGTTTTTTGATATGATACCGGAGCAGGTAAACGTGATTGAGTTCGGGGAGTTATATGACAAGTTTACAAAGCCGATGGCAAAGAGTGTTTTATCTTTGCTCCTGAGCGGCAAGCCTGTGCTTGCAGTTAAAAGAGCGCTGTATTCACGTGCGGTAAATTCCTCTGTCAGCTCGTCGCTTATCCGCGACCAGCTTGCGTGGAAATATATGAAAAACTTTTTTCCCGACACCGCAAGGGAGTACGATGCGGCAATAGGATATCTGGAAGGAAAACCGAATTTTTACGTTGCCGATTGTGCCCGTGCAAAGACAAAAATCGTATACATTCATAACGATTATCGCAAGCTCGAAATGGATGCAAAAATCGACAGCGAATTTTTTGAAAAAGTTGACTATATCGTCACCGTTTCCGAAGAGTGTGAAAAAGTTCTTCACGAAATTTTTCCGCAGTTCTCCGAAAAAGTGCGTATGATTGAGAACATAACCGTACCGAAAATTCTCATGAAAATGGCTGAAGAAAATGTTGAAGATTTTGACAAAAAAACGGGCGAAAAATTGTTGCTGACAATCGGCAGATTATGTCCGCAAAAAGGCTATGATATGGCGATAAATGCTGCGGAAATTTTAGCGGAAAAAGGCTGCAATTTCAAGTGGTATTCCATCGGAAAAGGTGAGCTGAAGGACGAGCTTTTGCAGCAGGTAAAAGAAAAAAATCTCGAAGAGAAATTTATTTTTCTCGGCGAAAGAGCGAACCCGTATCCGTATCTTGCTCACTGCGATATATACGCACAAACCTCGTATTTTGAAGGAAAATCGATTGCGATTGACGAGGCGAAATGTCTCGCGAAGCCGATTGTTGCAACAAAGTTTTCAACCGTTTACGATCAGCTTTCCGACGGTGAAACAGCAGTGCTTGCCGAGATGAATGCAGAGAGTATTGCAGAAAAAATCGAGCAGCTTTTCGATGAAAATCTTGCAGAAACTCTCAGCGAAAATCTCAAAAAAATGAAGCTCGGTAACGAGGAAGAAATACAAAAATTTTATTCAATTCTGGGTGAGAAAAAATGATTGAAATTCTGCTGATTTTTGTCAGCATTTTGTTGGCTGTTTGTCTTTGCTTTTTTGCGGCAGATTTTGTGCCGATGATAATGAATTGGATAAAACGGATTCACATCGGAAGATATACCGACAAAAAAGCATGGTACGAAAATGCTGTAAAAGTTGCGAGAAAAAACGCAAAAAAGCTGCCTAAAATTCCCGTAACGGATAAGACGGCCTACACGCTTATCCCAAGGTTGAAAGGCGAATACTATAACGTAGATTTTTCTTCGTGGCAGGTTGCGACACTTTTGGTTGCCGATTCTGAAAACGAATCAACCCGTGAGGCTGCTTACCGTTTTTTTGAGAAAGAGGATTGGTCGGGCAGGAAGTATAATCCCGGTGCGGGCTACCTTTTTTATGCGATGATGCAAAGCGGTTTTTCCGATGACGAAAAGTTCAGGCTTGCGGTTGATAACTACATGGAAAAGGTGCTTGCCATAGCCGGTAACGGCACACTTCCGTACAACCCGGAATATAGGGAGCACTATGTTGATACACTCGGTATGGTCTGTCCGTTTCTGATTAAATATCATCAGACTTACGGCTGTCCCGAAGCGCTTGAGCTTGCCAAAAGGCAGATTGATGAATTCTATGAGTACGGAATAAATGAAAGAACAGGTTTACCCGTTCACTGCTTTAATCCCGACAATAAAATGCCGCTTGGTGTTTACGGTTGGGGCAGAGGCTGCGGCTGGCTTGCACTTGCACTCGATGAGTGCCTCGGTCTGCTCGATGAGTCGGATGAATATTACGTTGTGCTTAAAGATCGTGCAAATGCACTTTGCGAAGCTCTTTTGTCTTCTCAGAATTCAAACGGCAGCTTCAATCAGATTATCGGTGTGCCTTTTTTGCGTCAGGAGTCATCGGCAACCGCTATGATCGGCGGTTTGCTTCACCGTATGGGTTACAAAGCAGAAAGTGAAAAATGTCTTGAATACATTATGTCCGTTACACGTGTCAGCGGCGAGGTTGATTTTGCCCAGGGCGATACGATGGGCATTGGCAACTATTCAAGGCGGTTTGAGCCTATGCCTGCCGCACAGGCTTTTGCACTCAGACTTTACGATAAAATCGGCTGAAATTTTTGCAAAAAGCAAAAAATTGAAAAATAAATGAAAAAATCAGTGATTTTCCGTGTGGAATTTCACTGATTTTTTTGTTGTGAAGTATAGTGTTGAAATGCAACCTTAATAAGTGCGCCGCAAAGACAGTGTATCTGACTTGCCACGCAGATTACACCTCGTTATGAGTTTCAAATTTCCCGGGGTGTCAGAAAGAATCAAATTCATCGCGGTTTATGTAGTAGCCGACGACGAAGCTTTTCGGTTTGATTGCCGAAGAAATGTTTTGGTATTTGTAAGGTTTCTGTGCGTTGGGAATGCGGTTGTAGATATAGATTTTTCCTTTGTAGTTTTCTATGGCAAAAGCGTGGATTGGCGAGAAGAATTTTTTGCCTGTGCGGCAGAAAACAATTCCGCAGAAACCGGGTTGAAATTTTTCGCAGAAATCGCGGTAATTACGGTCGAGATTTATGGGTAAATAATGCGAAGAAAAGTAGCGGAAAATTTTAATCGGATGTACGCCGAAAATTCCGAGCGGAGTTTTTGCTTTGATATAGATTTCGCGTGCTGTATCGGCAAGCAGAACGGCACGGTTGAGCAGAATCATAAGGTTATATACTGCGATTACACCGCTGCCTACCTGCGAAAAGCTGCGCAGACCGAAGAGCATATGGCCGCATTTCTGTTTGGCGTGGCCGTTGATGATTTTATACGGCTCGCCGATTTTTTTGTTGTGGCGGTAGTTGCTTTTTTCGAGCATTACACAAGTTCTTCCTTAAAGTTGATTGTGAGGTCGTCGTGGTCAAGTTTTATTTTGGTGAGCTTGACACCTGCGGCGGTGAGCATACGCTTGGAGGCACGTGTGCCCCAAGTGTCGGCATATTTGTCGGAGAGATAGATTACCTCGCTGATTCCGCACTGAATGATTGCCTTTGCACATTCGTTGCAGGGGAAGAGAGCAACATAAATTTTGCAGCCGTTGAGGTTGCCGCCTGCGTTGTTGAGGATTGCGTTGAGCTCTGCGTGGCAGACGTAAGGATATTTTGTGTCGTAGTTGTCGCCGGAACGTTCCCACGGAAAATCCTCGTCACTGCAGCCGAGAGGGAAGCCGTTGTAGCCGACGGACATAATTTTGTTGTTTTGGTTTACGATGCAGGCACCGACCTGCGTGTTGGGGTCTTTGCTTCGCTTTGCAGAGAGCATAGCAATACCCATAAAATATTCATCCCACGAAATGTAATCTTCGCGTTTAGGCATATCAGAAACCTCCGTTTTCGGTTTGTTTATCATTCGTATTATACATTATGCGGGGCGGATTGTAAACATTTTGGCGGTTTTTATTGTGAGAGTTTTGCAAATTTTTTCTTCTTCGGTGCGGTTGAGAATTTTGCGATAATTCCAAAACGGAAAATAAATGCAAAAATAATATTGCAAATTAGAATTAAATTGTTAACTTTTTGTAAATTTTGGAATTTTTCGCAATTTTTTCGCTCGACAAAAACCGAAAAAAGAGGGCTTTTTGGTGCGTTTTTTGCGTTTTTTCGGGATGTTTTCGGGCGATTTTAAGGCGGTAAATCGGAGTGGATTTTTGCGGTAAAAAGAGTGGATTTTGCGGTGAAAAATGCTGAAAAAAGCGTGCTTTTTGTGCTTGATTCGGCAGGGTGCAGGTGCGTTTTTTTGGGGCTCTGCAGTGCGGATACGGGTGTGGTTTTGCAGTGAAAAATCGGCTTAAAACAGTGATTTTTTATCTGATTTTCGGGTAATAAAACCCGTTGCATTTTCGTCTGTGTTTGTGCATAGTCGACATAGCGGCGGCGAGCAGTTTCGGCACAGTGCACAAAGTTGGTAAATTCGAGATAAAAATGTGCCCAAAATGTTGACACAGAGCCAAAAACTTGGTATAGTAAAACCGTATCATTATATATAATACTATGTTTTGTGTCTTGTTAAGGCTTGATACACAAGATATTGATTTCCGTTTTTCGGTCAATGTTTTGAGTGCCTTTTCGGGGCGAAAAATGCGGCGGTTTTTGGCAGTGGTCAGGGCGAAAAACAGCGGCAGAAAGCACAAAGCAGGTATGGCTTCGCTGCACGCGGTGTCTGTGTGCCGACGGTCAGGTCGGCGGCGGTGCTGCGGCCGAGTTCTTCCGGTGGCGGCAGCGGCGAGGTTCTCGTAGGGGATGGGTCTCCCGTCCCGAGCGGACGAAACATCAATCGGAGCGGGGGACGTGTCCCCTACTCGCAACCGTTTGGCAGTAAAACACCGAAGTCACACAAAGGCGACCGTATCTTTATCAAAAGGTCGGTTGAGCCTCCCCTGTGCAAGGGGAGGTGGGTCGGCAGAGCCGACTCGGAGGGGTTGTTACTCCCTCAGTCACTTCGTGACAGCTCCCTCAGGGAGGGAGCCGGTGAAAATGTCATTGTAGCGGTTGCAAATAGCAAAGCACATTTTGCGGTGCTTGTCGCCGCATTTACCGTCCCTGCGAAATTCAACCGGAATTTTTAACGCCTCCCGATTTCGGACGGCCGATGGCCGCCCTGCGGTGGGAGGTACTCCCTCAGTCACTTCGTGACGGCTCCCTCAGGGAGGGAGTCTTACAATCCTCCGTCACGGCTTATCGCCGTGCCACCTCCTTTCAAAAGGAGGTTAATGCTCTTGGTTAAAGCGATGTAAATTGCTTTGTCAAAAGCTCCTTTCGAAAGGAGCTGTCGAACGCAGTGAGACTGAGGATTGTAATTTCAGCAAACCCCGAGGTGGCGACACCTCAGGCGGACGAACAAAGTTCGCCACAAACTATTCTCAAAGGAGGAAATTTCGATTATGAGAATAACGAAGAAAATCATCTCATTGTTTCTCGTAGTTGCGATGCTTGCATCATTCTTGGCAATGTCCGGCTTCGAAGCCAGCGCAAACATCATGGGCCAGACCAAGACTGACTTCGGCATCCACTTCGACGACACAACACGTAAGCTCAAAGTTCTCCAGCTGCCCGATATTCAGTCATCGGTCAGTGAAGGCGGCGGCGAAATGTCGCAGCGTACCAAGGACACTATCCGCTTGCTCATGCAGCGCTACAATCCTGACGTTATCCTGCTTACAGGTGACCAGACTCAGGGCGGCAGCACTTCATCACTCAACAAGTGGAAGTCTACACTTGATACAGTGTTCAACACATTCGCACCCTACATGAAGTCCACCTGTAAGGTTATCGCAATGCCCGGTAACCATGAGTACGACTTCGGTTCACTCAAAGATCAGTGGAACTACTACAACAGCCACAGCTATGTTGTCGACTGGGATAACAACTTCAGTACAGTCGACCTCAACGGTGAGCCCGGCGCAGGTAACGTTACCGTCAGCGCAAGCTCTACCAACAAGGCTGTTGCGCTTAACCTCGCTATCTTCAACTCCAAGGGTGACGATGAAGACGGTTATCTCCGTCCCGGTGGAGACGATAACTCTGCCTACAACCAGATCGTTCAGTGGTACACCAACACCAACAATACTCTTGCATCAAGCCAGTACAGCTACAAGGCACAGGTAACAGGTCAGAGCTCTGCTTATGTCCCTGCCTTTGCTGCACAGCACGTTATCCTGCAGGAGGTTTTCACAACAGGTGCCATCATCGGTGCGAGTTCTACAGATGGTATTGCAATGCTGTCCAAGTACAGCTACCTCAACAGCAACGCATATATCAAGCTTGACCCTGCCAACAACCCCAAGGGTGCTATGAACGAGGTTCCCTGTCCGTCAACTCTCGGTGCAGGCTCAACACGTGCTCTTTACGATGCACTTCTCAACCCCGGTAACCTTCTTGGTATGACCTTCGGTCACGACCACGATAACTACTTCGACGTTGTCGACGATAACGGCTTCCATTTCTATATGGGTGGTGCTCTTACACAGGAAAACTACAACACCGACCAGAACCCCAAGGCTCGTTACTTCGAGTTCACACTCGACGACGCAACAGGTGAAGTTACAGTTACATCCGAGGTTAAGAGCTACACTCAGCTTTCTGTTACAAGCAATGCAGACGTTGATGAGGACCGTATCGAGGTTATCAACGGTGCAGGTAACCAGCTTGTAAACACACTCTCCGTTCCCAAGACTATCTATGTCGGTTCATCGGAGAACCTTACTGACCCCCGTATCAAGCAGGAGTTCGGTAATGCTGTTCAGACTCAGCTTCTTGACTATAAGACCAAAACGCCATACGACCAGGACCTTGCTGTAAGCTATGTCCTGCCATCGGGTGCGACGGGTATTACGTTTACCGCAATACGGTCGTCGACCGGTACAGGGGCTTCGGTGACAAGCCTGGGCACTACAACCACCGATGAAGGTACGATGTACAAGTACCAGATTACGCCCGAAAGTACACTTTCCGCAGGCGAGAATATCACCTATACGGTTAAGTATACCTATAACGGCACAGCATACGAAATCCGAAACTCATCAATGGTTGAAGATATCAAGCAACCTGCCGGTTTCAACTCGTGGTTCCGCGGCTACCGTGAGAGTAACAACTCCAAGCACTTTGTTGACCTTGCTTATGTCGGTACTCTTTCCGGTGCCAACGCATACAGCGTTGCGCGTGCAACCGGTGGTGCTGACCATTATCAGTTCAACACATATTACGATTACTCGTTGATGCAGTCTGACCCGGATAATGCCTACACAAACCATTCCGGCGATAATCGCTTCAGTATGTTCCGCTGGTCTCCGACCCGTGCGGAAGTTACCGAAGGTCTCGCCGTTCAGCGTGGAATTGTTGACGGTGCAGCAGCCAGAACAGATATCTATCTTGACGTTTCAACTCTTGACCCTGTTTCTGCAAATGATTCAAGACTCGACACAGGTGTAAGTATCGACTTCTGGGTACAGAAGGACCTTGACCGTGGCTTTACAGAGTATGTTGCAGGTATCGGTTTCTATGCCGGCGATAAGGGTTATAGCCCGAGCGGTGCAACCGTCGACCCGAACGACAGCTACGGTTCATACAACGCCGCTGTTACCGCAGAAAACAATTCAACAGGCTCCGGCGGTACAATCGACGAAGCTACAATCTTCACTTACGATTCATACGCACGTCAGCAGAGCTATGCAGGCGTAGGTACAACCCACGTCAACGGCAACCGTCTGCCCGATAACCTTCTCGGTAATTCTGCAGGTCAGTACAGAGGCTATCCTCTTGTTGTTGACAGCAAGGAAGCTGCTGCCGCACTTGACGGCGTAGGTATGACGATGTTCACCGGTGTCCGTAACAAGGGTAGCTCCGACGGCGGTTACCGTATCCTTCTTTACGATATAGCTCCGTACTACATCGTATTCCACACCTACGATATGGGTGAACTCCGTGAGCTTGTAATGGCTGAGCTTATGAACCCCCGTAAGAGGAGCGATTACCCCAATGCAACTGACTTGCAGTGGGATGCTTATATGACCTCTTACCAGAATGCTCTTAACTGTTACGCACAGACTAAGACAACACAGGCAGATATCAACACCTACAATACACAACTTCAGAATGCTATTTCTGCCCTTCTCAACTCCAACAAGGGTATTCCCGATGAGAGCAGCCTTCTCAAGGGTAAGAGCCAGTTTACATCAATCAGCGTTCCGCCCATCATCTATGTAAGCGGTTCAACAATTCAGACTGCTTCTCCATACACCGACCGTGATATTGTTTACGAAGTACCCACAGGTGCAACAAATGTAAGCTGTACGGTTGTTAATGCTAGTAATGATAATGTAAACGGTGCGGTTACAACTTCCACCTCTCAGAACGGTACGAAGTTCACTACCACTGTTACAGGCGGTACTGCAACAGCAGGCGGTTCTATCTATTATAAACTAACCTATACATTACCTCAGGATGCCAACGGCGACGGAGCAAACGATGTTTATACCCAGTATGCCGCATCTTATGTAAAGGCTGTACCCGATACAGAAGGTGTATGGATACACAGAACACGAAGAAACGGTCATATTGTTGCTTCAAAATCAAGAAATACAAGAATTCATCTTACTGCAACAGTTAGTCTTGACAGTGAGATTTTCAACAAACGCGGTGTTTCGGCTATAGTTGCTCTCTACGGCGGTGTTCAGGGTGACTCTTTCTCCAGCACGGTTGTAAACGGCACATATAACAGCTATTCGCGTTACGGTACAAGTGACGGTGTCGGTTGGGCAGTCGGTACTTATAATTGGGGCGCAAACGTTACCGGCTACACAAGCTTGGCAGACAACAAAGTATCTTTCTATAATGACAGATCTACTGTTGAAATTACAAGAAGTAACCATCCGTATCAGAATGGTCTTAGATCATATACAACGAACTCGTCTGAACGTAACAGTGATGAATATATTGTAACTCATATTTACTTCGACCCGCAGGCTACGGGTGCGGCGAGTGCACAGCCTCAGCTTAAACTTACACTTAAAGATGGTGACGGCGATAATCCCTATGTAAGAAGATATTGGGATAGTTCAAATTACACCACAACAAATTACGGTGGTAAGTATACTGAGAATGATGTCAGCAACACCGGTGTGTTCTACCTTTCAAGCTCAACCTGGCCGAACTTGATTCAAGATATACCTGATAACAATAGTTATACAGCATATATTAAAACTTCAAATGTATTGGCTAATTACAATACTTCATATTCACGAATGGTTATTCAGTCAGAAAAGAAAGATACTGACTCATATAACTACTCCACAATGGGCTTTGCGTTTGTGCTTAACAGAGTTGACAAATCAAAGGCTCACCAGGCTATCAACTGGATTACTGGTGTAGAGCTCGTAGATCCTTCTGCACTTTTCAACGAGACTGATATGGATCCCGCATGGTGGAGCCAGTGGCGTACCCAGGTTATGCAGGCTTATACAGACTGTGGTAACCTTTGGGGCAGCGACTATAACCAGGATCTTCTTATCAATCTCTGGCAGAACCCTGTTTACAAGGATGCTGATTACAGCGAGCTTGTAAGTGTACTTGCAAATATCACAGGTCTCAGCCTTTCAGTAGGCTCCAAGGAGCATATCCCCGATTACAATACACTTACCTTTGCTATTGCAAGCGGTGACGACCAGCGTTATGCAGGTACAAGATATGCCAAGGATATGTTCGTAAACAACGCAGCAGACCTTATTTCTACAATCAAAAACAGAACAGTTGTTTACGCTGAAACAGACTCCAGTCTTAAAGCAACACAGGACGGCGCTAACGGTAACTTCCACGATGCTCACCTCGACGTTCGTTTCCAGAAGTACATCAACGACTATGCCGAGGATCTTCAGGAGGCTTGGGATTTGCTCCGTCTTGCTCCCGCAGACTATACTTATTTTGATAAGTATGCAAATTATTATGACAGTTCAGCAGACACCATCCTGTTCATGCGTGACCAATACGCAGGCTACAACAACGACGGTGCCGCAAAGAACTACGCAAACGAGAAGAACCTTGCAAGCGGTATGTTCACATATGCAACTTATACTGCCTTCAAGAATTCACTCAACATCGACCGTACACTCAAAAAGCCAAGTCAGGATGCCGTTATAGGCTCACTTCCGAGGCTCTACCCCGACAGATATACATACTATAATGTAACTTCACCCGACGTGCCTGACACAACAAACTGTCTCTACAACACAGCACGTAACGCATACGAGGGCCTCGAGTTCCGTAAGGCAGGCGAGTATTACTCCGCTAACGGTACCTACACCGAGGGCGGCGTAACATACTACGCTAACTACAACAAGACCGATAAGGGTTCAAGCTACCTCTACACACCCGTATTCAGCACAAGCTACAACTCCCAGTCTGCTGACTTCACAAACGCAGGTTACGCTGTAACAGACGCCAAGGTTGCTCCTACATACAATGCAGGCAACAGCGACACAGGCATCTGGGTAACAAACGGTGCCGGCGAAAACGTCAAGCAGCTCCAGAGCTGGACAGAGGCTTCATGGGGCGGTGCAACATACGGCTTCAAGAACGCTTACGAAGAAAACCTCAAGAACGCAACAAGCACATATCAGTCAACAAACGACAGCTCAAAGTGGGTTCTTGCACTTTATGTCGAAGCAGAAATCCTGCCCGATATCGCTGCTGTTGACTACTACTACGAAAAGCTCGTTCCCGGATCATACGATATGAGCCAGCTCGAAATCCAGAAGAACTCCTACGCAGAGTACGAAAAGGGTGGCTCAAGCTATGAGAACCTTGCAGGCTACGTAATCTATGATGAAAACGGCAACCAGCTCACAGACGGTGCACAGTGGTACACCGCCGCAACATGGGAAGCTTACCAGACAACAAAGGGCGCACAGCCCGGCGTCATCGACGGTGCAACTCTTGCCGAAAATCAGGCTGCTATCAACGCTCTGACTCAGGAAATCTATAAGAAGCGCGTTGCTCTCCAGCTCCGCCCGATGGATGATTACAGAGTCGGTGCAGAAAACGCAATCCTCGGCCAGACAAAGTTTGAGGACATCAACAACGCAGCTGCTACCTACAACACCGAAATCGCAAACAAGGTAGTTAAGGTATTTAAGTCACGCTACGATGCTCCGCAGACATACGGTCAGGTTGCAGGTAACTCCCTCAACTATGAAAACCACCCGTATTACACAGAGGCTTACAGAAACAACATTGCTGCTGCTCTTGCAGCAATTCAGGGCTACTCAGGTAAGCCCATGGCAACAAACATCGCTAACTACAAGGATGCTATCGATGCTTATGTTGCTCTCTACGGCACAAGAGAGGAAAACCTCAACGGTGCTAACTACTCAGGTCTTACCATGCTCCTCAACAAGACATGGATTCCCACCTACGAGCAGTACGGTGCGGAGAATGGACCGGATAAAGCTTGGCCTCTTGGTGGTATGGACACTACCGGTGCTGACTGGTACACAGAGTCAACCTGGACAGAGTACTACAACGCAAGAAAGGCAGCAATGAAGTTCTTCGTTGGCCAGACCGATTACAACACCCAGTCCGGTTACAACCAGGCTTACGGCGACAGCGGTGCTAACGGTATTGCTACAAACGGCCTCAAGGTTGACGCTCAGGGCGACGGCGCTATCGACGTTCAGGGCTCAATCAACAAGGCTACTTACGACCTCCTTGTTGCTTACTATAAGCTTCAGTTTAAGAAGGTAAACGAGTTTGACGGTTCAATTGCAGGCATTACAGGCGGCTACGCTTCAATTAACGACGCACTCGACGCTATGCTTCTTGAAAAAGAGCAGGAGAAAGTTGACGTTGTTATCGTTAATGCAGCAGGTCAGCTTGAAACAGTTCAGAGATCTGTTTACAGCCCCGATCAGATTTCACTTGCAGCTACTTTCAAGGAGCAGATCCTTGATCTTGCAAGCGAAAATCTTGCTCCCAACTACCAGCTTTATCTCGACGCTGTAAACAACTACAAGACTGTTATTGATAACCTTACACCTGCTCCCATTTACCTCGACGGTTGGAACAGTATCATCAGCCACCTCAACGAGAACGCAGGTGACACTGTTACAATTTCCGACTCAGGTACAATGACAGCTTACTTCAACGCTGTTTACACAGGCTTTAACCCCGCAACGGTTTACGCTGAAAACGGCCAGTCCATCAACAACATCTTCCAGACAAAGGCTATGTACGATGGCTTCAGTCTTACAGCTAAGCAGGGTCAGACCCAGTACAACACTCTTATTACTAACCTTTATAATGAGCTTCATGCTGCTTCCTTCGTACCCGTTCAGGTTACAAACGCAGCTATGGCCGCAACCGCAAAGCTCAACGAAAGCACAAAGGCTGCTTACGATCCTCTCCAGCTTAACGGCAGAGATAAGGTCACAACAACAAACAAGTATTCCGCAGAGTCAGTTGCAGCCGCTACAGCAGTTGTAACCGCTACAGCAGGCAACAAGGTTACTCTCTGGAACACAGACCCGTCAATCACAGGTTACAACGACGGTGCAGGCACAGTTGTCGACGGCTCACTCGCTGACGCAATCTGGGCAGCAGTCGGTCTTACAAGTGACTCCGGTGCTAAGGATTACGACGGTGCAGACCGCGACGAGAGATATCTCCTCGTTGAAGGCGGCCAGTTCCTTGCAGCTCTCGAAGATGCTATCGAGTACGCTAACGGCGAGCTCTACGATGAAAACGGCGAGCTCAAGACAGTTGAGGTTCTTATGGGCGACGGTACTCCTGTTGATCCCAGATCTAACCTCTTCACAGATGAGTCTGTTCAGGAGCTTCTCGATGCTCTTGCAGCAGCAGAAGCAGTTGACGAAACAACTTCTCAGGATGTAATCGACCAGATCGTATTCAACATCCTTGAGCAGACTGATATCGACAACACAATCAAAGTTCTTACAACAGCAGGCGGCTTCTACGGCGAGCTTACACAGGTCGGCGAAGATGACGGTCTTAAGTACAGCCCTGCTGATTACACATACTTTGAAGAAGAACTCGCAACAATGTTCGAGGCTGAGTCCGACGGCGCTATGGAGCTTGTCTACATGGTATGGCTCGACAACGGCGACGGCACATTCACACTCGACAACGAGTACGGTTCAAAGTACTTCACATCCGACACATGGACTCCTTACTACACAGCTTACCTTGCAGCACTTACTGCAAACGAAAACAAGACACTCACAGCTAAGGATCAGGATGCGATCAACAACCATGTCACAACAATCTATGCTGCAAGAAATTCTCTTACATGGAAGGGTCTTGACGACAGCACACAGGTTCTTATCGACTCAATCGGTGCAAAGATTGATGCACTCAGCACAACTCTCGTTAAAGTAAATACTTACACAAACAGTGTTGTAAGTGTTGACGAAAACGGTACACGTGTTATCTCCACTCCTTCAATCGGTGAAGTTTGGATTTCACCCTACGGTGATGTTTCCGAAATCACAACACTTTGGGAGCAGTTCTGTGCAACATACCTTCAGGGCGATGAGCTCGATGTTACACAGCAGCAGATGATGCTTGATGAGCTTGCTGTAATTCAGGAACTCCTTGCTGCTCTCGAAACAAAGAGATTCGGCGTTGAGGATGACAACGAATTCACAGTCGGTGTAAGAAACCTTGTTGACAACTTTATCGCAGGTACTTATACCTACAACGGTATCGGCTCCAGCAACGGTGTCGGCACATATAATTCCGATTACCTTGCAACAGCTGACGGTACAAACATCTCTGTAGCAGAGCAGAATGTACGTAACGCACAGAGAGTTGCTATCCAGGATAAGCTCAATGCTATCTACACAGTTCTCGGCTCTAACTACGAGGTCGGCGATGTTTACCTCGACTACTCAACAGGTGTAACAGTAAGATACGAGACAGCTCTTGATGCAGTTAATGCTCTTACTGAAGACCTCTTCAACTACCTTACAAGCACACCCGCTCAGTATGCCGGCTTTGCTCTCGATATGAGACAGGATATGTATGATTACCTGGAAACAGATATCACAGTCAAAGTCGAATACAGAAGTTCAGAATCACAGCCGCTCTATACAAAGGTAGTACCGATGTTCGATGCCAGCATGCTTGAAAG
The DNA here is from genome assembly GCA_045631965.1 of Acutalibacteraceae bacterium. GTDB lineage: Bacteria > Bacillota > Clostridia > Oscillospirales > Acutalibacteraceae > UBA8612. Next base: position 41,197 of record JAZQVR010000036.1, read on the forward strand.
CGCTAAGCTTGCAATCGAAGGAGATGGCGAAGGTGAGGTCGGTGCATTCGGCGCAACCGAAAACTGGCCGACAATCAACCTGCTCGACGATTCACTCGGTGTTACGCTGGATGAAACAACACATCCCGATCAGCTTGTATTTGCAGGCGTTGATGAAAACGGTGAGTTCGTAGAAGTGTTGCTCGCTAAAGAGATTGTTGCTCTTGTTGGTGGTTACTCTTACCTCTACGGCGATGCTCTCAGCCAGATTAACTTCCACGATGCAAATGCTCTTACATGGCTTACCAATGAAGCTATCTTCGATACAGGTTCAGAGATTTATGTGCTTGCTTCTCCCGCAGATGCAGTCAATATCAATGACTCTGTATTCGGCTACAATATGAACGCTAACCCTGCAAGAAAAGACGGCGACTGGTATACATCCGGCTACGGTATCGATATCAACCAGGATGGCTCAATCTACTACCTTGCTCAGGGCGAAGATTCAGCGTCCGTAACAGGCAGCTCATACGGCGGCTGGTTTACAGATGTTACTTATGAAGCTGTTATGGATCAGAAGACTGCTTCCGATGAGTATATCGCATATGCAGAAATGCATTACGGTGAAGGCCCCGAAGCTCAATCAGCTTTGGGTCAGATTGAGAGCGAAGCAACTGATTACGGTGTATGCTGGAGCACAGCTAACCGTGATGCTTTTATAGCCGCTATCGAGGATGACCAGAAGGCTGTCGACACTGCAACAGTAAGAATGTATGAAAAGATCTGTACACTTCAGCTTCTGAAGGCAACAGATGCTTACAGATATGTTGCAGGTCTTATCTACGAGGCACTCGGTCTTATCCCGACCTATGCTGAAGATAACAAGACAGATATTATCATCGTTGACGAAAATGTAGGTTCGACAGAGATTAACCCCGAGGGTGGTCGTCTGTTCAATATGGATATTCTCAACGACCTTGATGATCCCAGCACTCCTGAACTCGACTACACAACTGTTGAAGGCGAGAACGGCGAGATTTACTACTACTCAACAAACCTTCCCTCAAGCTATGACGGTGGTGTAGCAGCTGTTGAGTACATCCTCAACACTGTATTCGCAAACGAACTCGTTTCTATGCAAACCATCGATAAGGCTAGCCTTGTTACAGGTGATACAAACAGCGTTAAGGCAAGAATTATTACAGAGCTTGAGAAGCTTGGTCTCGGCACAGCCGACCTGAGCAAGATCACATCTCTTACTGCAGCATTCCTTTACAACAACCCGAGTAACTCCGAGTCACTCGGTTCATACGATATCGGTGACAACGGCGTTGGTGAGCAGTTCTTCACATCAACTCACACAACACTCGGTACAACAGGTAATGCGTTCATCTACAGAAACGACAAGCTTATGAAGGGTGCAGGCACTGCATACCACGCAAGCGGTTTCTATGATTTCACCAAGTACACCGATGCATCTCTCAGAGCTGTTATCAAGTTCCTTGGCGATAACGATATTATCAACGCAACAATTCAGGCTAACGCAAACAACTTCAACAGCACCAATAAGACAGGCTTCGATATCGTATTTGAACCTGCCGTAAACGGTGATACGCTTTACAAGACTCCCAAGACTCAGCAGGCAATGATTGACAGCGTTTATCAGGAGCTTGTAGATCTTATCAATGCTCTTGAGCTTCGTAAGGCTACAACAACTACTCTTGTTGATGCTATCGATGGAACAGACGCTATTATGCTCGACGAGGCTATCTACGACCATGAGGCAGTAGATGCTGACGGCAACAACATCTGGAACGAGTTTACTCAGGCTCTTGCAAACGCAAACAGCTATGTGGATGTTACAGTCATCAATGAGGTTCAGGTTCTTGAGGCAGAGGACAGACTTGAGAAGGCTATCAAGGCTCTTGTACTCTATGTTGATACATTTGCTCCTGTTCTCACAATTCACAACACTCAGAACGATCTTACAAAGTTCTATGAGGCACACGCTGATGAGCTCAGCAATACAATCGCATCTGCAGACAAGATGGTAACTGCTTCTTATATGACTCCCAACCTCGGTGGTTACACACTCTATGTCTACACCAACCAGCTCAACCCGCATATCGTTGTTTCTCTTAAGGATACAAATTTTGCTCTCAATGCAGACGGTTCACAGAGAACTGTTTCAGTCTCCAAGCCCGAAAAGATGTCAGTATCTGCTCAGGCTATGAACGGCGTAACAGCAAACGTTATTGCTCCGATTCACGATGCTAATACAGGTGCAGCACTCAGTTCAGAGCTTGTAACACTCTCCGGTGCAACAAGCATCTCTACTCAGACTGCTAAGAACGCAAACGGCGGTTACGATGCAGATTCTTCTGCATACCTCATCCTCAGTCCTCAGTTTGCAGACGTTAAGGGTACACAGCAGGCTGCTATGTACACAATCGACGCTACAGACTCTGCTGTTACAAAGCATGCTGAAACAGGTGAGATCTCCTCTGCTGCAAACGGCGTTAAAAGCTTCAATTATGCAAGCGACAGCGAGCTTGTTGATGCAGCAGGAAACGGTAAGATTACAGTATTCGTTTACTACATGAATGCAATGCCCGCTGACGGTTCCGATAACGGTGTCAATGCTGACGGCACAGTTAACAGCTCCGCTATCCTTACATACCGTGAGCACAAGAACATCGCTGACAGCGACTGGACAAACAACTACGGTCTTGTAAGAGCATTCCACAGCGCAGTCAGAAACTGGGAATTCAGCGATTCAGCTGCTGAACTCGCAGAAGGTGCAGCATATGTTGATCCCACATTCGGTGAGAACAACTTCGGCAGCTTTGTTTACGCACTCGATCCCAATGCAACATCAGGTCTTGACTTTGTTGTTGCAAAGGCATACTTCGAGGAAGGCGAGGCTGCAGCTAAGGCAGCATTCATCAGTGCACTCAACTCCAACAGTGCGTATATTGCTGAGTTTGATGCTGAAAGCAAGAACGCCGGCTCAACCAAGTTTATGTCCTACGGTGCAAACGACAACTGGGATATGCACCTTGCAAACATTGATAACGGTACACTTCTGTTTGTTCACGTTGCTGACCGCTTCGGTAACGTATGCAACAGAATTATTCAGGTAGAGAAGTACGACCAGCTCAAGCCCGTATTCACAGTTGACGGTGCAGGTGCAGCTACAGTTACAGAGCCCGGCGGCTCAGGTATCGCAAAGGTTGACCTGTTCAACTACATGGGTACTCAGGGCAGCTCGCTCTACATCGGCTATCTGTTCGATATGCTCCATGTTGATGACTTCACCTACGTATCATCTGATAACACCTTCACAATCAAGACAGGTGCAGAGAACGCAGGCAAGCTCTTCACAGTTGCAGTAACAGATAACGCAGGTAACGTCGGTTCAGTTGCAGTCAATGCAGACGAAAACGGCGATATCGTTCTCACAGCAGTTGAAACATACGAAAACGTTGCAGATTATGCAGCTGACGATACCAATGTCGATGTCAACGCAGGCGAAGACCTCGAGGTAATCGAGTTCGTATTCAACAGCAACGAAACAATCAAGCTCAACTATGTTGAACCCTCTTCAATTGTCAAGGCAGGTCCTGACGGTAATGTCTTCGCAAACAAGAAGAATGTACCGCTTAACATTATTGTTAAGTCCGGTGTTGAGGCTATCAAGCTTTACAATGTTGCAACAGGCGCAGAGGAAATCTGGACTGCTGACAACGCAACCATTACCGACAACGGTAACGGCACAAGCACATGGACTGTTAAGTACACATTCACAGAGGGTGAGCACAACTACACTGCAACTGCAAAGGTTGACGGCGAGTGGGAAATCACACCTGTTGAGTTCAGCTTCACAGCTACTACAAAGACAGTTACAGTCAAGCTTACAGTTACAGGTATCGGTAAGATCCGCTTCGGTTACAACAACGGCAACTACTCTAACGTTCCCGTTATGTCTCAGAAGACAGTTCCCTACGGTTCAGTTGTTACTCTTGAATCTGTCCAGACTGAAGAAGGTTCAGACTTCTACTACTGGATCAATAACGGCTCTAACAGAATAATCAGTGCTTCTACTGTTTACCAGTTTACAGCTGTTACAAATATGGATCTCACATCTCAGTTCACAACTAACGAATGCTTCGACAACGATAAGAAGCTTGTTGTTTACGTCAACAATGCTGAGAATGTTGTTGAAAACTTCGAGCTTGCAGACGGTGAGGATTACACAGTTCCCGCTGCTCCCTCACTTCCCGAGCATGTCTTCGTCAAGTGGAGCATGACCAAGGAAGAAATCCTTGCAAGCGACGAAATGATGATTATTGTAAGACCCGTTTACTCACTTGTTGTTAAAAATACAGTTACCCTTACCCAGGGTAACTGGACAACAACAGGCGCAGGCGTATATGAGTCTGTCGGCAACGACAGAGCACTTGTAAGCATCAGCGCTTCCGCTACAAACAGCGACGGCGAGAGCTTCCTCTACTGGCTCGATGCTGAAACAGGTGACATCGCTTCCTACAACAGATCCTATACATTCCACGCTATCAAGGATACAGAGCTTACTCCTGTTTACGGTAATGCTTCTGCAGTTGTTCCTGCTCCCGTAGCAAGAATTTCCACAATCAAGTACGACAGCGCAGCTAAGAAGGTTAACTTCTATGCAGAGCGTTCCGTACCTGCAGGCTATGAGCTTCTCCAGACAGGTATCATCGTTACCAAGACAGCTTCTGTCGGTACTGATGAGGCAGCATTTGTTCTTGATGCAGCAGGCGTAGGTAAGGGCCCGTCAAAGAGCACAGCTTCCAACGGTTACTATGCAGGTGCTGTTACAGCAACAGCAGGTACTGTTGTATACGCAAGAGCTTACATCATCTATCAGAATGCTGACGGCGATATCATTACAGCCTACAGCCCGATTGCTTCTTACAACGCATAAGCAATCATTTCCTAAATAAAAAAACAGCTCACCTTCGGGTGGGCTGTTTTTGAGAGAGGAGAATTTTTTTGTACGAATTATCTTTCTGGGTAAAGCTCTACAGTGGCTTTTTAAAGTGGTTTATTTCGCTCATTCTTGGTATATCGGTTGCAACTCCGTTACCGTCGTATAATTTTGCCGAGCCTGTCGGCGATACGCTCGACGTCAAGGTTATGAGCTATAACGTATATATCGCAGGTGTCGGCAAAAAGTCGCCTGCAAACCGCGGTGAGCTTGTTATCAAGACAATCCGCAGTGAAATGCCCGATTCATTCGGCCTTCAGGAGGCTGATATTGCCTGGGTCAACCGTGTAAGCGAGGGTATGCCCGAGTATGCATGGGCAGGTGTCGGCAGAGATGACGGTGCCGAGGGCGGCGAGTTTTCACCCGTTTTCTATCTTAAGGATAAGTATAACCTTGTCGACAGCGGCACTTTCTGGCTGTCCGAAACTCCCGATACACCCTCAAAGGGTTGGGATGCTATGTATAAGCGTATCTGTACTTGGGTAATCCTTGAGGAGAAGGCAAGCGGTAAACGCTACGCTCACTTCAATGCTCATATGGACCATATCGGTACAGAGGCACGCGAAAACGGTGCAAAGCTTATTGCCGAGAAGGCAAGTGCGTTTGAAATGCCTGTAGTAGTTACGGGCGACTTCAATACCGAAGAGGGTACAGACGCATACAACACAATTACTTCAGCAGGCTTCATGGATACAAAGTATGCCGCAGACGAAACAATGTCTATGGGCACTTACCATAACTTTGGTCTGGAGAATGTTGAGAAAAAGGGCGCATCTCCGATTGATTTTATCTTTGTTTCCTATGCAAAGGCAAAGGTCGAGAGCTATAAGGTGCTCAGCGGCAAGGTCGACGGTGCTTATTCCTCCGACCATTATCCCGTTGTTGCCAAGATGAAGCTCAGCTATGAGAATATCGGCGAAACAGGTATAAGAATTATGTCCTATAACCTCCGCTTCAAGGAGCCGCTTCCTCGTCTTCAGGAGCTTACGGATGTTATCGCAACCGCCAGCCCTGACATCATCGGCACTCAGGAGGGCACACCCGACTGGATGCATCTGCTTACAACAGAGTATGCAGGTGTTTACGGCTATGTAGGTGTCGGCAGAGATGACGGTGCAAACGCAGGCGAGCACGCCGCAATTTTCTACCGTACAGATAAGTATACCGTTGTCGACAGCGGTACATTCTGGTTGTCCCTTACTCCCGAAGTGCCTTCAAAGGATTGGGAGTCTGCCTGCAACCGTATCTGTACATGGGCTGTGTTTGAGTGCAAGGCAGACGGCAGACAGTTTGCAGTGCTCAACACTCACCTCGACCACGTAAGCGTTGAAGCTATGGTAAACCAGGCAAAGCTTGTTGCCGAAAAGGCAGACAGCTTTGATATGCCCGTTGTTATTACAGGCGATTTCAATGCTACACCCGATATGGAAGCAATCGCAGTTATGACAGGCAGCGGCTATGCTGACTGCTGTGTTACCGCTCCCGTTACCGATAACTCGGGTACATACACCGATTATCAGGAGGGCAGAGACGATTACGAGCGTATTGACTACTGTTTTATCAACGGCGGCTTTGAGGTTACAAAGTACGACGTAATGGACGGTATCTTTGCTTCCGACCATTTTGCAATTTACTCCGACCTTCTCTTTGCGGAGGAGCTTGTATGAGCAGGCTTGTTTTAGCCTCTGCTTCACCGCGCCGCAGAGAGCTTATGTCGCTTGCAGGCTTTGATTTCGAGGTGATTACCGCTGATGTGGATGAGGTGCTCGACCCTTCTCTTTCACCGCGTGAGCTGGTAATGAGCCTCAGCTTTCAGAAGGCTTCTGCTGTTGCAGAGCTTAACCCCGATGCAACCGTAATCGGTGCAGATACCGTAGTTGTGCTCGGCGGCAAAGTGCTCGGCAAACCGCACAGCGAAGGCGAAGCGGTGCAGATGCTCCGCGACCTTTCGGGCAATACGCATGAGGTCTATACGGGTGTCTGTTTAATCAGAGGCGATAAGGTGCACAAGTTTTATGAGTGCACAAAGGTGACCTTCTGGCCGCTTGAGGATGAGCTTATTGCCGACTATGTCGCAAGCAAAGACCCTATGGATAAAGCAGGTGCATACGGAATCCAGGGTAACGGCTGTGTGCTCGTAAAGGGCATCGAGGGCGATTATTTTAATGTCGTCGGTTTCCCTGTGTCACGTTTTTGCCGTGAAATCAAGTCTTTTGCTTGACAAAGCAGTAAAAAGTATATATAATTCAATCCGTAATTTGAAATTGAGTTTCAGTTTCAAATTACGGACTTTTTTTGTTTGGAGTATTGATATGCCTGAATATAATACACGTCAGCGTGAAGTGCTGATGAAGTTTTTTGCCGATAATTCTGACAGCCACTTTACCGCCGCGGAGATTGAGCTTGCTTTAGCACAAAAGGGCGAAAAGCTCGGCAAGGCAACTGTCTACCGCAGGCTCGAAAGGCTTGTTGAGGATGGTGTAGTGCGTCGCTTTGTGTCTGACGATGCAAAGGTAAGCTGTTACCAGTACGCGGGCGGCGAGGCCTGCAAAAATCACTACCACCTCAAGTGCCTCAGGTGCGGCGATTTGTTGCACGTTGAGTGTGATTATCTCGACGAAATGAGCAGCCACGTGCTTGAGCACCACGGTTTTACGGTCGATACCCATAAAATTACAATCTGCGGAGTGTGTGAAAAATGCGCAAAAGCTTAAAAATATTATCTTTGCTGCTCTGTGCAGTGCTTCTCGTCGGTGTTTCTGCCTGCGGCGAAAATAAAAAAGACGACGGCAAATTCAGCATTGTCTGTACTCTGTTTCCCCAGTATGATTTTGTGCGTCAGCTTGTTGGCGACACGGCAGAGGTTACCCTGCTTTTAACACCCGGCACAGACAGCCACAGCTACGACCCCAGCCCTGCCGATATGAAAAAAATCAACGATTGCGATTTGTTTATTTATACGGGCGATACTATGGAAAGCTGGGCGGCAAATATCGTCAGCTCACTCGGTGATAATACAAGTGTGCTCGCTTTGTATAAACCCGATGAGCACGCAGAGGCTGACAGCCACGGTCACGACCATTCGGCAGACCCGCATATCTGGACTTCGCCTGTCAATGCGATGGAGATTGTGCGTGAAATTTGCGCAAAACTTTGCGAAATTGACCCTGAAAACGCCGGAACCTACAAAGCCAATGAAGAATCATATCTGAAATCTCTCGAGTCTCTTGATGCCAAAATAAGGGCGACAGCGGCATCGGCGCAGCATAAAAAAATCGTAGTTTGCGACCGTTTTGCCATGTATTATTTCTGCGAAGAGTACGGCCTTGAATATATTGCGGCGCTTGATGCGTGCACCTCAAACACCGAGCCCAGCCCTGCCGTAATTACGGAGATTATACAGGCTGTCAACGGGGAGAAAATCCCTGCCGTTTTCTGTGCCGAGCTTTCAAACCGCAAGGTTGCCGATGCCGTTGCAAAGCAGACGGGTGCCGCAGTGCTTGAGCTTCATTCCTGCCACAATCTTTCGTCAGATGATTTCAATGCAGGTGCAACATATCTTTCGCTTATGAGTAAAAATGCGGAAAACCTTAAAATCGCTTTGGGTGTAAAATAATGGAAAAAATAGTTGAAGTAAAAAATTTAACAATGAGCTATGAGCGGGTTGACGTGCTTAAGGATGTCAGCTTTTCACTGGGCGAGGGTGAGTGGCTGAGCATTGTCGGCGAAAACGGCTCGGGCAAAACAACACTGCTCAAGGGCATCGCAGGTTTGTTGCCCGTAAAAGGCGGCAGTATTGATTTCGGCTGTGACCTCACACGCAAAAAAATAGGCTACCTGCCCCAACAAACGGCTGTACAGCGTGATTTTCCCGCTTGCGTGCACGAGGTTGTGCTTTCGGGCTGTACGGGCGGTGCAAAGCTGCTCGGTATGCGTTCACGCTCAGATAAAAAGCGTGCTCACGATGCGATACACGAGCTTGGTATAGAGCATATTCATCACCGACCTTACTGTGATTTGTCGGGCGGTCAGCAGCAGAGAGTGCTGCTCGCACGTGCACTGTGTGCAACGGAGAAGCTGTTGATTCTCGACGAGCCCGTAACAGGCCTTGACCCGATTGTTTCGGCAGAGCTTTACGAGTCTGTAGCGAAGCTCAACCGTGAGCGTAAGGTTGCTGTGATAATGGTTTCGCACGATATCGCAGGTGCGGTAAAATACTCCGATAAAATTCTCCATATAGGCCACGGTGTCGAGTTTTTCGGTACAACCGAAGAGTATCTTGCAAGTGACCTCGGCAAGCGATTTTCGGGCAAATAAAAAATTCAACTCCCTTGACGGAATATCCGCCGAGGGAGTTATGATATATAACGGTAATTATTTTTATATTTCGGACATATACTTTTTTATTGTTTCAAAGCTTTTGTCGCTGATTACGTGCTCGATTTTGCAGGCATCCTCTGCCGCGGTTTCGGCATCAACGCCGAGCATCATAAGTGCCTTGCTCAATACGGTGTGACGCTCGTAAATCTTACGGGCAAGAGAATATCCTTCTTCGGTGAGGGTGATACTTCCGTCTGTATCAATTATAATGTAGCCTTCATTCTTCAGTAAACCTACAGCACGGCTTACGCTGGGCTTGGAAAAATTCATATGTTCAGCAATATCGACAGAACGAACGAATGCTTTTTCCTGACTGAGCATAAAAATTGTTTCGAGGTACATTTCACCTGACGGTTTAAGTGACATTTTCAACTCTCCATAGTTTTATTCTGTTTATTAGGATATCACAAACTCAAACGAAAATCAATCAAAAGCTTAATGCAGGTTTTACAAAATTGCAGGGATTGAAAAAAATCCCTTGACAAAAGACAGATTTCAGGTATAATTTAACTGTAGTTAGCTTCGGCTAACTACAGTTTTGAACTATGAGTTAGCAGTGGCTAACTCGATGAAATCGGTGATTGAACTATGAATCTGAGACAAACAGAAGAAGGCAAAGAATATATCATTCAGCAGATTAATACAGATGATGAAGAGCTGAATTCGTTTTTGTTTTCGCTCGGCTGCTACAGCGGCGAAGCAATTACGGTCATATCTCACCGTAAGAGCGGCTGTACGGTTTCGATTAAAGACGGCCGCTACAGTATCGACAACCCTTTGGCGGAAGCAATAGTTGTTTTTTAATATGTATTGATATTATTTTTGTCCGTCGGTTAGCCGCGGCTAACTGATTTTGTGAACAGGAGAGAAAATCTGATGAAAATAGCTTTGGCAGGTAACCCCAATTCAGGCAAGACAACAATGTACAACGCACTTACAGGCAGCAACGAAAAGGTAGGCAACTGGGCAGGTGTTACCGTAGACAAAAAAGAGCATAAATTGAAAAGAACCTATGCAAACGGTAAGAATATTAATGTTGTCGATCTGCCCGGTGCATACTCGATGTCACCTTTTACGAGTGAAGAAAGCATTACAAGCTCTTATGTAAAGAATGAAAATCCCGATGTTATTATAAATATTGTCGATGCGGATAATCTCAGCCGAAGCCTTTTCTTTACAACTCAGCTCACGGAGCTTGGTATTCCTGTTGTTGTCGCACTCAACAAGAGCGATATAGGCAAGAAAAAAGGCAATAAGATTGATATTGATGCTCTCTCTGCAAAGCTCGGCTGTCCTGTTGTAAAAACTGTTTCCACTTCGGCAGACGGACTGCAGACGCTGATTGATTCCGCAGTAAAACTCGTCGGCAAAAAGCAGACTGCACCGTACATACAGGAGGATATTGACCTGACAGATAAGGCACAGGTCGAAGCCGCAGACCGCAGGCGTTTCGCATTTGTAAACAAAATTGTAAAAGATGTTGAAGCTCGCAAGGTATTAACAAAGGACAAGAATATCGGCGATAAAATAGATAATATCCTCACAAACAAATGGCTGGGTCTGCCGATTTTTGCCGCCGTAATGTTTCTTGTTTTCTATATTTCACAGTCTACTCTCGGTGCCTGGATTGCAGAGGGAGTCGAGGTTGGCGATAAATCTATTCCCGGTCTTGTGCCGATTCTTGAAAGCTTTCAGGCTTGGGTCGGCGGTTTGCTTGTAAATGCAAATCCTCTCATTTCTTCAATCCTTGTGGACGGTGTTATCGGCGGCGTTGTTGCTGTTGTGGGCTTCCTGCCGCTTGTTATGGTAATGTATTTCCTTATCGCGCTGCTTGAGGATTGCGGATATATGTCGCGTGCGGCTGTTGTGCTCGACCCTATTTTCAAGCGAGTTGGTCTTTCGGGCAAGTCGGTGATTCCTTTTGTCATAACTGTCGGCTGTGCCGTACCAGGTATTATGGCAAGCCGTACAATCAAAAATGAGCGTGAACGCAGGGCTGCAGCAATGCTCGCGCCCTTTATGCCCTGCGGTGCAAAAATCCCCGTTATCTCTCTTTTCGCAGGTGCGTTTTTCGATAACGCGTGGTGGGTAAGCGCGCTGATGTACTTTGCAGGTATCGTCTTTATTTTTTTAGGCGCTTTGCTTATCAACCTGATTACGGGTCATAAGGGAAGAAAAGCTTTCTTTATCATAGAGCTTCCTGAGTATAAGGTGCCGTCTTTTTGGGGTGCATTCAAGTCAATGTGCAGCAGAGGTCGGGCTTATATCGTAAAAGCCGCTACAATTATTCTTCTCTGTAATATGGCAGTACAGCTTATGCAGACTTTCACGTGGAGCTTTGCGGTTGCAGAAACTGCAGATAAGTCCATTCTTGCAAGCATCGCTACGCCTTTTGCCTATCTGCTCGTACCTGTAGTCGGCGTGCTTTCGTGGCAGTTGGCGGCGGCAGCTATCACAGGCTTTATTGCTAAAGAAAACGTTGTCGGCACTCTTGCAGTCTGCTTCGTCGGTCTGGAGAATCTTATTGATACAGAAGAGCTGGCTATGATTGACGGTGCAAGCGGTGAGGTTGCAGGTATAATGGCAATCAGTAAGGCGGCGGCTCTCGCTTACCTTATGTTCAACCTCTACTCGCCGCCGTGCTTTGCGGCAATCGGTGCGATGAACAGCGAAATGAAAAGCAAAAAGTGGCTTTTCGGCGGCATCGGTCTGCAGCTTGCGGTCGGTTATACAGTTGCGTATTTTGTCTACACAATTGGTACAGTTATCTCGGGTGGTGTACTCAATGTCGGTGCGGCTGTCGGCGGTTTTGTCGGCGTAGCCGTTATGGCAAGCGTAGTGCTCGGTCTGATTTTAAAAACAAAATCAAAAAAGAAATTATCAAAGTCGGGTTTGTGATTTATGGAAAATATTATTGTTGTTTTGATTTTGCTTGCAATTGCGGCGGCGGTTATAATTTACCTTGTCCGTGCCAAAAAACGCGGCGAAAAATGTATCGGCTGCCCTTATGCAAAGCAGTGTAGTGAAAAATGCGGCTTTGGCTGTGCTGATAAGAATTAACTGAAAGACCTGTCGGGATGATAATCTGCGACAGGTCCTTTGATATAAAATGGACTTACTTTTAGGGGTGGTGCTCAAAAGTTTCCACATTTTCGATAAAAAATGCAACTTGTGAACACAGCTGAATAATTAAAATAATCCCTGACAGAAAGCTCTGTCAGGGATTTGCTGTTTTATTTCTTAACGAAAGAGTTGCAGTCAACACATTCGGGCATTGTCGGGTTAGCCTCGTGTGTGCCGATTGAAACTGTGTCAAGTGTGCAGTAGTTGGAAGTGTTACAGTGGTACTTGCACTGTGAAACGCTGCAACGGATGCACTTGTTTTCCTTATCACATGTCATTTTATTATCACCTCCGCGCTAATTATTTTATCCGCACGAATAAATTATATTCATATCCGGTATTGAAAAAAGTTTGCAACAATGGTATACTTATATTAAGTATACTGATTTTGTGAGGTGCTTTATGAGAAATAAATCAAACAAACATCTGGGCATTGAAATTGAGCCTGAGCTTCACGCAAAACTTAAATATGTTGCAAAATATGAAGGTCGCAGTATAAATGCACAGGTGCTGTATCTTGTCAGGCAGTGCATAAAAGAGCACGAAACCTTTGAGGGAAAAATAATTATAGATGAAGAATAATAAAAGCCGCCATTCAAACAAAGAATGGCGGCTTGATTTTTATTTCTTGCTGTTGGTAAGTGATGATTTTATGAGATCAACCGAAATTTTATCGCTGAAAAATTTTACGGTGCCTGTAAGCCTCTGAATAGGTGTCGGATTCCATTCTTCGGGCTTTGCGGGATGAATTCCGATTTCTTCAAGCATCGGTGTGATTTTCCTGAATCTTTTTTCAAAATCCCTGCAGGAAAGGTTGGCTTTCTTGCTCCAGCCGACCTCGGCAACAGCCGCAATACGCGGGAAGAACATATAGCAAAGCTTGTCAAAATCGCATACGTATTCTGTCCATATCGGGGCTTCAACACCCATAACATGTTTCTCCATAATCGGTGCAATACCTTTGAGAATCGGATTGAAATTGTATGTCTTTTTAAGCGGTGTCATATGGTAGGGATAGTCGCAGTAATAGTGGTAAAAATCACTTGTGATAACCTTTCCGCCGCGGTTTGCGTGACGCACGCTGAGCTTTTTCGGGTCAAGCCACATCTGTACCGTTGTACCCTCGGGCAACTTGCCGCCTGCAAGGCTTTCATTCCATACAGTTGCAGTTTTGCCGCGGCTTTTAAGGTGCTCAATTACCTGCTTTGTGAAATATCCCTGAAGCTGTGCGAAGTTTTCAAATCCGAGCTCTTGCATTTTTGCCCTGCATTTCGGGCAGGCAGACCAGCGGCGGTATTTGACTTCGTCACCGCCGATATGAAATTTTTCGTACGGAAACAGCGGTATAATTTCGTCGAGCAATTCGCATACAAACGGCAGTGTGTTTTCATCGCCTGCGCAAAGCACATCGTCAAAAATTCCCTGCTTTGTTTCAACGGGAATCTGCAGCTTGCGGCAGGAAAGCTCGGGGTATGAGCTGATAAGCGCCGTGGTGTGACCCGGCAGGTCAATTTCGGGCACAACCTCAATAAATCTTTCTTTGCAGTATGCGACAATTTCCCTTATTTCGTCTTGGGTGTAATATCCGCCGTAACGCTTGTCGCTTTTTATCGGGCCGAAGTTGTCACCGTCACGCCACGAGCCTTTTTCGTTTAAAAGCGGAAATTTTTTGCTCTCGATTCTGTAGCCCTGGTCGTCGCAAAGGTGCCAGTGCATTGTGTTGAGCTTGAGCAGCGCGGCGGCATCAATAAGCATTTTGATTTCGTCAATGCTCTGCATATGTCGTGCACTGTCGAGCATAAATCCGCGGTATTCAAACCTCGGTCTGTCGATGATTTCCATACACTGTATAACAGTGCCTTCCATAAGCTGATTCAAAGTCTGCTCTGCGTAAAAAAGTCCTGCTTCGGTCTGTGCGGTAAGCGTGATTGACTCAGGCTCGGCACGCAGAATATAACCCTCGCTACCGAGAGCGGAGTTTGTTTCAATAAGCTTTTTTACGTTGCTTTTTTTCGCAACGATGCCGCCTTTGTATGTAACTTTTTCAGGAATCGGTATAACGTTCATCTGTTTTCGCTCCTATGTATGGGGATTTTATCCCCGTTAAAAAATTTACTTGTCAGTCGTTATGGTGGTTGTCCTGCGTTGTGATGACTGTTGCACCTGCAGACTCTGTACGGAACAGCAGCGAGATGCACCAGATACCCGCAAGGGCGACAAGTGTGTAAACGATTCGGCTGGCGATTGAAGCCTGGCCGCCGAAAATCCATGCGACGATATCAAACTTGAAAAGTCCGATACTGCCCCAGTTGAGAGCACCGATGATTACCAGTGCAAGAGATGTTTTATCCAGCATTTTCCTCACCCCTTTTCAACCGTTGTACGGTCGGTAATAGCATTACCGAAAGGGAAGAATTTATGCATTTTAAATGCGTTTTTTAAACGCAAATCACGCAAAAATTAATTTTTGCAAATCATGATTTCTAAGAAATCAAATCATGCGACAGCAAATCATTTTAAGTTAATTTAATGATTTGCCTTACGGCATGATTTGTTGCTGTGCAACATGATTTGAATTGATAAATCAATTCATTGTAATATGTGGCTTTACGCTTTCGCCATAGCTGTTATTGCTTTTCTGAGCAGCTCAACCGGCTCATCGCCCGGCAGGATTTTGAGCGCAATATACGGCTTCGCACCCTTGGCGACGATTGATGCGCGACCACCCATAGTTGTTATCAGTGCGGCAACCTTGCTCATATCGGGTCGCTCAAGGTAGAGATGAAGCACTTTCATCTTCTGACCGATTTCGTAAATTCCGAGCTGTGCGGCAGAGTTTCGCAGAAGTGAAACGTTGATAAGTCCCGTTACGCTCGGCGGCGGGTCGCCGAAGCGGTCGATAAGCTCGTCGAGCACGTCGTCTGCATCGGCTTCGTTTTTGATGTCGGCAATTCTGCGGTACATCGCCAGCTTCTGCGGCACGTTGGAAATATATTTTTCGGGAATGTGTGCATCAACACGCAGGTCGATAAGGCATTCTTTTGTAGGCTCTGTCGGCTCTTCACCCTTCTCTTCGCTGATTGCTTCGCCGAGGAGTTTTACGTACATTTCGTAGCCGACAGCCTCCATATAGCCGTGCTGCTGTGCACCGAGTACGTTGCCTGCACCTCTCAGCTCAAGGTCACGCATCGCAATCTTGAAGCCGCTTCCGAATTCGGTAAATTCGCGTATTGCTTCAAGCCGGTGAGTCGCAATATCGCTCAGCTCTTTGCCGAGTGTGAATGTGAAGTATGCGCTTGCTCTTCGTGAGCTTCTGCCGACACGGCCTCTTATCTGGTGAAGCTGTGCAAGACCCATACGGTCTGCATTTTCGATAATCAGCGTGTTTGCGTTTGGCACGTCAACACCTGTTTCGATTATCGTCGTGCAGACAAGCACGTCGGCTTCGCCTTCAAGCATCTGCTGCCATACTTCGCTCAGCTCATCTTCGCTCATCTTGCCGTGACCGATTACGATTTTTGCATCGGGCAGTGCATCGTGAAGCTTTGCGGCACAGCGTTCAATGTCATCAACACGGTTGTGGATATAATAAACCTGTCCGCCTCTGCGGATTTCACGCTCAATTGCCTGCGTGATTATGTCGAGGTCGTATTCTATAACGTAGGTCTGTACGGGATGTCTGTCCATCGGTGCTTCTTCGATTGTCGACATATCCCTGATGCCCGACATAGCCATATTCAGCGTACGCGGAATCGGAGTTGCGGACATTGTCAGCACGTCAACTGCAGGATAAAGCTCCTTGAGCTTTTCCTTTTGCTCAACGCCGAAACGCTGCTCTTCATCTATTATAACCAGACCGAGGTCTTTGAATTTTATATCTTTTGAAATAAGTCTGTGTGTGCCGACAATTATATCCAGCGAGCCCCTGCGGAGGTTAGCAAGAATTTTCTCCTGCTCCTTTGGTGTGCGGAAGCGGGATATCATATCACATTCGATAGGGAATGTGTCAAAACGCTTTTTGATTGTCTGGTAGTGCTGCATTGCAAGCAGAGTAGTCGGCACGAGGATTGCACACTGCTTGCCGTCGGCAACGCACTTGAATGCTGCACGCAGTGCAACCTCTGTTTTGCCGAAGCCTACGTCACCGCAGAGCAGTCTGTCCATCGGGTGCGGCTTTTCCATATCGCGTTTGATTTCGGCAATACAGCGAAGCTGGTCATCGGTTTCCTCAAACTCAAACCTGCGTTCAAAATCGCTCTGCATATCAATATCGGGCGAGAATGCGTAGCCCTTGATGTTGAGCCGTTTTGAGTAGAGGTTGATAAGCTCTGCCGCCATATCCTTGACGCTTGAGCGTACGCGTGAACGAGTCCTTGTCCAGTCGTCACTGCCGAGCTTGTTGAGCGAAACTGTCTTTGTTTCACTGCCGGGTCCGATGTATTTTGTAACAAGGTCAAGCTGTGTTACGGGCACATAGAGCACACCGTCTTTGGCGTATTTAATCTTGATATAGTCTTTTATCATACCGTCGGCATTGAGGCTGTTTATGCCGTCGAATATTCCGATGCCGTGTGTTGCGTGTACAACGTAGTCGCCTCTGTGAAGCTCGTCGAGGCTGTTGAAGGTCTGACCTTTGTTTTTCTTCTTTGCTCGCCTGAGTGAGCCGAGGTTTGCCTGCCTTGAGCCGTAGGTTATTACTATTGCCTTGACAGCAGGATATTCAAAGCCGAATGAAAGGCTGCCGTTGACTATGCTCACACAGCCTGCAGGAAATTCAAGCGGAGTTACGGGGAAATGCATTGTATTGATTCCCTCATCCCGAAGCTCTTCGACAAGCGATTTTGCCGCCTTCTCCGTGCCTGCAAAAACAACTGCCCTGTAGCCCTTTGATACGGCAGGCCGCACGTCTTCGATAAGATCTGTCAGCTGACCAGTCCACGGCGGCAGCTGCCTTGCAGAGAGCGTTACAAGGTTTTTGACCGGTGTGTCAAAACTGCCTCTGGGCAGGTTGTCGAGGTATACTGCGTGACGTTTTTCGTATATCGAGGTAAGCTCCGCAAAGCTGAGTGCAAACCTGTCCATTCCCTTGGAGAGCACGCCCTCTTCAAACATAGCCTTTATATCTTCGTGCAGTAGCTTTTCGCTTGATTCTGCGTGAGTTTTTACTGCAGAGGTTTCGCATACAAACAGCATATAGCCCTCTGCGTGCTCGAATACGGTTGCACCGCCGTTGCCGAGCAGAGGCATATAACGGTCGAGCGATTCTATTCGCACACCGTTTTTTATTTTTTCAATATCTTCATCGAGCAGTGCCTTTGCTTTTGTCGAGCCTTTGCCCTTGAGAGTTGCCTTGTGCTGCTCTATAATGCCGATGAGCGACTCGGGGCTTTCGTAAAGAATACCCGTTGCAGGTGTTATCATAACCTGACCTATCTGCTCTGTGCGTCGCTGTGTATCCGTTTCAAAGTAGGCGATGCTGTCGACCTCTTCGCCCCACAGCTCAATTCTTACAGGGCCTTCAAGTGACGGCGGGAAAATATCTATAAGTCCGCCGCGGATTGCAAACTGACCTCTGCCCTCAACAAGCTCGCACCTTGTGTAGCCTGCGGCAACAAGGTCGTCGGCAATCATATCCAGCGGTATTTCGCTGCCGACCTCTATTACCATTGTGTTACGACGGAGAATGTGAGGCTCAATTGTGAGCTGAAGTGCCGCTTCTGCACTCATTACAACAGCTTCAACGGTGCCCTGTGCCATTGAGGAGAGCACACCTAACCTCTGCTGCTCGTAATCGTGCGAATGAGCCTGATTCGGTCGGAAGCTGAAGTCGCCTGCAGGGTAAAGTGCGGCTGCTGTGCCCATTGAAATCAGGTCATCGCGTATTTTGGTAGCCGAGCTTTCGTCTGGCGTGATAATGAGTGCTTTCCTCTTCTTCTCTGCACAAAGCGAGTGGATAAAATGCGCCTTGTGAATGTGAGAAAGGCCGAGCACACCCATAGGCAACAGCCTTTTGTCTATTGCCCTTGACAGCTCGTCGTATTCAAATAATCCTCTTGTAAAGCTTGCTATGCCTGACATATTGCCTCCTATAAGAATTAATGCGTTTTTTAAACGCAATTCACGCAAAATTAATTTTTGCAATTCACGATTTCGCAAGAAATCAAATCATGCCGTAAGGCAAATCATATTTTTAATGCCTCGATAAAGTACCAAGTTAAGTCAGCGACACCGAGGAAAGCTTGAGCCATTGTCTTTATAATTTAATGATTTGGCTTCGCCATGATTTCTCGCTTAACGCTCCATGATTTGTTGCTTAAATCAACATGATTTGAATTGATGAATCAATTCATTTTAAATATTAAATATTAAACGCCGAAAGGCAGGGAATGGTATTACCACCCCCTGCGGTATTGTTTTAATGTGTTTGATAAAACACAAATCACGCAAAATAAAATTTTGCAAATCATGATTTTGTAAAAATCAAATCATGCCGCAAGGCAAATCATTTTAATGCCTCGATAAAGTTGATACACAAAGCAAAGACAGTATCCCCGAGGAAAGCTTGAGCCATTGTCTTTGTGTTTTAATGCCTCGATAAAGTTGATACACAAAGTTAAGTCAGCGACACCGAGGAAAGTCAGAGCCATTGTCTTTATAATTTAATGATTTGGCTTCGCCATGATTTCTCGCTTATTGCTCCATGATTTGTTGCGTTGCAACATGATTTGAATTGATAAATCAATTCGTTTTTTAATGGCTGAATTTGCTCATAGCTTCGTCGATTTTGCCGTCGGTCAGAAGCTCGAGAGCCTTGCAGGCCTTTTCCATAGCCTGCTTCATCTGCGGAATTTCATCTTTTGTAAAGCCCGAGAGCACATAGTCTGCAAGGTCAAAGTCGGGGTGCGGTTTTTCACCGACACCGAGCTTGATTCTCGGGAAGTTGTCGCTTCCGAGATGCTGGATAATGCTCTTGATACCGTTGTGTCCGCCTGCACTTCCCTTGCGTCTTATGCGAAGTCCGCCGCAGGGCAGAGAAATATCGTCAAAAATTACGATTACGTTTTCGGGCGGTATCTTATAGAATCTGCAGGCTTCGCCTACTGCTTCACCGCTGAGATTCATAAACGTCTGCGGCTTCATCAGCAGGCAACGTGTGCCGCCTATATCGGCTTCGCCTACGGTTGATTTGAATTTGATTTTGTTTATCTTCACGCCGAGCTTGTCGCTGAGCATATCCATACAAAGCCAGCCTGCGTTGTGGCGTGTGTTTTCATACTGCCTGCCGGGGTTGCCCAGACCTACAATAAGGTATTCGGGGCCGCCGGAGAAAGTCTTTTTTCTGAACATCATTTGCCGTTTTCCTTGTCTTGGTTTATCTTTTCTTCAAGCTTATTAAGCCATTTTTTTGCCGCTTTGAGTGTGTAGAAGGTGTGCATTTCCTCACGCGGATAGCGTGCCATATAGCTGAGCACCCTGTTACGCTCTGCTCTCGGATAATACCAGGTCCTCTTGAGCATATCATGGCGGAGAATCTCCGGGCAATCCTCCGGCATATCAGGTCGCGGCTTGCTGTGATATTTTATACGGCGTTTTATAAGGTTCTGGTAGCAGACAGCACGCGAAATATCCATAAATATTACGCAATCTGCCGCCTTGAAACGCTCCTTGAGTGTTGAGCCGTAGTTGCCGTCGAGAATCCATTCGTCACCCTCGGTCATTTGTCTGACCTTTTCGAGCCATTGTTCACGCGGCAATTTGTTCCAGCCGGGTTGCCAGTAGTTTGCATCGAGATGGATGAGTGGCAGCTCAAGCAGCTCGGCAAGTCGGGTTGCAAAAACGGTCTTGCCGCTTCCGCAGTTGCCGACTACTATTATTTTTTTGCAGTCTCTTACGCCCATGCGATAAACCTCATTCCCTTTTTATTTTGGGGTTGTACCGATGTGAATTATACGTTGAATCTGAAAAGCACGATGTCGCCGTCATTCATTACGTACTCTTTGCCTTCGCTTCTTACGAGGCCTTTTTCTTTTGCGGCTGTCATTGTGCCGCAAGCCATAAGGTCGTCAAATGCGACAACCTCTGCGCGGATGAATCCTCTTTCAAAGTCGCTGTGGATTTTACCTGCAGCCTGCGGAGCCTTTGTGCCCCTCTTGATTGTCCATGCTCTGACTTCGGGCTTGCCTGCGGTAAGGTATGATATAAGACCGAGCAGGTTGTAGCTGCGCTGGATGAGAAGGTCAAGACCGCCCTGCTCAATGCCGAGGTCAGCGAGGAACATTTCTTTTTCTTCCTTGTCGAGTGAAGAAATCTGTGCCTCAAGCTCTGCACATATCGGAAGCACTTCCGAGCCCTCTGCCTTTGCAATTTCGCAGACCTTTACATAGCCTTCGTTATTGTCAAGGCCGTCAACAAAGTCTTCCTCGCTCATATTGCAGGCGTAGATTACGGGCTTTGCAGTGAGCAGAGTTGACTGTGAAAGAATTTCTTTTTCGTTTTCGTCGCACTCAATGTTGCGTGCGGGTGTGCCCTCTTCAAGCTCTGTTTTTACTCTCTTGAGGAATTCAAGCTCTGCGGCGAGAGTCTTGTCGCCCTTCATAGCCTTTGCCGTGCGGTCGATACGGCGCTCAATCATCTCGATATCGGAGAAGATAAGCTCAAGGTTGATTGTTTCGATATCACGCATCGGGTTAATACTGCCGTCAACGTGAATAATGTCGTCATTTACAAAGCAACGTACAACGTGAACTATTGCATCGACCTCACGGATGTTTGCAAGGAATTTGTTGCCCAGACCTTCGCCCTTGGATGCACCCTTTACAAGGCCTGCGATATCGACAAATTCGATAACTGCGGGTGTGTACTTGTCGGGATTGTACATCTCTGCGAGCTTGTCAAGTCTGCTGTCGGGTACGTTGACTACGCCGATATTCGGCTCTATTGTGCAGAAAGCGTAGTTTGCAGACTGTGCACCTGCGTTTGTGATTGCGTTGAAAAGTGTGCTCTTGCCGACGTTGGGCAAGCCTACGATACCGAGTTTCATTTTTTCCACCAGTCCTTTACAGAATATACGTATCCAATATAACTATATAATTATATATGCTTTTAAAGAAAAGTTCAAGTGGATTTTGATATTTTACGGTGAGGTATCAGCATTGACAATATTGAAAATTTGTTATATTATAATATAATAATACTAATTAGGGGCGTTTTTTATGAAAATGAGACCTGAGCACGAGAAAAAAGCGGTCAGGGTGCTTGGTAATACTGCTCCGTTTTCAGCTCTTTCTGTGCATACGATTACTCAGCTTGTGCAAAGCGACAACGTGCAGCTCAAGGAGTTTGCCGTCGGTCAGCAGGTTTTTCCCTGCAGGAGTGTTAAGGATTCGCTCTGCGTGTTGCTCAGCGGCGAGTGCAGAGGCCTTTCGGGCAAGCGAATCGTATCGGTCGAGGGCGAAGGTGCTCTCTTCGGTGCCGAAAGCCTTTATGCCGATGATAATAGCGATATAAAGGTCGAGGCCGCTCAGGTTTGCCGCGCACTCTTTGTCAGCTTTGATGCGGTCGATATGCTGGTTGAGGACAGCTCTGATTTTGCACGCAGCTATATCGCTCTGCTCAGCCGTAAGTTGACTCAGGCTAAATCGCGTGCAGGTGCAGGCGACAGGGCACAGGCTGTACTTGCGGAGTATATTCTTTCGCGTCCCCGCAACGCAAAGGGCGAGGTTTCACTGCCGCAGGATATGCTGAAGCTCGCAAAACAGCTTGACCTTGGCAAGGCGGCACTTTTCTCTGCGACAGATGCACTCAATTCATCCGGTGCGATTTCTTTTAACGGAAGTGCCGTGTGCATCAAAGACGAGGAGAAACTCAGGAGTTTCATATAAGCGACACCAAGTAACTTTATTTTATCAACTGACAGTGTATACTGATAATTAGAAAAGCAACGTAAGGAAGGTAAACAGATGTCTATTTTTAAGAAAATTTTCGGCGACTATTCATCAAAGGAGTTAAAGAGAATCAATCCTCTTAAAAACAAGGTGCTTGACCTTGAGGATGAGTATTCCAAGCTCAGTGACAAGGAGCTTCAGGCGAAGACTCCCGAATTCAAAGCAAGACTCGAAAAGGGCGAGACCCTTGACGATATTCTGCCCGAGGCATTTGCCGCCTGCCGTGAGGCTGCGTGGCGTGTGCTCAAGCAGAAGCATTACCCTGTACAGATTCTCGGCGGTATAGTGCTCCATCAGGGCAGAATTGCCGAAATGAAAACAGGTGAAGGTAAAACTCTTACAACTACTCTCCCTGCCTACCTCAATGCTCTGAGCGGCAAGGGTGTGCATATCGTTACGGTTAACGATTATCTTGCACGCCGTGACTCCGAGTGGATGGGCAAGGTCTACCGTTTTATGGGTCTTACAGTCGGCCTTATCGTGCACGATTGTACTAATAAAGAGCGCCGCGAGGCTTATGCCGCAGATATCACCTACGGTACAAACAACGAGATGGGCTTCGACTATCTTCGTGACAATATGGTGCAGTATAAGGAGCAGCGTGTACAGCGCGGCCACAGCTTTGCAATCGTCGACGAGGTTGACTCAATCCTTATCGACGAGGCACGTACTCCGCTTATCATTTCGGGCAAAGGCGAGGCTTCAACACAGCTTTACGATCTTGCCGACAGGTTTGCAAAGTCACTCAAGATGGTAAAGGTACGCGAGGTTGACAGCAAGAAGGAGACCTTTGAAACCGTTGCCGATGACGGTGATTATGTTGTTGACGAAAAGGCACGCTCCGCAACACTTACCAAGAGCGGTGTCGAGAAGGCAGAGCGTTACTTCAACGTTGAAAACCTTATGGACGGCACCAACCTTACAATCCAGCACCACATCAACCAGGCAATCAAGGCTAACGGTGTTATGCGCCGCGATATAGACTACGTTGTAAAAGACGGCAAGGTGCTCATTGTTGACGAGTTTACGGGCCGTATTATGCTCGGCAGACGTTACAACGAGGGTCTGCACCAGGCTATTGAAGCCAAAGAGGGCGTAAAGGTTGAGCACGAAAGCAAGACCCTTGCAACAATCACATTCCAGAACTACTTCCGTATGTTCGATAAGCTCTCCGGTATGACAGGTACAGCCAAGACAGAGAGCGTTGAATTCCAGGAGATCTATAATCTCGACGTTATCGAAGTGCCCACAAACAAGCCTATGGCTCGTAAGGATAACCCCGACGTTATCTATAAGACAGAGCCCATTAAGTTCAAAGCAATTCTCGACAGAATCGAGGCTTGCCACGAAAAGGGTCAGCCCGTACTTGTCGGTACAATTTCAATCGAAAAGTCCGAGGTGCTCAGTGCTCTTCTCAAAAAGAGGGGCATCAAGCATCAGGTTCTTAATGCGAAGTTCCACGAGAAGGAAGCCGAGATTATCGCCCAGGCAGGTAAGTTCGGTGCCGTTACAATTGCTACAAATATGGCAGGCCGTGGTACGGATATCAAGCTCGGCGGTAATGAAGAGTTCCTTGCAAAGAGCGAGATGCGCCGTATGGGTTACAGCGAGGAAATGATTGCCGAGGCAACAGGCTTTGCCGATACGGATAACGAAGAAATCCTCGAAGCACGTAAGACATATACAGAGCTCGAGGCAAAATATAAGGCAGAAATTGCCGAAGAAGCAGAGCAGGTACGTCAGGCAGGCGGTCTTTATATCATCGGTACGGAGCGTCACGATTCCAGACGAATCGACAACCAGCTCCGCGGCCGTTCAGGCCGTCAGGGCGACCCCGGCGAGAGCCAGTTCTTCCTCAGCTTTGATGACGATGTAACGCGTCTCTTCGGCGGTGACAGAGCACAGATGATGCTCGAGCGTCTCAATGCTCCCGAGGATATGCCGCTTGATACCAAGATTTTCTCCAACATTGTCGAAAACGCACAGAAGAAGGTCGAAAGCCAGAACTTCGCAATCCGTAAGAACGTCCTTCAGTACGACGATGTTATGAATCAGCAGCGTGAGCTTATCTATACCCAGCGTAATCAGGTGCTTGACGGTGATGAGCTTAAGTCAAAGATGACAAAGATGCTGACCGACAGTATCAGCGATATGGTCGACCTTTACCTTCCTGTCGGTGCAGAGTCGCAGGATTGGAGCGTAGAGGCTCTCCGTCAGTATTTCCTCGGCTGGCTCACAACCGAAGATGATTTTGCCGACGGTATTGACGACCGTGATGAGGCAAGAGAGATGCTCACAAAGCGCGGTGAGGAACGTTATGCCGCAAGAGAAGAAGAGCTCGGCGAGCTTATGCCTCTGCTTGAGCGTAAGGTGCTTCTCGATAACGTTGATGCAAAGTGGATGGATCACCTCGATGCTATGGATGAGCTCAAGCGCGGTATCGGCCTGCGTGCATACGGTCAGAAAGACCCCGTTGTTGCTTTCCGTTTCGAAAGCTACGATATGTTTGACGATATGACTGCACAGATCAGACACGATACAATCCGTATGCTCCTCACTGTCAAGGTCAAGACAGAGGAAGACACAAAGCGTGAGCAGAAGGTCAAAGAGGTTGCAACAAATGCAGGCGGCGACGGCACAGACAAGAAGCGTCCCGTACGCAAGTCTGCAAGCGAAAAGGTCGGCCCGAACGCACCCTGTCCCTGCGGCAGCGGCAAGAAATACAAGAAGTGCTGCGGCTCACCTGCAGCACGTGCACAGCAGAAATAAATTCTATTGCGGTGAAGAGTCAGCAGTGCTGTCTCTTCGCCGTTTAAATAAAGAGGGTAACTTTATGTATCAGAGTCTTATCGATTTTTTCAAAGATAAAAGTGTGCTTATTCTCGGTCTTGGCAGAGAGGGCAGGGCAACCCTTGCGTTTCTCCGCCG
Organism: Acutalibacteraceae bacterium; assembly: GCA_045631965.1. Classification (GTDB taxonomy): domain Bacteria; phylum Bacillota; class Clostridia; order Oscillospirales; family Acutalibacteraceae; genus UBA8612. The sequence continues at coordinate 66,580 of JAZQVR010000036.1, forward strand.
TTACTATCCCGATATGCACATCACTGTAGCCGATAAAAATCCCGTTAAGGTTGAGGATGATAACGTCACTCTCATCTGCGGCGAAAATTATCTGGACTGTATTAACGATTTTGATATCGTTATGCAGAGCCCCGGTATATCACTGCGTGATGTGAAGATTGAAGAAGGCACAACAGTTACGGGCGAAATGGATTTGTTCCTGCGTTTTGTGCCCTGCAAAAAAATCGGTATAACGGGCACAAAGGGCAAGACCACCACTACAACTCTGGTCTACCGTATGCTTCAGGCAGGCGGCGTGCCCTCTATGATTATGGGCAATATCGGCACACCTGTTTTTGAAAGCCTTGATGAAATTGAGGGCAAGGTTGCCGTTATAGAAATGAGCTGTCATCAGCTTGAGTTTTCACACGCTTCGCCCGATGTTGCAATTTTTACAAACGCTTATCCCGAGCACCTCGACCACTACAACGGCTTCGAGGGTTATATCGGCGCAAAGCTGAATATTATCCGCTACCAGAGCGAAGAAAATCTCTTTATCTCCAACGCTGATCAGCTGCTTGAAACGGTTGTCGGTGATTTAAGTTTTGTACGCTCACGCAGAGTCAATATCAGCCGTAAGGCTTATGAAAACGATGCGTTTTTCCGTAAGCTCACAACGCTTACAGAGGCACTTCCGGGTGAGCACCAGTGGCAGGACATTTTCTTTGCCGCAACGGCAGTGCGTGAATTCGGCGTCAGCGATGATGCAATCGAAAAAGCCGTCAGCGAATTCGGCGGAATCGAGCACAGGCTCGAGAAGTTTGCCGTCAAAAACGGTATCAGCTTCTATGACGATGCGATTGCTACTATCCCCAATGCCGTTATAGGCAACGTGAAGGCACTCGGCAACGTCGGTACGCTTATCATCGGCGGTATGGACAGAGGCCTTGACTATTCGCAGTTTGTTGTCGAGCTGATGAGTGCACCGATTGATAACCTTATCTGTATGCCCGAAACAGGCTATAATATCGCATCGGAGCTTGAGTCAAAGGGCTGCAAGCTCAATATCGTTCGTTGCGAAACCCTTGAGGAAGCTGTAAACAAGAGCTTTGAGCTGACGGCAAGCGGCAAAGCCTGCCTGCTCTCTCCTGCGGCGGCAAGCTATAACCGCTACCGCAATTTTGAGGAGAAGGGCAACGCTTTCAAGAAAATGGTGGCTGACTATGCAGGCTGAATTCTTAATTGAAAACGAAAAGGCAATAGGTCTTGAAATCGATACGCTTACTGCGGAAAATCCGCAGGCGGCACTCGAAAAAGTGCTCGGTATTCTGGAAGAAAATGAGGAGCTTTTTTCTCATTCAAGGGCGGTCAGCGCCTGCCTTGCAAGGCTTGTCAGCCGCTACCTTATGCACCGTAAAAATAAAGATAATATGGTGCGTGTGATTGCAGAGAATGAGTATCTTCGCCGTGTGTATTTCGGCTCACTTAATACATATAAATATTCGCTCATCTTTACCGCAAAGCGTGTAATGCGTAAGGGTGACGTTGAGCTCAGCCGTGAGCTGATTGAGCTTATAAAAAATAACCCCTACCGTGACGATACGGCAGAGGATTACAGCGAGCGTTACTCGTGGAAGTTTATTGCTAAAAAAATCCTCGATTCGCAAGAGGAATATCTGAAGCTTTCGGATGAAATAGTTGAGCTGTTGAATCAGTGACAGAGAGTGCGAGGCAGATGCTTCCCTCGGTGTCTCAACGTATGACAGCATAGCAGCTTCATTGAGGTATTAAAAATGATTTGCTTCGCATGATTTGATTTTTTTTACAAAATCATGATTTGTAAAATAGATTTTGCATGATTTGCGTTTGAAAACGCATTAATAACGAAAAGACAGAGGCAAAAACTTTCCTCGGTGTCTCAACATACGATAGCACAGCAACTTTATTGAGGTATTAAAAATGCAGAAGATGATGAGCCATATGCGCTCGGCGATGGAAAAATATAATATGATAACTGCAGGCGACCGTGTTGCAGTCGGCCTTTCGGGCGGCAAGGACAGTACGGCTATGCTTGTTGCGCTTGCAAATATCAGGCGATTTTATCCCGAGCCGTTTGAGCTTGTCGCAATCTCGCTTGACCCTTGCTTCGGCGGCGAGGAGACGGATTTTTCTCCGCTTGAAAAGCTGTGCGAGGAAATTGGTGTAGAGTACATAATCAAGCGTACGGAGCTTGGCAAAATTATTTTTGAAACGCGTAACGAAAAAAATCCCTGCAGCCTTTGTGCCAAAATGCGCCGCGGTGCATTGCACGATGCGGCAAAAGCGGCAGGCTGTAATAAGGTTGCACTCGGACACCATATGGACGATGCGGCGGAGACATTTATGATGAACCTTTTAAACGGCGGTCACATAGGTTGTTTTTCACCTGTGACTTACCTTTCACGTAAAGATATTCACGTAATCCGCCCGATGATTTTTTGCAGAGAGAGCGAGCCTGCTCGAATCTGCCGAAGAATGGAGCTGCCGATTGTAAAAAGCCGTTGCCCTGCAGACGGCGTGACGGAGAGGGAGAGTATGAAACAGCTTCTCTCGGGATATGAGAAAAAGTACGGCGATATCCGCTCTAAAATAATAGGAGCAATGCAGAGAAAAGGAATTGACGGTTGGGGGTATGAAAATGAGGAAGATTGAAGCAATTTTATTTGATATGGACGGAGTGCTTGTGGACTCCGAAATTCCGCTTATGAAGTGCTGTATAAAGCACCTCAAGGAAAAGTACGGAATTGATGCAAAGCTTGAGGATTTCAACGATTTTGTCGGTATGGGCGAGGATGCCGCAATCGGCGGAGTTGTTGAGAAAAACGGCGGCACATATCTGCCGCAGATGAAGGATGAGTGCTACGAGATTTATATTCAGCTTGCAGGTACTATTGTCGATGCCGCACCCGGTATGAGTGAAGCTCTCCCCGAGCTTAAAAAGAAATACCGCCTTGCTGTTGCATCTTCTGCCGACAGACGCAAGGTTGTTACAAACATAAACGTGCTCGGCGTGGAGGAGAGCGTTTTTGATTCGGTAATTACGGGCAGTGATATCACAAACAAAAAGCCTGACCCCGAAATCTATCTCAAGGCGGCGGCTTCTGTCGGTGTTGCTCCCGAAAACTGTATGGTTGTTGAGGATGCCGTTGCAGGTGTGCTCTCGGGCAAAGCGGCAGGCTGCTTTGTCGTAGGCGTCAAGGGCAGCTTCGGCAGGGATGAGCTTATTGCCGCCGGTGCGGATGCCTTTGTCGATACAACCTGCGGTATAGTTGACATACTCGCCGAGTTTTGATAAAATTTAATTACAAAAATCAAAGGAGAATTGATATGAAAAAAATTATTTCGTTGATTCTTGCAGTTGTAATTGTGTTCAGCGTTTCAATCGGTGTCAACGCAGTTGACCTCAGAGGTCAGATTAAAGACCTTCGGGCAAGCTTTAAAGAGGGCGAAGGCCCTGTTGCAGGCGATTATTCCGTTGATTATATGTATTACTCACCTGTCAAGTCCGGCGACACAAAGAAATATCCTGTTGTCGTATGGTTCCACGGTCTTGGCGACGGCAACTACTCAGGCGAGCAGATTGAAAAGAACTATATGGCTTTCTGGGCAAGTGACGAGTTCCAGAGCCGCTTCGGCAATGTCGACGGTGCGTTTATTATTGCAATCCGTTCACGCGAAGAGCTTGGCAATTCCTGGGATAATTCTATGATTTTCCCTGCACGTGCCGCAATTGATGACTTTATTGAAAAAAATAAGAAGAATGTTGATCTGAGCAGAATTTATGTCGGCGGCTATTCAATGGGCGGTAAGATGGTTTACAAAATGGCTGTTGCATACCCCGAAATGTTTGCCGCAATCTTCCCGATATGCCCTGCGTGGTCTCCTTCACAGTCTCAGGTTGAACTGATTAAGGATATCCCGGTATGGCTTACCTCAAGCAGTAAGGATCCGATTGTAAACTACGAAAACAGCGTTGTACCCGGTTGGGAAAAAATCTGTGCAACCTCAACCGTTGCGGCAGATTGCAGGTTTACAACTCTCGGCACTGCACGCCTTGGCGACGGCACAGCCTGTAAGAGCAACCACTATGCCTGGTTTGCGGTAAATAACGATATGTTCGGCTATGACGATAAAGCATATCCCGATTCTACAACCGTAAACGGTAAGGGCGAAACGGTCAACCTCACAAGCCCCAACGGTATGATTTCTTGGCTCTATTCCCATACGTCGGATTATGACGGCTCAAAGGCAACCGATATGGGCAACCTCGAAGGCCAGGGCGACGGCGGCATTATGGTGCTTATCTTCGATTATTTCCATTATGTAATTGAGTTTATCAAGAAAATTCTTTCAATGTTCGGTCTTGCATAAAACTAAAATAATTCAACCGCACTGCGTACGATAAATACGCAGTGCGGTTTTTTAAAAAAGCAAAAATTTTTTTAAAAAAAGCCTTGACTTTTTCTTTCAGAATGTATATAATACTCTTCGCGATGGGGAATAGTGTAACGGTAGCACGACAGACTCTGACTCTGTTTGTTGGGGTTCGAATCCCTATTCCCCAGCCAAAAAAAAGCAGTATCTCAACAGAGATGCTGCTTTTTTGTTTTTTTTGAACCAGTAATTGTGATTTTATATAAAATGTGATAATATTATCTCTGTAAATAAGAATTTGAAAGGAAGATTCGATGCTTCTGAAAATAGTTTCATTTATAGCTTCAATAGTGTTGTTGTTTACTTCGTCTGCAACAACACCCGTAAAATCCGATGTGCTTGCTGAAGTACTTGATAATTTAAGCGAGAACAGAACTGCAGACGAGATTAACGGTGCAAACGGAACAAAATTTTATATTCAGCGCCCCAAAGCTGAAAAGATGAATGTTGTAAATGCATCGGATTTCGGACTTTCTGAAGAAAACGAGGATAATTTTGAGGCTTTTCAGAATGCACTCTATTACTGTTCACAGAATCCGCAGACGAAGCTTATTATTGATAAGGGTACATATTATTTCAGGAGTATATACGGTCTTGATGCCAACAACTGTACGGATTTACTGATTGAAGGAAACGATGCAACCTTTGTTTTCTCCTCAACGGGATATAAATTCTTTATCAGAAACAGTGACTGCGTTGAAATCCGCAACCTTAATTTCGATTGGAACTGGGATGAAAATCCGCTTGCTTCGGTGGTTACGGTTGAAAACAGTAATCCCGATGCTGATACGCTTGACCTGGTTTTCAAAAATGTGGAATATTGCAGTGAAAGTAACAAACTTACGGCAATTACACAATGCGACCCCGAAACATATACCTTTGGTGCAAAACAATCTTCAAAAGAGGTTTATCTTTATCAGGATGAAACAAATATAAAATCCGTTCAGAAGATTACTGACAATACTCTGCGTGTTACCCATAACGGCTGTATGGATAGTTTTGAGAACGGTGAAACATATATTCTCAGACACTTTGTTTATGACGGAACGATTTTCAGCATAAGAGACTACAGCAAGAATGTGACTTTTGATAATGTCAGTATCTACGGCAGCCCCGGTATGGCATATATCTGCGAAGGCAACTGTTCTCATTTTCAGATTATCAACGGTTTTATCGGGGTTAATTCTAAATACAAAGATAAGCGAAGTGTATCCTTGGGTGCCGATGCGATTCATATTGTGAATACTGACGGCTGCTTCAATATTTCGGGCTGTGATATAAGCGGTATGGGTGACGATGCAATTAACGTTCACGACGGTCTCGGCTATGTTTCAGCTGTAAACGGCAACAAGCTTACCCTGATTGCTTCCGCAATGAGGCTTGAAACCGGCGACACTCTTGCATTCAAAAATGATAAGTTTGAAAACACAGATGTTACAGCAAAGATTGTTTCGGTCAAGGCTCTTGAAGGGATTACAAAAGAGGTTGTTGTTGAAGTCTTACCCGAAAACGTAACGGAAGGCTGGACTGCATATAACACGGAATGTAACAGCGGCAACTATGTTATCAGCAACAATTATTTCCACGAAAACAGAGCAAGAGGTCTGCTCCTTCAATCCTCAAACGGACTTTGTGAGAACAACCGATTCTATAAAACAATGGGTCAGGCTATAAAGGTTGTAATGGATATTGAACCCACACTCTGGCAAGAGGGTACGGGTGTAGATAATCTTATTATCCGCAACAACACCTTTGAAAAGTGCAACTACAGTAACTGGAGTTCTGTAATTGAAATCGGTACAAATGTTGCGGGCAGGTCTGCCGAAACAGCCGTTTTCACAAATATAGAGATCAGTTCAAACAGCTTTAAGGATATACCGTCAATGCTTATGATAACAGATAATATTAACGGGCTTGTTTTTGTTGAAAACACAATCGATGCAGGTGATTTCTTTGACGGTTCATCAAGACAAGGCAAGCTTCGCTTTGGAGAATACTGTTCAAATATAACTTACACAGATAATATTTTTGTCAACAGCGGATTTTTACGAGACAAAGAAATTGCAGAATCAGACAGTGTCCATGTTTGGGCTCAAATCAATTCTCAGCTTTGAATTAACGGCAAAAAACGAAAAACTCCAATTTATCAAGTTGATGAAAAGAATATTCCTTTTCAAAAGTATAAAATAAAAAAATCAGGATTGTTTGAATATTCTGTTTATAATAATATGGGAGGATATAAAATGAGAATTGCTTTTTTCGATACAAAGCCTTACGACAAAGCGTCGTTTGACAAATATTCTGCTCAGTACGGTATTGAGATAAAATACTTTGAAACGAAGCTCAACGCCGATACTGCGGAGCTTGCTCACGGTTTTGACGGTGTGTGCGTTTTTGTCAACGATACGGTTGATGCAGAGGTTATAGATAAGCTTTGTGAGCTGGGGGTTAAAGTTATTGCACTGCGCTGTGCAGGCTTCAACAACGTTGATATCCGTCACGCCCGAGGCAGAATTCACGTGCTTCGAGTGCCTGCCTACTCGCCCTATGCGGTTGCCGAGCACGCTATGGCTTTGCTTCTTACTTCAATCCGCCGTATTCACAAGGCATATATACGTTCACGCGATTTTAACTTCAGCCTTTCGGGTCTTACCGGCTTTGACCTTCACGGCAAAACAGTCGGTGTAATCGGTACGGGTAAAATCGGCAGAGTTTTTATTGATATCTGCCGCGGTTTCGGTATGAAGGTGCTTGCTTACGATAAGTTTCCTGCCGCTGACCTTGACAACGGCGAAACCGTTCGTTATGTCGCGCTTGATGAGCTTTTTGAAAACAGCGATATTATTTCGCTCCACTGTCCTCTTATGGAGGATACCTACCATATGATAGATGGCGAAGCGATTGAAAAATGCAAAAAAGGTGTTGTGATTCTCAACACTTCAAGGGGTGCACTGGTTGATGCCGAGGCACTGCTTGCAGGTATCAAATCACGCAAGGTAGGTGCCGCCTGCCTTGATGTTTACGAGGAGGAGTCCGACCTTTTCTTCGAGGATAATTCGGGCCATATTTTAGAGGATGATACTCTCGCAAGACTTATTTCTATGCCCAATGTTATCGTCACTTCGCATCAGGCATTCCTTACCGAGGATGCACTTGAGAATATTGCCGAAACAACGGTAACGAATATTGTCGGCTGTTTTGAAAACGGCGAGTGTCCGAATGAGGTTTGTTGAAGCCTGTTCGGCACAGCGAAAAATCTGATATTTTTTACTTCTTACCCATTGACTTGGTAGTGGTTGCGGCTATATAATTTAAGGTAGTTAATTTATATAGCGGAGGTAAAAGATATGCCTTTTTCCGATAACGATATAGCTTTTCTGATTGCGCTCGGTGCATTTCTCATAGGTGCGTTGATTTACTTCATACCTACCATTGTTGCCGCCAAGAAGAAGAGTCCAAAGCTTACAATGATTATTCTGCTCGATGTTTTTCTTGCGTGGACATTTGTTGCGTGGGTAGTGTGCCTTGTGCTTGCATGCAAGAAGCCTGCACCTGCAGATACAACTCAAGCACCTGACGAAACAAAAACACCCGAGGTTGAAAAAGAACCCGAGCCTGCAAAAGCCGAATCGGGTGAAACTGAACCCGAAGTTGAAACGGTATAAATCAAAATCGGCACAGCACAGAAGGCGGTATTATGTATAACGCTTCTTGCTGTGCCGAAACTAATTATGCCCTTGCGGGCAAGTGAATTTGCCTTGCGGCAGTGAAGTTACTTCGTAATGAAGTTTGCTTCGCAAGTGTTTTAGGGCAACTTAACTTCACTTTTGCCGAAAAGGCAAATACTTCACTGTCATATATGACAACTTCACTTCAAACCGCAGGTTTGAAACTTCACAAAAAAGATACCACCCGAAAAAGATTCTTTCTTCTTCGGGTGGTTTTGTCTTATATTATAATAAGCAGGGAATTTGTAATCTTATTTAGCTTACTGCGTTCCACTCGCCGTCTGTAAGTGCGTAGTAGTTCTGTGTGATTGTGCCGTTACCGTCGGAATCGATTGTGAGGGTTGTGCCGCCCATCATATCCTCTGTGTAGTAGCAGCCTGCGCCTGTCTTGACAGCGTAGGTAAGGCGGATGCCTTCGTAAAGAACCGAGTAGTCGTCATCGTGGTCGTGACCGACAATCATATGCTTTGTGCTGCCGAGCTCCTTGCAAAGGTCGAAGAAGCCGTTTGATACGGGCGGATGTCCGCCGTATTCACCTCTGCGGCCCGAAGCGATATCGGAATAAGCCGGGTCGATTGTGCCGAGGTTGCCGTTTGCATCGTCAACGTCTGAGCTTACTGCATACCATGCATCGAAGTACTCGTAAACAGGGATGTGCATAATAACTGTGCTGGGTACATTGTAGCCTGCGATAGCGTTTGTGCCCTCAACACACCACTTGTACCAATCCAGCTGGCTGTCCCAAAGGTGGTCGTAGCCGTTTACTGTTTCACCGTCAATTTCATAATCACGGTTGTTGTGAGTATCCATCATATAAATAGAGTGGATGATCTTGCCGTTTTCTGTGATGTTGATAAGGTAGTTACCGTAGCCCATACCTTCGGGGCCGAACTCAAAGAGTGAGTTTTCAGCCTCTGCAAGGTGGTAAGCTGCCCAGAATTCGCTCATACAGCCCTGACCGTCGTGGTTGCCCATAACTGCTGCCCACGGAATACCGTAGGAGTCAACAAGCTCGATAAGAGCGAGGTAAGTCATTGTGCCCCATGCGTTATCGCCTGACAGAGTGATAAGGTCGGGGTCTTTGTCTTCAATAAGCTTTGCTACGAGAGCCATAGACTCCTGGCCAAGCGTATCGTAAAGCTCGTCGTCATCAAGCTGAACGTCTGCAAGGTTGAGAATAACAAAATCCTCACCTACTTCTTTCTCAAGCTCGATGTAGGAATCTTTTGTGAATTCATCTTCTGCTGACCATTCATAGAAATAAGCTGATTCGCCGAAGTTTGCAATCCATCCGCCTACGGGAGCAAGAATCTGACCGAGGGCAAGGAGACCGGCGAGAATAAGTCTGATAATTGCCATTGTGGTTTCCTCCTGAAAATACTATTTTAATGTGTTACGGCAGAGGGTGTCTTACCCTCCGCCGTTTTTAGTTTTAATTATTTAACCTTGACTTTGTAGCACTTGATTTCAAACGGATTGATTTCAAAGCTCATTGTCTTGCCGCTTGCAACGTTGGCTGCAACGTCCTCACGCTCAAGGAGGTTACACTCTGCAACGCTTGCGATTTCAGCGAAGAACTGAGCTGTAACCTTTGTGCGTCTGCCTGCCTTCTCGACAAAACGTACGATGTAAGCATCCTCATCCTCGCACTTCTTGACAGCCTCAAGTGTGACGTTCTTGCCGTCAACGCTGATGAAGGAGCCGCACTCTGCACCCTTTGCCTCGTCTGCAAGGTCAACGGGAAGCATCGGGTTGTTGAACTCAAGACCTCTTACAAGAGTCTCTGCATCCTTCCAGCCGCCTGCGTGCGGATAGAGTGAGTAGGTGAAGTAGTGGTCGCCTCTGTCTGACTGCGGGTCGGGGTTCATCGGAGCCTTGAGGAGAGTGATAATCATTCTCTGCTCGTTGACCTCGTAGCCGTACTTGCAATCGTTGAGGATTGTAAGACCGTAGCCATCTTCAGACATATCGATAAAGTTGTGAGCGGAAACCTCAAACTTAGCCTTATCGTAGGGATTGTGGCGGTAGTTGGAGCTTTCGATTGTTGCATATGCGATATCTCTTGTGTACTTCTGAGCCTTGATATCAACATCGAAGCCGACCTTGAGGAGCTTCTCCTGTTCGTGCCAGGAGATGAATGTATCGAAGTCGATTCTGTCAAGCTCATTATAAATCATAATGTTCTGCTTGAGAGTGGACTTCATAATGTTCTTTGTGATTGTAACGCAGGTGAATACGTCGCCTGTGACAACGCTTTCAACCTTGCCTGCCTCGGTATCAAACTCACGGTCTGTGTATGTAACAACGATATCCCATGCATCGTACTTACCGGGAAGGTCCTCGTAAATGCGGAATACGTTACCCTTGCCGCCGAGAACTTCTCTGTCATTCTTCTTGTCATAGATTGAAACGAGCTCAGCAGCTGCATCAAACTTGAGGCTGAAGTTAGCGTTCTCGATATCTGCACTTTCAACCGGCTTTGCAGCAGGAACAGCAGCATCCTTGGTGTAGTAAACCTTATAACCTACTGCGGGAACATCCTTTGCGATGAATACAAGTACCTTTGTGCCGTCGAGCTTTGTGTAAGCCTGAACGGGAACCTTGTTGCCGTCTGCATCGTAAATCTCAACATCCTTGTAGGGAAGCTCAACCTTGGAGGTTGCGGCTGTGCCGAGAGAGTTGAAGAGAGCGAAGGGCTTGCCGTACTTGTTGCCTGCACCGATGTTGCCTGCGATTGCGTTGAGAGCCTCGTCACGAACGCTCTCGCCGATTGCGATGATATCATCGTAAATTGCGCAAAGGTCGCCGAATACTTCGGTAATGTGTGAGCCGGGGAGTGAATCGTGGAACTGGTTTGTGAGAATCATCTGCCAGCCCTCGTTGAGCTTTGCAAGCGGATACTCGTAGCCGTAGTTTCTTGCGATGCTTGCGAAGATTTCTGCCTGACGGTAGAGGTTTTCGCTGTATCTGTTGAGCTTCTTGAGCAGAGCCTTTGTGGTATGAACACCTCTGTGCTCCTCGAGGTAAAGCTCGTCTTTCCATGTGGGAATATTTGTGTCGGTTGCGTTTGCCTTCATACGTGCGAGTGAATCCTCAATCTTGCTGACCTGAGCCTCAGGCAGACCGGGGAAGTTCTTGTAACGCTTTACGTACTCGAGCATTTCGGTGTCGACACCGCCGCCGCCGTCGCCCCAGCCGTAGCAGTACATTGACTCGCCGATTGTAGCCTTGTCTGTGTACTTTTTCCAGTTCATCTTGAGTGAGTCAGCCTCAACTGTGCCGATGAAGTGAGTGGGAGGAACAATGGAGAATACCTTTGAGCCGTCGGGGCCTTCCCACCAGAAGGTGTTGTACTGCCAGGGGTTGGTATCGTTCCAGATGCCCATCTTGTGAGTTACGAAGTACTCAATGCCTGCCTTCTTGAGAATCTGGGGCATTGCGTAGCCGTTGCCGAATACGTCGGGTACCCAACAGGTTTTGGGAGTGACGCCGAATGTTTTTTCAGCGTATCTTACGCCGTGAAGAAGCTGGCGGACAAAGGATTCACCGGAAACGAGGTTACAATCGGGCTCAACCCACATTGCGCCGATGTATTCCCATCTGCCCTCTGCGATGCGCTTCTTGACCTGCTCGAACATAGCAGGGTAGTTCTTCTCCATCTCGATATATGTGGGAGCTGTGCTCTGTGAGAAGATGAAATCGTCATACTGCTCCATAAGGCGAAGCATTGTTGCGTGAGTTCTGCCGAGCTTACGGACGTACTCCTTGTATGCCCACATGAAAACGATATCAAGGTGGGAGTTACCGACGAGCGCAAGCTTGCCCTCTGTCTTGTAGTTGGGGTTGTTGTAGATTCTGTCCTTGAGCACCTTCTGTGCGGCAAGGAGGCCTGCCTTGAACTCGTCACCGTCAACGTCAAAATTGACGTGTGTGAATGCCTCTTTGAGTGCGGAGCGGATAAGCTCTGCAAGGCCTGTGTCGAGAACAGGCATAAACAGCGCATTGAAAGCTGCCTTGAAATCCCAGTAAACCTCTTCGATTACGGGATCGACAACGCCGATAAATGAGCAGGAAAGAGTTTTGACTGTTGACTCGTTTGAGTGCCATACATAGTAGGACTCGATATCAACGTCATAATGCTTGCCTGCCTCTGCGCAGTCGGAAAGAAGAACGCTGTTGCGGAAGGGGTCAAGACCCTGATAGGGCTCGCCGTTGAGAGAAAGAAGTGAGTCGCCGCCGAAGTAGACGTTGAGTGTGACCTTCTTGCCTGCAAAACGCTCGGGAATGTCGAATGAGTTTTTGAAGAATGCGCTCCAGCCGTTGTTACCCCAGCGGTCGCCAACGTTGAGCTCCTTCCACTCGTCGTAAAGATATTCGTAATCGCCTACACCCTTGTAGATACATTCCTTCATCTTCCAAGCGGGGATAGACTCGATGTCTGTGTAGATTCTTTTCTTGAGAGTTTTGAGCTTGACGTTTACAACGTCATCAAAAGAGAAGATACCTCTCTGCTTGCCCTTAACGGCGTCACGCCAATCGTCAACGTGAGCATCCATCGCATCGAGACCGGCAAAAGCGTCAAGATTTTTGTTTTCTGCCAAAGTTCATCGTCCTTTCTTATGTAAAATCGGTTTATGTCTCAGACCGCATTGTGTCTCTTACAGTATATCACCAAACAAGCGATATTTCAATATATATTATTATAATAATTCAGCACTTTGTGCTCTGTATTTGCATTGATATAATCCGCAAACTCTGCTATAATAAACGCAAATTGAGTTAAGCAGGTGACATAAAATGTTTGAAGTGAAAAACGGTGATGTTATACTTTTTCAGGGCGACTCAATAACCGACGGCAACAGAGGCAGGTCTCAGGACCTTAACCATATCCACGGCCACGGTTACCAGTATATTTTAGCTTCCGAGATGTATGCCGATAATTTCGATAAGGATTTTACCGTTATCAACAGAGGTATCAGCGGCAATACGGTTTCAGACCTTGACGGCAGATGGCAGGAGGATTGCCTTGACCTCAGGCCTACGGTGCTGAGCATACTTATCGGTGTCAACGATGCTCATTTTCGTTTCGAAGGCTCACACGGCTTGGAGCCCGAGGACTATAAAAATACATACCGTAATCTGCTCGACAGAGCACGCGAGCAGAATCCTGACCTGCTCATAGTTATTATGGAGCCGTTTTTCGGTGTGTCGAAGAATGTTGATTATAACACGTATATGCAGGCTAATGTCGGCAGATATTCGCTTGCCGCAAAAGAGCTTGCCGAAGAGTATGATGCAGTGTTTGTGCCGCTTCAGGATTTGTTTGACGAGTACGCAAAGCATATAGATATCTTCAAGCTCCTTTGGGACGGTGTGCACCCGACAACAGGCGGTCATCAGCTTATGGCAAGACGCTGGAAAGAATGTGTCGAAAGAAGATTTAACGAGAGATAAATAAAAAAAACAAAAACAGCGGACTCGTCTGAGTCCGCTGTTTTGTTAAGCTGTGGGATTAATAGTAGTAATCGTAATCGCCGTATTCCTCGATAGCATCTTCAAGCTCTTTGAAATCGTTCTCGTTTTCCCAGTCGAAGTAATAGCTTGAATCGCTCCATGTTTCGCCGCTGAGCTTCTTCCACTTGCCGTTTTCCTTTACGATGATGATATCACCGGAAACGCTGGAGTAAGTCTTCTCGTCGTTAGTGATTGTGTACTGAATGTCAACGATGTAAGCAGCTGTAACTTCGTGTACAGACTTGTCATAAACATCCTTGTACTTTGAGTACTTGTCAAGATACTCGTTGTACTGCTCAATGATGTCCTTCTTGACCTTTCTTGCTCTGATAACCTTAACCTTCTTGTTGTAGTCCTTCTCGTAGTCCTCGAAGTCGTCGCTGAGAGCTTCTTTGATTTCCTTTACGAAATCGTCTTCTTCAAGCTTGTCGTCCTTGTCAAGGTCGTCGTTTCTGTAGTCCTGCTCAATCTGAGGCATAAGAGCGTAGATGTCTTCAGCTTCTCTCTCGACATATGCCTTGTTGTACTTGGACATAACAGACTTTGCGGGGTTTGCAAGAGCAACGATAGCAATGATGATAACTACTACAGCTGCTGCTGCGCCTGCAATAACAGGAATTAATTTCTTGTCTTTCATGATTTGTGTCTCCTTTCAATCATTAAGATTAAACTCATAATATCACTAAAAATTTGCTTTGTCAATTTTTTGCAGAAAATTTTATTAATTTTTTTAATAGTTGGTGACTTTGTGTTTTTCAGTCGTATTTTGGGGGTTGGCAGGTGCTTTTTAGCTTGCAAAAAAGAATAAAACAAGCAGCACACTTCGCAAAGAAATGTGCTGCTTGAGCATTTTAAACGTTGCCGCAACCATTCGGAGGGGCTGCGGCAAATCGTGACAGCTTCAGGGAAGCTCCCATAACGCACATCTTACGGAAAGATATGCGAAGCGTCCTGAAATTAATACAAAGCAAACACGCAGATAATACACTGCCGCATAGTGTTACTCTGTGTCTTTATTCTAAAATAAAAAAATAATTTTGTAAAGGCTTTAATTATAAATTTTTCATAAAATCTCACAATGCAGGTGCCGAAAAACCGCAAAATTTGTAAAAAATGACCATCATAAACCGGAATTCCTGCTCGATAGTAACGCTTAATAAAGGATTGCCCGGTAAAATCAAACCTATATATACGGTTACAGCTTTCTGTTATGCCAACAGTAAAGGAGCTGTAAAAACTTTTTTACAGCTCCTTTTAAGGCTTTTACAAATATATAATTTCAAACGGATTGATTATTGACAGCACAACCGTTGCGGCGACAAGAAGCACAGCCGTAACGCAGTATTTCTCAAGTATCGCACCGATACGCATAATGATATAGCCGGGGAAAAAGATTATTCTGAGGGGAGTGCTGAGCTTGCCGTACTGCTCTTTCATAACGACAGTATCTTCTATAAGGGGGAATATGTTGGTAAGCATAGATATGCTCAGCCAAGCGAAGAAGATGGGAGTAAAGAAATCGATTGTTTTGACAAGCATAGGCTGCTCAACCAGAAAATCGGCAAACGCAGTTGAAAGCGGCTTGAAAATTATATCGAGAACGGGGTAGTAAGAGAGAGTAGTCGCAATGGATGAATAGTACGAAACAAAGCCTGTGTAGCTGCCGAGCAGAACAATATTTATTAAAGGAATCCAGACAAGCGCAACTGCAAGCAGGAAGTTGAGCAGACCGGGGATGAAGCAGAAAAGATAGCTTGCAACTGGTCTGTGAATAAGCTCGTGCTCAACGTGTCCGCACATTTCGTCTGTACGCAGGTAGCGGTTATCTTCAACGGGGCATTTGAATATGCGGCACATAATCTGCTCAAAAAATGCTTTTGTAAGTGCACCCGGGAAAGTGAGCACCTTTATCAGTACATATATCAGTGTCATTCAAATACCACCTCGCCGTCTTTAAAGAGTTCTTCCATAGTGATTTCGCCGTTAAGATATTTGTCTACTGTCGGGCTGAGCTCCATACCGTATTGCTCGAATATTTCGCAAGCGAATTTGTAGCCCTCATCATCGCCGGCTTGCTTGCAGAGTATAGCATAAAGGTTGATTGAATCATATGTCAGATAATATTCGTATTCAACACAATAAATTGCATACTCAAGAGCTTCTTTGGTGTTGCCCTTGAGCATCTCGCAGAGCATAGCTTCGAAATATGCCTCGTATATTTCTGTTGCATCAATGTTGGCAATAAGGTCTTTGAGTATTGCCAGAGATTCGTCGTACTTGCCCTGATAGCGGTACAGCATAGCTGTGTAGCGTCTTGCGTAGTTTGCGTCTGTTTCGTTTGATTTGGAAAGGGTTTCGATATGCTTTGTTGCCTCGCTGTATTCGCCTGCCTGAATGCTGAGCGTTATCAGATTATCCAGATAGAGCCAATAACATCCGGGCAGATACTGTGCTACTGATTTGCAGTAGTCAAGCTGAGTCTGAATATCTTTTTCGCAAATGCTTGAGGTTGCGAGCAGATAGTAGTAAATCATACCCTTTTCTGCATCGGATGAGGCGGTTTTCAATTCAGCTTTGTATCTGTTGATTATATCGTCATACGGAATATCTTTCGATTCGATTGAGCCGCTCTGAAGCTGACTGTAGTAATCAGTGAAGTGCTTGGATTTTTCGTCTGCCAGTTTTTCGAGCAGAACCAAATAATCGTAATACTCCTTGATGTCTTTATTCCAGGAAGCGTTGAGGTTTGCCTTGCCTGCCATATCCTGCCAGGTGAGGTCAGGGTTTGCCTCTTTGTCATAGAAGAATTGTTCTACAAGGAAAGTATAGTCTGTGGGCAGGTTGATTTTTTTGCAAAACTTGGCAAGTGTAAATGCTGTTTTCCAGCCCATTGTGCCCTGAGTTGCCAAGTCGGAAATACCGCCGATAGCATCAGAATATTTGCTTTCGCTAAGGCTTTTGTATCCGTTGCGTATCGCACTTACGGTAGGAGTCTGAGGACGTACAACCAAAATTCCCGAAACCGCCATAATGATAACGAGAACGAGTGCAATGATGCCGCTTAAACGAAACGGTGTGCGGATGAAACCCTCTCTGCAGGACTTGCAAAGGTCGCTGTCAACAGTTGCGGTTTTATATGCGGGCTTCTTTTCGCAGAGTATGCACATTTCAACTTTTTCTTTTTCGTTTGAGTCGGGCGGAGTTATCTGGATACCATAGTTGTTTTTTACCTTCTGGTTGTCTTTTTTATTGTTTCCGGCCAAAAACAAAACCTCCCTTTTGATTTCAAAAATAACATTCATCATATAATAACATATAATACGCATTATTTCAAATGTTATTTTTATTTTTTATAATATCGCCACAAAAATGACAAGTTTTATCCTGCGGTATGGGAATTGATGATAAAAAACAGACCCGGAATAAAACCGGGTCTGCTGTAAGTAAAAGGTTATGCTTATTTGTCTGCAACAAGCTCTTCGAATGCTGCCATAAGAATTGAGCCTGATGAACGGCTGAATGCGATTGTCTCCTGATAGTGGTCGCCGAAGGGCTGCATATCGTCGAAGAAAATCATGCAGTAGTCGTTATCGTTGAGGATGTAACCGATTTCGTCGTTTGCAAGACCGAAGCAGAGAAGAACATCGTCTTCTGCAAGCTCAAGTGACTCTGCGCAGGACTTGCCGGGGAAGTCGCAGCCTGAGAATGAATTCTCAGCATCCATTGTAACACCGCCGTAGATAAGCTCGGGGCTGATTTCGCCGGGCATCATGGAAACCTTGATGTTTGTGCCGAATTCAACGTAGCCGATCTCTGTGGGTGTTGAGTATGTACCGTCTTCGTTTTCGATAATTCTGTGGTTAACAAGACCCATCTTGCCGACAAGAAGGAGAACGGGGTTTTCAACTGTAACAAGAACTTCCTTGTGAGCGATGTTGAGGATAGGCTCAACTGCTACCTCTTCAACAGGCTCCCAACCCTCGTACCAGAGTGTGTAGTTCTCGCCTGCGTTTGCGATTTCGTTCTGAAGCTGCTCGTTGTTCTTGACATAGTCGCTCTCAAGAACTTCGTCGTAAGTCTTTGTCATGCTCATTGTGATGTAAGCAAGCTCTTTGCCGTAGCGGTCAGCCTGCATCCAACGCTCGTGCATTTCAACGTCATCGTTTGTCGGGCCGCGGTCGGAGTAGATACCGAGAGTTGCACCGATGATGGGCATATAGTTGTAGCCGTACTTGGAAAGAGTCTGGTTCATAGCTGCTGTGTAGTCGCCGGAGAGCTGCTTACCTGAGCTTTCGTCAGTCTTGAGACCTGTGATGTAGGGGTGAGCGGGCTCGTTTACGATGTATGTTTCTGCAGCTTCGTCATTGTAGGGATCGAAACGGAATACGTACATATTGCCGTCGTAGCCTGTGGGGTCACGGTCATCAGAGAAGTACTCTGCGCAATCCTTCTGGCTGAAGTAGAGGTCGCCCTCTTCCATATTTTCAACAGCGTTCTTGACAGACTGTGCTGTACGCTCCTTGAGGAGGTTCATAAACTCTTCATCCGGGCCGGGCTGAGTCTTGAAGATAAACTGGCCTGTGTAAGCTGCAAGAGTGTTGTTAGCCATCTTGAGGAAGAAAGGATTCCAGAGACCGAGAGTATCGATCTCGCTGTGGCAGTGTGTAGCTGAAACGTTGATTGAAACGATGTCGTTTTCCTCTGCGAAATCTGCAAGAAGAGCACGGATGTCGCGGATGTCCTTGTTGGAGATACCGATGCACTCGATTGTGCAGAATGCAACCTTGCCTCTGCCTGAACCGTCGTCCATAACAACTGTGTAAACGTTCATATCGTCGAGAACTTCTTCAACAGTGTTGGAGGGGAAGTTCTGGAGAAGGTAACCTGCAAGGTAGTAGGGTCTGTCGAGAATATCGTCGGGCACAAGGCTTGTCTGGTCGTAACCGAGGCTCCACTGACCGTTGGGGTTAGAGTCGATAAACTCTGTGTGGCCTGCCATAAAGTCGGGGCTGTCGTACTCGTCAGCGTCAACAAATGTTGTGTTGGCAACGGGAGCGGGAACAGCAAGGAGATTGAGGATATCCATAAAGAGAAGCTCGAGGTATGTGAAAGCGATTGTTTTCTTCTGCTGCTCTGTCTTTGCTGTGATCATTGCATAAGCAGCCTGGATAGGATCAAGAAGGTTGAGAACCTTGCCGTTTATGCGGACATATACGGGGTCGCCGTACTGTCTGTTGCATGTGATTGTGCTTGCGATGTAGGAGTTGTCGACTTCTTCTGCTGCAACCTCGGCAACGTCTGCCTGAGCTGCGCCTGCTGATGTTGCTACCGTTACGGCAGAGAACATAAGCACAAGGCTGAGAAGAACAGCGAGAACCTTTTTGAATGATTTCATTGTGTTTTCCTCCGTTTTTTGTTTGGACTGTGATTTTAAGTTGATATACCGAAATAATCAACTAATAATACATTATATATAATAGCAAATTCCCAAAATAAAAACAACGGCACTATTACAGAATTTAAGTACAAATTATTGGTTAATATTACTGTATTTTAATTTAATACGATTTATTGAGTTGACTATTCGGTGTTGTTTTGTTAAAATGCAGAATGGTAGGATTTTTTTAAACGGAGAAAAATATGGATAAAATAACTTTTGTCGCAAAACTCCTTGATGCTTTGCATTTCTTACAGAAGAAAACGGTTCTGCTTGCTCCGCTGTGGCTGCTCGTTGTTGCGCTTTCGGGTGTTTTCGAGCTTGCAACCGTAGCTGATCGTCCCGAAGAGGTTTCCAAAACGATGCTTGTCAATGTCGATTCGTGGGACCGCTCGCAGGATATGACAACCGACGGTGAAAGCTTTTACTTCAGTAGCAAATACGGTCTTATCAAAACCGAGCTTGATTGCGAAACCCTGTCGGTGCGCAACTCAAACGCAATTCCGCAGGAATTTGTCGAGGACTTCGGCTCGGCTCATATAGGCGGCATCAGCTATTATGAGGACAAGCTCTACTGTGCTGTTGAGGACAGTAAGGTCTGGCAGCATCCGCTTATTCTTGTTTATGATGCAGATACTCTTGAGTATACCGGCGAGTATTATCACCTGGACCCCGAGAAGCATACAAAGGGCTTACCGTGGATTGCGGTTGACCCCGACAGCGGTGTGATTTACACATCTTCAAGAGATAACTCGACCGAGATTATGAGATACGACCCGAAAACCGGGCAGTATCTCGACAGTATTCAGCTTGCAAATCCCGATGCGGATTTCAATATACACAAAATTCAGGGCGGCGAAGTCGGCGACGGCGTGCTCTGGCTTGCAACCAACAACGAAACGCAGGCCGTCTACTCCGTAGAGCTTGCGGGCGGCAAAGCAGAAAAGCTGTTTGACCGCAACCTCTGCTCAGGCAGCGAGGGCGAGGGCGTTACAGTGCTCGCTACAGAAGACGGTGCATATCTCCACTGTATGGATATGAGCCCGATTTTCCTCTCCTGCTATGTAAGACATTTCGCATTACCAACCGATTAACTACAGAAAGGCAAAAAAATGCTCGAACTAAAAAATGTATCCTTTACCGTTGAAAACAGTGACGGCGGCCTTGAGATAATAAGCGATGTTTCTCTCACTGTGAATGACGGCGAATTTCTTGTTATCACAGGCCCTAACGGCGGCGGTAAGTCAACTCTTGCGCGCCTTATTATGGGCATCGAACAGCCGACAGGCGGTCAGATTCTGCTTGACGGCAAAGATATCACAAACCTTTCCGTTACCGAAAGAGCACGCTGCGGTGTAGGCTACGCTTTCCAGCAGCCACCGAGATTCAAGGGTCTGACGGTACGCAGGCTGCTCAGCCTTGCCCACGGTACTGACCTTCCCGTTGATGAGTGCTGTACCTACCTTACAAATGTAGGCCTGTGCTCAAAGGATTATCTCAACCGTGAGATTGATGCTTCGCTCTCAGGCGGCGAGGTCAAGCGAATCGAAATCGCTTCGCTTATGGCTCGTGAGCTCAAACTTGCAATTTTCGATGAGCCCGAAGCGGGTATCGACCTGTGGAGCTTCTCAATGCTTGTCGAAACCTTCAAGACAATGAGCAGACGTCGCCACAACAGCGTTATCATAATTTCACATCAGGAGCGTATAATGCAGCTTGCCGACAATATTGCGGTTATTGCGGGCGGTACTGTCAAAACACTTGGTGCGAAGGATGACGTATTCCCCAAGCTGATGAGCGAGCTTGGCGAAAGCTGCGGATTCAGAGGAGGTAACGCATGATGCTTGATTCAATTAAGAAAAATCTCCTCTTCTCAATAGCGGATATCGACGGTATACCCGATGTCGGCGCATATAATCTCCGTGTCAACGGTGAGGGCTTTGCACGTTCATCGACCGAAACGGTCACGATTGAGCCGAAGAAGGACAAAAACGGTATCGATATTACCGTCAAGCCCTTTGCAAAGGCAGACAGAGTTCATATCCCCGTAATCGTCACCGAATCGGGTGTCGATGATACGGTTTATAACGATTTCTTTATCGGCGAAGGTGCCGAGGTGCACATAGTTGCAGGCTGCGGTATCCATAACGACGGCGACTGCGACAGCAGGCACAACGGTATCCACCGCTTCCACATCGGCAAAAACGCAAAGGTCACCTATGTCGAAAAGCATTACGGCGACGGTGACGGCAACGGCACAAGAGTGCTCGACCCCGTAACCGAGATTTATATGGACGAGGATGCCGAGTGCGAGATGGAAATGGTGCAGATCAAAGGCGTCGACTCCACAGAGCGTAAGAGCGTTGCTCACCTCAAGGCAAACGCAAAGCTTGTTATTACCGAGCGACTTATGACTCACGGCAAGCAGTACGCAAGGAGCGATATGGAAATTGACCTCGACGGCGAGGATTCATCAGCGCAGATTATTTCACGCTCCGTTGCAAAAGATGCTTCAGAACAGATTTTCTATCCGCGTGCAGTCGGCAACTGCCGCTGCCGTGCCCACGTACAGTGCGACACGATTATTATGGACAGCGCAAGAGTGCGCTCGATTCCCGAAATTGCGGCCAACCATGAGGATGCCCAGATAGTCCACGAAGCGGCTATCGGTAAAATAAATAATGACCAGCTCACAAAGCTCTGCACACTCGGTATGACACCCGACGAAGCGGAAGAGGTTATTATCGAGGGCTTCCTTAACTAATTCACAAATAATAAAAAGGAGAATAAATTATGGCTAAACAGTATTTCTGCACCAAGCCTGACGGTAAGTTGCACTACGGTCACACTATACTCACAGGCTTCGGCTTCCTTGCAAGCTCTATTGCATGGGCAATCTATGACCCTTACATCACCAAAATACTCAATGCTTTGCTTAACTCTGAATCTGCAGGATTTATCAAAGATTGGAGTAACTGGCTTGTTGAGAAATTACCGATTCTTGCCAAACTTGCCGCCGCACAGGGCGAAGATGTTGCTCTCGTCGGCGGAGGATTCACTCTTGTTCCGCTTTTCATCGGTATTATTATGACCTTCGATAACATTTTCGGTGTTATCTTCCAGCCGACCTTCGGTAAGCTTTCTGACCGTTGCCACTCAAAGCTCGGTAAGCGCCGTCCCTTTATCGTTTTCGGTGCTCCCGTGTCTGCGCTTCTTTTTGCACTTATTCCCATAGTTTTCCTTGCAACAAAGAATTCTTCCTACGGTCTTCCCATTACAATGCTCTGCATTATTCTTTTTGTTTTCACAATGTCGTTGTGGCGTGCTCCCGTTGTTGCACTTATGCCTGACCTCACACCTCCCAATATGAGAAGTGAGGGTAATGCCGTTATCAACCTTATGGGCGGTGTCGGCAGTGCCGTAGGTATGGTTGCAGGTAAGATTGCAATTGCACTCTGCACTTTGTTCACAGGTCTTACGGCTGTACAGATTGCGGCTGATGAAATAGTTTCTTTCCCCTATGTTTTTGCAATCGGTGCAGTTATTATGATTGTAGGTATGCTTGTTGTTCTTTTCTGCGTAAAAGAGCCTTCAAGCAAGCTTGAGTACACTGCTGCAAAAAATCAGGCACTCGATGCTGCTGCACAGGTAAAAGCAGAAAAAGAGGCGAAGAAAGCTGAAAAAGCAGCAAGAAAGGCTGTCACTCTCTCCAAGCCCGAAAGAAAGAGCCTTATATTTATGCTCGGCTGTCTTTTCTTCCTCTTCTGCGGTACAAACGCAATTACTACTTTCTTTGCTCTTTTTGCTCAGGAAATCCTTCATATGATTACCTCTGAAGCATCCTTTATTATGCTTATATTTGCCGTTGTTGCCGGTGCTGCAGCTATTCCTGCAGGTAAAATGGGCAAGAAGTTCGGCAGAAAAAAGACAATACTTATCGGTATTTCGACTTTCCTTGCAGCATTCGTAGTATTCTTCGGCGTTTTTGTCGGAATGCTCGGCAAGCAGAATATGGGTATCTCCAGTTATGTTACGGTAAACAATGCATACAGTGCTGTTGATGAGCAGAGAAACGAGTTCAATGCAAAGCTTACCGAAGAAGCCAAAGAAAAGGATATCAAGCTCGGCGATGAAGATATCGTTGCAATGGATAAATATATAGAGTACAGACAGACTCTTGAAGCAGGCGGCGACGTTTCTGCTTACCCTGCAATTTATGCGGAGTTTGATGCAGCTCTCAAGGCTTACTCTGACGAGGCAGTTCAGACAGCGGTTGCAAACGGTGCGAACGAAGAGGAAGTCAACGACGTTTTCGAAAGCGTTACCAACGTTTCCAAGGAAATTCTCGGTGCTGATGAAAACGTAGGCTTCGGCACAGCTCTCCTTTCACTCAGTGATGCTGTTGCAGGTGTTACCAAGATTCTCCGAGTTCTTATTTATCCCGTTCTTATCCTCGGTGGTGCTGCCAATATGTTTATCACCGTTAATACTCTTCCGCTTGTTCTTGAAATCGGCGGTCAGGATAAGGTCGGTACATTTACAGGCTATTACTACACGGCAACATTCTCAGCTCAGATTGCATCACCCATCGTATACGGCTTTGTAAGAATGTTTGCAGGTACGTATATGTCGTTGTTCTATTACGCGCCGGTCGCCTTTGCGATTGCAATCTTGTTCTTGCTGGTTGTCAAGCACGGCGAGGCTCTGCCTGACGAGGTTATCAAGGCTGCCGAGGCTGAAGGTAACGACTGATAATATTAACTTTTTACCTGCGGAAGAATTGCTCTTCCGCAGGTGATATGCTTTATAAAAGTAATGTTTTAAATTGCAGTTTGTCTGTCTGTTGACAGACAAAAATTATGAATTAGGAATTATGAATTAGGAATTGATGGCGGGACACCCGCGCCCGAATATATAACGGGTGTGGGCAAAGCCCACCCTTTAATTCCTAATTCCGCATTCCGAATTCCTAATTATTCAGCTCGACAAACCGTAATTTAAAGCTTTACTTGCATACCTAAACAGAAAGGACAATAAATATGGCACAGGAAATTACCAGGAAGCAGACCCTTGTACAGACTCTCAAGTTTGCGGCTTTTTCAATGGGCGCAGGCGTGATACAGACTGTTACGTTTACTCTTCTCAATGAAGTTGCTCATCTGAATTATTGGGCGGCTTACCTGCCTGCACTTGTGCTTTCCGTGCTGTTTAACTTTACGGTCAACCGAAAGTTTACATTCAAGTCTGCGGCAAACGTGCCGATTGCAATGCTCAAGGTTGCAGGCTATTACTGCGTGTTTACTCCGCTTTCAACCTGGGGCGGCAACGAGCTCAAAGCGTGGCTTGATGTCACTTTTGCAAGCACCGCTTCGTGGAATGAGTACATAGTGCTCGGCATTACAATGGTGCTCAACCTTGTTACCGAGTATCTCTTCTGCCGATTCTTTGTTTACAGAAACAAAATGTATACAAATGAAGAGGGCCTCAAAGAGCAGGCAGAGAAAAAATTCTGAAAATAAATTATCTCAAGGAAGTAGTCCTATGAAAAAAATTATCGCTATAATACTTTGTGCGGTGCTTTGCCTCTGCACACTTTGCGCGTGTTCCCCTAAAAAAGAAACAGTGATGGTTATAGGCGAGGCTGAAATTGGCAGCGAGGTCTTTGCGTATTTTTACAGCGAAGTTTACACCCTTGCAGAAAGCAGCGGCGGCAACGTAAACGCAACTGACGAGCTGATTGATCAGGCTGTAAACAAGTGCCTCGAGTATGTTGCGACAACAACTCTTTTCGGCAAGCTTCAGCTTTCTCTCACTGCCGAGATAAAAAGGAATATTGCCGACTCGGTTGAAGAAGAGTGGAAACTGTACGGCAGCTATTATACCAAAGCCGGTATCAGTAAGCAGACTGTTACAAAAATTGTTGAAGCAAGAGAGTGCCGTACACAGCTTCTGCTTTACTACTTTGGCGAAGGCAGTGAGTATGAGGCTACAGAATCGGAAATCGAGTTGTATTTCGATCAGAATTATGTTGAGTTCAAGGCAATAAACGGCTACTTTACAACAGTAGACGAAAACGGCGAAACAGTGCCGATATCCGAAGAGGAAAAGACTGCACTCAGAGAAGATTTTGAAAACAAGCGTAAACAGCTCGAAGAAGGTATTACGCTTACTGAAATAAATGACGGCAACGAGGTTGAGTCTACATTTATCGCCGTATCAAATTCCGCTTATCCCGAAGGCTTTCTCGCATCCGTTGCAGCACTCGAGTTCGATGTGCCTGCAGTTATTGAAACTACGGAAAATATTTTCCTTGTTGTACGCTCGGATGCGAAAAAGGACGATGACGGTTACTACCGTACTTACAGAACGAAATATATCGAGGACCTTCGCGGCGGCGACCTTACCGATATGCTTATTGCAACAGGTGAGGAGTATGAGATAACGCGTGAAGATGATAAAATGAAAGAAATTGCAGAAAATGTTCTGGATGCCCGTAAACCGCAGAAGTAAGAAGGGACAAGCGTGAAACTTTTTGTAAAAGATAAAGGTTTTTATAAGAGCTTTTTTACAATGGCTCTTACAATTTCTCTTCAGAATATAATTGTTTATGCGGTCAACCTTGCCGACAATGTTATGATTGGCGGCTACAGCGAGCTTTCGCTGAGTGCCGTTGCCGTAGTAAATCAGATTCAGTTTATGCTGCAGATGATAGCACTCGGCACGTCAAACGGCCTTACGGTGCTCGCTTCGCAGTATTGGGGCGTCAAAAAAATGAAGCCCATCCGCAGAGTTTTTGCCGTTGTACTTACGGTAGGTCTGGCTCTTTCTCTGGCGGTTTTTGCCGCGGTGTTTTTTGCACCGACACAGGTGCTTTCACTGCTTACCGACCAATCGGCCGTTGTTGCCGAAGCGGAGCGGTATGCAAAAATCGTCTGCTTCTCATATTTACCCTTTGTAGTTTCGCAGTTGCTTCTTGCGCTTATGCGAAGTATCGAAAAGGTGCGCATAGGTTTCGGCGTTTCACTTGTTGCACTTGTTACGAATGTCACACTTAATTATTTGTTGATTTACGGCAAACTCGGTATGCCGGTAATGGGTATCAGAGGTGCCGCGATTGCAACGCTTATATCAAGGCTCGTTGAGCTGGCTGTAATTGCAATATATGTTTTTGCTGTCGAAAAGAACGTAAAACTCAAGGTTTCTGACCTTTTTAAGGTGGAAAAAAGCTATTTCAAGGATTTTATCAAGGTCGGCTTCCCGCTGGTGCTCTCTGCAGGCAGTTGGGGTGTAGCTATGGCAGTGCAGGGCTCAATCCTCGGCCACCTCGGCTCGGAGACAGTGCTCAGTGCCAACAGTATTTCGAGCACAGTATTCCAGATTATGAGTGTTGTTGCGTATGCGGCAGGCAGTGCATCGGGCGTCATAATCGGCAAAACAGTCGGCGAAAACAGAATTGACGACGTTAAAAAATACACCAAAACCCTGCAGATGCTTTTTATTATTATAAGCACCGTTTCAAGTGTGCTTCTGTTTGCATTCAAAGGCTTTTTCATATCTTTGTTCAAGGTTGAGCCTGCAACTGCAGAGCTTGCAAATACGTTTATAACTATCCTGTGCGTTACGCTTATCGGTACGGGCTATGAAGCGCCTGTGCTCGGCGGTATTGTATCCGCAGGCGGCGAAACAGATTTTGTTTTTAAAAACGACCTTATATTTATGTGGGGTATAGTGCTACCTGTTTCGCTTATTTCCGCCTTTGTTTTTCATTTTCCGCCCGCTGTCACGTTTGCTTGTCTCAAGGCTGACCAGGTGCTCAAGTGTGCTGTTGCCGCGGTGAAAGTCAATCGTTTCAGGTGGATAAAGAATGTAACAAGATGAGTTTTATTCCGTTTTTATTGCGTTTTATAATAAATTTATTATTGACACGTGATTTTTGCTGTGATATAATCGGACTGTATTATAAGTAATAGTATCCGTATAGGTGCTTTTATATTCGAACGAAAGGTTTGGTGTACACCATGAAAAAAGTAATCTCCGCGATTATCGCTTGCGTATTTGTTTTCGCAATGGCTACAACTGCTCTTGCAGCTTCCAGCCCCATCGCTCCCACAATTGACGAAACAACAACTGTTGCTCCTCCCACAACAGAGCCCACAACAAAGCCTGTTACACCCACAACACCCTCAGAGAGGCCCACAGTTACACCCACACACCCCACAGAGAGGCCCACAGTTGCACCCACACAGCCCACAGAGCCCACAACATTACCCGATGTTGACGAGACTACAACTCAGCCCGGCGAAACTACAACTCAGAGACCCATTACATCCGATACTAATCCCTCTTCTCCCAGCACAGGCTCATACGTAGGCAAGGCTGTATCTGCAGCTGCTCTTGTTGCTCTTGCACTCGGCGGTGCAGCTGTCTACACAAGCAAGAAGAAAGAAGATTAATAATTGTTGCTCTGAAAATCAGACTGTAAAAGCCCTGTGTTCGCCAAGAACTTAGGGCTTTTGTATATTGAAGAAAGGGGGAGGCAAAATTGAATACGGACAACAAAGGCTATGCAACAGCCGAAGAAGCTCCCGAAAAAAAGAAAAAAAGCAAGCTGTCGCTTCTGCTTCTGCTGCTTTCGCTGATTATCGTCGTAGGCTGTCTTGTTTATATCGGCGTGATAATTTACAATGAGCAGTCGGCAAAAGCAAGCTACGGCAAAATTATGGAAATAGCTCTGGGCTCCAACTCGCAGCCGCAGGTTGAAGGCGACGGCGGTACGGCAATCGAAAGTCCGGTAGACCTCAAGTCGCTCCGTGATATCAATAGCGATGTTTACGCCTGGATATATATTCCCGGCACGAATGTCAACTACCCCATAGCACAGAGTGCGGTTGATGATAACTACTATCTCCACCGTTCTATATACAAAACATACCTTTTTGCAGGTATGATATATACTCAGTCGTGTAACAGCCTCGATTTTTACGACCCCGTAACTGTTGTCTACGGCCACAATATGCGCAGTGCGACAATGTTCAGGACTCTTCACAAATTTGAGGACCCCGAGTTTTTTGAGGAGCACGATACGTTTTATATCTACACGCTCGACCGTATGCTGACCTATAAAATAGTTTCCGCATACAAGTACGATAACCGACACATTATGAATTCGTTTGACTTTTCAAATCCCGAGGTGCTCAGCTCTTTCCAGCAGCATACACTCGACCCGATAACAACAATGCGTAATGTGCGAAGCGGTATCACTCTTGATGCCGACAGTAAGCTCGTAGTGCTCAGCACATGTACATCAAACGATAAAAAGTCAAGATATTTAGTAAACGGAGTGTTGATAAGCGATGTCCCGATCTCATAAGAAAAACAAATACGATTCGGATAAAGAGGTCAACCTCAAGCGTGCCGATATAAAGGCATACTCCGAGGATGACGATGCTTTTCCTGTGTATATTCCGACAGAAAATGAGAAGCCTAAAAAGAAGAAGTGGAAAAAGGTGCTTCTCATCCTTTTCCTTATTTTCTTCCTTCTGATTGCTGCCTTTGCAGTTACTTTCTTTGTGCTGCAGTATCAGGGTCAGAAAAAGCTTACTTCATACGATGATGTCGTAATCGGCAGCATTGATGAAGCCATTACGAAAAACGACGGTAAAACGGTTTACTACAACGGCAAGACATATCAGTTTAATGAGAATATTACTTCAATAGCCTGCCTCGGTATCGACAAAGAATACCTCGGCACTTATGCTGACCAAATAGGTACTGCAGGTCAGTCGGATACAAATATGGTGCTTGTAATCGACACAAAGACAGGTAAGGTTACCGTTATCTCCATTCCCCGTGATATTATGGTCGATGTCGGCGTTTATACTGTTGGCGGCGATTATGTCGGCGTTAAAAATCAGCAGCTCTGTCTTGCATACGCATACGGCGATGGCAGACATACAAGCTGTGCAAACGCAGTTGCATCAATAGAGCGAATTATTTTCGGTATTCCCGTACAGTCGTATATTTCACTTGATATGGAAGGTATAGGCCCGATTAATGACGCTGTCGGCGGTGTTACCGTTACTTCAACCGAAACCATAGCGGATTTCCGTAAGGGTCAGTCTGTCACTCTCCGCGGCAGTCGAGCTGTTGATTTTGTGCGTGCCCGTGGTGATGATACCAATGCAAGTATCCGCAGAATGGAACGTCAGATGTCGTATATTTCCGCATTCGGCTCAACAGCCGTAAGTGCGGCAAAGCGTGATATAGGTACGGTTACAAGGCTTTATAATACAACTTCAAAATATGCGTGTACGAATGTTGACCTCAGCTCCGTAACCTATCTTGCAACATCACTGCTTTCAAACGGTGTTACCGGCCTTGAAACAGTTTCTATACCGGGCGAAATGAAGCAGGGTGAAAAATATGCAGAGTTTTATATGGACAAGAGAGCGACATACGAGCTGATACTCAGCATATACTTTAACGAAGTAGAATGATTTTAATCGCAGGCAGCCACGGCGACTGCCTGTGATTTTTTGAGTTTGCCGGATAAGGAGAAAAAAGTGACAAAGACTAAAAAAAGTTCGACACTGAAATCAAATATTATCGGTGACCGTGCGTTTTACTCACGGATGTTTGTGATTGTTATACCGATAATTATTCAGAATACAATTACCAATGTTGTCAGCCTGCTTGACAATGTTATGGTCGGTGCGATCGGCACGCTGGAGATGTCTGCGGTTGCGATTGTAAACCAGCTTTTGTTTGTTTTCTATATATGTATCTTCGGCGGTCTTGCCGGCGCAGGTATTTTTGCTACGCAGTACGCAGGTGCAAATGACAACAACGGTATAAAATATTGCTTCCGCGCAAAGCTCATAATTGCTTTTGCAATGGTTGCTGTTGCTGCGGCGATATTTGTTGTTTTGCCCGACAAGCTGGTATCGCTCTATCTTGCGGAGGGCACTTCTCCTGCCGATGTTGAAGCTACAATGGGCTTTGCCCTGAGCTATTTCAAGGTTATGCTTTTCGGCCTTGTGCCGTTTGCACTCTCGCAGGTTTATTCAAGCACTCTGCGTGAAGTAGGCGAAACAAAGCTGCCTATGATATCGAGTGTTACGGCGATTGTTATCAACCTTGTTTTCAATTATTTCCTTATTTTCGGTAAATTCGGTTTTCCGAAGCTCGGCGTTACAGGTGCCGCTGTTGCAACAGTATTCTCGCGCTTTGTTGAGCTTGCAATTCTGCTGATCTTTACTCATCGCCATACAGCCCGTTTTGTGTTTATGAAGGGTGCATACAGGAGTCTGCGTATACCGAAGAAGTTGGTTGCGGATATTGCAAAAAGAGGTATGCCGTTGCTTCTCAACGAAACACTGTGGTCGGCAGGCATGGCAACTCTCAACCAGTGTTACTCTGTCAGAGGCCTTGAGGTTGTTGCCGCCGTAAATATTTCCTCAACCGTTTCAAATCTGTTTAATGTTGTGTTCCTTTCAATGGGTAATGCGATAGCGATTATGGTCGGCCAGCATCTCGGCGCAAACGAGATTGAAAAAGCCAAGCAGACCGCGTGGCGACTTATCGCGGCAACGGTTGCGGGCTGTGTAGTTATGGGCGCAATTCTTGCCGCTTGTGCACCGTTTATTCCTGTGATTTATAATACTACCGACGAAGTGCGCCAGCTTGCGACAAATCTTCTGCTTATAGGTGCGGCGTTTATGCCTGTGCTCTCTTTTGCCCACGATTGTTACTTTACAATCCGCTCTGGCGGCCGTACTTTGCTTACGCTTGTTTTTGACAGCTGCTCGATGTGGCTTGTTGCAGTGCCGCTTGCCGCAGTGCTCGCAAACTTCACGTCACTGCCGATATTGCCGCTTTTCATTGTTGTGCAGTGTATTGAAATCCTGAAAAGTATCATCGGATTCATACTTGTACAAAAAGGTATATGGATAAGGAATATTATTGATAATTAAAAAAATCCTCACAAGGCTCAACTGCTTTGTGAGGATTTTTTTATTCGTTTTCGAGTATTACTGCGCCTGCCTTGCCGTCGATTTCGGGCAGGAATACGGCTACAATCTCGCTGTGAGAAGTCGGAATATTTTTGCCGATATAGTCAGCTCTTATAGGTAACTCGCGGTGACCGCGGTCGATAAGCACTGCAAGCTGAATTCTTGCAGGCCTGCCCATTGAGAAAACAGCCTCGATAGCCGCTCTCGCAGTTCTGCCTGTATAGAGTACATCGTCTACAAGGATTATGCGTTTGCCTGTTACATCTGTTGAAAGAGGTGTAGGCGGAGTCGAATCGGGCTTTTCGATATCGTCACGGTAGAGCGATGTGTCGAGCGTTTCGAGCGTAAGATTAACTCCCTCGAGAGCAAAAATATTATCCCTTATCATTTTTGCAAGGGGTATACCTCTGCTTTTGATTCCGACAAGCACAAGGTTTTCCGTACCTTTGTTGCGCTCAACAATTTCGTGTGATATTCGTCTTACGGCACGTACAAGTGCCGCTTCATCCATCAGTGTGGTTTTGAACTTCTGCATTTCAGATCTCCCTAAAATAAAAAATCTTGCCATGTGCCTGAAGAAAACGCCATGACAAGATGTTTTTACAGATTGATGCGTTGTTTTGAATTAGTCGGAGAAACCGGACTCTACAAGGCGGACAAGCTCTTCTACAGCCTGAGTTTCGTCTGTGCCGCCAGCGATGATGCGGATATCTGTGCCGCCCATGATGCCGAGTGAAAGAACGCCGAGAAGGCTCTTTGCGTTAACACGGCGATCCTCTTTCTCTACCCAAATAGAAGACTTGAACTCATTTGCCTTCTGGATGAAAAATGTTGCAGGACGAGCGTGAAGACCAACCTGGTTCTGAACAGTTACATCTTTAACATACATAGTAAAACAATCTCCCTCTGATATAGTTGATGAAGGCAAAAAGCCCATACGATTTCGTTTGTCGTAATTCATATTATACCACAAAAAACTGCCTCGTCAATGAATAAAACACCAGTTTGACAAAAATCGGATACAACACCAAACAGCGATTTTTTGACAAACCTCAGTTTGTGCAGGTTGCACACTTTTTTTTGAGGGGGTTATTGCATATTGCCAAGCGAAAGGGCACGAATGAAGGAATAATGTCAATTTTTTGTTAAATCTATTGTGCAGAAAAAGCATATATATTATAATCAGTTTAACTATTAAAAACGGAGGGGATATCCCATGATAACCGGTAAAATCAACGACCTTAAACTTTATTACAGCGTATGTCCCGAGTTTGAAAAGGTTTACGAATTCGTAAAGGAATATTTTGCAAACCCCAAACCCGACGGCGGCTATGAGCTTATTGCAGACAAGCTTAATGCCAATATAGCAACTTACTGTACGGGTGCGGCTGAAACCAAGCAGTTTGAGGCTCACCGCAGATATGCCGACGTGCAGATTGTGCTCAAAGGTGCAGAGCGTATTGACTGGGCTCATATCTCCGACTGTAAGGTGGAGCTTAGCGAAGAGTTTTCAAAGGGCGGCGACATCGGATTTTATGCAGACCCCGAGTATGTCAGCAGCATCATTCTCGATGCAGGCACTTTTGTATATCTTCTGCCCGAGGATGCTCACAAGCCCTGTGTAAACGCAGGTGCGGAAAGTGCCGAGGTTACAAAGGTTGTTTTCAAAGTAAAGTTATAATAAAGAGGTAATGTAATATGTTGGATAAGTTTTTGACAGAGAAGCTCAAGTTTGCTTACAGGCAGGTATGGGGCTTCAATCAGCTTGGTACATATTTCAAGCAGCTCTTCTCTTTTTCACCCAAAAAAGTTATTGCGGCAATAGTTGCAATTGCCGAGATTTTCGGTCTGATTATTTTCGATTCATCTCTCACTCCCAGAGGCGAAGAGCTCGACCTCGCGGGCTACGAGCTTGTTTTTGAAGATGAATTTGAGGGTAACGAGCTCAACCTTGACGTGTGGCAGTATTGGGGCACAGGTGCAGAGCGTGGCGGCTATTGCTACTCTCCTTCACAGACAAAGGTTGAAAACGGCAACCTTGTTATAACAGGTGAGTACCTTGAAGACGGTGCACTCGGTGCAGGCTGGTATTGCGGCGACCTCGCACTTCGTGAGTGGTATAAGCAGGGATATTTTGAAATCAAGTGCAAGGCAAGTGCAGGCGGTGCAATGTGGTCTGCTTTCTGGATTCAGGCAAAACATCCGTATGAAGCAGAGTATTCACAAGGCGGAGTCGGCGGTGCTGAAATCGATATATTTGAGGCTATGGATTGGGGCGATAAGCTTTCTCACAATGCTGTTGCTCAGACAATCCACTGCGCAGGTGTTGACGGTGTGCAAGAGGGCTTCCAGTCCAGAATGCTCGGTAGCTTCAAGGGCAACAATATTTACGATGAGTACAATACATACGGCCTCAAGTGGACAGAGGATGAGTATATTTTCTACATAAACGGTGTTGAAACCGCACGCACTTCTTTCGGCAACGGTGTTTCTCAGGTCGAGGAGCAGGTAAGAGTTTCGCTTTGTATGGGCTCTGCGGAAGACCTTGCACAGCTTGACCCCGAAACATACCACTCCGAATTTATTGTTGATTATGTAAGAATTTATCAGATTGCAGAATAACAAGGAGATATAGACACTATGGAAAAATTTCTGACTGAAAAGCTTAAGTTTGCCTACAGACAGGTGTGGGCATACAAACAGCTCCCCACGTTTTTCAAGCAGCTTTTCTCTTTTTCACCTAAAAAGGTTATTGCGGCAATCGTCGCAATCGCCGAAATGTTCGGCCTTATGATTTTTGATACCCCCACAACCCCCAGAGGTCCGGAGCTTGACCTTACAGGCTATAAGCTTGTGTTTGAGGATGAGTTCAACGGCACTCAGCTTAATACAGACGTATGGGAATATCGTGCCAGCGGAGCACGCAGGGGCGGCTTCAATGCCGAAAGCCAGGTTAAGGTTGAAAACGGCAATATGATTATTACGGGCGATTATCAGGAGAACGGAACTTACGGTGCAGGCTGGTACACAGGTATGGTCAAGCTCAAGGAAAGATATTGTAAGGGTTACTTTGAAATCTCTTGCAAGGTCAATGACGGCGACGGCTTCTGGTCAGCATTCTGGATTCAGGCTGACTCGCCCTATACCGCTTCTGTTTCAAAGGGCGGCGTAGGCGGTGCTGAAATCGATATCTTTGAGTCTATCGGCAACCCCACATTTATGAGCAGAAATTCTGTCACACAGACTATTCACTGTGCAGGCGTTGACGGTGTGGAAGAGGGCTTCCAGTCGCGTATTCTCGGCGAATTCAAGGGCAAAAACATCCGTGAAGAATACAACACCTACGGCCTTATGTGGACAGAGGATGAATATATCTTCTATATCAACGGTGTTGAAACAGCACGCTCTTCTTTCGGCAACGGCGTTTCTCAGGTACTTGAGGATGTCATAGTTTCACTCGAAATTCCCGATGAAAACAAGCTTGCAGCACTCGATAAGGATACTTATCACACCGAGTTTATTGTCGACTACGTAAGAATTTATCAGCTTGCATAATATAAGGAGGCAATAAAATGTTTGATAAATTTCTGACAGAAGTGTTGAAGCTTGCACCCTGGCAGATGCATGGTGTTGAGCTTCAGAAGAAATACTTAAAAAAAGTGTTTACTTCAGGTTCGTTAAAAAAATCGATAGCGGCGTTGCTGGTTGTTTTTGAGCTTATAGGGCTTACCGTTTTTGACAATCCTGCCAGACCGCTCGGCGATGAGCTTGACCTTACCGGTTACGAGCTTGTTTTTGAGGACGAATTCAACGGTACTCAGCTTAATACGGATGTATGGGAATACAGATACAGCGGCCCGAGAAGAGGCGGCTTCAACGCTGAAAGCCAGGTTAAGATTGAAAACGGTAAAATGATTATGACCGGCGATTATCAGACCGACGGTATGTACGGTGAGGGCTGGTATACCTCTATGATTAAGCTCAAGGAGCGTTACTGCAAGGGTTACTTTGAAATCCGCTGTATCCTTAACGAAGGCTCAGGCTTCTGGTCAGCCTTCTGGCTTCAGGCAGATGCTCCGTATACTGCTTCCATATCAAAGGGCGGTATCGGCGGTGCCGAAATTGATATAATGGAAAGCTATAACGACGAAACACACAGGCGCTACGAATCAGTTGCACAGACGATTCACTGTGCAGGTGTCGGCGGCGTACAGGAGGGTTACCAGTCAGAGCGTCTCGGATATTACACAGGTAACAACATTCATCAGGAGTATAACACCTACGGCCTGATGTGGACTGATGACGAATATATATTCTACGTCAACGGTGTTGAAACGGCACGTTCATCCTTTGGGGACGGCGTTTCCGAGGTTATGGAGGATGTTATCGTTTCGCTCGAAATTCCCGATGAAAACAAGCTTGCAGCACTCGATAAGGATACTTATCATACCGAGTTTATTGTCGATTACGTAAGAATTTATCAGTTAGCTGAATAATTCAGACTTCGATAAAGCCACCGAGAACACGCACAAAAAATGTAGGGAACGGTCTTTGACCGTTCCGCAAAAAAATTAATTAATAGAGAACCGGGAGAATTACAAGTTGAATTCTCCCGGTGTTTTTATATGCATACTTTTATTTTATCATCTCTATTATTCTGTCTACGCATTGTTCTGCCGTAAGCCCTGAGCAGTCGAGAGTTATATCAGCATATTTTTCATAAATTGATTTTCTCTCTTCATAAAGCTCTGCTACGGTTGTGCCGTTTTTCATCGCAACACCGCGTGTGTGAATGTCACCGAGTCGGCGTTCAATTTCGCCGAGCGGCAACTTAAGATAAACTATAGCCGAGCTTTCTTTGAGCTTTTGCATAGCTTCTTTGCCGTATACAGCACTGCCGCCCGTTGCAATAACGCTTCGCTCAAATTCGCCCGAGCATATAACGTCGTTTTCAATTCTTAAGAATTCGTCTGTGCCGTTTTCGTCTATGATATCGCAAAGGCTTTTGCCGTATGAATTCTGAATCAACAGGTCTGTGTCAACAAAGCTGTAGAGCATTGATTTTGCAAGCAACACGCCTATAGTGCTCTTGCCGGCCCCCGGCATACCTATAAGTACAACGTTTTTCATTTTTGTTTTCTCCCTTTTGTTACTGAAAAACATTTTATTATAAATTGTTTATTAAATCAATATAAAAGTATAAAACCTCCCGATTTGCAGAAAATAATCAGCAAAGGGGAGATTTTTTATGGATAAAAAAACATATAAAAATATGGTGCACAATACCGTTCCGCCCTCACCTAAGCTCAAAAATATGCTGTTGGCATTCTTATTCGGCGGAGGAATCTGTACGGTAGGTCAGGCTTTCCGTTCGCTTTATATTTATCTGGGAGCAAGCGAAGAAAACGCACCTACTCTCGTCGCAATTACTCTTGTTGCTGTTGCCGCAATCCTGACGGCACTTGGTGTTTTCGATAAAATCGCTCGCTACGCGGGTGCGGGCACAATTGTGCCGATTACAGGCTTTGCAAATTCTGTTGTTTCGCCTGCGATGGAATTCAAAACCGAGGGCAATATCCTCGGCACAGCCGCAAATATGTTCAAAATCGCAGGTCCCGTAATCGTCTATGGCACAGCCGCCGCATTTGTCTACGGCGTTATTTATTGGATAACAACGTTGTTATTTTAGTATCAGGTTTACTGTAGCATAATTGCGAATTGCGCATTATGAATTGCGAATTATTTCTTCTGTGCCAGCATCCATTCAAGCAGCTCTTCTGAGAATGCTTTTTCCCAGCAGTTGTGGCCGACACCCTCATAGAGTGTGCATCTGACGTTGGGGTTGGTTTCTTTCAGCTTGTCGATTATATCTGTTGTGTTGCGGGGCAGAACAGCATCGTCATCAAGACCGTGAAAAGCCCATACGGGCATTTTCAGCACCGATGCACCCCAGGCAGCACCGCCTCCGCAGCAGGGTGCAATCGCGGCAAACATATCGGGGAAAGCCATAGCCGTGTTCCAAGTGCCGTAGCCTCCCATACTTATTCCGCAAAGATATACTCTGTCGGTGTCAACGGAAAACTCCTCAATGGTTTGGTCAATGAAGTTTTTGATGCTCTCAATTCTCGCAACCCAGAAGCTTTCCTTGGCACACTGTGGCATAATGAGAATGCAGTCTTTAAGGTTTTCGTCGTTTACAACGTTGGGGAATCCATGCACAAGCACTTTGTCAAGCTCATCTGTGCCGTTTCCTCTTTCACCTGCGCCGTGAAGCTGAATTATCAGTGCAGGGTGGTCGCTTAAGGTTTCGGGAATATATGCGATGTAAGGGAAAATTTTGTCACAGCCTGTCTGTCTTATAATTTTCATAGCTTTACCTCGTTATCTTTCTTATTCTCAGTCGGTTGAGCGTACAGCCGTCTTCTACTGAGCCTGCACAGTAGGCGAGCAGTATATCGCCGCCCTCTGTTTCGTGAATTGCAACATAGCAAAAGCCCGACCTTTCATCTGCTTCGAGCAGTATCGGTTCGGAAAAGCTCATACCGTCATCGGTGCTTATTGCAACTGCAAGCGGAGTGCGTGCACCTGTCCATACTCCTTCAACCTCTTCGCTTCTGCCGTTGTAAACAGGTACGGGATTCCATACGGCAATTATTCTGCCGTCACGCAGTCGCCTTGTCGAAAGCGGTGAAACAGCACTTGTGAAGGCAGAGGGTGACGGCTCGTCCCAACTTTTGCCGTTATCTTCGGAGAATGTTTCGTACTGTCTGCCCGAATCGTTGCGGATGTAGCACCAGAGTCTGCCGTCGTCAAGCTCAATCAGACCTGGCTCCTGCACGCCTGTTGTACAGCCTCGTGAAAACGGGATTGTAATTCCTTTTGCAAGGGTATAAAAAGTAAATCCGTCATCGTCGGAAGCAAATATATAAAGTACACCGGGCAGAATATCGTCAAGGAATTTGCTGCCGGGCAGACATACCGTACCGTGCAGTGCCGCAGGTATGAGAATCCTGCCGCTCTTTGTGCGGATTGATCTGTCGTTGTTTACTACAAAATATCCGCTTTCTTCACTGCAGAGCACGGGCTTGCTCCACGTTTTGCCCTCATCACCGGAGCGGATGAGGTAGCACAGACAGTTGACGATTTCTGTTTTTGCAAGGAAGAACAGACCGATGTCACCGTTTGCCATACGCATAAAGCTTGCGGACATAATGTTGTCTGCGTTCATTTCGGTGTGAGTTATGAGCGGATACGGCTCACCGAAACTTTCGCCGCCGTCAGCCGAAATGCTTGCGTAAATATCTGCCGCCGCACCGTCATCGTCACCCTCGCCGCCGTAGCGTGAGTATGCAAACATAATATTACCGTTTTTCAGCGTAATAAACGCACCTTCGCTGTTTCGGTTGTTATCTTTCGTCGGTGCAAAATCGCGTATTATTTTACTGTTCATCGCGTGCTCCTTTTTCTTGTTTTTCAAGGGAGTATTTTAAAGGGTTGTTGTCGATGTATTGCCATATCTCATCATAGTCCTGCTGATTGCGTATTGCATGGTCATAAAATGATTTCTGCCAGATTGCTCTGCCGATTCGTTTTGTAATTGACCCTTTGAATTGCTTGATTATCCTCGATATCGTAGGGGCGAACTGTGTTCGCCCGTTTTCATCGCCTGTGATAGAAATGATGAAATGTATGTGGTCGGGCATAATACAATATTTTTCGACACGAACAGCGTCATATATTATGTTTATTTTTTGTATTTCATTATCTGCGATTATTCCGATATCAGTTAGTGTAACAGCGGGCGAACACAGTTCGCCCCTACGGTCAGACCAGAAAATTTTCTCTCGGTTTGCCGTACACACTGTAATGAAATACGCACCGGGCATTGAATAATCGTAATCAGATAATCTTATTTTCTTACGTTCAGGGAATTGCTTTGCCATTATTCCAATACGGGCTTGTCGCAGAATTCAACTTCGGGTGTGCCCTTAATTCCGTCGGATTCAAATACGATAATTTCGTTTTTGCCCTCTTTGAGCAGAGAGGCAGGGATATAGAGTGTCCTCTGCGGACCGATTTCCCAGTATCTGCCGATGTTGAAACCGTTTACCGTTACAAATCCCTTTGTGAAATTATCGAGTCTGAGGAAGGTGTCTTTTGCCTCATCAACGTTGAGATATCCTCTGTAAAATGCGGATTTTTCTTCGGGCTTGTTGGTTGCAAATGTGAGCTTATCGAGGTTGTCCATCGGCAGAGGATAAACATTCCAGTTGAAGTGGATTCTGCCGCCGAGCAGACATCTGCCTGCAATACCTTTTTTCTTCATCATTTTCGGGCCGAAGTTTGTTCTGCCCATATTTTCGCAGAGAATTGTGAGCACGTCGCCTTTCTTTGCCGTAATGTCAACGCAAAGCTCGTCGTCGTTTGTGTAGATTATGCCGACAAGGTCTTTGTTGATGTACACCTGTGCTCTGTCGCCGATTTCGGAAAGATTCAGCTCAACGTCATCATATTCTCTGTTGAGTACGGTCTGATAAGCAATGTAGCCGTAGCCTGTGCCGTAGTGCTCCATACATCTTGGCACGTCGGAATGAATCGGACTCGAAAGAGTGTCGAGCGTATCAAAAAATCCTACAGATTCGTCAAGCGTGATTTTGCCGTATGCCTTTTTCTCACGGTTTGCAGGCACTTCGGGCAGGGGATAGTCGATATATTTCTTTATAACATCTCTTACCGCGTAGTATTTCGGTGTTGTGTCGCCGCATTCGGTAAGCGGTGCGTCGTAATCGTAGCTTGTTACATCGGGCAGATATTTTGCGTAGTGGTTTGCACCGGATGTGAAGCCGAAGTTTGTGCCTCCGATAAACATATACATATTAAGACTGCCGCGGCTGAGCATATCGTCAACAACCTTTGCGTAGTCCTCGGCAGAGGTTGTATGGTGCTTTTCGTCACCCCAGGCGTCAAACCAGCCGTTCCACATTTCCATGCACATTTTCGGCATATCGGGATAAAGCTCATCGTGTGCCTTGAAGTTTTCTTCAACTCTGCTGCCGAAATTCAGCGTTGCAAGGCAGCCATCTATCGTGCCGTCGAGCAGGTCCTCTTTGCCTGTACCGTCCGAAGTGAAAAGCGGCACGTCAATACCTCTGCGGATAAAGCCTTCTTTGAGGTAGTTCAGGTATTCTTTATCATCGCCGTAGTAGCCGTATTCGTTTTCGCACTGCACCATAATTACGTTGCCGCCGTTAGTGCACAGCAGAGGACGTATTTCGTCACACATTCTGTCGAGGTAACGGTCAAAATGCTTTATGTAAGCCTTGTTCATACAGCGGATTTCAATGTCTTCGTCAGCCTGAATCCACCACGGCAGACCGCCGAATTCCCATTCGGAGCAGATGTACGGGCCGGGTCTGACAATCGCCATAAGGCCTTCTTCGCCTGCGGCTTTAAGGAATGATGCTATATCGAGGTTGTTTGTAAAATCGTATTCACCCGGCTGTTTTTCGTGCATATTCCACGCACAGTATGTCTCAACACAGTTGCAGCCCATCGCTCTGAGCTTCTTGAAAATATCTCTCCACGTGTCGGGCATATTGCGGAAATAGTGTACCGCACCCGAAATCAGCTTTACGGGTTTGCCGTCCTTTATAAAATCCTTACCCTTTATTTCAAAAGTCATAGGTTTAACCTCCCGATTATTCTGCTGTGATTATAACAGAAAACAGAGTCATATTCAATGTATAAAAATAAAAAGAAATAATAACAAAAATTCATTTTTAAAATTATAATCATTTGTGGAATATTAAGATTGACACAAATTCGACAAAGTACTAAAATTGCAGAAGAAAGGTTGTGTTATATATGAAAAGCAATATTAAGAATCTCGTTTTTGCGGCACTGCTGGCGGCAGTTACCTGTGTTGCGACACTTGTTATTCATATTCCGTCACCGCTTAACGGCTACATAAATCTCGGCGATTGCTTTGTGCTTCTTTCAGGCTGGCTGCTCGGCCCTCTCTACGGCTTCCTTGCTGCAGGTATTGGCTCAGGCCTTGCTGATCTGGTTCTCGGCTATGCGGTTTATGCTCCCGCAACATTTGTAATAAAGGGTCTTGTTGCGCTTGCGGCATATCTGCTTATCAAGGCATTCGGTAAAATCAATAATAAAACAGTTACATACGCACTCAGCGGTGTTGTTGCAGAGCTTGTAATGGTTGGCGGCTACTACGTTTTTGAGGGTTTTATGTACGGCTGGAAAGCATCGCTTGTCAATATTCTGCCCAACGGTATCCAGGCAATTGCAGGCGTTGTCTGTGCGACAATACTTGTTACTGTTATCAACAAAACAGGCATATTAAAAAAGTATAAATAATTTCAAAAAAGTTGTTGACACACCTTGACCCTTGTGTTATACTACTTAAGCCGCATATTACGGGTTGCACTATAATTGTGCCCAAATCCGCTCTCTCACGGGCGGTACCCCTGAATAGCGAGACTTAATAAAAGAGGTAGAAAAATGTACGCAATCATTGAGACCGGCGGTAAGCAGTATAAGGTATCAGCCGGCGACACACTTTACATCGAGAAGCTCAATGTTGAAGCTGACAGCGAGGTTGTCTTCGACAAGGTTATCGCAGTAGGCTCCGACGACTCCATCAAGGTTGGCGCTCCCTACGTTGAGGGTGCAACAGTCACAGCTAAGGCTATCAAGAACGGTAAGGCAAAGAAGATCGTTGTCTTCACCTACAAGCCCAAGAAGAACGAGAAGCGCAAGATGGGTCACAGACAGCCCTACACTAAGGTTGAGATCGCCGCTATCAACGGCTAATCAGCTATGATTCGCTTTAAGTTTGTCCGTTCGGGCAAGGCTAACATCGGGTTTGAGTGCAGCGGCCACGCAGGATACGCAGAGCACGGTCAGGATATTGTCTGTGCGGCGGTTTCATCCGCAGCCTATCTCACCGCAAACACGATTACGGATTTTCTCAATGTCAGGTCAAAGGCAGAGGCTGACGACGGCTATATGCTTTTGGAGCTACTCGAAGAATCCGCAGAAGCAGTTAAGTTGCTTGACGGGCTTGAAGCTCACATCAGGACGCTTGCGAAGGAATATCCTCGCAGCATCAAAGTAATTTACGGAGGTAACACAAATGCTTAAGATAAACATTCAGCTTTTTGCTCATAAAAAAGGTATGGGTTCCACCCGTAACGGCCGTGATTCCGAGTCCAAGAGACTTGGTGCAAAGCGTGCAGACGGTCAGTTCGTTCTTGCAGGTAACATCCTTGTAAGACAGCGCGGTACACACATCCATCCCGGCACAAACGTTGGCAAGGGCTCCGATGACACTCTCTTCGCAAAGGTTGACGGTGTTGTCAGATTTGAGCGTATGGGCCGTGACCGCAAGAAGGTCAGCGTTTACACTGTTGAGCAGTAATTTTACTCAATGAGAATGCGGCTGTTTTGCTTTTTTCAGCAAAGCAGCCGTTTATTTTATAAAAAATAAATATTTTTTTAAAATAAGTATTGACAAATGGGTAAAAATATAATACAATGAACAAGCTTTTTGCGGCGGCATAGCTCAGTTGGCTAGAGCATTCGGTTCATACCCGGAGTGTCGTAGGTTCGAGTCCCACTGCCGCTACCATTTTTAAGGTCGGAGCAATAGTTCCGGCTGAACCCGGCCCGGTGGTCAAGAGGTTAAGACACCGCCCTTTCACGGCGGTAACACGAGTTCGATTCTCGTCCGGGTCACCAAAAAATAAAGAGTACACGTAAGTGTGCTCTTTATTTTTTTATCTTGGAGAATCGAACTCGCGAGAGTTTTTGCGTAAAGAAATCGATTCGGTGAATCGATTTCAGCAAAAAGAGGTGAGGCGGGTACCGAATGCGAAGCATTGGGTCGCCGAGGCATAAGTATGCGAAGCAAACGGTCGATTCTCGTCCGGGTCACCAAAAAATAAAGAGTACACGTAAGTGTGCTCTTTATTTTTTTATCTTGGAGAATCGAACTCGGGAAAAATATCGGTATTGAAAAAGTATTGCTTGCTGTCGGATACAGTATCTGTACTGTTGACTTTTGTAAAATACGATTATATAATGTTAATACCAAATATATTCGAAAGGATGTTTGATTATGAAAAGTTGTGGCACTATTTTCCGCATATTGGCTGTTCTCGGAATAGTATGTATAGCTATTACCTCGGTTGTTAATTATGCAATTGAAGCAAAATCTTATAAGGAAAATTACGAAGATTTTTTGGAAGATTGGGAAAAACACGAAGAAGAGCACGATGAAGGCGGAATGTACGAAGACGAAGATATGGATGACTGTGACAGCTGCGAAAGCTATGCTGATACAGACAAGAAATACGATCGTGCGTTTATTACACTTGCAAGCTCAACCGTATCAAACTTTATAATGCATGCGTTCTTTGCAGGCATTCTCTTTGTTCTCGGTGAGATTGCTTCTAAAATAGGTGGCTTCAAGAAAGCTGAGGCTGCTCCTGTTGCACCTGTTGCTGCTCCTGTTATCGCTCCGTCACAGGGTTCTTATGCCAATGCCGGTGTATGTCCCAAATGCGGTGCTCCGAGAGGCACAAGCGATAAATTCTGCGGCATATGCGGCGATGTTTTCTGAAATTGAATCTTAAAATGAAATATCCCGAACCTTTCGCCACCGAGTCGTAAGGTTCGGGATATTTTTTGTGTTAATCAGAACACCATATCTGCAAATATCGGGTAGTGGTCG
The DNA here is from genome assembly GCA_045631965.1 of Acutalibacteraceae bacterium. GTDB lineage: Bacteria > Bacillota > Clostridia > Oscillospirales > Acutalibacteraceae > UBA8612. The sequence goes on from JAZQVR010000036.1 coordinate 110,473, forward strand.
GAGATGTAGGCGTCATCGTATTTATCTCTTACGATGCGGTATTCTTTTACTGAACTTACTTTATCATTTACGCAGATGAAGTCAATCGGTTCGCCGTCCTCACCGCCGCTGTAACCGTGGTAGGTCTTGCCGTCCATTGTGGTTTCGGCAATACCTTGAGTATCGGTCAGGTTGCCCGAAACAAGCTGAGTGTAGAGCGGGTCGCTCTTGGGGAAGTTGAAATCACCCGTTAAAACTACAGGCATATCAAAGCTGTCTGCAAGGTCGAGCACAAGCTGAAGTCCGTTTGTGCGTGCCTCAGGGCCGATATGGTCGAGGTGGGTGTTGAGGTGAGCATACTGCTCGCCTGTTTCTTTGTTTTCAAGTACGACCCATGTGCAGGTGCGGTGGTGTCTTGCATCCCAGCCTATCGAAACCTTGTCAGGCGTTTCGGAGAGCCATATCGTGCCGCTGTCAACAAGGTTGTATTTATCCTTGCGGTACATAATTGCGGTGGCTTCGCCGATGTATTTTACGCCTGTCAGTCTGCCTGTGCCGACAATGCCGTAGCTGTCTTTAAGATATGCCTGAAGTGTCATATACCAGGTGCCTTCGCACTCCTGCAAGCCTACGGAATCGGGCATATAGTCGGCAATAAGCTGCGGCACGTTTTTGCCTCTGCCGTGCTCACCGTTGCGTACGTTGAACGACATTATGCGTACCGTGTCAGCCTCGGGTGCTTTTGCGCCGTAATCGACTGAATCAATACCGAGCAGCGGAAGAACAAGCGTTAAAAGTGCAACTATTATCTGCTTGACGTGGTTTAAAATTTCTGTAAAACTCATTATATTCACCTCGTTTTTATTTTAAATCACATCGGCAAAAATTGCAATAAGGAAAAATACTTTTGTGTTGCCAATATTAAGCCGATAGAGTATAATTGTTTTCAGAAAAGCTACGGAGGTTTAAGTTGTGAAAGTTTTCCTTTCTTTAATACAGGCGTTTCTGCTTCTGATTTCATCGTTTGCAGTGCCTGATTCAAATTTCAAGTTTTTGCTTGACCGTGCGGCGGTTGATGTTACGTCAACTGCAGAGATTTCTTTCGACAGCATTACTGCCGAGGAAATTACAGTGTCAGCCGAAGAAAAAGACGCTTGCCGCAAATGGTATAACGAAAACGTGCTCTGTACCGATAACCCTGCCTATAATTTTACGGTAGGCGGTAAGTCGCTCGGAAAGAACATTAAGGATTGGGATATTTCTGTCGGCAGTGAGAGCGAATCAGGTGCGGTTTACCGCGGCGGCAAAACGACATATATCACGCTCACTCACGCAAAGAGCGGCATCGTCGCAACTGTTGAGGCTACGATTTATGAAGACTGTGCAACCTGCGAATGGACTGTTTTTGTCGAGAATACAGCCGATGAAAATTCCCCCGTTGTAAAAGACCTCTATGCGGCGGATTGCGTTGTTCCGACAGGCACTGCAGATGTTTATATGAGCAAAGGCAGTGAGCCTGCGGCAGATGATTTCCAGCTTATGAAGTCCACTCTCAGCTTTGTTCCGATGACTCTTACCGCTAACGGCGGCAGAACGGAATCCGTACTTCCTTATTTCAATATTCACGGTGAGGATTTGTCTGCTGTGCTTGCGGTAGGCTGGTCGGGTCAGTGGTATACTTCGCTTGTTCAAACTTCTGACGGAGTTAAGGTGCAGGCAAAGCAGGAAACTCTCAAGGGCTATCTTGCTCCCGATGAGTCCGTACGCTCTCCCTTGGTTTCGCTTACTTTCTATTCGGGCGATAACGCCGTAAAAGGCTTCAATTCCTTCCGTAACTGGACAAAGGACTGCGTATACCCCGAGGGCACAAAGCAGATTACAACTTCGGGTCTTGGCGTTGAATGGCCTGAGTCTACAATTGATTCGCTTCTTGCAAATATCGAGTCGCTTCCCGAATGGTTTACAGAGGCTGTTGACTACTATTGGGTAGATGCAGGCTGGTATCCCATCCGTACAAGCTGGGGCGACAGCGTAGGTAACTGGTACGTTGACCCGAATAAGTTTGACCGCGGCTTTGCCGAGGTTTCTGCAGCGGCAAACGAAAAGGGTATAGGTTTCCTTCTCTGGCATGAGCCTGAGCGTTGCAGTACGGGCACAGAGGTTTATAACGAATGTATACAGCACGAAGGCTGGCTTGTCGAAGAGGATGAAGAGCGAAACTGCGTAAACCTTGCAAACGAGGATTGCCTTGAGTATATTACGGGCATTATGCAGCGTTCAATCGATGCGAACGGCGTTGATTACTTGCGAATCGACAGTATTCCCGAGCCGCAACCCTATTGGGAAGAGGCTGACTCAAGATGGGGTGACGGCAGAAAAGGCTTCACCGAAAATCACTATGTTACCAATTTTTATAAAATGCTTGACACACTTAAATCTAATAATCCGGGTCTGATGATAGATAACTGCTGTTCTGGCGGTAAACGACTCGACCTTGAGATGTCACGCAGAAGTATTCCGCTTTGGAGAAGTGACTACAACTGTATGGACGGTGAGGGTAATTCAAAAGCTGATATCCTTGAAGCTACACAGTCGCAGACCTATGGTCTCTCATTCTGGCTTCCCTACAACGGCACTTGTGCCTACGTTGAGGGCGAGTATGCCGACCGTACGAATATTATTTCGTGCTCACAGCGACTCGGCTATCAGGATGTAAGACAGTATATGGTCGGCAACTACTATCCGCTTGACAACGGCGGACTCGATACATCAAGGTATCTTGCAATGCAGTTTGATACCGATGCGGCAGAGGGTGTTGCACTTATCTATAAGCGTGAGAATGTAGAAAACAGCAGCTATACTCTTGTTATGAGCGGCCTTGAAGCTGATGCAACTTATGTGCTTTACGATTATGATAATCCCGACGTTACATTTGAAATGAAAGGCAGCGAGCTTATGTCGGCAGGTATTGAGCTTGAAATAAACGAAACACCCAAAGCGGTTATCATCTGCTACAGCGTGAAATAATTCTTAATTCCTAACTCCTAATTCCTAATTAAAAAACCGGCTGACGAATCAGCCGGTTTTTTTAGTTTGTTCCGTCGGTGAAGTTTTCTTCTTTGAAGCGGAGAATCTTTTTGGAAGCGCTCTTGAGGAATTCAGCCTTTCTCAGGCGGAAGCCTCTGATGTGCTTGTACTGCGGAAGCTTGTGGTTTACTTCTTTGACAACGTCTGCAAAAAGCTCCTGCAGGTCATCATCGGAGTAATCTTTTTCGCCGAAGTGCTCATGAAGTGCCTCATCGTCGGGGAAAATAGCACACTTGACTACTGTTTCGCCCTTGTTGTTTGTATCGGCGTAAACCATAACCTCGTTTACAAGGGGATTGAGGCTCAGGTGATACTCAAGCTCTTCGGGGTAGATGTTCTTGCCGTTTTCGGTAACGATAACGTTTTTGATACGGCCGCTGATATAAATTCTGCCCTTCTCGTCGATTCTTGCAAGGTCGCCTGTGTGCAGGTAGCCTTCATCATCGATTACGTCGGACGTTGCTTCGGGGTTGTTGTAGTAGCCGAGCATTACCATTTGACCCTTTACGCAAAGCTCACCGCAACCTGTCTGTGGGTCGGGATCAACAATCTTTGCCTGAGTGCCGGGCAGCGCAAGACCTACGGATTCGGCAAGGTGAAGCTTGTCGTTATTCATAGCGGCAAGCGGAGCACACTCGGTAAGACCGTAGCCGAAAAGAATCTGGATGCCGAATGCCTCGAAGTCACGAAGGATTTCGGGGCGGATGGGAGCAGCGCCGCAGATTATAAGGCGCATATTGCCGCCGAATGCATCCTGAATCTCTTTGAAAAATACCTTGCGAAGGTCGATGCCGACTTTGCTTGCTGCCTTACAGACCTTAGTGCCGAATTTGAAGAGGAATTCGCCGTGAGGCTTTGCCTTGATTCTCTGCATAAGTCTGCGGTGTACCGTTTCGAGAATGAGAGGTACGGCAACGAAAATAGTAGGCGAAAACTCCTTCATATTACGAAGAACGTACTTGAAACCGTCGCAGAATGTTACTTTTGCACCGCAGTAGGGGGCGAAGAAGAGGATAATTGTACTCTCGTATGTGTGGTGAAGAGGAAGCATCGAGATGCCTGTATCTTCAGGGTAAATCTTGAGCACGCTCATTGCAGACTTGACTTCAAAGCAGAAGTTGCGGTGGCAGAGCATAACACCCTTTGCCGCACCTGTTGTACCCGATGTGAAGAGAAGTGAACACATCTTGTCCGGGTCTATAACGATACTTGTGTATGATTTGTCGCCCGAAGCGAGAAGCTCTTTACCTTTTTCGATGAGTTTTGAGAAAGAAAGGATACCGTCTTCATCCTCTTCGTAATCAAAGCAGATGATTTGGATATCGGGGTTCATCTTTTCTCTTTCGAGAATTTTGAGAAGATGCTTATCGCAGAAAATAAGAGAGCTTCCGGAGGTTTCGAGAATGCCGTTGATATCGGGGAAGAGAAGCTCCTTATCAATCGGTACGGCTACACCGACACCGTTGATGATTGCCATATAGCTCAGGCACCACTCGTATCTGTTGTTGGCAGATATGGCGAGGTGCTTGCCCTTGTAGCCCATTGAAAGCAGGGCTGTGCCAAGAGCATTTATCTCGTTGCAGTATTCGTTATATGTGACGAAACGCGAACCGTCTTTGAGCTTGAGCTCAAATGCGTTACGCTCGCCGTAAAGCTCCTGAGTCTGACGCAGAAGCTCTTTTATTGTGCTGAATTCACGCACCTTGTAGAATGATTTTGTAGCAGGTGCTAAAATTTCGTTTCTTTTTGTGGGTGTCATTTCTTCCTCCGTGGTTGCATACTTCTCATAAAACAAAAATACAAGATGAAGTATAGCACCCCAACCTTAAAAATAACTTAAAAAAGTCTAAATTTCTTAACAAGTTATTAATAATTTGATAAATAAATTTTTGGAAAAAAGCAAAAATAAAGGAAAAATGGCGGAACTGAAAGTTGTTGATAAGGCGAAAAAATCAGCGACTGCTCTTTTTGATGAAATTTTGAAAGAATTTTGTAACAAACTGTACAAATAATAAAGATTTTTAATAGATTTCTTGTAACAAAATGCAAATAAATACTTGAATTTCGATGTGATATTTGCTATGATAATTTTGTATAATTATGCTCTGACGCTATGTGCGTGAAAGGAGAGTGTCGTTAAAATGGGCAATGTCCCTCTTTACCTGTTTAACAAGGGTGAAAACGCAAGGGCTTACGAATATCTCGGTGCGCATTTTTGTGAAGATGGCTCCGTTGTTTTCCGTGTCTGGGCACCAAACGCTGTTTCGGTAAGCGTTGTCGGCGAATTCAACGGCTGGCAGGGCGGTGCTTCGCCTATGTATATGGTTGACGACAGCGGAGTTTGGGAAACCGTAATCAGCGGTCTTAGGGTGTTTGATACTTACAAATACGCAATCCGCACCAAAGACGGCAGAGAGCTTTTCAAGTGTGACCCGTTTGCTTTCCACGCCGAAACAAGACCTGCCAACGCATCAAAGCTCTACGATATCGAGGGCTACGAATGGCACGATTCAAAGTGGCTGGAAAAACGCAGGAAGACAAGCGTTTACGAAAGCCCCGTAAATATATACGAAGTTCACGCAGGCTCGTGGAAGCAGTATGACGACGGCAACTTCCTTTCCTACCGTGCTATGGCGGATGAGCTTATTCCTTATGTTAAGGGTATGGGCTACACGCATATCGAGTTTATGCCGCTGAGCGAGTATCCGTTTGACGGCTCGTGGGGTTATCAGGTTACGGGCTACTTTGCACCTACCTCACGTTACGGCACACCAAAAGACCTTATGTACCTTGTAGATAAGTGCCATCAGGCAGGTATCGGCGTTATTATGGACTGGGTGCCTGCTCACTTCCCGAAGGATGCTCACGGACTCTATGAGTTTGACGGCACAACCTGCTACGAGTATGCCGACCCGCGTAAGGGCGAGCATTACGATTGGGGCACACGTGTTTTTGACTACGGCAAAACTCAGGTGCAGAGCTTCCTTATGTCGAGTGCCGCAATCTGGCTCGACAAATATCATTTTGACGGACTTCGCATAGATGCTGTTGCGTCGATGCTTTATCTTGACTACGGCCGCGACCACGGCCAGTGGATTGCCAACGAAAAGGGCGGTAACGAAAACCTTGAGGCTATTGCATTCCTGCAAAAGCTCAACGAGTCTATATTCCGCGATTACTGCGACTGTATGATGATTGCAGAGGAGTCCACCGCATTCCCGATGGTTTCAAAGCCTGTGTTTATGGGTGGTCTGGGCTTCAATTTCAAGTGGAATATGGGTTGGATGAATGACTGTATGCGTTACTTCTCGCTTGACGGTATTCATCGAAAGAACAACCACAACTGTCTCACTTTCTCATTTTTCTATGCTTTCTCCGAGAATTTTGTTCTGCCGATTTCACACGACGAAGTTGTTCACGGCAAATGCTCGCTGATAAATAAAATGCCAGGCACTTACGAGGAAAAGTTTGCAGGCGTACGCTCATTCCTCGGCTATATGTACGCTCATCCGGGTAAGAAGATGCTGTTTATGGGTCAGGAATTCGGACAGTTTATCGAGTGGAAATATGACTGCGGTCTCGATTGGCTGTTGCTCGATTATGAGGCTCACAAGAAGCTTCAGGATTATACCCGCGCTCTCAATAAATTCTATGCCAAAAATGCTCCTCTCTGGGAGTCGGATTTCGGTTGGGAGGGCTTCAACTGGATTTCCAGCAACGATAATTCAAACTCCGTAATCGCCTTCCGCAGAATCGACAAGAAGGGCAAGGAGATTATCGCCGTATCAAACCTTACTCCCGTATTCCGAAGCGGCTACGAAATCGGCGTACCGTATGCAGGCACGTACGAGGTTGTGTTCAACTCCGATGAAGAGGCATTCGGCGGCACAGGTAAGGGCTCGGCAGGCAAAATCAAAACAAATGAGCGACCTATGCACGGCCACGAGCAGAGCGTATCGCTTGAGCTTGCAGGTCTGAGCACGGTTTATCTCAAGCTCGTGCGTAAAGCACCTGCGAAGAAGGAGCCGAAAAAAGTTGAAAAGAAATAATACGGCTGAGGGTATTCTTCACTTTGCCGATTTCAAATCGCCTTGCCGCGGCAACTTCATAAATTCGCTCGAATATCTGCGACCTGTTGTTGAGTCGCAAGGTAAGCAGGTAGTTTACCTTTTTCCTGCGGCTACGGCAAAGCGTGAATGGGCACAGGAGCTTCGGAATCAGGCAACTGTTTATTTCCTCGGCGACAGTTTACTGCAGAATGTGAAAACGGTACGCGGTATAATAAAGCGGCACAATATCAAAATTATTCACTCGCATTTTTACAAGCTGCCGTATATTCTTATACTCGACCTTGCCTCTGCTTTTATGGGAGTCAGGCACGTTGTGCACCTGCACTGTGCACTGCATATCCACAGCGGTGCCGCAAGGATAATTGAAAAGTTTTTGCTCAGCGGTAAAACCTTCATCGGTTGCAGCCGGAAGCTGACTGACGATGCGAAGAAATATTATCCGAAGAATCCTGCATATACTGCAAAGAATGCAATATGGTTTCCGAGGCTTGATGAGTATGAGGCTCTCGATAAATCAGCGCTTGGTATGAGTGAGAGCGCAAAAACGCTTATGATGTTCGGCTTCCTTTATGAAGTCAAGGGTGTCGACCTTGCACTCGAGGCTGTGAGCAGCCTGATTGCAGGCGGCGAAGATTTGCAGCTTATACTCATCCTTACATCAAATATTGACGAGATAAAGGATAAAATCGCAAAGCGTTTCGGCGGTATACCCGAGTGGCTTCACCTTCTGCCGCCGCGTAACGATATTGCAAGCTACTACAGGCTGTGCGATGCTTTTCTGGCTCCAAGCAGGAGTGAGGGCTTGCCGTATTCGGTAATCGAAGCATCGTACCTGAAAATTCCCGTTGTGCTCAGTAATATCCCTGCACATTCAAGTCTTGAGCTGCCGTGTGGATATTATTTCGAAAGTGAAAATGTCGGTCAGCTGAAGGACAGTCTGATGTCTGCACTTTACGGTGCAAATGATACAGATGCCTTTGCGGCTCAGTCGGAGCAGATAAGAAATGAGTATCAGCTCCAGGTGTGGGCAGACCGCATAATCAAAATATATACTGATTCAAAAAGTATAATTTTGAAACAAAATAAAGCAAACTGAACTTTGAAAAAAGTTTCCCCAAATAACAAGGAGGTTATCAAGAAATGTCACAGAAAGCTGAATGTATTGCTATGCTGCTCGCCGGCGGACAGGGCAGCAGACTTGGTATTCTTACCAAGAACATCGCTAAGCCTGCTGTCCCTTACGGAGGAAAATACAGAATTATTGATTTCCCTCTTTCCAACTGCGTAAATTCAGGTATTTACACAGTAGGCGTCCTTACCCAATATCAGCCGCTTGAGCTCAACGATTATATCGGCAACGGTGCCGCATGGGACCTTGACCGTGCAAGCGGCGGTGTTCACATCCTCTCACCATATCAGCAGATTAAGGGCAGTGAGTGGTACAAGGGCACAGCAAACGCAATTTATCAGAACATCAACTTTATCGACAGATATGACCCCGAGTATGTATGTATCCTTTCGGGTGACCATATCTACAAGATGGATTATTCCAAGATGCTCGCTTTCCACAAGCAGAAGAATGCAGACTGCACAATTGCTATGCTCGAAGTGCCGTGGGATGAGGCATCACGCTTCGGTCTGATGCTTGTCGACGATGACGGTGCAATCACCGCATTTGAAGAGAAGCCCGAAGTGCCCAGCAGTAACAAGGCATCAATGGGTGTCTATATCTTCAGCTGGAAGAAGCTGCGCGCATACCTTATAGCAGACGAGGCTGACCCGAATTCAAGCAACGACTTCGGTAAGAATCTTATTCCTGCAATGCACGAAGCAGGCGAAAGACTTTTTGCATATCACTTCGACGGCTATTGGAAGGACGTCGGTACAATCGACAGCCTTTGGGAAGCAAATCTTGACCTTCTCCGTCCTTCGGTTGACCTTGACCTTTCCGACAACGAGTGGAGGATCTACTCCAAGTCACCCGCATCACCGCCTCACTTTGTATCATCTACCGCAAAGGTTGAGAACTCAATGATGGCTGAAGGCTGCTGCATTGACGGTGAGATTGACTACTCTGTTCTTTTTGCAGACGTTGTTGTTGAAGAGGGTGCACAGGTTCATTCTTCAATCATTATGCCCGGTACGGTTATCAAGAGCGGTGCTGTTGTTCAGTACGCTATTGTAGCTGAAAACGCGGTTATCGAGTCCGGCGCAGTTGTCGGCGAGAAGCCTGAGAATGTTGAAAACCGTGACGATTGGGGCGTAGCAGTTGTCGGTGCAGGCGTAACAGTCGGCACAGGTGCAAAGGTTGCTCCCAAAGCTATGGCAGGCGAAGATGTGCCTGCTGCAAAGTGAGGAGGAATGAAAAATGATCAGAGGAAATGAAGTTCTCGCAATTATCCATTCAAATGCTTATGATGAGGTTATTCCGGAGCTTACCAATATGCGTACAATGGGCTCCGTACCCTTCGGCGGCAGATACCGCCTTATAGATTTCACACTTTCCAATCTTGTTAACGCAGGTATCAGCAAGGTCGGTGTTATCACAAAGAGCAACTACCAGTCGCTTATGGACCACCTCGGCACAGGTAAGCCGTGGGACCTTTCCCGTAAGCGCAGCGGTATGTATCTCCTGCCGCCCTTCTCTCTTGCCGAAACAGGTACTTTCGACAACCGCATTGAGTCACTCAAGAGCAATATGCACTTCATCAGCCGCTCTAAGGAAGAGTATGTGCTGATTGCAGACTGTAACGTTATTATGAATTTCAGCATTGATGAGCTGATGAAATTCCATCAGGAATCCAATGCCGATATCAGCGTTGTCTGCAAGCGCGGCAAGACACCTGCTCTCTCAAACCTTATGACATACGATGTCGGTGAGGATTCAAGAGTCAAGTCAGTTGCAGTCGGCGTACCCGGTGACGATGTTGACTATTCACTCAATGTTTTCTTTATGAAGAAAGCACTTCTTGAAAGACTTATCAACGAAGCATACGCAATGCACAAGACAAGTATGGCAATCGATATTTTCCAGGCTAATGTCGATAATCTCCGCATCTGCGCTATGAAAACAGATAACTTTGTTGTTTCAATCGATTCACTCGACACTTACTACCGTGCAAATATGATGCTTCTTGACAGCGCAAACAGAAACAGCCTCTTCAACAAAAACCGTCCCGTTTACACAAAGGTACGTGACGATATGCCTGCTCTTTATGCTATTGACAGCTCTGTTACAAACAGCCTTGTTTCCGACGGCTGTGACATCAAGGGCGAGGTTGACGGCAGCGTGCTCGGCAGAAGCGTTAAGGTTGAGAAGGGTGCAGTTGTCAAAAACTGCGTAATCATGCAGGATTGCTTTATCGGTGCAGGTGCACATATCGAAAACGTAATCCTTGACAAGGCTGTAGTAATCAAGCCCGGTAAAACTCTTGTCGGTGCAGATGATTTCCCGATTTATGTCGGCAAGAGAATTGTAATCTGATAAGAAAACCGTAATCTATTAATATAAAACAAAAGGAGAGACAGAAATGAAGGTTTTATATGCTGCCAGCGAGGCGCTCCCCTTTATTGCCAGCGGTGGACTTGCCGATGTTGCAGGCTCGCTTCCTCAGGCACTGCGTAAAAGACTTATAGGTGCGCGTGTCGTAATGCCGCTCTATGACACAATCCGTCAGGAGCTTAAGGATACGATGACCTTTATCACTCATATTTCCGTGCCTGTTGCATGGCGCAGACAGTACTGCGGCATCTTTGAGGCACGCCACAACGGTGTTATCTATTATCTTCTCGATAACCAGTATTATTTCAAGCGTGACCGTATCTACGGCCATTATGACGATGCAGAGAGATTTGCATTCTTTGCCCGTGCAGTGCTCGAAATAATTCCTCACATCGGCTTCAAGCCCGACATTATTCACTGTAATGACTGGCAGACAGCGATGACACCCGTATACTACTCCACAATGTATGCAGACCAGCCCGGTTGGGAGAATATCAAGACTGTTTTCACAATCCATAACATCCAGTATCAGGGTGTTTACGGTATGGAGCTTGTCGGCGATGTTCTCGGTATGCAGCCCGGTACAGAGCATATTGTTGAGTACAACGGCTGTGTAAACCTTATGAAGGGTGCAATCGAAACAGCAAACGTTGTCACAACCGTCAGCCCATCTTATGCAAACGAGATTCTTGATCCCTGGTTCAGCCACGGTCTTGACAATATCCTTGCACAGAGAAGATTCAAGCTGTCGGGTATCCTCAACGGTATTGATGTTGAAAACTACAACCCCGAAACAGATAAGAATATTTTTGCCAACTATAATGCAGAGGATTTCTCCGCAAAGAAAGTCAACAAGGCAGAGCTTCAGAAGATGTTCAACCTGCCTGTTAACGAGCGCACTCCTGTTGTCGGCCTTGTAACACGCCTTGTATCTCACAAGGGTCTTGATCTTATCAAGGTTATTCTCGACGAGCTTCTTGCAACAACCGATATTCAGTTTGTAGTGCTCGGCTCGGGCGACTGGCAGTATGAGGAATTCTTCAAGGAGATGGCTGCAAGATATCCCGAGCAGCTCGGTCTTCGTATCGGCTTTGTGCCTGACCTTGCACGCAAGATTTATGCAGGTGCAGATATATTCCTTATGCCCTCCAAGAGTGAGCCCTGCGGCCTTTCGCAGATGGTGGCTCTTCGTTACGGTACGATTCCGATTGTACGCGAAACAGGCGGCCTTAAGGACACAATCACAGACAGCGGCGATAACGAGGGCAACGGCTTCACGTTTGCGCGCTACAATGCACACGATATGCTCCACACTATCCGCCGTGCGGTAGAGGGCTATCAGAATGAAGAGGGCTGGAATATCCTCGTCAAGAGAGCGCTTGAGTGCAACAACAGCTGGAATCGCTCCGCAAACGAATATATCAGACTCTACAAAAACGTACTCAAAGGCTAAAAACAAAAAAAGCCGACAGACGGAGAAATCCGTATGTCGGCAATACAGCTTAATTAAGTTTTACTTTTCTTCGTTCTCAGCGTAGCTTGATGCAAGTGTAATAACGTAATCTTCTACGGCTGTGACGAGAGTATTTGCAAAAGGCGGCAACTTATCGTTGCGTATTTTTGCAGTCGGCAGGGTTTTGTCGTTGTAGAAAAGCCCCTGATAAACAGCATCTACAAAGTTCTGGAATATCTTGTCTTCCCATTTTATCGGTACGTCAACACAGTCCGGTGCAAATCTGCCGGCGGCAATACTTGAAACAAGTATTTTGTATTCCGATATAGCGGCACCCCAGAGCAGCTTGTCACCGAGCCTTGAGTCCATAGTGCTGAAACGCTCGGCAAAAGCACTAAGGCACAGCAGGATTGTACTTATATCAAACTTACAGTTTTCATCCTCGTACAGTATCTTGCCGTATTCGCCGAGAAGAGCGTTGTAAGTACCGTATTTACTATCCTCCTTACCGAGAAGGTAGTCGGTTGTAACACCAAAATATTCTGCACAGCGTACGACAAAATCAAGGCCGCATTCTCTTACACCTTTTTCGTAGTGTGAGAGAAGTGCCTGAGAAACGCCGAGGCTCATCGCAACCTCTTTCTGGCTGAGTCCGCGTTCTTTACGTAAAGCAGTAATTCTATTTGAAAAAGCAATAGCCATAATTTACCTCTGTTTAACAATAATATACAGAGAGTATAACAAAGGTTTTGACAAATGTCAACAGCATAAATTATTTTTCCGGAGATTAATATGAAAAGCTACAAAATTCATCTTATCCGCAACGCTCTTACGCAGGAAAATCTGGACGGCCGTTATCTCGGCCATACTGATTCGCCGCTGTGTGAGCAGGGTATAGCACAGCTTAACGAGCTGGTAAGCAGCTACAAATATCCCTCTGCTCAGGTTGTTTTCAGCAGCCCTCTCAAGCGCTGCACCGATACCGCACGTGCAATCTATCCTGATAAAGAGATTGTGCCGATGGAGTCACTTATAGAGTATAATTTCGGCGAGTTTGACGGAAAAACCGCAGAAGAGCTCGAAAAGCATACTCTTTTTCCGCGCTGGCTTGCAGGTGAGGAGGGCGTTGACCCGCCGTTCGGCGAGAGTAATGCCGAGTTTGCAAAGCGAATCTGCGAAGGCTTCGAGGGTATTGTAGACGGTATGCTCAAGTCGGGTGTCGAGTCGGTTGCGGTTGTAACCCACGGCGGTATTATCGGTGCGATTATGTCACGCTATGCAATACCGGAGGCAAGTCCGCACGAGTGGCTTACCCCAAGCAGTTGTGGATATACACTGCGTATAACACCATCGCTATGGATGACGGGTCAGAAGGTTGAGGCGGTATGCGAGATACCCGAGGAGGAGCACAGCTTTGACTATGAGCGTGCACTGTGGGGACAAGCTCCGTACGATGAAAAAGACCTCGACAAATACTTTGAAGGTCTTCTTGATGAGCTGTATTCCGGCGATGACATCGATGATGATTTCGATGAATAAGATGAATTTTGATAATACAGATAAATAAAAGTAACCATAGGTGGGTGTTGAAATGTCACTTGTAAATAAGGGTGTCGGCATGGTTAAGGAGACCGTAGGTAAGGTGCGAACTTACTGGAAGACTCCGCCTCTCGGCAACTACATGAACTTTAAAGAAATTGCGGCGTATTCAGGCGGCGGTATCGGTGCATATATGATTATCACGCTCGGTACAGCCTGTCTGCTCGGTACAGGTAACACTTTGCTTACAAGCACACTCGGTGTCGACTATACCGATATGTATGTAATGTATGTTATCGCAGTACTTGCAAATATACCGCTTACCGGAATAAGAGCAAATATTATTGACAATACAAGAAGCAAAGCCGGTAAATACCGTCCGTACATTGTTACAATGGCTGTTCCGGCGGCTATAATATGTAACCTGATGGTATGGTTCCCGTACAACAAGCTTGATTCCTGGCTTGGTGACGGAATGATATTCGGCGAAACAAGAGGATACGTGGCAAAATGTGCACTCATATTGCTGTTCAATTTACTCTTGCATTTCTTCTACTACTTCTTCTACGATGCTTATGAGAACCTGATTCACGTTCTCTCGCCCAATACATACGAGCGTACATACGTTTCATCGGTCAAGAGCATTGTTTATTCATTTGCTCCCAGCGTTGTAAATCTTTTTACACCTATTATCGCTTCTTCACTTTTCAAGACAAATACTACCGATATCCGAGTTTACCGCTTCCTTTATCCGATTCTTACGGTTGGCGGTATACTGCTCTGTATCGTAGTTTATAAACACACCGAGGAGAAAATCGTTCAGGCGAGAACTCACGTTGTTCAGATTAAGCTTATTGATGCACTCAAGGCAGTTGCAAAGAATAAGTATTTCTGGATTATTTCTCTTGCAGGCTGGATCGGTTTCCTTGAATCCGCATACTCAAACGTGCTTTATTGGCTCTACAACTACGGCGGTGTCTGCTCGGGTAATACATACGGTCTGCTTTATACGGTTTACGGAAATGCCTCTCTGTGGGGTATGTTGCTGGCTCCGTTCTGTGTCCGCAAATGGGGTAAGAAAGCGGTACTTGTTGTAACAAATATTTTCAACATTATCTTTATTCTTATGATGTTGCCGTTCCTCAATGAGCTTAACGGTGCTACAATCTGGCTCATAATGGGCTGTCTGTGGTTCAATGCTCTGATGGGTTCGTTTATGCACATTCTCAACCCTGCAATTCAGGCGGATATCCGCGATTATCAGCAGTACAGAACAGGTGAGCGAATCGACGGTACTTTTGCCGCAGTCGCTACAATAGGTACTATTATAACTCTTGCAACATCCTCCGTTATTCCTAAAATTTACGAAAAAGGCGGACTTACCAAAGGTAACGCAAAGCTTGTTACTTCACGTCCCGAGATTCTTAACAGAGTACTTGGCGACGGCAAAACAGTTGGCGAGATTCTTAAGGAGCAGCTTGTTCAGGGTCAGGATAACTACACCAATGCAAACTCTGCACTTTATGACCCCGATATTCTTCTGAGCCTTCTTAAGGTGCTCGTTGTAGTTGCTGCTGTTGGTGCGGCAATGAACGTTATACCTTATCTCTGGTATGATTTCAACGAGAAAAAGCAGAAGTCCGTTATCCGCGTGCTCAAAATCCGCAGTATGTTTGAGGACTACGGCAACGGCGTACTCAACGACGGCGACCTTGTTGAAGCGGTCGACATTATCCGTACTTCACGTGATATGAAGGACAAAACACCCAAGACTGTTGATAAGAAGTCCTGGAAGTCCGTAAAGGATAAGGCGGAGAAAAAAGCTGCAAAGAAGGCTTACCTTGCAGATGTTGACTATAATAATGAGATTGAAATTGCAAAGTTTGTTTGCGAAGAGCTTGATAAATTCTCCGGTGAAGAGTTCAAATTAAGAGTTATGAAGAGCCGCGAGATTTACGATGCAGGTCTTTACAAGCTCAGAAATGCGGATAAGGATGCACTTAAA
This sequence comes from Acutalibacteraceae bacterium, assembly GCA_045631965.1. GTDB lineage: Bacteria > Bacillota > Clostridia > Oscillospirales > Acutalibacteraceae > UBA8612. Next base: position 126,108 of record JAZQVR010000036.1, read on the forward strand.
GAAGAGCTGAATGCGGCAAAGGCTATGGAAGGCGATAAGGCTGTATGCAAGGCTGCTGTTGAAATTGCCAAGAGCAGACTTACAGCTTTGAAGTATGCCAACAAGTACTATCCGAATGGCACAGCTTTTGTTCAGCCGAAATTCTCAAAGCTTGAGAAAAAATACGATAAGCTCGATAAACTTGAGGCAGAGCTCAAGGCTCTCAACGAATCTGTCAGAGCAATAAAGAAGAGCGGCGACGCTCAATTACTTGCAAAGACAAAGGCGAAAATTAAACATCTGAGCGAAAAAGTAAAGGCTCTCAATGCCGAAACAAAGGCTATGAGTGATGAGTTTGCAAACTTCAACCGTGCGGCTAAGCCGTATCTTGATGCAAGAAAACTTCTTACTCAGGCGGAAAACTACACCCATTATGACGAGATATCGGCAAAGTACGATATAGCAAAGATTCGCCATGAAGAGGCTGTAAGAATTGCCGCAGAAGAAAAGGCTGCAAAGGAAGCTGCCGAAAAGGCACACGCAGCAGAGCTTCGTGCACAGCGCAAGGCTGCTAAGGCAAAGAAATAATAAAAGCGAAAAGGCTGCTATGGTGAGCAGTCTTTCGCAAATGAAAGAGGATAAATATGAGTAGTTTAGTAGCATTTTTAATGTCAATACTGACGTTTTTCGCTTCAATCACATCACTTTTTGTGTCACCTGAAGCACCTGAGGATACAGACGATTTTACACCTGTTATGCGTTTTATAATCAGCAGTGACTCTCACGTTTCAACAATGGGCGACACACAGTCAACACGTGTTGAAAAAATGATTAAGCTCGGCTATGAAATCGCAGAAAATGACGAAGAATACAATAAGCTCGACGCAGTGCTTATGGCAGGCGACCTGAGTGACGACGGCACAAAGATAGGTCTTGCAAGCTTCAAGGCTTCACAGGATGCAGTGCTTAAAGGCGATACAAAGGCACTCTCTGTTATCGCAAAGTCACACGACAGCAGCTCAATGGGCAACGACGGTGCGGTTGAATATTTCAGCGAAATAACAGGTCAGCCGACCGATTTCCACGAGGTTATCAACGGCTTCCACTTTATCGGCATTTCTGTTTCGGCAACACCCGGCGACCATTACAGCGAGTATCAGAGAGAATGGCTCACAGAGCAGCTCAATGAGGCTGTAAAGGATGACCCGACAAAGCCGATATTTGTAATGCACCACGAGCACGTTGCAAATACAGTTTACGGCAGCTCTGATTTTGACGGCTGGGGCGTAAATTACTTTGCAGATATTTTCAAAAAATATCCTCAGATTGTCCATTTCTCAGGTCACTCTCACTACCCGATTAACGACCCCCGTTCAATCTGGCAGGGCGAATTTACAGCACTCGGCACAGGTGGTCTCTACTACGTTGAGCTTACCGTTGACGATGAGCGTTGCGTACATCCTGACGGATATCACAGTGTTGCAAGCTTCTGGGTTGTAGAGGTTGATGCAAACAACAGAATCCGTATGAGAGCTGTTGACCTTAATGCAGAGGAGTATCTTGTTGAGTACACACTTAACAGCCCCTTTGAGCGTAAATACACACCTGCACAGCAGATGCTCAAATCAAGATTGCCCGAATTCAAAGAGGGTACAACACTTACCGTAAAGAACAACAAGGTTACATTCGCTGCCGCCGAGTCAAAGGATGGTTTGCCGATATTCATCTACAGAGCTTATGCTGTTGATGCAGAGGGTAACAGAACACCTGTCGGCAAAACTCTTGCAGAGTATTACAACTACGAAGTGCCCGATAAGGTGACAATCAAACTCGAAAACCTGCCCGAGGGCGATTATACACTTGAGGTAGTTGCCGAAAACTGCTACGGTATGCAGTCAAAGCCTCTCAAGTAAAAGCTGAATAAAAAATAAAACGGAAGATGCTTCATACGAAGTGTCTTCCGTTTTTAATACCTCAATCAAATTGATGCACAAAGTAAATTTTGTATCACCGAGAAAATCAACAGCCACTGTCTTCCGTGTTTTATAATTAAGAATTATGAATTAGGAATTAGGAGTTGAAGCTTGGATAAAATAATTCATAATTCTTAATTCCTAATTCCTAATTTTTCAGGCGTTACCGCAATCGTCGTACAGCAGACAGCAGCGGCTCCGGCTTTGAGCAGGGTTTTGCGGCATTCGTTTAGTGTAGCGCCCGTTGTTTTTATGTCGTCGCACAGTAATATGGTTTTGTCTTTTACCGATTCGGGGTTATCTGCGGCAAATGCGTCTTTCAGATTTTTTATTCTTGCGTTACCCTTAAGTCCGTGCTGGTCTGCGGTTTCTCGTGTTTTTATCAGCAGTAACTCATCATAAGGCAGTGAGAGCTGTTTTGCGATTACTTTTGCCAACAGTGCGGATTGGTTGTAACCTCTTTTGCGGCGCTTGCGCTTTGTCTGCGGTACGCAGGTGACAATATCAAACTTCACGTCGCCGAATTCATGAGCGACACATTCTGCCGACTCTTTGCCGAAGAATTTTGCAAGGTCGGTTTCACCGTCAAATTTAAATCGGTGTATGGCTTTACGCAGGTTGCCCTCGTACACAAAAGGTGATGCGAGCAAAAGCGTGAATTTATTTTTGAAGCAGGTGCAACCCGTACGCGGATTGCCGCAACCGAGGCAGCGGTCTTTAATTCTGCCTGTGTTTTCTTCGCAACTGTCGCATAAATGCATATGCCGCTGTCCTATCTCGTTACAGACAGGACAGCGGGCAGGAAAAAACAGATTTATAATTTGTGATATAAGGCTGTGCATTAAAGTGTGCCGTCGCCCATGCACTTGACCATAACAGCCTTCTGTGCGTGGAGGCGGTTTTCAGCCTCGTCAAATATCTCGTTTGCGTGCTCTTCAAATACCTTTGCGGTGATTTCCTCTTCACGGTGAGCAGGCAGACAGTGAAGCACCATTGCACCCTCAGCGGCGATAGCCATAGCCTCGTCATTAATCTGATAGTTCTTGAATATCTTCTTTCTCTCTTCTGCTTCGCCCTCCTGACCCATGGAAGCCCATACGTCAGTGTAAAGCACGTCAGCATCCTTGACAGCCTCTGCGATATCGCTTGTGCAGCAGAATTCGCCGTTTTCGCTTGCCCATTTCATAAGCTCGGCATCGGGCTGATATGCATCGGGGCAGGCAATGCTTACCTTCATACCGACCTTGATACAGCCTGCGATGAGAGAGTTTGCCATATTATTGCCGTCGCCGATGTAGCAGAGCTTGAGGCCCTCGAGTGAGCCCTTGTGCTCACGGATTGTCATAAGGTCTGCAAGCACCTGGCAGGGATGGCAGTAGTCTGTAAGGCCGTTGATTATCGGGATTGAACCGACCTTTGCAAGAGTTTCAACCTCTTCCTGGTCGAATGTACGGATCATAATACCGTCGAGATAGCGTGAAAGCACGCGTGCAGTATCCTCTACAGGCTCACCTCTGCCGATCTGGAGGTCGCGTGAGCTGAGGAAGAGTGCACTGCCGCCGAGGTCGTACATACCTACCTCGAAGGATACACGTGTTCTTGTAGATGATTTCTGGAATATCATACCGAGAGTCTTGCCTGCAAGATACTTGTGCTCAATGCCGTTTTTCTTGGCGTATTTGAGCTGATCTGCAAGGTCGAGTATGTCAATAATCTCCTGCTTTGTAAGGTCGGAAAGTTTAAGTAAATGTTTCATATCTGTATCTCCTTTTTAAAGAAGTTCAACTGAATTTTCGCGGCAGATGCGTACTGTTTCATCGTCCCATACGGAGACCTGAACCTCGCCTATATGTGCCTTGCCGAGCATAAGCATACAAAGTCTGGACTGACCTATGCCGCCGCCCATTGTAAGCGGCAGTGTACCGTCGAGCAGCAGCGAGTGGAACATAAGCTTTGCACGCTCGGGACAGCCTGCTTTTTCGAGCTGAGAGCGGAGTGCGGCTTCGTCGACACGGATACCCATTGATGAAATCTCAAACGCACAGCCGAGCACTTCGTTGTAGAAAAGAAGGTCGCCGTTGAGAGTCCAGTCGTCGTAGTCGGGTGCACGTCCGTCGTGCTTTTCGCCCGAAGCGAGCACGTCGCCAATCTGCATAAGGAATACTGTGCCGTATTCTTTTGCAACAGCGTTTTCGCGCTGCTTCGATGTCATATCGGGGTAGAGAGCCTCAAGCTCGTATGTAGTGATATATTTGACGTTACGGTTGAGAGTAACGGTAATATCGGGATATGCTTCCTTAACCTTGTCGAGAGTGTCGCAGATTGCGCCGACGATACCGTCAACGGTTTCTTTGAGGAAGTCGGTATTGCGCTGCTCGCGTGAGATAACCTTTTCCCAGTCCCACTGGTCGACGTAAATTGAGTGGATATTGTCCATCTCCTCATCGCGGCGGATTGCATTCATATCTGTAACGATACCCTCGCCGACGCTGAAGCCGTATTTATAGAGAGCGTAACGCTTCCATTTTGCAAGCGAGTGAACAACCTGTGCGACGCTGCCTGTCTCTTTGATATCGAAGGCAACTGCACGCTCGATGCCGTTGAGGTCATCGTTGAAGCCTGTGCTTGCATCGACAAAAAGCGGTGCGGAAACGCGGCTGAGGTTGAGTGCCTTGCAAAGGTTTTTATTGAAAATATACTTGATTGAGCCTATGGCTATCTGCGTGTCGTGTACGCTGAGTGTTGACTTGTAGCCTGCAGGCAAAACTGTTTTGCTCATAATAAAAGCTCCTTAAAAAACTGAAATGTGCTGTGGATGAGTCCACAGCACATCAAACCACATTATAAAATTATAAATCCAAGTAATAATTTTGTCAAGAATAATATTATTATAAATGCGTTTTGGGAAAAACGCAAATCACGCAAAATGAAATTTTGCAAATCACGATTTTGTAAAAATCAAATCGTGCCGTAAGGCAAATCATCTTTTTAATAACTCAATCCAATTGATATGCAAAGCAAAGGCAGTATGACCGAAAAAAATCAGTCTTACGGCCCCTTTTATATTTTATGATTTGCTGACGCATGATTTGGCTTTCAGCCATGATTTGTTGCAGTGCAACATGATTTGAATTGATAAATCAATTCGTTTTATTTATGCCTTTGCTTTACCGCTCATTATTACTTTGAGCAGGTCTGCTACACAGCCTTTGTTGCAGTGGCAGGCGACGTATTTGCATATATCATGTATCGGCTTGGGTGCCTGACCTGCACAGGCAGGAAATCCGACTGATTTGAGCATATCCCAATCGTTATAGTAGTCGCCGATTGCGGCAGTGTGCTCGCGGTCGATGCCGAGGATTTCGGCAAGCTTGAGCACTGCCGTACCCTTGTGTACGCCTTTTTCGAGCATCTCGAAGGTAACGATTGATGAGGACATAAAGTTTGCGATGTCCTTTGCATTCTCTGCATCAGCCTTGAGCTTCTTGATTGTGAGCGGATTGCCCCAGAAAATAACCTTGAACCAATCGTCATCGGGCACTGAGTCGATATCCGTGATTATATACGGCACATCGTCAAAGAAAACCTGACCGAGCGAGAGAATGCCTTTGTCGGTTATATAGGCTTTCTCAATGCCGAATATGCCGACCTCGAGTCTGTTAAGGCCGTGAGAATATTTCTTTCTCATTTGTCTGACAAACTCTCTGCCTTCAGCAGATATTGTGTTTTTCCATATCAGCTCGTGCTTGTTGAAATCATAGATACCCGAGCCGTTGAGGATTACGGCAGGGCAGTTGGGCTCTACCTTGCGGTATGCACGCTCGAGTGAACGCACCGGTCTGCCTGAAGCGAGGGTAAATTTACCGCCGCCTGCCATAAAACGGTCGATTGTTCTTTTGTTGATTTCGGGGAGTGTACGCAGCTTGGAGTTGAGCGTACCGTCGATATCCGAAGCAACAAGCCAGTTTTCAAAAGATTTTTGCATAAGCAGGTTACCTGTCATTTTTTAGTTATCAGTTTATATACTGCGGGAGAAATGCAGAAAATAAGCTTCAAAAGCCGTTCTTTTACCGATGTATCTTTCACACCGAGATAATAAGGTATAAGTTTGCGTGTGTTTTTCAGACACTCACGAAGCTTCGGTGCAGATTCGGCATTTTTCTCGACCTTGAAATAGTAGTAATCCAGATTCCAGAAATAGGAGTTGAGGACAATATCTGAATTCTGAATTTTATTTTCCTTGTAGAAGAAAAACCTGTCGTAAAAAGCGTATAAAGTATCAAGCTTTTTGGGTGAAACGGTGTGAGATACGCTGTTTTGCAGTTGACGGTAATGGTAGAGTATATCGCTTGTTACGACTATTTTTTCACATCTGTGGAGAATGCGGTGAATAATAGCCTCATCTTCGCATATTTTTCCGACAGTGTAACGCAGGTTATCAAAAAGAGTTTTTTTGAAAATTTTACAACAGGGGGTAACGTATATTGTCGGAACATGACCTGTTGCAAGAATTTCTGCGCCCGAAAAAATTCCGGGGTTTACAATAAAGTGGTCGGGTATATATTTTTCTTCCAAACACTCATCATCAAATAAATCTATGCTGCACACAGACATATCGGCGTTTTCTCTTTTGGCCGTATCATAAAGCGTCTGAACAATATCAGGTTCGAAACAGTCATCGCTGTCAAAGAACATAATCCACTCGCCTGTTGCAATGTCCAGACCATGGTTGCGGGCATCGGAAGCTCCGCCGTTTTTCTTGTGTATAACGCGGATGCGAGTATCAGTTGCGGCAAATTCATCGCATATTTTACCGCTCGAATCCGTTGAACCGTCGTTCACCAGAATCAGCTCAAAATCACGGAAGGTCTGATTCAAAATATTATTTATGCAACAAGGCAGATACTCTTCTGTATTGTATACAGGCACTATTATACTGATATGAGGCATAGTACTGACTCCTGAAATCATTTTAAAAACAGTTTTTTATAAAGGCCCGGGAAAAAAGAAAAGCAGATTTTTGCTATTTTTTCGTTCAGCGATACATTTTCTGTCCTGAGGAAAAACGCAAGTACAGAAAAGCTGTTATATCTGCAACGTTTCAGCTTTTTCTTGAATGCAGGATCTGAAATATGTGTAAAATATTTTTCTATCAGGGTTGTATAGTAGTAACTTATAAGCGGTTCGGCGCAGTCAATGCAATTTATTTGGTTGTAAAAACAAATTCTGTCAGCAATTGCAAAAAAAGCGTCCAGATTGCGGGGGGAATACTTACTGCCCGTTATGCTGTTTTCGTTTTGTCTGTAATTATAGAGCTTATCTTCAATAACGCATACTTTTTTGGCTTCATACAACAGATAGTGTATTACAAACTCATCCTCGTGTAATTTGCCGACAGGATAACGGATATTCTCAAAAAGCTCTTTTTTATATATCTTGTTACACGCAATTATAAACTGAACGTTCAGCCATTTTTCTTTTAACAGCTGAATTCCTGATACGGTTCTTGCCGGTGAAAGATAGTTGTCCGGGGTGAGTCTTTCTTTTTCGTTAAAGAGCGTAACAGAACACACTGCCATATCTGCTTTCTCTTTTGTTACAGCATCAAGCAGTTTTTGCGCCATATCCGGCTCAATCCAATCGTCGCTGTCTATAAACATAAGCCATTCGCCGTCAGCGGCTTCAATACCGCAGTTACGAGCATCCGAAAGGCCGCCGTTAGGTTTGTGAATAACCTTGATACGGCTGTCTTTTGCGGCATATTCGTCGCAGATTTTGCCGCAGTTGTCGGGGCTGCCGTCGTCAACAAGTATAATTTCAAGGTTTGTATATGTCTGATTAATAATCGAATCAACACATTGATGAATGTATTTTTCAACATTGTAAACAGGTACTATAATTGAAATTAAGTCCACAACCAGCCCTCCTTTCTTAATCTTTAACTCAAGGTTTTCAGAATATCTTTTTTCAGTTCATCGAACATAGAGTCAAATTTTTTATTATCGTATACAAATACTTTTCCGGGAATCGATTTATAAATTTCAGAAATCTGTTCCGTATCATCCGCAAAATGAATGTATTCCAGATCTTTTATCCATTCATAGCAGCCTTTGACTTTGTGGCTCTGGCTGTTCAGAACAATACACGGTGTACCTGTAACAGCACAAAAAATCATACCGTGCAGGCGATCTGTAATAACCAATTCGGCAGAGCGGAACTGGCTGAATTTTTTATTCAATTCCGCTTCTCTGTCACTGATTCTGACAGTGCCGCCTCCGCTCATATCCGTATATGTAAAGTTACCAGAAAAAGCAGTATCGGCAAATCGCTCAACAGCCTCCCATTGTGTTGAGTTCAGTGTTTTTTCTTTATCATTACGCAAGCAAAGCAAACAGCCGCTTCTTTCTGCAAAATTTTCGCTTTCATTTAATGAAAGAACAATATCGGGAGATAAGCTTACACTGTTATATATCTCTTTCATTATTTTGAAGGAATATTTTTCGCGCGCATAAAAGTGCAGATTTTTGTGTGAATTATATATCTTTGCAGATTTCTCAAGTTCGCTTTTTCCAAAATCAGTATCGTCATAGTAGATTGTATTGGGCAGCGCCAAAAATTTTGATTCGGGATTTGCTTCAATCAATTCTCTTAACAGCAGTTCACAATCAAACCAAATTGTACCGAGATATCCGCCGCCGTGCAAGAATACAGGCTTGCCGTTGAAACAGTTAAGTTTATTCAGCTTATGTATTTTTCTCAGTTGATACTCACTGACTTCAAAGTATTTTACACCTAATGAATCAAAAACTTTTTTCTCAGCAAACGCAATGGCATGGTCACCAAGATTATCGTGCGTAGGTGTGAATACCAGAAAGGGTGATTTCGGATGTAACATTTTGAATTTACAGACAGGGTAAACACTGTTATGCCATACTGAAAAGTTGCTCTTCATTTCCAGAAGCTTAAGGCAAAACTTTTTCAGGAAAGGAATTTTTGACAGTATTTTGCGTAATTTGAAAAGAATTCCCATACACGAACATCCTAGATATTATTTTAGTATTGCTGTTTTTATACGATGCAAAAATCTATAAAAACCAAAAGCGGACATTTTTTCTCCCATTTTGAAACGCAAAGACGGTTTTATTGTTTCGGGGTGCAGAAAATCCGATTCGGCAATCCATTTAACGTCTTTCCAATACGGTTGCTTTTTTACTGAATCAAGATTTTTATGAATGCCGTTATAAACATGGATCCAATGTCTTTGTGCAACATCCGGACTTAGGTTTTTAAAATCTATAAGATAGCTTCGCATATCGGGCAGAGTTTCTATAGTGTGTCGGAATCCGTAGTAGATCGGATCAGCGCCTTCGGCGATTATGCCTGCCATTGTACGGTAGCATTTCTCGCAACGGCAACAGTTACTGCCTTCCTGAGATTCCCAACAAACATGCAAAGATACCTGCGTGTTTGAATTGTTGCAAAAATCAACGACATTGCGAATTTTATCTTGCCTGCTGTTTTCATAACCGTCGTGAATTATTTCACAGTTTGCAAATCTTACATAATTGTCAGTCAACGGGCTGGAAGCAATACGGATTATGCCGTCTGCAGGACAGTTGGAAGATGCTATATATAGCTTTGAATAGCCTTTGAGATAGGCGTATGGAGCAACGTGGCCGAGAAGTGCCAGTGCATGCTTTACACCATGCCACCAACCGTTTTGCAGTTGCTGACTGTAATCTTTATCCAAAAGGTCTTCCAGATCAAAATCTCTGAAACGGCTTCGGATGGTTATTTCCCTAAGGTTAAATTTATCAGCATACTCTGTGATGCCGTTATGAACTATGTCCCAACCCTGAACATTGTCATATTTTATATCAGATCCCCATATCGAAATAAGGTCCGGCTTTTCGTTAAGGTGAGATACTAAAGAGCTTACGGCATCAAGTCCGCCGGAAAACATCAAGGCACAATTATTGCTTGGTGAACAATTGCAGGGGACGATTTTTTGTGCTGTTATTATGCCTGCAAATGTACTTTCGGGGAATATGGTTTCATAACCTTTTTTTACTTCAGGAATGCAATCATATAAGGCTTTATCGAGTTCATCGAGAATAAGTTCTGAATCGGTCAGCCAGATAATGGGTAAAACATTACATACAAACGGAACAGCCGCTACAGAGTCCGGCACAGAAGTAATGTCTTCCCGGTATTCAATTGTAAAAGGTATATCGGAAAAATATTTGCTCAATCCGTCAGTTGCTGAAAAATCATACGTTATGGTATTGTTTTCTTTGATTATTTTGTTGAGTGTAATCTTCTCCAAAATATATTCCTGCTTTCATTAACTGATGATTTCAAGATCAGGGAAGCGTACAGAGCCCCACCAACGGTGCTCCCATACAAGAGCCTTTTCGTTATCCAAATCGCTGATAATTTCAAAACAGCATGCTCGCGTAACATGATCCAAAATTACGCTGTTTCCTACATCGTCATTCTGATAAAGGGCTATGCTAAGGAAGTATTTGCCGTCTGCTAACAAACTTGTATCAAAAGCAAATGTGGATTTTTGCTCATTATCTGTTTTGAATGAACCTATTATGTCTGATTGAACAAGACCAACTGCTGTATCGTTACTGTATCGTACAATCATACGGAACCGTACGTCGTCAATGTCGGCTTTTGCTTTCCAGTCAAGAGTAAGTGATATTTTTTCGCCACGCAAAAAAACACAGTCTTCTTTTCCGCTGAACTCTATGCTGTTCATAAAAGCCTTTTTGTTTGTGCTTTGCGGTCTGGGTCTGCTTGATAAATTGGTTAAAACCTGCTCTTCTGCGGTAGCAGAATTCAGATATATGTTTATTGCTTCTTCAACATCGCCAATAAAGATTACCTTGCCTTTATCGAGAACTATGCAGCGTTCGCAGAGCTGGCGGATAGTGTTCATATTATGGCTGACATAGAGAACTGTTCTGCCGTCTTTTGTGGAGGCTTCTTTCATTTTTGTAAGGCATTTTTTCTGGAATGCCATATCACCTACGGCGAGGACTTCGTCCATAATCATAATTTCGCTGTCGAGGTGGGCGGCAACGGAGAAGGCGAGCTTTACGTACATACCGCTTGAATAACGCTTTACGGGTGTATCAATAAAGTCACGCACCTCGGAAAACTCGATAATATCTTCCATCTTGGCATCAATCTCAGCCTTTGTCATACCGAGGATTGTACCGTTCATATATACGTTTTCTCTGCCCGTCATCTCGGGGCTGAAGCCCGTACCGACCTCGAGCATTGAGGCTATTCTGCCGTAGATATCTATTTCACCCTCTGTGGGTGCGGTAACACGCGAGAGAAGCTTGAGCATAGTGCTCTTGCCTGCACCGTTTGTACCGATGATACCTACTGCTTCACCCTTGTATATTTCAAGGTCAATGCCGTTGAGCGCCATAAATGTCTGACCGACGAGGCGCTGCTCCTGGCCGATTTTTGAGTTGGGGTCTTCTTTGCCGCGGACTCTTGCCCACCAGCTTTGCAGGTCTGCCTGAAGTGTACCGCCACCTATTTGTCCGAGGCGATATTTCTTCTTGACACCTGTCATTTTTATTGCTATTTCACGGTTTGTATTTTCCATTACTTATTACCTCTGAATCAGACAGTATCCATAAAGGTTTTTTCAACCTTGTTGAATACCATAATACCGAGCATCGTTACTACTGCTGCAAAAGCACAAGAAAAGATAAGGCCGGGTATTGAAATTGTGCCTTGGCCGAGCAGCGCGTAACGGAAAAGCTCAATAGGAGCTGTTGCCGGGTTTATCATAAGAATTGTTCTGAAAAGTTCATTTTCAATCTGCGAAATGGGGTAAACAATTGGGGTTGCATACATCCACAGTGACATACCGAAGCTGACAAGAATTGAAAGGTCGCGGTATTTTGTTGTAAGGCTGGAGATTATAATGCCGCAGCCGAGACCCATTACGCCGAGAATAAGCAACACAAACGGAATTGCAAGGCAGGCAAGCCAATTGGGGTGGACGGCACCGGTTGCTAAATAATAAATGAGCAGGGCGATAACCAATACCATCTGAATACCAAACTGAATTACCGAAGACAGAACGTTTGATATCGGCGTGGTAAGACGCGGAAAATAAACCTTACCGAAAACATTGGAGTTGGCTACAAACGCATTTGCATTTGCAGTAAGGCAGGTGGAAAAGAACGTCCATATAGCATTGCCGCTGAGATAGAAAAGCATCTGCGGAACGCCGTCTGTTTCAATGCCTGCAATACCGCCGAATACGAAGGTGTAAATAAGGCTGGTCATTATCGGGTTGATAAAAAGCCAAGCAGGGCCGAGAATGGTCTGCTTATATTTGAGCACAAAGGTACGTTTGGTAAACAACCAGATAAGATCCTTGTATCGCCATACCTCTTTGAGATTAAGATCAAACCATTTATGTTTGGATGTTATGTGCGTATGATATTGCTGTGTTTCGTTAGGCATACTACACCTCATTATAATATAATTAATAAAAGTATATACCTTTATTGTTTTTTTGTCAATAAAAACAGAGCGTATCCGCGAACGGGTACGCTCATATATACAGATTGATTTCAGTTTTTCTTGTTTTTGTTGTTTACAAAACGCTTGATTTTTCTGGAAGTTGTTTTTTCAAATTCTTCGTCGCGGATACGTACGCTTGAAATCTGCTTGTATATCGGAAGCTCCTTACAAGCTTCTCTGATACTCTTGAGTACTTCCGCAACGGATTTGTCTTCGCTGAGGAAAACCTCTGCAGTAAGACCGCTTGCGTTACCGCTTTCGCTCATTTCACCGCTTACGACAACCTCTGTAACGTAATCGATACCCTGAATGTAGCCTTCGATTTCTTCGGGGTAGATATTCTTGCCGTTGTCGAGAACGATGACGTTCTTCTTTCTGCCGCAGATTACAAGCTGCTCTTTATCGTTGATATAGCCGTAGTCGCCTGTATAGAACCAGCCGTCAACTATAACCTCTGCGGTAGCTTCGGGATTGTTGTAGTAGCCGAGCATAACTGTGTCGCCCTTGATGCAGATTTCGCCTACGCCGTCTTCGTCGGGGTCGTCTATACGCCAGTCGATACAGCGCAGCTTGATACCTGCTGTGTGGTAATCGTTGGCGGCATCGTGGTTGGCACAAACGAGAGGAGAACACTCTGTAATGCCGTAGCCGTTGATGAGGCTGATACCGATATTGTCGAAAAATTCGCCGACTTCGGGTCGGATTGCAGCACCGCCGCAAACGATCTTGCGGAGCTTGCCGCCGAAGTTTTCGTGGATTGTGCCGAAGAGCTTTCTGCGCTTGTCGATACCGATTTTGCGAAGTGCGTTACTTGCTTTGACAAGGAGCTTGAACATTTCCGCCTTGCCCTGATTTTCGATTTCGCGTGTGATTCTGCTTACAAAAAGCTCTGCAATTGCAGGCACGATATAAATATATTCCGGCTGATATGTTTTGAGGTTTTTGAGAACTGCCTTAAGGTTTTCATTGATGCAGAGTGTTGAGTGCTTGTGGAAAGAAACAAGCAGGTCAGCAACGCTCTCATAAGTGTGGCTGTAGGGAAGGAGAGAAAGACCGACATCGAAAACAGTTGAAACCTGAAGACCGTAACATACGCAGGAAACAAGATTCTTTTCGCTGAGCATAACACCCTTTGACATTCCTGTTGTGCCTGATGTGTATACAAGCAGCTTCATTGCGTTGGGGTCGCTTGTAAGAGCAATATATTCGCTCTTGTCAAGCTCTGCACCTTTTTCGAGTGCTTTTGTGAATGAAACAAACTTGCCGTCATCTTCATCTCGGTCAAAGCCGATGAAGAGCTTTACGCCGTCCAGCTCTTCTGCATGCTCGCGGAGCATTTTTTCGTATTTCTTATCATAGAAAAGTACGGTTGCCTTGCTGTCGCAGAGAAGATGTATAATATCTTTTTCGGGAAGCTGAGCGTCGAGCGGAACGAATACACCGCTGCTGCGAAGAGCAGTGAAGTATGCCGTAATCCAGTTGAAGCTGTTTGCACCGAGGCAGGCGATTCTGCCGGCACCTTCACCGTTTTCGGTGAGATATGCACCGAGTGAATACATACGGTTGATAAATGCTTCATAAGTCATGCTTCTGATTTCGTCGCCGACTTTGTACTTGTAAACAATTTTGTCTGCTGCTTCTTTGAGCGCAAGGTCAACCATCTCTCTGATGCTTGATACCATAGTCACGTCATAATATTTGTAGTTAACTTTTGCCATAGTGAAACCTTCCGTGTATGTTGTTTTTGGCTGATGATATTAATGATATGCCAATGACAAAATAATAACCAATTAAGCTGTGTTTTGTCACCCTATTCGTGTTTTTTTGATTTCTACTGCGAAATCTTGTTTCGGTAGAGTCGGTTTATTTCTCTCTACCCACAGTAGAAAACACGCAGTTTCAACGAATTTGGGCTTGATTTTTGAAAAATAATATAGTATAATATCAAAGCAGAATTATAAAGGTGGTGGTAGCTTGACGGAAGAACAGCTTCGTGCAAACATAGCAAAAAACATTACGGAGCTTCGTAAAGCGTCCGATATAACTCAGGCTGAGCTTGCTGAAAAGCTCAACTATTCCGACAAATCAATCTCAAAATGGGAGCGTGGCGACGGTGTTCCCGACGTTATTGTTCTCAATAAAATTGCCGAGCTTTTCGGCGTTACGCTCAACGACCTTGTAAGCGACGAAAAGCCGAAACTGCCGAAGAAGAAGCCTTATCTTACCAACCGCATAATTATTCCGCTTCTTTCGGTCGGTCTGGTTTTCCTTATCGCTTCAATCGCGTTTTTCATACTTCGTATGATTGATATCTGGGTCGATAAATCCGCACTTCTTTTTGCCTATGCCGTTCCGATATCGCTCATAGTTATGCTCGTTTTCAGCGAGATATGGTGGGTGCTTACCGCCCGACTCCTGACTCTGAGCGGTCTCATCTGGTCGTTTTTTATCTGCATCCGTCTTACGGTTGCAAATGAAGATATTAACTATATTTTTATTATTGCCGCAATACTTCAGGTTATTACCGCACTCTGGTTTGTAATGCGATACCGCTCAAATTTCCGCAAAAAGCAGGAGCAGAAAAATAAACAATAATTTATTCGGTAATCTGTGAGACTGTCGGTAAAGTAACCGAGAACACGCGCAAAAAAATGTAGGGAATGGTCTTGACTATTCCGCAAAATAAAGCAACAAAAAAGCCAGGAGGATTTTAAGCAAATCTTCCTGGTTTTCGTTTTTATTTTAAATCTTGTGCGTGTTCTCGGTTACTTTACCGACAGTCTGATAAGCTGTGTCGGTTATTCGCCGACGAAATGCTTTTTAAGGAATTTCTTTGAGAATTTCCAGAAGATTTTAAGTATGGGGGCGAGAAGCGCAACGGCGGCAGACGAGCCTGCAATCATTACAAGATAAAGCAGGAAGTTCTCTTTGTCGGTCGGAAGGTGAAAAAGCTCTTCGTGGTAGTTCCAGCTGTTGTGAACAAGGTAGATTATAAGGCTTGCTGTAGAGAGATGTTTTGTAAAGCCAAGCGAAAAACGCTTTGAGATAATCGATTTTCTGCCCAAGCAGCTGTAAAGCAGAATGAAGAAAAACGGCAGAGCGTAGAAGTCGAAATATGATAGGGGAAAGAACTTTGCAAATACGAAAATTGCGGCAAGACTCACGATTTCCGCACCGAAGAAGCATATTTCGCCGAACAATGTTGTTTTGTGGCTTTCGGTTGATTTTACGCAGTCGAACAGCATACAGCCGGTGCAGATGCCTGCAAGACCTCTGAAGAAACCTGACTGGACGGGAACAATGAAGTAGTCGCCTGCAATTGTGTTCAGATATCCTTTTCTATAGCAGATAACACCGTAAACGAAAAGCGCAAGTGCAGGGCAGATAAGACGTGTGAATTTTGAGCCTGTGCGGCGTGCAACGGGGTAGAGGATGAAAAGTGAGAGCATCATGGCTGAAAGTGACCATATAACACCTGTTATGTCACTGCTTTGTATACCTGCCGCTTTCAGCGGTACAAATTCACTTGCAAGTGAGAGCAGATTTGTTATTATGCCGCTTATTGTGGGAGGGTACAGGAAAAAGCTTACAGCGGTTAATACTGCTATGCTTGCAAGAAGCACCGGTGCGAATGATAGGTATTTATGCTTGATGAAATCAAGTGTGTCTTTGCTGAGGCTGCTTTCATCTGCTTTGCTTACGGATTTCATCATAAAATAGCCCGTAATCATAAAAAAGCCTTCGATAAATATGTAGCCGCCTAAAAGAATATCGGCAGAGCGGTTATAGCTGAAATGAAACAGTACGATGCCGATTGTGAATATCAGTTTCAGCAGGTCGATGCTGCTGTTTCTTGACGTAACTTTATCAGACATAGAAAAATTGACCGTCCTTTGCGTTGGTTTATTGTTTAATAATATCACAAAATTTGTCTGATAACAAGTAGGTAATTGTGCACCACGGACAAAAACATTTTATGGATAAAAATTTTCTTGACTATATATATAACGGGTGTTATTATGTATACGTATTTTTATAATTTATAACATGGGAGAAAATGCTTATGTTTGAGAAAATCGACGCACAGTACAGCTTCAGTGCAAGCGAAAAAGAAGTACGTCAGTTCTGGAAAGAGAATGACGTATTTGAAAAAAGCGTTAAAATGAACGAGGGCAAGCCCGAATTCACTTTCTATGACGGTCCGCCTACAGCTAACGGCAGACCCCACGTCGGTCATATCCTGACCCGTTCTATCAAGGACCTTATTCCCCGTTATCGCACAATGAAGGGTTACCACGTTGAGCGTAAGGCAGGCTGGGATACTCACGGTCTTCCCGTTGAGCTTGAGGTCGAAAAGGAACTCGGCTTCAGCGGCAAGTCAGATATCGAGAAGTACGGTATCGTACCCTTTATCGACAAGTGCCGCAAGAGCGTCTGGAAGTACAAGGACCTTTGGGAGGATATGAGCGAGCGTATCGGCTTCTGGGCCGATTTCGAAAAGCCCTATATAACTTACGACAACAAATATATCGAGTCCGTATGGTGGGCATTCAAGCAGCTCGATGCAAAAGAGCTTCTCTACCACGGTCATAAGATTGTGCCTTACTGCCCTCGTTGCGGTACAGCACTTTCCTCTCACGAGGTTGCACAGGGTTACAAGAATATCAAGACACGTTCTGCATTCGTACGCTTCAGGCTTCGTGACGATGCAGATACCTGCTTCCTTGCATGGACAACCACACCCTGGACTCTGCCTTCAAACGTTGCACTTTGTGTAAACCCCGATGCAGACTATGTCAAAATCAAGGCTGAAGACGGCAACTATATTCTTGCTGAGGCTCTTGTAGGCGGTCTTTTTGAGGAAGGCAAGTATGAGGTAGTTGAGAAGTATAAGGGTACAGACCTTGAGTACACCAAGTATGAGCCTCTCTTCCCCTACGTTAAGGACAAGTACTATGAGAAGGCATGGTTTGTAACCTGCGACGGTTACGTTACACTCGACAGCGGTACAGGCGTTGTTCACATCGCTCCCGCATTCGGTGAGGACGACTCCCGCGTGGGCAAGAATTATAAGCTTCCCTTTGTTCAGCTTGCTGACGAGCGCGGCTGTTTCCCCGAAGAGGCAACAGATTACGCAGGCCGTTTTGTTATGGACTGCGACCCCGATATCATCACAAAGCTCAGCAACGAAGGCCCGCTCTTCAAGGTTCAGACCATCGAGCATCAGTATCCCTACTGCTGGCGTTGCGACAGCCCGCTTCTTTATTACGGCAAGCCCTCGTGGTTTATCGCAATGAGCTCACTTCGTGATGAGCTTACTGCAGACAACGCATCCGTCAACTGGCTGCCCGAAACCTACCGTGACGGCCGTATGGGTAACTTTGTCAGCAACGTTATCGACTGGTCTATCTCCCGTGACCGTTACTGGGGCACTCCGCTTCCCGTCTGGGTTTGCGATAAGTGCGAAAAGCACCACGTAATCGGCAGCGTTGAGGAGCTTTGCAACCTTACAGGTGCATCACCCGATGTTGACCTCCACAAGCCCAGCGTTGACCCGCTCACATTTACCTGTGAGTGCGGCGGCACAATGAAGAGAGCTCCCGAGGTTATCGACTGCTGGTTTGACTCAGGCTCGATGCCCTTTGCTCAGCACCACTATCCCTTTGAGAATAAAGATTTGTTTGAGAAGCAGTTCCCTGCAGACTTCATCAGCGAGGGCAGCGACCAGACACGCGGCTGGTTCTACTCACTCCAGGCTATTTCAACTGCAATCTTCGGTAAGTCACCTTATAAAAACTGCGTAGCACTCGGCCTTGTCAACGATAAGGACGGTATCAAGATGTCCAAGCACAAGGGCAACGTTGTTGACCCGTGGGAGGTTATGGAGCAGTACGGTGCGGACGCAATCCGTTGGTACTTCTACGTTTCTTCCGCTCCCTGGATTTCGACAAACTTCGACGGTGCCGCAATCAACGAGCATCAGCGCAGATTTATGGGCACAATGTGGAACACATTCCACTTCTATAATCTCTACTCCGGTATTGATAACTTCAATGCCGCAGAGTACAAGCTTGCCGACTGCAAGCTCACAATGATGGACAGATGGATTCTCGGCGCTCTCAACTCCCTCATCAAGAAGGTTGATACAGAGCTTGAGGGTTACCACATCACAGAGGCAGCAAGAGAGCTTGTTGATTTTGTTGACATTATGTCCAACTGGTATGTCCGCCGTTGCCGCCGCCGTTTCTGGATGAGCGAGCTTACAGAGGACAAGATTGCCGCTTACGTAACACTTTACACTGTACTCGACAGCCTTATCAGAATGGCTGCTCCGTTTGTACCGTTTATTACAGAGACTATTTATCAGTCACTTGTTCGCAAGAACAATCCCGATGCACCCATCAGTATTCATATGTGCTCCTTCCCCGAGTGCGACGAGAGCTATATCGACGAAAAGCTTGAGCACGATATGGAGCTGGTTTATAACTCTGTCGGTATTGCAAGAAACGCAAGAAACCTTGCTAACCTCAAGATCCGTCAGCCCCTTTCACGTCTTCTTGTCTGCGTTGACGGTGACGATGCAAAGTTTGACGATGAGATGCTTTCAATCATCGCAGAGGAGCTTAACGTTGAGAAGGCAGAGCAGGTTGAGTCCACAAAGGGCTTCATCGCTCACGAAATCAAGCCCCAGCTCAAGACTCTCGGCCCGAAGTACGGCAAGGTGCTCAACGCAATCCGCGAGTATCTCGCTTCTGTCGACGGCGACAGCGTGCTTGACGATATCGAGGCTACAGGCTCACACAAGGTAAACCTCGGCGGCACAGACGTTGAGTTTACCGCAGACGACCTGCTTGTAAGTTCAGGTCAGAAGGAAGGCTTCGTAAGCGCTTCCGACAGAAATATTACGGTTATCCTTGATACAGTTCTCACACCCGAGCTTATTCAGAAGGGCTATGCACGTGAGTTTGTTTCAAAGGTACAGAATATGCGTAAGTCCTCAGGCTTCGAGGTTATGGACAGAATCGTTATCACATACGCAAGCGACGATGAGTTTGAGGCTCTTCTCGCTCCGAGTGTTGAGTCTGTTTCCAAGGAGCTTCTTGCCGACGAAATCGTTCGTGCAGAGTCAGTTGAGGGCGAAGCACTTGACATCAACGGTAAGAATGTTGTTATTTCAGTAAGGAAGGTATAAATAAATGCTCGAAAAAAAGTATGACTTCAGATCGGCTGAAAAAGCCATGCAGAAGCTCTGGGCAGATCAGGATGTTTACCGTTTTGACCCCGAGAGCCCCAACCAGATTTATTCAATCGATACTCCGCCCCCGACAGTAAGCGGTTCACTTCACATCGGTCACATCTTCTCCTACACTCAGGCTGAGATGGTTGCGCGTTACCGCAAATTTATGGGCTACAACGTTTTCTATCCCTTCGGCTTTGACGATAACGGTCTTCCGACCGAGCGTCTTGTTGAGAAGGAAGAGGGTATCAAGGCAAAGGACCTTTCCCGTGAAGAGCTTTACGAGAAGTGTATGAACACTACCGCAAAGTACGTTGACGAGTTCACAAAGCTCTGGCAGTCACTCGGCTTCTCTGTTGACTGGAATCTCCGTTACGAGACAATCAATGAGCGCAGCCGCAGAATTTCACAGAAATCTTTTATCCGTCTTGCAAAAGAGGGTAAGGCTTATGTTAAGGAGTCTCCCGTTCTCTGGTGTACAGAGTGCCAGACTTCAATTGCTCAGGCTGAGCTTGACAGTGCAGACATCAAGTCAACATTCAACTACATCTACTTTATGGTCGACGGTGAGCCTCTCACAGTTGCAACAACACGTCCCGAGCTTCTTTACGGCGTAGTTTGTCTCTTTGTTAACCCCGAGGATGAGCGCTACAAGAAGTACGTAGGCAAGAAGGCTGTTGTACCGGTATTCGGCTATGAAGTTCCGATTCTTACTGACGAAGTTGTAAGCCTTGAAAAGGGTACAGGCGTTGTTATGTGCGCTACCTACGGCGACCAGACTGACGTTGACTGGTGCGAGAAGCACAACCTTCCCTACCGCAAGGTTATCACAACAGAGGGCCGTATGGATGAGAGCGTACCTTACGTTGCAGGTATGAGCGTTTACGGTGCACGTAAAGAGCTTGTTAAGATGATGGAGGAGCAGGGCCTTCTTGAGAAGGTTGAGGACATTGTTCACCCCGTTCAGACTCACGAGCGTTGCGGCAAGCCGATTGAAATTCTTCCCTCACGCCAGTGGTATATCGATATCCTCACTCACAAGGATCTCTTTGTTGAGGCAGGTAAGAAGATCAACTGGTACCCCACATTTATGAAGAGCCGTTACGACGTATGGGTTGAAAACCTTAAGTGGGACTGGTGTATTTCCCGTCAGCGTTACTTCGGCGTTCCGTTCCCGGTATGGTACTGTAAGAAGTGCGGCAAGCCGATGTTTGCAGACGAGAGCATTCTTCCCGTAAATCCGCTTGAGTACACACCCGAGGCAACTTGCGAATGCGGCTGCAGCGAGTGGGTTCCCGAGTCATCAGTTCTCGATACCTGGGCAACTTCTTCAATGACTCCTCAGATCAATGCACATTGGGAAGAGCCGGACGGCACAGATATGTCCGATAAGCTTGCTCCCATGACAATGCGTACTCAGGCTCACGAAATCATCAGAACATGGGCTTTCTATACAATCGCAAAGAGCGTTTACCACACAGGCAACATTCCGTGGAACGATATTATGGTATGCGGTTTCGTTCTTGCAAAGAAGGGCGAAAAGATCAGTAAGTCCAAGGGCAACGCTGTCAAGTCTCCCGCACAGCTTGTTGAAGAGTTCGGTGCAGACTGCATCCGTTACTGGGCTGCAAACACAAAGCTCGGCACAGATACTTACTTCTCCGACGATGAGCTCAAGATTGCAAACCGCTTCCTTACAAAGCTCTGGAATGCTTCCAAGTTCACACTCACTCACCTTGAGGATTTCAATAAGGACGATGCTCCTGCTGAGCTTCTTCCCGTTGATAAGTGGATTGTTGAGCGTTGCAAGCAGACAATGCGCCGCTGCATCAAGCTGCTTGATGAGTACGAAATCGGTTCTGCAAGACACGAGATTGACGACTTCTTCTGGAAGGATTTCTGCGACTACTACGTAGAAATCAGCAAGGAAAGACTCTATCAGCCCGAGGTACACGGCTATGAGGCACGCAGAAGCGGCCAGGCTGCTATCTACTACTGCCTGCTCAACATCCTCAAGATGTACGGTATCTTCGTACCGCATATGACAGAGTTCATTTACCAGGATGCTTTCAAGGCTAAGGAAGGCATTGACTGCCTGCACATGAACTTCTGGAACGTTGACGGTGAGGACGATGCTGACAGCCTTGCATTCGGTGAGCTTGTCAAGGACTGCGTATCCGAGGTCAGAAAGTACAAGAGTGAAAACAACATTTCTATGAAGGCAGACATCGAGACAATGAAGATTGTCACACCCGAAAAGTACAAGGGTATGTTCGATGCAACAATGGGCGACCTTATCGCTTGCTGTCACGCACAGAATGTTGAGTTCGAGATTCAGTAAATACAAAATATAAAATGAGCTGTATCGTAACCGTTTGGCTGCGATACAGCTTTTTTATTTGTTATGCTTACGTTTTTGTCGTAAAATCAAGCATTTTTGTAATATTGGTTTTAAAATAAAAATGTATAAATTATATTCAAGTTATAAAAAGGTTTTGATAGCAAGGAGGAGATACCGATGGTTAGTTTGCACTAAGCAGAGTCTGACATTCACAGATAATTGAGATTTAAAAAAAGCAAAAGTAAATTATTTTCGTAATATTGACACGTATTAATATAAAATTTTGTTTGTTGTAAAATCTTAGGACTTTTAATGATATCCAATAATACAAGGTATAACCTAATTGAGTGGAGGTAATCAAATGAGGAAGTTTATTTCGTTTCTTTTGGTATTTATTATCGCTTTTGGGGGATTACCTGTTGCTATGGCTCTTTCTGAAAGTGAAGAAATAACACTTGATGAATATTCAAAACAACTTAGTGAGCTTACACAGGTGTATGGTGTTTCAAATATAGGTGGAACAGCTGAAGAAAATACGGAATTGGTAGATGTACCGCTTAATAGATTGATAATTAGAACAAGCGATAATCAGAAATTTAGTGAGGATTGCAATGCGATAGCAAAAATTGAAGGATACAATGGAATTCACATTATGCAATATACAAGTGAATATATGGCTGAACAAGCCTACAACTACTATAGCGGATTATCAAATGTTGAAAGCGTAGAATTCGATTTTTGTTTTAATGTTGCAGAACCAGTACCAGAAACTATAGAGTATAAATATGATAAAGAATATCTATCGTGGGGATCAAATGCAATAAAAACCAATGATGCTCTTACATATGCAACATATCTTGCTGAAAATGCTCCTGAAATAGTTGTTGCTGTAATTGATACAGGAATAGATTATGATCATGAATTTTTAAAGGGCAGAATAGTTGATAGTGGTGTTGATTTGGTAGAATATGACGGTGTACCTGAAGATGATAATAATCACGGTACGCATGTTGCAGGGATTATTGTTGATAATACTGCAGAAAATGTAAAAGTAAGTGCTTATAAAGTTTTAGATAGTAAGAGAATTGGTTATTATTCAACTATTTGTGCTGCTGTAGATTTATCAATAGAACATAATGTTGATATTATAAATATGAGTTTAAGTGGTCCGAAAAGTTTAAATGGTTTTAGTTTATTCGAAGAATGTATAAATAAAGCGATTTCTAATAATATACCAGTTATCGTAGCTGCTGGAAATGATGCGTGTGATGCTTCGGATATATGCCCCGCAAGTAATACGAATGTAATTACAGTTGCTTCTTCAACAGATTACAATGCTCCTTCAAGTTTTTCAAATTTCGGAGAATGTGTTGATGTTGCTGCTCCGGGTTTTAAAATAAATAGTTGTATAAAAGATAACTTGTACGGTTCAACAAGTGGAACTTCAATGGCGGCACCATTTGTATCTGCTGCTGCAGCTTTTTTAAAAACGCTTAATCCGCTTTGTTCTCCAAAAGAAATAGAAAGAATAATAAAAGAATGTGTATTAGTGCCGCCAAATTGGAATACTAAATATGGTACGGGTATTCTTAATTTTTCTGTAATTGTAAAAAAGTATATTACAGAAAAGCCTAAAATATTTATTAATGATGACAAAAAAGCAGAAATATATACTGCGGCTGAAAATGCAGACATATATTATACAACGGATGGAAGCAAACCAATTATTGGTGTTTCTGAACTTTACAAAGAACCTATTGATATTAGTAACGCTGTAAGTATAAACGCTATTGTTTGTGAAACAGATAAATATCCGAGTATATCATCTACACTAAGAATAAATTGGCAAGAAAAAATAACGGTACGTTATAAAGGTACTGAACCCATGAGGTTATCTTCAAACGCCGTAATTACATCATGCCACTCCAGTGACGGAAAAGTTGCTATTGCTGATAAAAGTGAAAAAACTATTTATGGCGTTTCGGAAGGTGAAGCTGTAATTGTTGTAAACTTAGAAACCGGTCAAAAAATTACATATATTGTTACGGTTGAATATGAATTATGGCAACTTGTAATTATTTATTTCTTTTTTGGCTTTTGGTGGTATATCTAAAAAATGTACATAATACTTTACAAGTAATATTGAAATAAGTATAATAAGAATAAATATTGTTTTGATAAATCGGAGGAGATAGCGATGGTTTTGGTTCATTAAACAATAATGAACAGCTATGATGATTTGTATAAGGAGGAATATAAAATGATTTTGAAAAGAACATTATCAATATGTCTTGCCGTTTTAATGGTTTTCGGATTGTGCGGCACTGCTTTTTCTTCCAGTGGTTTCACGGCTGTTTATACAGCGGAGGATTTTAACAATATACGCAATAACCTTTCAGGTGAATATATACTTATGAATGACATAGATTTGTCATTGTATGAAGATTGGGAGCAAATAGGAAGCCAAAAGGCTCCTTTTACGGGAAAAATAAACGGTAACGGCTACAAGGTTGTTAATCTTAATGCTGAAGTCGGTGTTTTGGGTTGGGTGTCAGATGCTGTTATTGAAAATCTCGGAGTTTGTGCCAACCTGAAAGACAGATACGTGTTCCCTGTAAATGCCGGCATTTTAGCCGATACGGCAATTGCAACAACTTTTAAAAACTGCTATACATCAGGATCTGTTGCAGCAACAACGGGAAACGGAATGCTTTCTTTGGAGTATGAATTTTACGTTGGCGGAATTGCGGGCTATTCGGAAGCATCAAGCTTTGAAAATTGTTACAGTCTTGTTGATATTTTTTTTGAATATAAGTCTATGAATATTTACGCAGCAGGAGGTATTGTCGGTCAATCGAAGGATTGTGAATTTTCCTGTTGTTATGCTGTTTCAGATTTTGAAGAAAGCTTTATAGGGTACGGAAACACGGAAGGTAAAAATCTTTATAAAGGTGGTTTGGTAGGAAATACCGTTTCGGGCAATACTTTTGAAAATTGCTATTTTTCGGGTAGCTCAGAGTATGCTGTCAGTTTACCGCAAGGAAATCCGCAATCAACAAAGGCTTTGACAGATGATGAGCTGAAATTACAGTCTTCATACGAAGGCTTTGATTTTGAGAATACCTGGATTATGGAAGAAAACGGATATGCGGTCTTGAATTTTGACAAAATAATAAGTGACGAACCAGATACGCCAAGCGTTTGTCTTGTTGAGGCTGAAATAATAAAGGTGCCGTTTTTTAAGAGGTTTGATGTTGGTCTGCTGCCGGTAACACCGGAGGGTATTACGGTCAGACTTAAATACAGTGACGGTACAACTGTTACTGATAAAATCATAAAAACGGAAGACGGATATTATGTAAACAGTGAGTTTGTGGAAGTGCCGAATACGGTAAATCCCGGGATTTACTGGACGAAGTCGTCTGAAATTTACTTTGTGTCCGAAGAAAAAATCAAAATTTCGTATGAATATTTAGTGCTTCCGTCAATATCCTTTTTAGAGCGGATAATTGACCGGATAAAGGCTTTATTCTGATTAATGGGTATATGTTTTGTTTGTATGGTTATGCATATATTCGGAAGTATAAGAGTACAAATAACATTTTTATGACGGCAGATATCGAGACAATGAAGATTGTCACACCTGAGAAGTACTGCTGTCACGCACAGAACGTTGAATTTGAAATTCAGTAAATAAGCGCAATTAAACCGCACTGCCTAAACAGTGCGGTTATTTGTTTTTATTGTTGATTTTTTCAATTCTTAATTCATAATTCCGAATTCCTAATTGGTTTTACTCGAGCATATCCACTCTTTGTTTGTGTCTGCCGCCTTCAAATTCTCCGCTGAGCCAGTTGTCGATAATCATCAGCGCAAGGTCTCTGCCGACTACTCTTGAGCCGAGTGCGAGAATGTTTGTATCGTTATGCGCACGGGATAGCAGGGCAGAGTAAGGCTCACTGCACACTACGGCACGTATTCCCTTTACCTTGTTTGCGGCAATCGAAATGCCGACACCCGTACCGCATATCAGTATGCCTTTTTCGCATTCACCCTTTGTTACTGCATTGGCAACAGCTTTGGCAAAGAGCGGATAATCGGTACGTTCTGTGTTGTGCGTGCCGAAATCCTTTATACTGTAACCCTTGCTCTGCAAGTGCTCTATGATGTGCGTTTTCAGCTCAAAACCAACGTGGTCACAGCCGATTGCAATCTGTGTCATTTTACGTTTTCCTTTGTTACGATATATGAGTCTACGGGAATCATCTGCGGCTCTTTATTGGGGTCTATTGCAGGCTTGTTCTTTACTGCTTCAACCATCTGTCTGAGTGATGTTGCACCGATTTTTGCAGGGTCCTGTGCAACCGTTGCGTCAAGCTGACCTGCTTTGATTGATTCGAGCGCTTCTGCCGAGCCGTCTGTGCCGACGACGATAATTTTGCCGAGCTTGTCTGCGTTGATTACCGCCTGGAGTGCACCGAGTGCCATGGTGTCGTTACAGCAGTAGATTGCTTTGAGGTTGGGGTACATCTGAATATAGCTTGTTGCGGTGTCGAGTGCCTTCTGTCTGTCCCAGTCGGCAGGCTGTGAAGCTACAAGCTTGATTTTGTCTGCACCCTGAAACGCTTTTGTTGCACCTGTCTTTCTCGATTCGCCCGATGCGTTGCCTGCCTTGCCTTCGATAATGGCAACGTCGCCGCCGTTTTCGCCGAGGTGTGTGATGATGAAGTCAGCACCTTTTTTGCCTACGGCTTCGTTGTCTGTTGTAGCAAAGGCTATAACACTGCCGCCTGCGTTGCGGAGCGTGTCGATGTCAATCTTTTCGTCGATGTTCATTACATATATGCCGTTCTGATTAGCCTGCACAATGCCGTTGATGAGGTTGGTGGGTGAAAGCGGAGCAACACCGATAGCCTTGTAATTTTTTGTAAGGCAGTTTTCAAAAATTGTCAGCTGACCTGCCGTGTCATCTTCACTCTGTGCGGCGAAGATATCTACCTTTACTCCGAGTGCCTTTGCCTCTTCTTCAATGCCTGTTTTCATCTTTGCCCAGAAATCGTTTGAAAGTGTTTTGAGGATTATTGCGTATTCTGCTCCCGTGTCGGTTGCACCGGGAGTTTTGTCCTTTTTGCCGCAGGCTGTGAGCGAGCAGCAGAGCATTGCAATTGCAAGAAACGCCGCTAAGGTTTTTCTGATTTTCATATTTTTACCTCTTTTCATTTGTTTGTTATATTATTCCCGATCTGACGCAGATATTCATTAAGTGCAAAATCGCCGCTGCCGAAAACTCCGCTTTGCTGGTCGTGCTTTGTGAATATAAGCGTCAGATTTTTTTCGGGGTAAGGCTTGCGTGTGTAAAACCGCACCGAGTCTGACAGAATCTCTTTCGGGAAACCGTCCATATCCACAACACCGCCGCCGATGATACAGCAGTCGGGGTCAAGTATATTTATCTGAGTTGCTATGGGGATTGCGAGGTCACGTACGAATTTCTGAAGCACAGGGCTGTCTTTATGCTCCCGAAAAACTTTTTTGATATCGGTTTCGTGAAAATATTTTGCCGCAAGTGCTTCAAGTGCCTTGCCCGAGCATCTCGTTTCGATACAGCCTACGTTACCGCAGGTGCAAACATCGGTGCTGTCAATTATAGGCACGTGGCCGAGCTCGCCTGCAACACCGTTACTGCCGCTGTAAAGCCTGCCGCCGATTGATATTGCGTTGCCGAAGCCTGTGCCGATATAAAAACCGAGCACCGTTGTTTCGCCGATAAGGCCGAGCTTCGCAATATCGTTGTGAAGCAGAAAGTTTACATCTCTGTCAACATAAACGGGAAAGCCGAAATATTCTTCGAAGCCGCTGAAATCTGCACCGTCAAAGCCTTTGAGGTTGGGCGAGGAGTAAACCTTTTTCTTGTCCTTGCTCACTATTGCAGGTATGCCGATTGCCGCCGCCCTGATTTTTCCTTCAAAGCCGCTGTTTTTGAGGTAGCTTTTAATTTCGTCCTGAAGTATGCGTGCGGCGTTGCCGTGTGAGAAAATGTCGCTCGATGTGCGTGTGAATGCATAAATTCTGCCGTCACCGCCGACGGCACCCATACGGAAGTTTGTGCCGCCTATATCAATTCCAAGTGCAAATATACTGCTCAAACGTTATCCCTCCGCTGTTGCTTTGCTGAAATTTGTCTGCATTTTGTCCCACGCGGTTTCGAGATTTGTGTCCAGCGAAAAAAGTCCCGATGTGCCGACAACAAAGCACTCCGTACCTGCCTTATAAAGCTCGCCGAAAGTTTTTTCGTTACACGAGCCGTCAACCTCGATAATATATCTGTAACCGTTTTTCTCTTTGAGTGTGCGTGCCTGCTCTATTTTGAAAAGCATCTGTCTTATAAATTTCTGCCCTGCAAAGCCCGGGTCAACCGTCATAATTGTAATCTTGTCAATCAGTTCAAGGTAATACTGTACTGTTGAAAGCGGAGTTGCAGGGTTCAACACAACACCTGCCTTGCATCCGCTCTCTTTGATTTTTGTCAGCGTGCGGAATGCGTGTGAGTTTATCGTTTCAGCCTGCGGGCAGATGTATGCGGCACCTGCCTTGCTAAGCGGCTCGATGTAATCCGCAGGGTTGGTTACCATCAGGTGACAGTCGAGCGGCTTTGCCGCAACCTTTGATATTGCGCTTACGAAGTCGGGCGACAGCGTGAGGTTGGGTACATAGTGACCGTCCATAATATCCACGTGATAGAAATCGCAACGCGTGTTGAGAATTTCAATCTGATTTTTTATATCGAGAAAGTCCATACACATAAGCGACGGACTGAATAATGCCGACATATTTTTACCTCCTACTTTCTGCCTGCAACAAAGCGGTCGAGCGTTACAGAGCCGATAATAAGCGCACCCATCACAACCTGCTGAAGAGTGCTCGAAACCGAGAGCAGATTCATACCGAAGTTGATTACGCCGATTATAAGTCCACCCATAACCACACCGAAGATTTTGCCTTTGCCGCCGAAGAAGCTTGTGCCGCCTATAATCGCGGCGGCTATTGCGTAGGTTTCAAAGCCCGTTGCCGCCGCAGGCTCTGCCGAGCCGACACGGCCGAGCAGTACAACGCCTGCAATACCTGCGCAAATGCCCGATATAATAAAAACTATCAGCGTGTGAAGCTTTACGTTTATGCCCGAATACCACGCACTTTCACTGTTGCCGCCGAGTGCGTAGATGTTTCTGCCGAGCTTTGTTTTTTTAGTCAGAAACGCAAGCACGAGTGCGACCGCAAGTGCTATCAGTGCCGCAACAGGCACGTAAAAAATTCGCTGTGCCATAAACTTTGTAAAGCTTGCAGGAAAGCCGAATACAGCGCTTGAGTCGGAAATAATCAACGTAACACCGCGGTAAATCGCCTGAGTGCCGAGCGTGATAATAAACGGATGAAGTCCCGTTGAATTTACAAGTATGCCGTTTAAAAATCCGAGAACGGCGCCCATAAAAATGCCGAGCAAAACTGCAACAAGCGGCGAAGTGCCCGAAACCATCAGCTTCGCCATAAACATACCCGACAGTGCCACGACTGAGCCGACGGAGAGGTCGATGCCTGCTATGAGTATTGCGAAAAATTCGCCGAGTGCTATCAGGATATTGACCGAGCTTTGCGATAAAATCTGTGTAACCGTTGTAGGCTTAAAGAAAAATGTCGGTCTGAGTACGGCGAGAACAACAAGCAGAATTACGAGTATTCCGAGCGTGCCGAAGCGTTGCCATATCTGCTTGAAAGAGTGTGTATTCTGTTTGGTTTTATTTTCGGCTGTCACTGTTTTTCTCCTTTCCTTTTTCTTCGGTGGATGCGGCAACAAGCTTTTCTTCCGTTGCGTCTTTTTGGTCAAATGTTGCAACGATTTCGCCTTCACGGAATACAGAAACAGTGTCGCACACCGCCAATAATTCGGGCAGCTCCGAGCTTACAACAAGCACACCCTTGCCTTCGTCTGCGAGTTTACGCATAAGCGTATAAATCTCACCCTTGGAGCCTACGTCAATTCCCTTTGTCGGCTCGTCGAAAATAATTATCTGTGAGTCTGCGGCAAGCCATTTGCCGAGAATAACCTTTTGCTGGTTGCCGCCCGAAAGCTCTGTAATTCCCTGAGTAGTCGAGTAGCATTTGATGTTGAGGTTTTGCTTTTGCTCATCTGCCCATTCGTTTTCTTTTGCAGCGGAGATAAGACCTACCGTACCGCCTCCCGATGACTGCCTGATAAAGGGCAGGATAGATATATTTTTCTTTATGCTGAAATTGTGAAAGAATCCCGTTTCGCGTCGGTTTTCCGTAACCATAGCAAGTCCGTTTTTGATTGAACGGTAAGGTGTGCGGCAATCCGCTTTCTTGCCGTTTATATATATTTCGCCCGATGTTTTAGGCTCTGCGCCGAATATCGAGTTCATCATTTCGCTTCTGCCTGAGCCTACAAGACCCGAAAATCCGAGTATCTCACCGCGGTGCAGTTTAAATGATACGTTTTTTACCTTGCTGTCACGCCGAGAGAGATTTTTTACTTCGAATATAACATCGGCTTTGCTGAAATCTGCGTTTTCGTGCTGATAATTTTTGCTTATCTGCCTGCCGACCATCATCGTTACAAGGTCATCCTGCGTAACGTCGCTGACGTTTTTTGTGCCGACGTACGTTCCGTCCTTGAGCACTGTTACACGGTCGCCGATTTCCATAATTTCGCCGAGCTTGTGAGAGATAAAAACTATTCCTTTGCCCTCTGCTTTGAGCTGGCGTACAACCCTGAAAAGGTGAGCAACTTCGCTTGATGTGAGTGAGGTTGTCGGCTCGTCCATAATCAGAATTTTGCTTTCTGCGGCAAGTGCTTTTGCGATTTCAACCTGCTGTTTTTCGGATATACTCAATTCTTCCACAAAGGTTTCGGGGTCGCGGTTTAAGCCGACTTTTCTGAGTAATTCTGCCGCACGCTCCTGCATATATTTGTAGTCAACGGTTTTGAATAAGCCGAGCTTTCTGGTCGGCAAGTGTCCTACAAAAAGGTTTTCCTGAATTGAAAGCTCGTTTATTACGCTCAGCTCCTGATAGATTACGCTGATTCCGTTATCGCGTGAATCCTTCGGAGTAAGCCCTGTGTATTCTTTGCCGCCGAGAATGATAGAGCCGCTTGTAGGCTTGTATACACCGCTGAGTATTTTCATCAGCGTGCTCTTGCCTGCACCGTTTTCGCCGAGCAGTATGTGCACCTCGCCCGGAAGTATATCAAAGCTGATGTCATTCAGCGCAGTTACACCGGGAAACTTTTTTACAACGTTTCTCATTGTTGCCAGAGTTTCTATTTTTATCACACCTTTTTATGTCTGCTTTGAGTTAGTGTGTTCATTTGAATAAAAAATATGCTTGCAATTTTTACTGAATATCATTTATAATATTTACAGAGATTAAATAAGGGAGGCTTTGTTATGAACAAAATTATAACTATCAGCCGTGAATTCTCAAGCGGAGGGCGTGAGTTTGCACGTCGCCTTGCCGATAAGCTGAATTTTGCATATTACGACAGCGAGATTATTACCGAGCTTGCAAAACGCACCAACCTTGCCGAAGAATATATAAGCAGTCTTAATGAGCAGAAGCCTGCGCCGCTTCTGCCTATTACGATAGGCGCTACGTTTTCGCCTGTTGTTGATGTCAGGTGGGAGCATCAGAACACGATTTTTACCGAGCAGAGCAATCTCCTCAAAGAGCTTGCCGAAAAGTCCGATTGCGTTATTGTCGGCCGCTGTGCCGATTATATCCTGCGTGAGTTTAACCCGATACGTATCCGCCTTTATGCAGAGCTTGATTCAAGAATCGAGCGTTGCAAGTCAAGAGCAGCTCAGAGCGAAAAGCTGACCGACAAAGAGATTAAGCAACGAATAAACGAAATAGATAAATCCAGAGCAAAGTATTATCAGTTCTACACAGGCAAGAAGTGGGACGATATGCTCAACTACGATATCTGCATCAACACAACAGGTAAGGATATAAAACAGCTTGTTGAAGATTTTGCCGCAACAATCAAATAAAACAACAAAGGCAGTATTCATCAGTGATACTGCCTTTGTTGTTTGACACAAATGTCATATTATGGTATTTATATATTATATTAACTATTATAAAGTTGAGGTTTTGAAATGAAATCAACAGGTATTACAAGGCAGATTGACAGTGCAGGCAGAATTGTTATTCCAAAAGAGCTTCGTACGATGCTCGACCTTAAGGAAAATTCCGACTACCTTGAAATTTTTACTCAGGGTGAATTTATAATGCTTCGCAAATATTCGCCGTGCTGTGTTTTCTGTGACGGTACAGAGGATGTTATAGACTACTTCGGCAAGAAAGTATGCCGTATGTGTGCGGCAGAGCTTTTTGAAAAGTCACGCAATCTTTAAGGAGTATTTTTAAAATGACAGACGAAGAAAAACTGCTTGCAAAGCGGTTTGAAGAGCTGAGTTCACGCAGTTATAATAAAGGTATCTGGGTTTATTCCGACTTCCTTACTACCGCACAGCAGGCACTTGTGCAGTCACTGAAGCTTGGCTCGGTCAGCTTTTACGGCGGATACGACGGTGCCGAAAGGCGTGTTGCCTGCTTTGGCAGTGAAGAGCTTTGCGGCTACGAGGCCTGCCCCGAATGTGTATGGCTCGAGATAAAGCCCGTTGCCAAAAAATTTGCCGATGAGCTTTCTCACCGCGATTTTTTCGGCTCTGTTATGGCACTCGGTCTCAAGCGAGAAGTGCTCGGCGATATAATAGTTTACGACAACTGCGGCTATCTGTGCTGTATGGAAAGCGTGAGCGGATATATAGCCGAAAATCTAACGCAGGTCAAGCACACAACTGTTGCGTGCAGTGTGGTTTCAGCACCGCCCGTGGAGAGTGTTGCTCTGCCGGATGCAGAGGATTTTGTTATCGCTTCCGAGCGGCTTGATGCGGTCATAGCCTCGGTATACAATTTGTCGAGAAGTGTATGCAAAGAGCTTGTCGAGAAAGGTATGGTCAGCGTAAACAGCATACTTACAGAGAATCCGTCGCGTCAGCTTGAACCGCACGATACCGTTTCGGTACGCGGCAAAGGCAGATTTATTTATGAGGGCATACTGCGTGAAACCAAAAAAGGCAAACTGCGTGCAAATGTAAGAGTGCACAGGTGAAACCAATTAAGAATTAGGAATTCGGAATTAGGAATTAATATAATTCTGCGTTGAGTAAATAATCTTAAAAGAGATAATTAATAATATTTCAAACCTGCAGGGGAGGCGTTTTGCCTCCCGCTTTTTTATGTCGATAAACCAAAGCGGATGCCCGATGGGCGCCTCGATATGGATTTTTATATTGATGTGAATTTATTTATCAACGGTAGGGCAGGGGCAAGCCTCTGCCCTACACGGGATGAATATATTAAATTACATATAAATAAACAAAAATGCTATGAGCGGTTTTGCTCATAGCATTTTTTATGTATTTGGCGATATACTCGCTTTGCTCGTGCGATATATTTTGCTTTGCAAAATGCGATATGATATAAATTCCGTGAGGAATTTATATCACTGCTGTGTACGGCACAGCAAAGCTACGGTTTCCACGTGTGCTGTTCTCGGGAACATATCAACCGGTGTCACAAAGTGTGTGCCGTCGGATTTTTGGGCGATGTTGTAGCCGAGAGTTGCGAAAATTGCACAGTCGCGTGCGAGGGTTGCAGGGTCGCACGATACATATACGATTCGCTCGGGTGACATTTCGGCAACCGTATTAATCAGTGCTTCGTCGCAGCCTTTTCGCGGCGGGTCAAGGATTATTACATCGGGCTTTATGCCTTCTGCATTGAGCTTGTCTGCCGCCTCTGATGCATCGCCGCAGATAAAGCGTGCGTTGGTGATTGAGTTGAGTGCCGCGTTCTTTTTTGCGTCCTCTATTGCAGGTGCGACAATTTCGACACCTACAAGCGACCTGACTTTGTTTGCCATTGTCAGGCCGATTGTGCCTACACCGCAGTACATATCGAGCAGCACCGTTTCGGGTGTGAGGTCGGCATACTCTGCGGCGATTGAATACAGCTTTTCCGTCTGGTCGCGGTTGACCTGATAGAATGAAAGCGGCGAAATTTCAAACTTTGTGCCGAGCAGAGAGTCCTCGATATAAGCTTTGCCATACAATTCTTTTATGGTGTCGCCGAGAATTACGTTTGTCTTTTCGCGGTTTATGTTTATTGCAAGACCTGTTACACCGAGCGGTGAAAGAGTCTGCCACAGGCTTTCTGCTTCGGGCAGGGTATTGCCGTTGATTACAACGCAAACGGCTATGTTTTCGCATTCCCTTGAAGCGCGGATGTACAGATGTCTTATAAGACCCTTGTGAGTTGCTTCATCGTAGATTGTGATTTTGTTTTTATCAACCCAGCCTTTGAATTTTTCCGCAATTTCCGAAAAGATTTCGGGCTGAAGCCTGCAACATCCGCAGTCAACAATATTGTGGCTGTGAAATGAGTAAAAGCCGATTTTGGCTTTGCCGTTTTCACTGCCTACGGGTAACTGTGCCTTGTTGCGGTAGAAGTCTGTTTTGTCCGAGCCGACTATCGGCTGCGGCTTTACGTCAAGTCCGCCTATACGCCTGAAAGCATCGTCAACCTTCTGCTGCTTGATTTTAAGCTCCGCTTTGTAGCTGATGTGTCTGTAAACACAGCCGCCGCATCGGTTGAATACAGGGCAGTCGACCTCAACTCTGTCGGCAGAAGGGTTTATAATCTGCATAGCCTTGGCTATTGCATAGTTTTTCTTAACCTTTATTGCGTGGGCAAGCACAGCGTCGCCAACGGCAGTATTTGCAACGAAAACCGCCATACCGTCCTTGTGACCTACACCGCTTCCTTCGGCTGTCATACCTGTTATTTCAAGCTCAAATTCATCGTTCTTTTTCAAGTTTTCTACCTCTGAAATGACTGATAATTTTGTATATTGCGTAGCCTGCGGCAACACCTGCGGCACTGCCAAGGGCATCTACCGTGATATCGATAAACTGAAAAGCTCTGCCCTCAATAAATATCTGGTGCACTTCATCCGTAACCGAATAAAACACGCTGATTAAAAAGGGGAGTATTGCTTTCGGCTTGCGTGTTGTCTGATAAATCGCGTTGAATAACAGCAGGCCGAGCCCGCAGTATTCGAGTGCGTGCGCGATTGAGCGGAATGCATCGTGGCCGATAAACTCGACAAATTCCGTGAAAATTTTTCCGACAAAACCCATTACTGCCATGCTCAGCTCCGCCGATTCGGTGGAGGGCTGATGCGAAAGTGAAAAAATTATCGCCATACATACGGCAACGAGAAGCCAGCTTACCGACACTGTTGCTTTTTGTTTTTTGTTCATAAAATTTGTTCCTTACTTTATTTGAGAAGCTCTGATTCGCAGAATGAAACAACATTACCCGAATGTGTGATTTTTACCGTGGTGATTTTCGGATTGGTTGCGATATATCTGCTTTGGAAAAACATAGGTACCATAACAGCGTTCTGTATCAGGAAATTCTGTGCGGCGGCACAGCCTTCGGCTACGCTTTGTGCCGAGCCTGCCTTTAGGAGCTGTGAAAGCAACGTGTTGAAATTATCTGAATTATAGCGGCAGATATTGTTTGCGTTGCGGAATGAGTAAAGAAATTCGACTGCGGTTTCGGCACCGGTGGATACAGGTGCAAATGCACACTGGTAGTCGCCGTTCCGTACTCTGGAGTCAAGCACGTCGGCGGCTACAACCTCGACCCTTGCCGAGAATGTAATGCCGAAAAGCTGTTGCCATTCCTGTATGATTTTGCGTATGGAGGTTTCATATTCCGATGTGCAAAGAATGTTGAAGGAACATTCGTTACCCTGTGTGTATTCGTCAAAATATTTCTTTGCCGTTGTGGTATCATTGTTCAGCAGGCTGACTGCAGGTGTGAGCTTGCTGTACGGCTTGCCGTCGATAGTGCAGGATTGAGGAATTATGCCCGTAGCAGTGGTTGTGTTTTTGTCGGAAGCCGAGCTTATATAATCCGGGTTCATAGACATAACGAGTGCGAGCCTGAATTTTGTGTTGCTCATAACCGGGTCGGAGCAATTGAAAATAAAGCCCGAAACAGTGTTCTGTATCTCGTGCACGTCACACCCCTTGTCTTTTACTGCTTTTACCTGGTCGGCTGTAATCGGAGCAGCGGCATACTTGTTGTCGAGCAGATTGTCGAGTATTACCTGCTCATCCTGTGTGAAAGCATAGGTAAGCGAATATACCTTAGCCGCAGAATGAGCGTTGTCTTCGTTGCGGCGGAGCAGAATATTGTTACCTGCATACCAGCGCGAGAGATAGAATGAGCCGTTGCAGAGCACGGTTTCGGCACTGAGTCCGTATCTGCCCTTGGTGGCTTCAAAAAACTCGCGGTTGCACGGTGCTGTTATCGGCTCGGTGAGTACCTGCATAAATTCGGCGCTTGCATATTCAAGCTCAATCTGTAATGTGTAGTCATCAATTGCCTTTACACCCAATTGCTCGGGTGAAAGCTGACCGCTGTGCACTTTTTCGGCGTTTTTAATCATATATAACCGGTATGCCTGCGGTGCTTTTGTATCGGGGCTGAGAGCACGCTGTAAGCCGAAAACAAAGTCGTGTGCGGTAACACGCAGGTCGATTGCGTCTTCGTAGTCTTCGCCGAAAATTGCCTCGTGATTGGAGTTGATATGCCACTTGTTATCGTCGTGCAGTTTGAATTTGTAAGCAAGTCCGTCGGTTGACAGCGAGAATTCTTTTGCAGCCGCAGGCACAATGTTGCCTTCACTGTCGGGCTTCATAAGGCTTTCGTAGCAGTTTGCCGCAATTGTAAGGCTTTCGCTTGTGTCGGCAGTCTGCGGGTCGAGTGAAATCGGCTCGTTTGCCATAGGGCAACGAAGCTCGGCATCCTTTACCGTGCTCGAGCAGGCGGTAAAAGACAGGCAGATTATTACGGTTGCAAGGAGTGCGGATATTATCTTAAATGCGATTTTTGACATTTGCTTCACTCGCTTTATATTGTGGTTTTATTGTGTATTATACCTATTATATATCATTATAAGCGATATGGCAAATATTTTTGCATAGGTTTGCAAAAAAAGAATTTCATAAAAAGAAGTGCCGTGGATGTAAAATTTTTGTGCAATTTCTAAAAAAATTCTTGAAATGGTGAAAAGGTTATGTTATAATTCACCATAGTATTCGCGTTTTTGCGGGTATAGATTCTATTTTGTATATTTATCGGTCGGAATTAAACTCCGACTGCAAGGAGGAAACCACATTGAAAGCGTATAACGCAACAAACATCCGTAACATAGCTCTTGCAGGCCACGGCGACAGAGGTAAAACAACTCTTGCCGAAGCTATGCTTTATATCGCCAAGGCAACCGATCGTCTCGGTCGCGTTGCTGACGGAAATACAGTGCTCGACTTTGATCCCGAAGAGAAGCGCCGCACAGCGTCTGTCTCTACTGCTGTTGCTCCTCTCGAGTGGGGTGGCTGCAAGGTCAACCTTCTCGACACTCCCGGTATGTTCGACTTCGCAGGCGGTATTGCCGAGGGTATCCGTGCAGCTGAGTGCGCACTCATCGTAGTCGGCGGCAGTATGGAGAAGTTTGACGTAGGTGCTGAGAAGGCTCTCAAGGCAGCAGATAAGAGAGGCATCGCAAAGATGTTTGCTGTCACAAGACTTGATACAGAGCACAATGACTTCTACCGTACATTCAACACAATCGTTGCTCAGGTCGGTGCATCCGCTTGCCCGATGGTAGTGCCCCAGATTGTTGACGGTAAGATTGTAAGCTACGTAAACCTTGTTACAAACAAGGCTTATTCATACACATACGGCAACGCAAACGAAATCGCAATGCCCGATGATGACCGCGTTAACGCTATGAGAGATATCTTCAACGAGGCTGTTGCTTCTGCTGATGATGCTCTTATGGAGAAGTTCTTCGAGGGTGAAGAATTCACTCAGGAAGAAATCATTAACGGTCTTAAGACAGGTGTTGCTTCAGGTGCTGTTGTACCTGTATTTGCTTGCGCAGGTTACACAATGGATGCTGTCGATATGCTTCTCGACGGTATTACTGCTTTTGCTCCCGATGCTACAAACCTTAAAGAAGGCGATGTTGTCTGCGACGAAAACGGTCCTCTCGCAGCTATCTGCTTCAAGACTGTTGCTGACCCGTTTGTCGGTAAGATGTCATATTTCAAGGTTGTATCCGGTAAGCTCACATCCGATGTTCAGGCTATCAACTCACGTACAGGTGAGCCCGAGCGTATGGGTAAGCTCGTTACGGTACGCGGCGGCAAGCAGGAAGATGCCGCTTGCATCCCTGCAGGTGATATCGGTGCGGCTACAAAGCTCGCCAACACAATTACGGGCGATACACTTTATGCTCCCAAGAACGAGGTCGAGCTTGACCCCGTTTCCTTCCCTGCACCCTGCTTCTCAATGGCAGTAAACGTACGCAAGAAGGGCGAGGAAGAGAAGGTTGCTTCCGGTATGCTCCGCCTTGCAGAAGAAGATCCCACAATCAAATTCTTCATCAATAAAGAAACACGTGAGCAGGTTGTCAGCGGCCTTGGTGAGCAGCACCTTGACGTTGTCAAGTCCAAGCTCAAGGCAAAATTCGGCGTAGAGGTTGACCTCACAGTGCCGAGAGTTGCATACAGAGAAACTATCCGCAAGGTTGTCGACAAGCAGGGCCGCCATAAGAAGCAGTCCGGCGGTCACGGCCAGTTTGGTGACGTTTGGATTCGTTTCGAGCCGCATATGGGCGAAGAGGATTTCGTATTCACATCCGACGAGGTTGTCGGCGGTGCAGTTCCCAAGAACTTCTTCCCTGCAGTTGAAAAGGGTCTTCGCGAGTGTATCGCAAAGGGCCTTATCGCAGGCTACCCGATGGTAGGCATCAAGGCTGCTCTTCACGACGGTTCTTACCATCCTGTTGACTCTTCAGAAATGGCATTCAAGACTGCTGCCGCTCTTGCATTCAAGGCTGCTATCCCCGAGGCACAGCCCACAATTCTTGAGCCTGTCGGCCTTCTCAAGGTCTATATGCCCGAGTCAAAGTTCGGCGATATCATGGGCGATATCACAAAGCGTCGCGGCCGTGTTATCGGTATGGGTCCGTGCGATGAGCCTACTCTTCAGGAGTTTGTCGCTGAGGTTCCCATGGCTGAAATGGGCGACTTTGCAACCGTTCTCCGTCAGGTAACTCAGGGCAGAGGCTACTTCGATTTCGAGTTTGTCCGCTACGAGGATGCTCCGATGAACGTTCAGCAGAAGGTTATCGAAGAAGCAAAGGCAAGAATGGAAGAAGAATAATTCTTCACAATAAATAATCAATCCCCGTCGGTGATGATGAGTCACAGACGGGGATTTTTGTGGTATATGTTGATTCGTATAATTAATATTAAGATATCGGGATTTATCTAATAAAAAATATGACTAAATATTATACAGTAGGATTTTCAAACAAAATTAGAGGATTAGCTTTAAACTGCAACATATTTGCGGAATCAGCTCCATTATCTCCGCCTTTTCTTTGCAGGGTAATCTTTCCTAATTTTATATTTCCGTGTGGTGTGAACTCCACTTTACAATCGCCTGCATATATAGAAATAGCTTCATTAACGGCAAGTAATTTCCAATTATATGTATCTTCATATTTTTGAATAATCAATGACCACTCAGCGGCAAACCTACCCCTTCCACGAATAACATCGCTGATAATCATAATAAGATTTTTCTGAAAGAAATTAAGAAGTAAGGTTTGTTCTTCAACTGTAAATTCATCAACAAACATTCTTTTGGCATTGCGGCAATTAGGTCGTGGAGGAAGCTCACCGTCATATAATTTTAACAAAGTTTCCACCTCAGGAGTTATGTGCCATTTCTCAATGTAATGTTCAACCTTTCGCTTCTCTACTTGGTTAAATCCCCTATCTTTTGAGGACACTAATTTCACCTGTATATTTTCGACAGACTCTAAATGCTTCTTCTTAATATAAATTCTGATTTCAACATTAATATCAGACTTATACCCTTTTTGTCCTATTTTTTCTGCGTGGACATATTCAATCTCATCGAGATTATACATCATAATTTCGAGCCATTTTTGAGCATCTGCATCGTTTTGCCAATTATTAAATTTATCAGCAACGCTCTGTTCATTTTGAAAACCGCCTTTTGCGATTTGAGAACCTGTCATAGCCATTTCATTATATCCTCATTTTTTGTGATTTGTTGTATAATTTGTTGAAGGACATCCACAACAACAGAGTTGCCGAATTGCTTGTATGCAACAGTGTCTCTATCGGCAATTATAAAATCATCAGGGAATCCTTGTAATCTTGCACATTCACGGGGGGACAGTTTTCTAACTTTTCCGTTTATCAAGTAAAGACCTGTTTTTGAACCAACACCTCCACCATAAGCAGATAGTGTAATTGCTTTGCCTTTTATGCTATATATTCGTTCGCCTTGGCCGCCTTTATTTACAATACCAATTCGAAGTGGCTTTTCATCACAATTTAATATAGAATCATCTTTGTTGAAAACGATATCATTTCTGTTGATTATATATTTTTTAGCATTTTTTTCGCAAATAATATCTTTAACATACTTTTGATCTTTTGTAGGATTTGGGAATTCAAAATTGCTAATTTTCATATCTTTTCTAAAGCATACAATATATATTCTCTTTCTGCTTTGTGCAGATCCGTATTCAGCAGAATCTAATACTTTTGAATAAACATCATAACCAATTGAATCTAAAACATTTGTTATAACACTAAATGTTTTTCCGTTATCATGAGCAACTAGGTTTTTTACGTTTTCCAAGAAAAGAATTTTAGGCTGTTTTTCCTTTGCTATTCTTGCAACATCAAAAAATAAAGTTCCTCTGCTATCAAGGAAACCTTTTTGATTTCCGCTAATGCTAAATGCTTGGCAAGGAAATCCGGCGCATAAAATATCATGGTCGGGGATGGTTTTTTCATCAATTAGAGTTATATCGCCTTGTGGTACTAACCCAAAATTATTAGTATAAACATTAGCTGCATCTTTATCCCATTCTGAGGCAAAGACTATATTTGCACCAAAGCTTGATAATGCCAAATGAAATCCACCGATACCTGCAAATAAATCAATTGCTTTAATGTTTTTTAATGATTTTTCAACAGTAATCATTAAAATGCCTCCGAGTTTTTGAGATTATTGATATTATACCAAGAAATATAAATCTTTTCAATATATAATAAAAGAAGATGTTTTTGCCAATGTGTTTGTTCAAAAAACAGCTACAGTATACAAAAATGTGCACTGTAGCTGTTCGATTTTTTAAAATGAATTGTTTTTAGGGGTTAATCTTTTGAGCAGAAGTATGAGCGGGCATATAAGTAAACCGCACACAAAGTTGCTTATACCGTGGGTTATGTCAAAAGGCAGACCTGCGGCAATCCAGGTCAGCATTCCCTTGAAGTCAAGACCGAAAAGCAAAGCCTGGGCAGGTGCATAAAGCACACCGTAAAGGAAGCCGTGAAGTGCACATACCGCCGAGTATATAATCGGTTTTGCTTTTGCAGGCAGCTTTTTGGGCAGCAGCATTACGGCGCCCCACAAAACCGTCCATATATACAGATATGGCAGCCACCATGTTGCAAAGCCGTTAAGCAAGCCTGTTATAAATACAAAAACGTATATAGGGTACAGTGCTTTTTGGCGGTAAACTACTGTTATTGCAACTATAAATGTGCCGATAAGGTGAATATTGGGCAGTAAATCCATCAGCACTTTTGATGCAAACATCATCGCACCGAGCATACTGAATACTGCGATTTCACGAACTTTCAGCTTCATTTTTCTGCCTTGAAAGAGTATACTTCGCCGGGCTTGATTTCGGTCATATCAACACCTGTCGGTGACATTTCGCCGTTGATATAAAAAGCCCAGTACATACCGTCTTTATCGTAATCGAGAGTGATGCCGTTTACT
This sequence comes from Acutalibacteraceae bacterium, assembly GCA_045631965.1. Classification (GTDB taxonomy): domain Bacteria; phylum Bacillota; class Clostridia; order Oscillospirales; family Acutalibacteraceae; genus UBA8612. The sequence continues at coordinate 168,259 of JAZQVR010000036.1, forward strand.
GTTTTGACATACAGTCCGTACTGACCTTCTTCACCTGAAATCAGGCCTTCATCCTGCAGTGCTTCGCCGACAGTTTTTTTGTCGGTGCTGACGTTGAAAACAGTTGTCTGACCGTTGGCATCGGTTACGTTAAAGGTGAATTTTGTTGAGCCGTTACCGATTTCCGAGGGGGTTGCCGATAAGGTTACTTCGGTGGTTTCGCCTTCAGCAGGCTTTTGTCCGCATCCGAATGTGCCGAGTGCCATAGCCGCAATAAGCACCGCACAAACAAGCACAGACAGCAGTTTTTTTGCTTTTGTCTTTTGCATGGTTGTGTCTCCTTTAAATATTAAATTTGTTTGTGTCCCTTGAACGGTCGGCACTCGCAACCAATGTTTTCGGGCAATTGTCATCCGGGTATTTCGACTGCGGCAAATGCTTTCCGCCTTCTCGGGCAAAGTGCCCAATGGCTTGTCCCCGATTTGCGGCATCGGGCAGGAAAAACAACAGAACTTGCCTCACGGCGACGGGCTCGTGCAGGAATTGCACCTGCTTCCCCGACAATGACGAGAGGATTATAGCATATTTTTCCGATAAGGGCAATATATCGCTGTAATGTGTCGGTTTAAGAAAATTTTTTCAAAAAATTCTCTTGCAGATAGTGACAAATCATTTTATATATATTATTATATATAAGATATAATAGAATGCGGAGGTGTTTTTTTGATGAATTCGGTTATCAGCTTTATTATGGCTGTGCTTACATTTTTGTCAGGCTTTGCAGGCAATATCGGCTTTTCTGCCGCAGAGGAGCTTTTTGCAGATGCTCTTTCTCTGTTTGTACAGCGTGTCGACTTCCTCGACGAGATTGATGACGGCGATATCGGCTGTATCGATGAATCATCAGGTTATGTCAAAAACACCGTGCTTATATTTTTCGATGAGGATGCAAAGTTTTTCTCAAAGCTCGATGCAATCCGAAAGTCGGGCGGAGTTGTAATCGGCAGTATTCCCGATATGGAGCTTTGCGTTGTGCAGACTAAGCCTACCGATTTGAACGGACTTCTGGCTCTGTGCGATAAGCTTACCGCTCACGGTGCGGTTGCCATGGCGACTGTCAGCCCTGCACACAAGCTCGAAAACCAGTACACACCCGATGACCCCTTTACCGAGTACGATTGGTACGATGAGCACTGGAATGAGTCAAGCCCCTACGGCAATAACTGGTGGCTTGAAGCAATCGATGCAAGAAGTGCGTGGGGTTACGACAGCCTTTATGAGCACATAAATATCGGCGTTGTTGACGGCGGCTTTGATACAGCTCACGATGAGCTTGACGGCAAGATTGTTTTCCCGAATTCAAAAGAAGCTTCACGCAACCGCCCCAACGGCCACGGCACTCACGTTGCAGGCATTATCGCCGCCGAGGGTAACAACGGCAAGGGTATCAGCGGTATATGTCAGGATTCAACGCTTATATGTGTTGACTGGACTCCGTCTGACGGCCAGCTCTGGATTGCGGACTTAGCTGTGCTTTACGGCTTTACAAATGTTGTCAAAGCAGGAGCAAAGGTTGTCAATTTCTCAGTCGGTATTTCTTCTTCAATAGGCGAAAATTCAAAGAGCTTTCCGTCGATTGTAAATAATTTCGATGCTATGCTTTATTCATACGCTATGGGCTCGTTGCTCAGCAAGGGCTACGATTTCCTCGTTGTGCAGTCGGCAGGTAACGGCAACGACGGTGGCCATGCCGTAAACGCTTCGCAGAACGGTCTGTTCTGCTCGTTTAAAGAGGGCAACGTTTTCTTACCCTTTGCGGGTGTCACCAGGCAGGATTTGCTCGACAGAGTAATTATAGTCGGCAGTGCGGATTTTGACGGCAGGCGATACGTCCAGTCGTCATCATCAAATGTAGGAGATGTAGTTGATATCTGTGCACCGGGTGTTATGGTTTACAGCTGTACTACGGAAAACGGCTATACGACAAAATCGGGCACATCGATGGCTTCTCCTGTTGTTACGGCAACCGCTTCGCTCGTATGGTCGGTTGACCCGAGCCTTACGGCACCCGAGGTGAAAAAGCTGGTTTGTGAAAACACTGTCGACAAGGTTGAGCCTTCGGACGAAAGATATTTTCAGGATGTCGGCTACAGAAGCTATCCGCTGGTAAATGCAAAGCTTGCCGTTGAGGCGGCAATTATGCAAAAGGGCGGAGCCCACAATATCAGCTTCAGCGGTTATGCAGACGAAGAGGTTGTTTTCACAAATACTGACGGTGAAGAATTTATTTTCGAGACAGATATAAGCGGTGAGCTTACCTGTGTGCTTCCCGAGGGTGAGTATACGGTTAAATCACGCGGCATAAGTACAAGTATTACAGTTGACAGAGATATAGTTTTGTAATGCGTTTTTCAAAAACGCAAATCATAAAAACTCAAACGCCAAGACAGCGGGTAAAGTTTCCTCGTTGTGTTTAACATTCAACAGCACAGCTGCTTAATTGAGGCATTAAAATGATTTGCTTCGCATGAATTGGCTTATGTTATGATTTGAATTGATAAATCAATTCATTATTTTAATGGTAATTACTATCGGAGGATAAAATGGAAGCTGGGCTTATTGCGGCACGGCTTATGGCTTTTGCGGTAGACGGAGTAGTTCCCGGTATAGATAAAAGCACCGAAATTGACCACGGCGAGCTTTTCAGCTTTGCGAGGTCACACAGTATTGCAAATGTCATATGCGTTGCACTCAGAAAACTGAATATGATGCCGCCGCAGTATGCTTCGGAGTATGACCGTGTGTACAAGACAGGTCTTATGCGTGAGGCTACGCAGGAGATTGAAACGCAGGATATAAGCGAGGAGCTTTGTGCACGCGGTATAAAGCATATGCTGCTCAAGGGCTGCATAATGAAGCATCTCTATCCGTCGCCCGATCTTCGCTCGATGTGCGATGTCGATATACTCTACGATACGGCACACAAGGATGAGCTTGAGGAAATAATGAGCGAGCGCGGCTACACTCTTGCAGAGGTTTCGGGTACGGATGGCGTGAATTTGTCGTATATCAAAAAGCCGTTTATGAATATTGAGTTTCACGGCGTGTTGATGGATAAAGATGTGCCGCTTTACAATGCGTATTTCGGCGAAAACTTTGAGCATACGGTGTCCGACGGTGATTTTAAAGTAAAATATCCCGATGAGGATTTCTTTGTGTTTATGGCGGCTCACCTTGCCAAGCACTATTTCAACGGCGGCACAGGTCTGAGGTCGCTTGCGGATATATGGCTTTATCTTCGCAAAAAGCCCGAGCTTGATATGGAGAAGGTAAAATCAAAGATCAAAGAAATTGAGCTTGATGAGTTTACCGATATTATTATCGGCGTTACGGGTGTGCTGTTTGAAGGCAAGGAGCCGACAGCTTTGCAGAGCGAAGTAATCGACTATATTTTCCACAGCGGCACTTACGGCACGCAGGCACACAAGGATACGGATAATATGGATGGCTCGGGTAAGGTCGGTTTCCTTATCCGCAGGCTTTTCCCGAATAAGGAGTTTATGGCAATCAACTATCCCGCAGTCGGTAAGTGTGTATTGCTGTTGCCGCTTTTCTGGGTAATCCGTTTATTCAGGGTGCTGTTCAGAAAAGAGTATAAAAACAGCGATGTTAATATGGTTATGAAGCTTGATAATGCACAGATTGATGCAAGAAAAATTCCCGGTAAACCCGAGGTTGATTATAGTTACAACATAAACTGAAAGGAAGTTGAGACTGATATGATTAAAAGAGCAGAAGAAATGAACAGTTCCGTTAAGGTGAATATGCGTGACGGCGACGGTCAGGTTGTTGTTACAAACCTGCTTGATGCAGGCGAGTATAAAGGCAAGTCAAGGCTTGTCGCAACGCTTACTCTCGAGCCCGGTTGCTCAATCGGTGAGCACGTACACGAAAACGAAGAAGAAATTTTCTACATCGTTGAGGGCGAGGCTCAGTATTACGACAACGGTGAGTGGGTCACACTTTATAAGGGCGACAGCTGCCTTTGCCTCGGCGGTCAGAAGCACTCAATCGCAAACAGAGGCGACAAGACGCTTGTTGTTGCCGCAGTGATTCTCACTTACTGATAATTTTGCGGACGCCCGATGGGCGCCCCTACGATGTAGTTTTAACAAACAGTAATCAATACAGCTTGGAAAGGATTTTGAATAAAATGCAGTGGACAGGTCTTAACGAATTAAGAGAAAAATATCTCGCTTTTTTTGAGTCAAAAGAGCATCTGAGAATGCCGAGCTTCTCGCTCGTACCTCAGGGCGACAAGAGCATCCTGCTCATCAACGCAGGTATGACTCCTATGAAAAAATATTTCACGGGTGAAGTAACTCCTCCCAAAAAGAGAGTTACAACCTGCCAGAAGTGTATCCGTACACCCGATATCGAGAATGTCGGCAAAACAGCACGTCACGGCACATATTTTGAAATGCTCGGCAATTTCTCGTTCGGCGATTACTTCAAGCGTGAGGCAACAGCCTGGGCTTGGGAATTCTTCACAAAGGTGCTCGAAATTCCTGCAGAGCTTCTCTATGTAAGCGTTTACCTTGAGGATGACGAGGCTTACGACATCTGGACAAAAGAGGTCGGTGTCGACCCGTCACATATGGTCCGCTTCGGTAAGGCAGACAATTTCTGGGAACACGGTGCAGGTCCCTGCGGTCCTTGCTCAGAGATTTATTTCGACAGAGGCCCCTCAAAGGGCTGCGGCAGCCCGGACTGTAAGGTAGGCTGTGAGTGCGACAGATTTATCGAGGTATGGAACCTTGTTTTCACCCAGTTTGAAAACGACGGCAAGAATAATTACACACGCCTTGCAAACCCCAATATCGACACGGGTATGGGTCTTGAAAGACTTGCTTGCATAATGCAGGATGTTGACAACCTTTTCGAGGTTGATACGGTTCAGAACATTATGAAGCATATCATCAGTATTGCAGGCATCAACTACCACGATGATGATAAGAAGGATGTTTCACTCCGCGTTATCACCGACCATATCAGAAGCACAACCTTTATGGTAGGCGATGGTGTACTTCCCTCAAACAGCGGCAGAGGCTATGTTCTTCGCCGTCTTCTCCGCCGCGCGGCTCGTCACGGCAGACTCATCGGCATCGACAGACCCTTCCTTGCAGAGGTATGCGATACCGTTATTGCCGAAAACAAAAACGCATATCCCAACCTTGTTGAGAAGCAGGATTATATCAAGAAGGTCATCTCAATGGAAGAGGAGAGCTTCTATAAGACTATCGATTCAGGTCTCGGTCTCCTTAACGAGATGATGGAAAAATCAGAAAACGGTGTCCTCTCAGGCGAAGATGCTTTCAAGCTTCAGGACACATACGGCTTCCCGATTGACCTTACAAAGGAAATCGCAAGCGAAAAGAATATGACGGTTGACGAAGAGAAATTCCGTCAGCTTGTTGAAGAGGCAAGACTCCTTGCAAAGAGCGTAAAGAGAAACGCAGCAGACTCCGACTGGAGAAGCAACGGCGTTTCGTTCAAGGATATTGCCGCTACCGAGTTTACGGGCTACACCGAAAACAATACGGATGCGGTTGTACTTGCACTTGTTGCAGACGGTGAGAGAAAAGACTTTATCAACGACGGTGACAGCGCAGTAGTTGTGCTTGATAAAACTTCTTTCTATGCAGAGAGCGGCGGTCAGGTAGGCGACAGCGGTATCATCAGAATCGGCGAGAGCGTATTCGAGGTCAGCAAGACCACAAAGGACCCCGACGGTGCATATCTCCACCAGGGTACACTTGTCGGCGACGGTATCAAGGTCGGCGATAAGGCTGTTACCGTATACAACGAAGAGGCAAGAGAAGCTACAAAGAGAAACCACACAGCAGCTCACCTTCTTCAGGCGGCACTTCGTGAAATCCTCGGCTCACACGTTGAGCAGGCAGGTCAGCTTGTAAACGACAGTGCTATGAGATTTGACTTCACTCATTTTTCTGCTCTCACTTCCGAAGAGCTTACAGCTGTTGAAGCAAAGGTCAACGAGGTTATCCTTTCCGCTTGTGCGGTAACAAGCACAGAGATGCCTATCGAAGAAGCAAAGAAGATGGGTGCAATGGCACTCTTCGGCGAGAAGTACGGCGATGTTGTACGTGTTGTAAAGGCAGGCGAATTCTCAACAGAGCTTTGCGGCGGTACACATGTTGACAACGCAGGCAAGCTCGGCCTGTTCAAGATTGTTTCCGAGTCATCCGTTGCTTCGGGTGTCCGCAGAATTGAGGCTGTAACAGGTAAGGGCGTTGTTGAGTATATCGCTTCGCTCAACGCACTTATCGCAAACACCGCAAAGGCAATGAAGCTCGGCAACGTAAACGAGCTTGAGCGTAAGGCAACCGCTGTTGTCGCAGAGCTTAAGGAAAAAGAGAGAGAAATTGCCGCTCTTTCCGCCCAGCTTACAGACCTCAAGTCTGCCGATATTTTCTCTGCACCCGAGCAGATAGGTGCAGTAAAGCTCATCATCGCAAGAGCAGAGGATATGTCTGCCGATGATATCCGCGGCCTTGGCGATAAGGCTAAGGAGCAGGGTGACGACGTTGTTGCGGTTATCGCTTGTGTCAACAACGAAAAGGGCAGCGCAAATATTGCTGTTGCCTGCGGTAAGGCTGCAGTTGCGGCAGGTGCAAACGCAGGTGCAATAGTACGTGCAGTCGCACAGCTTGCAGGCGGTAACGGCGGCGGTAAGCCCGACTTCGCTATGGCGGGTGCAAAAGACCTTTCAAAGCTCGACGATGCTGTTGCAGCAGCAAACGGTATTGTCGCAGGTATGCTTAAATAATAAAACAAAACACGCAAAGGAGATTTAAAAATGTCCGATTGTATTTTCTGTAAAATCGCTGCGGGCGAAATCCCCAGCAAAAAGGCTTATGAGGATGATAAGGTTTTAGCTTTCTATGACCTTGACCCTCAGGCTCCTACTCATATTCTTGTAATCCCCAAGCAGCACATAAAGTCAGCGGCTGAGATTGACGAGAGCAACTCAGCTCTTGTTGCCCACATCTTTGAGGTTGCGGCAAAGCTCGCCAAGGAGCTTGGCCTCGATAACGGCTTCCGTATTGTAAACAACTGCGGTGAGAGTGCAGGCCAAACTGTGCACCATATCCACTTCCACCTCCTCGGCGGCAGAGATTTCACCTGGCCTCCGGGCTAAGAAAATCCGCAAAGCGGATTTTCAGTGATATAAATTCCTTACGGAATTTGTGATATGCGCCTTCGGTGCGTGATATGTCACTTCGTGACGCGATATGCGCTGCGGCGCGTGAAGGAATTTAATGCGTTTTGAAAAACGCAAATCATGCAAAAACATTTTTGCAAATCATGATTTCAAAGAAATCAAATCATGCCGTCAGGCAAATCATAAAAACTCAAATGCCAAGAGAGGATATAGCTTCCTCGGCGTGCTTAACATTGAAATGATTTGCTTTGCATGATTTGGCATAACTGCCATGATTTGTTGCGTTGCAACATGATTTGAATTGATTAAAATCAATTCATTGAGAAAGGAAGATTTTAAAATGGGCGAGTTTTATACGATGAAAATTGCGGGTCTGGAGCGTCAACTTCCCATCTGCCCGCTTAACGATAAGGTAAGTATTGCAGGCTTCATCGTTTTCGGTGACGTTGAGCTTACCGTAAAGGCCTGTGAGGAGCTTCTCAAAAAGCTGCCCGAGTTTGACTACATTGTCACACCCGAGGCAAAGAGCATTCCTCTCGCTTACGAAATGGCAAGACAGAGCGGCAAAAAATATTTTGTCGCCCGTAAAAAGGCAAAGCTCTATATGCAGGCTCCCGTAACCGTTGATGTGCGCTCTATCACTACCGATGCAGAGCAGGTGCTTATCCTTGATGGTGCAGACGGTGAGCAGATTAAGGGCAAGAGAGTTGTTATCATTGACGATGTTATCAGCACAGGCGAGTCGCTTGCCGCTATGGAAAAGCTGATGGCTCACTTTGATGCCGAGGTTGTGGCAAAGGCCGCAGTGCTTGCAGAGGGTGATGCCGCAAAGCGTGACGATATTGTTTTCCTTGAAGAGCTTCCGCTGATATTTACATGATTTCCCGCCCTTTCGCACTTGTAGGCTTCAGCTTTGTATTTGCCCTGTTGGCGCCGGGTCTTGTGCCTGACGGTGTTGCGGTGCTTGTTGTATGTGCAGTTGCACTTGTTGCGGTCTCTGTGTTTTTCAGGCGGCTTTCGGGCAGAGCGGAATACGCTGTATGTGCACTCAGTGTGCTTGCGGCTTGTATCAGCTTTAATTTCGCCGAGACGGTGCTCTATACTCCTGCTTTCGGATTTGTCGGTGATGACCTTGAGGTTATCGCTGCAGTTGAAGATATTGAGAGCACGGATACCAATACATATTACACTCTTCGTACATCGCATATAGGTGGTGTAGAAGCAGAGCAGACTTTAAGGCTCAGGCAAAAAGAACCTCTTGAAATTTCTGTCGGTGACAGAATTGAGCTTGTCGGCGATATAAAGCAGATAGGGCAGAATGAAGAGTCACACGGCTACTACAAGTCAAAAGGGATTTTTCTCAGATGTGAAAGCGATGATATAACGGCGATTATTCCTGCAGATAAAAAGCCGATAGAATATTATGTTTATTCTTTAAGGCAAAGAGTTACGGGAATTTTACCTGAATTTGTCGGCGGAGAGGTCGGCGGTCTTGCTGTCGGTATGCTGACGGGCGATAAAGCCTTGTTAAGTCCGCGTGTCAATAATTCTTTCAGAGCCTGCGGCCTTTCACATACGCTTGCCGTTTCGGGTATGCATATGAATATTATCGTGCTTTCCCTTTACAATCTGGTAAGCCGCTTGCTGCCGCGGTTTAAAAGAATTGCGGCGGCGATGTGTATACCTGTTGCACTGTTTTACTGTGCGTTTTCGGGTTTCTCGGTTTCAGCTGTTCGCGCCTGCATAATGATCAGTGTCATAATGCTCGGCAAGGTTATTTCACGCAGGAGCGATTCACTCAATTCGCTCGGCCTTGCGGCACTTATAATAACACTTTCCAATCCGTTTGCAGTGCTCGACTGGTCGTTTATGCTCTCGTTTTCATCAACACTCGGCATAGTTGTTTTCGCTTTGCCAATCAAAAACGTGAGCAGTAAAATCAGAGCAAAAATCAAGCTGAAGTTTGTTTCGGGATTTTTTGTCAGCTTGTTTGAAGCGATATCAATTACCTGCGTTGCAACAGCGTTTACCCTACCGGTGATGATAATGTTTGTCGGTCAGGTTTCGCTTGCATTCCTGCCTGCAAACCTTGCAACATTCTTCGTGATTCCCGTGTTTATGGTATCTTCTGTGCTGACTGCGGTATTCGGATTTTTGCCTGTTTCACTTCCTGCCGAGGCTTCGGCATTTGTATGCAGATGGGCAGGGCGGTATATATTAAAAGTTGTTGATTTGCTTTCGCAGTCGCCGTTTGTGAGCGTTAAAGCAAATTCGTTCCCACTGAAAATCTGGCTCGGCGGTACGATTGCGGTAATCGCATTTGCAGTGTACCTTGTCAGAAGCAGGAAAAAGGCTTTTGCTTTCTGCAGTGTGTTTGTAACTGCTTCGCTTGTGCTTACTTGTACTGTCAGTGCAATAGAGAATAAAGGTACGGTTTCCGTTACGGCTGTTAACGTGGAAGACGGTGCGTGCTACGTCGTTTCACACGGCACGTCTGCTGTTGTGATAGGCTGTGCGTGTGATGAGTACGTACTCGGCAATGTTTTTGATGAGCTTGGCGTGATACGAGTTGAGCTTGCACTTGTTACGGAATGTACCGACGAAAATGACCTGAATCTTATTGAGCTTTCCGAAAGGTATGAAGTTGAGCGCGTTGTTGTGCCGTGCGGCTATGCTTCGGAAAATCTGCCTGAAGGCTATGAGGAAGCTGATGATTTCGGCTTTGATTTCCACGGTAGCAAGATTATATACAAAAATTCAGACGGGTATGATATCTGCAGGCTTGATTCGCAGTCGGGCAGTGTGCTGTTTACCTTCGGCGTTGATACTCCGCGTGAGCTTTTAACGGACACATCGGCGGATTTCCTTTTCACAATGTCACAGCCGCCGAATCTGATTGATACCGCGGATTATAAAGCTGTTATAGTTTCGGCAGGCGGCAATACATATATTAAAAGCAGAAATTCATATTCAACCTTTGATTACAAAAATATCACACTCCGATTTAACGGTTGGGGTAAGTTTAAAATAAATTCATTTGAGTAAAGGAGGCAGACGGTATGGCGATTGTCACTGAGCAGGAATTCAAAAAGCAGTTATCTTCGGGCAATTTGCCGCAGGTCTGTCTTATATACGGCGATGAGGAATACCTCAAAAAGCACTATGTTTCGTTGCTCGAGAAAAAGAGCGTTGACGAGGCTATGGCAGGCTTCAATCTTCACCGCATCAACGGCGATAGCTTTGTGTTTGACGAGCTGTATCAGGCTGTGCAGTCAATGCCGTTTATGAGCGACTACAGCTGTGTGGTTGTAAAAGACCTTGCGGTTGATAAGCTCAAAACCGATGAGTTTGAGCCGCTTCTCGATATTCTGGGCGACCCTAACGAAACCTGCGTGCTCGTTTTCTGGATGGACAGCATTGTCCCGGATGAAAAGAAAGAAAAAACAAAAGCCTTTATCGATGCCGTAAACGAGGTCGGCGTTGTGCTCAGGCTCGACAAGATGAGCGGTGCACAGCTTTATAAGCTGCTTGAAAACGGTGCGGCAAAGCGTGGCTGTACTATGTCGAGGGATGTTTCGACCTACCTTGCAAACCGTGTGGGTGACGACCTCAATTCGCTTCTCAACGAGCTTGAAAAGCTCTGCTTTTACAAGGGTGAGGGCGAGATTTCAAGGCGTGATGTTGATGCAATCTGCACACGCTCGCTTGATGCAAGTGTGTTCGATTTGTCAAAGGCGCTTGTAAGCGGTACGGCACAGCAGGCATTCGGCATTCTCAACGACCTGCTTGCACAGAAAGAAAAGCCCGTTATAATCCTCGGCACGCTCATATCCGCTTATGTCGATATGTACCGCGCACAGGTTGCTCTGAATTCGGGTGAGGCTGCCGATGCGGCGGCAAAGGTTTTCAATTATAAGCGCCGTGAGTTCAGACTCAAAAACGGTGCGAGAAACAGTGCGAATATGTCCCTTGAGCAGATACGCAACTGCCTCGATATTCTGGCGGATGCCGATATGAGGCTCAAGAGCACAGCACTTGATGAAAGACGAATTTTAGAGGAGCTGATGCTCCGTTTAATGCTTATAAGTTAAGGGTTTTGTGTAATGATAAAGATTAAGCAGGCTGTCATTGTTGAGGGTAAGTACGATAAAATACGGCTCGAGTCGCTGATAGATGCGACGATTATTCAGACCGACGGCTTTGCAATTTTCAAGGATAAGGAAAAACAGCGGCTCATAAGGCGGCTGGCAGAAAAAAACGGCATACTTATTCTGACCGACAGCGATTCGGCAGGCTTTAAAATCCGCTCGTTTCTCGGCGGAAGTATTCCGAAAGAATTGGTGACACACGCATATATTCCCGATGTGCTCGGCAAGGAGAAGCGCAAGGATGCTCCTTCGAAAGAGGGCAAAATCGGCGTAGAGGGTATGCGTACAAAGGCTTTGATGGATGCGCTTTCAAAAGCAGGTGTGTTTTATGAGGAATCTCACGAGCCTGTAAGACGGGTAACGGTTACAGATTTGTTTGAGGACGGATTGAGCGGCGGTGAAAATTCGCAGGCAAAGAAAAAAGCTTTGCTCAAATATCTCGACCTGCCCGAGCGTCTTTCAACATCATCATTTTTACAGCTTATAAATACGTTTATGACATACGATGAATATAAATCGGCTGTTGAGGTATCTCGGAAGGAGTGGGAGAATGGCTGATAAAGGTTTTGTCAGTGCGGTGATTGTTGCCGCAGGCAGCTCAAGAAGAATGGGCGGAATCAATAAACTCCTGCTCGATATAAAAGGTAAATCCGTACTTTGCCGAAGCGTTGAAGCATTCGACAAAAATGCGGATATCAACGAAATAATTGTTGCGGCAAGGGCAGAGGATATTGAAGAATACAAGACCCTGCTTGCCGGATATGAAAAAGTAAAATGTATTGTGCCCGGCGGTGAAACAAGACAGAAAAGCGTTGCCGCGGCAATAGCTGCCTGCAGTGAAGAGTGCGATATGCTTGCAATTCACGACGGTGCAAGACCGCTCGTAACGCAGGATATAATCAGCCGCACTGTTGATTCTGCATTTGAATACGGCGGCGCCGCCTGCGGTGTCAAGGTTAAAGATACAATTAAAATTACGGATGAAAATTCACTTATCACCGACACACCCGACAGAGCAAATCTCTGGGCTGTACACACTCCGCAGTGCTTTGATAAAAAGCTCTATGTGTCCTGCGTGGAGTCACTTGGTGAAAAGGCAAAGGATATGACGGATGATTGCCGCCTTGTCGAAATCTGCGGCGGTAAGGTAAAAATGGTAGAAGGCTCTTACTCGAATATTAAAATTACGACAGTCGAGGATATTCCTATGGCAGAGTCGCTTCTGGGAGATGAGTAAAATGTTGCGAATAGGTCACGGTTACGATGTGCATCGCCTTGTTGAAGGCAGAAAGCTTATCCTCGGCGGTGTTGAAATCGAATATACAAAAGGTCTGCTCGGCCATTCGGATGCCGATGTACTGCTTCACGCAATTTCCGATGCTTTGCTCGGTGCAGCCGCTATGGGCGATATCGGCGGAATGTTTCCCGATAATGACCCTGCTTTCAAAGATGCGGACAGCCTTGACCTGCTCAGGCAGGTTGTTAAAAGGCTTAACTCGGCAGGCTATACCGTCGGCAATATTGACGCTACGGTAATCGCTCAGGCACCCAAGCTCAAGCCGCATATAGAAAAAATGCGTGAGAATATTGCATCTGCCTGCGACGTGGATATCTCATTTGTAAATGTCAAGGCTACTACCGAAGAAGGTCTCGGCTTCAGCGGAAGCGGCGAGGGAATTGCCGCGCATTCCGTTTGTACAATAGTATAAGTAATGCGTTTTGAAAAAACGCAAATCATGCAAAATTTATTTTGCAAATCATGATTTCGAAAAATCAAATCATGCCGTAAGGCAAATCATATTCTTAATACCTCAATGAATTTGATGTACAAAGTTAAGTCAGCGGCACCGAGAAAAGTTGTGCCATTGTCTTCATATTCTGACGATTTGGCTTTGCCATGATTTCTCGCTTGCGCTCCATGATTTGTTGCGGTGCAACATGATTTGAATTGATACTCAATTCATTAATACTGCTAATCGGAGAATAATAAAATTGTTCGGATATGTTAAAATATATAAGCCTGAGCTTAAGGTAAAGGATTACGAAGCATATCAGGGTGTTTACTGCTCTCTTTGTAAACAGATTGGTAAGGATTACGGTCAGCTCGCAAGGCTTACGCTCAATTACGATTTTACCATGCTTGCCCTTACAAGGCTCGCTTTTGCGGATGAATGCTGCGGTTTCAAGGATTCACACTGCAGTTTTAATCCGACAAAGAAATGCCGTCAGTGCATAAACGGTGAAAAAGAGCTCAGCTTTGCCGCGGCGGCAGCTATGATAATGGTTTACTTTAAGCTCTGTGACGATATAAACGATTCATCCTTTTTCAAAGGGCTTTTAAAGCGGTTTCTGCGTCCTTTCTTTTCGCTGAAACGAAAGAAGGCACGTAAGCTTTTTCCCGAGGTTGATGAAATAATCGGCAACGCAATGCATGAGCAAAGCAAAGTTGAGCAAAAATGCGATGCAGGTATTGATGCATCTGCTCATCCGTCTGCTGTGGCTATGGGTAAGCTGTTAGCCTTCGGGTTTGAAGGTGAAAAGGCAACAAAGCTTAATCGTATAGGTTACCTTGTCGGCAGATGGGTTTACCTGATGGATGCATATGACGATATGCGTGATGATAAAAAGACATCATCTTATAATGTTTTTAATAATATGAGTAAAAATGAAAAAGAAACCGAGGAGTATGCCGAGGGTGTGCTGAATGTCACTGCCGCCGAGCTTTCAAGAGAGCTTGAGGGTATGAAGCCTGCACGCTTTGGCGAAATACTCGAGAACATCGTGTATGACGGAATGTTTGCCACGATGGAACAGATTAAAAAGGAGAGAGGCGAATGAGAGACCCGTTTGAAATTTTAGGTCTTCAGCTCGGTGCGAGCGACGAGCAGGTAAGAGATGCCTATCGTGAGCTTGCAAGGCGTTACAGTGATTCAGGTACGATGCCTGACCCTGCAAGAATGCGGGAGATTGATGCGGCTTACGATGAGATAATTCTGAACCGTACAGGCAACGGCAACAGAGCTTACAGCGAGCCGACATACACCTACACTGTGCCGAATGGTTTCGGCGATATAAGAGCAAAAATAAAAAGCGGCAAAATTGAAGATGCCGAAACTTTGCTTGACGGTGTGCCTGTTTCAAACCGTACGGCAGAGTGGTATTACCTCAAGGCTACAGTGCAGCACCGTAAAGGCTGGCTTGAGGATGCGGCACGCAACTTTGAGCAGGCTGCGCACCTTGACCCGTCAAATTCGGAGTACAGGCGTGCGTACAACAGCATAAATTCCGACAGGTCGGGCGGCTACCGTACCGAAAGAAGAACGAGCACGTCAAGCTGTTCGGGCTGTGATATCTGTTCGGGTCTGCTTTGTGCGGATTGCTGCTGTGAGTGCTTCGGTTGCGACCTTATCAGGTGCTGTTGAGGTGGCAGAATGAAACAGTCATCCAAAACTGCTTTAGGCGGTATTGTCAGTGCGTTGAGCGTAACGCTGATGATGCTCACGGGAGTTATACCGTTTATGACATATGCTCTGCCGCTTGCGGCAGGTACGCTGCTTATTCTTCTGGTTATCGAGATTAATAAACAATGGGCGTTTATTGTGTATGCGGCGGCGAGTCTGCTGAGCATTTTTGTTGTGCCCGACAGAGAAGCGGCAGTGTTTTATATAGCGTTTTTCGGCTACTATCCTATTATAAAATCTACGCTTGAAAAACACCTTAATATTGTGTTAGAGTGGGTTGTCAAGCTGATTATTTTTAATGTATCAACAGTTGCGGGCTATTTTTTCACAACCTATGTGCTCGGCATTCCCTTTGATGAAACGGGTGAATTCGGTAAGTACAGTCTGATTATTCTGCTTGCGCTTGCAAACGCCGTTTTCATCGCTTACGATATAATGCTTACCAGGTTTATAACTCTTTACCTGAAGAAATTCAGAAAGAGCTTTCATAAAATTTTCAAATAATTTTCCGGAGGAATAACAATATGACAGAAAAAATCAAGTTTGCCGTAATCGGCGTCAGCGGAAGAGGTTCAGGTATGGCACTTGAGCTTCAGAGTGTTGAGGGTGTTGAGATTGTCGCTGTCTGTGACCTTTATCAGGACAGAGTTGACAATATGATCAACCGCTTTGAAGAAGAGTGCGGCTTCAGACCTGATGGCTACACCGATTACAAAGAGATGATAAAGCGTGAGGATATCGGTGCGGTTATGATTTCAACTACGTGGATTACACACGCACGTATTGCAATCGACTGTATGAAGGCAGGCAAGCACGTCGGCATGGAAGTCGGCGGTGCCGCAAGCGTTGAAGAGTGCTGGCAGCTTGTACGCACAAGCGAGGAAACAGGCAAGTTCTGTATGCTTCTTGAAAACTGCTGTTACGACCGCTTTGAGATGGCTCTTTTCAATATGAAGCGTCAGGGTCTCTTCGGCGAGGTTGTACATACACAGGGTGCTTATCAGCACGACCTTCGTGACGAAATCGTACTCGGCAGAGAAAACAGACACGGCAGACTTTACAACTTTATGAACCGTGACGGTGAGGTTTATCCGACTCACCAGCTCGGCCCGATTTGTAAGCTGCTCGACATCAACCGCGGCAACAGAATGGTTTCCGTTGTTTCGATGTCCAGCAAGGCAAAAGGTCTCAACCAGTGGATTAAGGACAATAAAGGTGAGGACTATGACCTTTACGGCTACGATTTTACACTCGGCGATGTTGTTACAACAATGATCAAGTGTGCACACGGTGAGACAATCCTCCTCACTCACGAGTGCTCACTGCCCAGACCTTACTCAAGAGGTTACCGTATCGACGGCACAAAGGGTATGTACACAGAGGACGACAACCAGATTTATATCGAGGGTCGCTCACCCAAGCACGAGTTTGAGCGTGTTGAGCCTTATATCGAAGAGTTTGAGCATCCGCTGTGGAAGGAGTATTTCCAGAAGGGTGTTCACGAGGCAGGTCACGGCGGTATGGATTTCCTTGTTCTTTCCGCTTTTGCCGAGGCTGCTCTTAACGATACAAAGCCGCCTATCGATGTTTATGACACTGCGGCATGGATGGCTGTTACCTGCCTTTCCGAGCAGTCGATTTCAATGGGTAGCCACCCGATTGCATTCCCCGATTTTACAAACGGTATGTGGATTGACAGAGAGCCTTACCGCAGAGGCAGATATTGTCTTGACGAAATCTGCCACGAGTACTATGATATAAAAGAAGAAACCAAAGACGAAAAAGCTGAATAATAAAACAGAAAGGAATATAGATTATGTATTACATCGGCGTTGACGGCGGCGGTACAAAAACCGTCTACACTCTCTTTAATGAAAACAAGGAAACTCTCGACGAGGTAAAGACTCCGGGCAGTAACCACGAAAATATGGAAGGTTCATTCGATGAGGCAAGCGCAATCATCTGGAGCGGTCTTACTTCTCTTGTTGAGAAGCACGGCATTTCGCTTGACGACGTAAGCTTCACGCTTATGGGTCTTGCAGGTATCGACCACCCCTATCAGTACGATATTATGTGCGAGAAGCTCAGAGAAAAGGGTCTCAAGAATTTTGAGATTTTCAACGATGGCTTCCTCGGCGTAAAGGCAGGCAGTGAAACAGGTGCGGCCATCGGCTACAATATGGGTACGGGTATGTGCTGTAATGCAATCGACCGCAAGGGCACAATGCGTCAGCTTGCAGGCCTCGGCGAATTCTCGGGCGATATCGGCGGCGGTCATCAGATTGCTATCACAGCTTACCGCATCATTTATGATGATGTAATGCTGAACGTTGAGAAGACAGCTATGACAGATATGTTCTTCGAGGAATTCGGCATCAAGTCCAAGGAAGATTTCCTCGGCACAGTTGCTATGTACGAGGATGAGGAGCAGATGTCACGCTTTGTAATGCGTCTGCTTGACTTCTTCTTTGCTGCTGCAAAGCTCGGCGATAAGCCCGTTATGGCTGCTATCGATGCGCTTGCAACACGCGGTGCTTACCTTATTGCCGCTCACGCAAATCAGCTCGACTTTGACGATGAGGTTGAGGTTGTTCTTGCAGGCTCAATCCACACAAAGCTCCCCAGCGAAGAGTATGTTGACCTTATGATTGAGAAAGCAGGCAAGCTCACAGAGAAGAAGCTCTGCTTCAAAAAGCTCACAGCTGCTCCCGTATTCGGTTGTATTAACTGGATATTGCAGCAGTACGCATAAATAACGGAGGTATATAATTATGAAAGAAATTAATGTATGCGTTATCGGTTCAGGCAGTACATATTGTCCCGAGCTTGTTGACGGTTTCCTTCAGGCAAGAGATTCACTCAAGCTCAAGAAGATTTCATTTATGGATATTGACGACCGCAAGAGAAATATTGTCGGCAACCTCTGTATCCGTATGCTCAAGGCTGCAGGCATCGATTGCGAAACAGTCCTTACAGACGACCTTGATGTTGCACTTCAGGGTGCAGACTTCGTTGTAACACAGATTCGTGTAGGTAAGCTTCCCTGCAGACATCTCGACGAAACAATTCCGCTTAAATATAACCTTATCGGCCAGGAAACAACAGGTATCGGCGGCTTCTTCAAGGCGCTCCGTACAATTCCCGTTATGAAGAATATCTGCGATAAGATTGAGGAAATCTGCCCTGATGCATGGCTTATCAACTTCACAAATCCCTCCGGTATCGTTACAGAGTATGTTCTCAATAACACAAACGTCAAGTGTATCGGTCTTTGCAACGTGCCGATTGATATGCTCGACGATACAAAGGAAATTGTCGGCGAGGATGCAGACATCAAGTACGTCGGTCTTAACCACTTGAGCTGGATGACATCCGTTAAGGTTGACGGTGAGGAGAAGATTGATGAGCTTATCGCAAACGGCTTCTCTCCCAAGGTTATGGCTAACATCAAGGATGACGGCTTCTCACTTGAGACTCTTGCCGCTATCCACGCTCTTCCCTCATCATACCTTCAGTATTACTACTGCCGTAACGCAAAGCTCGAGTACCTTCTCAAGGGCGAAAAGAGCCGTGCACAGAAGTGTATGGAAATCGAAGAGGAGCTTCTTGAAATGTACTCAGACGAGGGTCTGTACGTAAAGCCTGCTCTGCTTGACCAGCGTGGAGGCCACAAGTATTCACTTGTTGCTGTTTCACTCATCAACGCTATTGCAAACGATATCGGCGACGTTCAGGTTGTAAATATCAAGAACGGCAATACTCTTCCCTTCCTCAAGCCTGACGACGTTATTGAGGTGCCTGCACGCATCGGTAAGAACGGTGCAGAGCCGATTGACCTGGGCGAAATTACAAACCGCCATATCATCGGCCTTATGAGCATTGTCAAGGAGTATGAGCGTTACACAGTTGAGGCTGCAAAGACAGGCTCCAACGAAGCTGCTCTCAACGCTCTTCTTGTACATCCTCTCGTAGGCGACTGGGAGAAGGCTGTCAACTGCTTCAACGAAATGAAGGAAGCACATAAGGATTATCTGCCGCAGTTCTTTAATGCCTGAGAGAAGTAAGATACACAGATTAAAAGGTTTAATTCTTTGTCTTAATACATAGCGGGCGAACACAGTTCGCCCCTACTTTCAGAACGTATCAGCGAGGAAATAAAAATGAAAACCTTTTTGTTTCAGGGCGATTCCGTAACAGATGCAGGCAGAGACCGTGAGGATGATTTCGATCTCGGCCCCGGATATCCGCGTGTGGTTGCGGAGTATTTTGATAAGAAATACCCCGAAAAGTTCAGCTTTATAAACACCGGGACAAGCGGAGACACAAGTGCCTGCATATACGCACGAATGGGTACGGAAATTTTAAATTTAAACCCCGACTATATGAGTCTCCTCGTCGGATTCAATGATATTTCGCATCTCATTAATAAGGATGACGGTATAGCATCACATCGGTACGAGCAGCTGCTGTGTATGCTTATTGAGGATGTTACTCAGGCACTGCCCACGATAAAAATAATAATGCTTGAGCCGTATGTCCTCAAGGGTGTCAGTACAGCACCGAAATGGGATGAGCTTAACCCCGGCGTCAGAAATAATGCTGCAATAGCAAAAAGAGTTGCGGAAAAATATGGCCTGCCATTTGTTACACTACAGGATAAATTCGATGAACTGTGCAACGAAAAACCTGCGGATTTCTGGCTTCAGGACGGTATTCATCCTACCGAAAACGGCCACCGTGTCATTGCCGATGAGCTGATAAAGGCTGTAGAAAAAGAGCTTAATTGAGTACAGTCTGAAAATAAAAGGTAAACAAAAATAACCCGACCGTGTGAAATTAATCACACGGTCGGGTGTTTTAATTAGGAGTTATGAATTAAGAATTAGGGATTATCGGCGGAATTTTATATCGCTGTAAATTTGTTTGCCAAAAGCTCCCTTTGAAGGGAGCTGTCACGAAGTGACTGAGGGTTGCCATAAAATATAAATCAACATTTAATTTTGCAATCCTCCGTCTTTTGCTTCGCAAAATCCACCTCCTTTAAAAAGGAGGTATTAATAACGGCATAAAAACGTGACACAGAGTTTAGCCTTATCGTGTCATTCTGAACGCAGTGAAGAATCTTAAAAAAACAATAAGATTCTTCGTCGTTTCATTTCTTAAAAATGTATGATGGGTTGCCGATATGTTGTTCCTTAATAAATCAAATAATATGCTACATCTAAGCGTAAACGTCGCTTTAATCTGTCGGAATTTGCATATATATCATCAATGCTGTGAACTTTTTTAAAATCATCTTCGTCTGAATTCTGAGACGAATCGAAAGAAGAAGGATTGGTGATATGAAGTTTAGCGTCAGGCGAATATTTTTCTGAGTCAGCTTCAAGTATGTATTCATATTCTAATATAATTGATTGTATAAAAGGATTAGTATTATCACACTGGAAATAATACTCATTAGAAAATCCGTTACCTATTTCGATAACTGTTTTATTGATTCCGTCTATCTCTACCTTTTTTGTGTTACAATCGTTTATTACTTTACTGTCGGTAACTTCAAAATATGTCAGAAAGAAGGACTGCGGGTGAAATCCATCCGGAATTGAAATTGATGAAGCTGTTTCGATGCAGTCTTTCATTTCGTTAAGAGTGAATGTTTCTCCGGTGCGATAACGATTGTCAAAGAGGCGAATCATCTGTGCATCGCAAAAATGGTCGTAAATTTCGTCACTTACACAGTTTACGGAATAATCAAGTGCAGTTTTATTTCGGATGTAAATTTGGAGGAGATCATAAGGTAAACAGTATGGCTGAGATTCTTTTTCAAAAGTATCTATTGCGTCTATAAAGTCGAAATATGCTTTTTCGGCGATATCGAAGTTTTCATCATCCTGAGAGTTTCTAAAGACTTTTTCAGCATAACTAACCTTGATAAAATCTTTAATTGCATTAGCTTCGGGTGTGTTAACATCGGCGAGTATATTGGTTGCCCCTTTATAGTCCCAGTTAATAATCGCATTTGTTGCAGTTAATATTTTATACTCATCTGAATTATAATAAATTCTGTCACTGATATGTCTTCCAATCAAGGTTACAAGTCCCAATGCAAGTACGACAAAGATAGGAATAAGGATTTTTTTGAGCTTTGATTTTTTGTTTTTGGTGAGTTTGTTTTTTTGAGGGGCAGGCTGCTGAAGTTGTTCTTTTTGCGAAGACCAGCCGCATTTTTCGCATATGCTGTTTTCGTCATCTAATATCGATTGACACTGAGGACAGACCATATTATCAACTCCTTATATATTACCATCATAATAGTATACATTAATATAAAAGTCAATGATTAAGCAACCGACTGTGTGAAATTGCTCACACGGTCGGTTGCTGTTATCTGTTATACCTGTTCGGAATTTACAACTTGTCCTGTTTTATCAATTGTGATTTTATATTCTGTATCGTTGCTATTGATAATGTTGAAAGTACACAATCCGTTTTCAAAGAAAAATTTTTGATGGTTGAGAGCTAACTTATATTTTGATAAATCTAATACACAATTACCATCAATATCATAAAACATTAAAATTTGTGCATAATTAGAAACTGCAAATAAACCTTCAGAATAAGGGAAGAAATAGATATCTACTGCAGGATTAACTACATCCGGTTTTTTCTCTTCGACCGTCATAGTCTCCAAATCTAATACTTTGTACCACATATAGTACCCTTCTTTTTCCTCATAACTTTTATGTTCATAAGGACCATAAGCATCAAATATTATTTTTCCGTTATTATCTCCTGTCAAACATGTTTTATATTGTGAGCCCTTTTCGGTTTGATATTTACAGTATATTAATGCAGGATCTCTATGCGAAGAAAGGAGATATGATTTTCCGTTTTTGGCATTGTAAAAAGCTTCATCATAATAATTGTAAACGTCAGTTCCGTAATAGTAAAAACAACCGTTGCCTAAATATTCAACAATGAATGTATCGTAAATAGTGTTTACATATTTGCCGAGCATAGTATTTTCTTCATCAATAAAAGGATGAGCTGATGTGAGGGGCTGTAACCATTGGTTGTTCTTTATAACACCAATTTCTGTTTTGACACCGGAGTAATCTTCACTCTGGTTTGCAACCATTTCGTAATAATCATCACCGTCTTGTGCTTTGCATAAAACTTTATCGCAACTGTCGCTGAGTCTTGGACCTTGAAATACCGGCTCGTTTGAAGGTTCGGTTATATCTTCAAAAAACGGAGGGATTGTTTCGGGAATTTCAACTTTCTGAGTTGTCGTTTGTTCATCAGCGTATATTACCACATCTTTACTGCCGCAAGCGGACAATCCGCAAACCATAGCAGTAACTGTGAGAATTGATATAAGTTTTTTCATTTCGTTTTGTCTCCTTTGTTTTTTAAAACGCAAGCGTTTCAAGATTATAATAGGACAAATTGTCCTAAAAGTCAATAGGACGGTTTGTCCTAGGATATACTTTTTTCGGTGATTATATTGAGATTACGTATTAAAGACCTGAGAGAAGACCACGACCTGACGCAAAAAGAAGTTTCGGCTATGCTTATGTGCGACCAATCGCTTTACTCGAAATACGAGCGCGGCGAGCGTGAAATTCCGTTGACGCTTATTATTAAGCTGGCCGATTATTACAATACAAGTATAGATTATCTTGTGGGAAGAACGGACATTCCGGATATAGTTGGTTAAATAAATCCGACCGTGTGATTGATTTCACACGGTCGGTGTTAATTATTTATGCAGTTGAAGTTTTCCGATAATTCCGCATTCCGAATTGCTTAAAAGTCCAGCGATGCAATTATCTTTCCGCCCTCTATCGGATAGGAGCAGATTCTGTGCTCGGAAACGGTGTAGAGAGTGCTGCCGATATAGGTTGCACGCTTTACGGCAAAGGTTGTATACATCGTTTTATCGTAATACATTATCTCTTCATTTCCGTCAGGTGAGTAGACGGTGCCGGTCTTGCCTTCGCCCTCTTTTCTGTTTGTGTAGCTGCCTATATGCTCTATCTTACCTTCCTTTATTCTGAGTGTGGCAAGCTGTGATTCGCCTATGCGGCTGTCGTAATAGATGAATCCGATTATGTCTTTTTCACTGCAGTCCATTACTGTTTTGTGGTTAGTCTGTGCGTATGCGTGCTGTACTATAAATCTGTCAATTTCCTTCGGATTTGTCGGGTCGCTGATATCAAAAAGTGATATTTTGAGTGCGTCCGTTGTGCCGTTATCATCGCCGTCTACGCCGATTCCTACAAGGTAGCCGTTGAACGGATGAAGGTAGCTTGAGAAGCCCGGAATCTTTAATTCTCCTACGATTTTCGGGTTTTTCATATCCCGGAAATCGATAACAAACAGCGGATCGGTCTGGCGGAATGTTACAACGTAGCCGTAATCGCCTATATATCTGACGGACTGAATTGTTTCGCCCTTTGCAATATCGGTGATTTTAGATATCTCTTTAAGGCTTTTATCGAGCACATATACCGAGTTTGCAGTGCCCGTTGTGGTTGCAACTCTGATATATTCGCCCTTTTCGTCAATCGAAAACTGGTTGAGCATTCTGCCGTCAACTTCGCCCGTTGCTTCGTGCTTGAAGGTGTTGCCGCTTATTGAGTAACGGTAAAGTGTTGTTGTCGGGCCATCGTTTGTAACCGATACCATATCACCGACTGTGGCTTCGGTGTAGTGGTATTCGGTTTTGGAGATATAGAGGTTTTCTGCCGTACAGTATACGTTGTCGCCTGCACCGAGCACAGCCGATGTTACGGGCTTGAATTCCGCCAAATCAAGGTCAAACGATGTCATAACGGTGTAGACTTCGGAGTATTTTTCCTGCTCGGGCAGAATTGTAATCATATCGGGCGAAAGATGCTTGCAGGCTCCGTTTACCGTGTATGTCGGCACAACGTCATCGTAAACTATCGAGTCGCTTTCGGGGTAGATATAGTGCTGTGAGAGAAGTATGACCTTGCCGCCGATAAGTCTGCTCGAAAAGTAGCCGCCGTCCTGCGAAAACTCGTTGATGAGCTTCGGATTTGCCTTGTCGGTTATGTCGTAGATTTCGATAACCGTCTGATTGTTTTCAGAGTAATCGTGACCGACTACAACAAGTCTGTTTTTGTAGATATACATACCGTTTGAGCCTCTGGGGTCAATTTCGGTTTTGCTCATCAGCTTCATATTTGCCGCATCGATAATTTTTACGGAAACATTGCTCAGCACGTAGATATATTTGCCGTCGTTTTTGATTATGTCGTCCTCATCAATGCCCTGCACCTGCACGTTTGTTGTGCCGTATGAAGAATTTGTACCTGTTGCCGAAGAGTTTGTGTCGGTTACCGCATTATCTTTAAGAGCGCCTGCTTCGGGTGCTGTGCCGTCAACCGCCGATTCGTAAATAATCTCGCCGTATAAATAACGGTCGTTTTTATACTGGCTTTTGAGTGCGGTGAAGTAGTCGATGATTGTCTGTTCGGTGTTGCTGCTTGCAGAGCCCGGCGTTGGAGTTTCGCTCGGCTCAATCACAACGGGAGCCTGATTAACCGCAGGCTTTTGGGGTCGCTTTGCTATTGTGCCTATGCCGATAGCGATTATTATTGCTGCCGCAACCGAGCTGATTGTTTTGAAAGCAATCATTTTGCCTTTTTTGCTCTTTTTCTGCTCTTCACCGCTGACGAGTGCGGTTATATTCTCGGCCGAAAGCTCGTCGGGCAGGGCGATTTTTTCATCGAGCGGATTGAGTTTTGCTCGTATATATTCTGCGTTGTCTTTATCGTTTCTTTTCATTTGCGTCCCTCCGTTTCTTCTCTGAGTTTTGCAAGGCTTCGTGAAAGTTTGGAGCGTACGGTGCCGTGCGGAATTCCCGTAACTTCGGCTATTTCTTTGCCCGAGTAGCCGCAGACTGCACTGAGCAGTACGATTTCACGCTCCTGCTCGCTGAGTGAGTTAATCAGCCTGAGCAGGTCAAGACTTGCTGATATATCCTCACTTGTGTCGGCGGATGAAAGCTCCTCGCAAAAATCAAGCGGTGTAAAATCCGCTTTATATTTTTCACGCTGAAAACGCTTGCAGACATTGTAAAGAATACCGAAAAACCAAGCCTTTGCCGCTTCTTCGTTTTTCAGCTTCTTAATATTTTTAAATGCTTCAAGTGCGGTTTCCTGCACTGCGTCCTGTGCCGATTCGCGTGAGCCGAGGCTGTAGAGTGCATAGCGGTACATATCCTGTGCAAAAAGCGAATAAAGCTCACCGAATGCCGAAGCATCTCCTTTTGCCGCTTTTACGGCAAGCAAAGCCGTATTATCTTTCATCCTTTCACCGCCTGTCGTAATTGTATTTGAGCCGCTCATATAATAAGTGTTAAATTTTTTTCAATTTGTTGCATTCTTTTCAAATATTTTATCATAATTTTTTTCAATTTCCTATACCCATATGCCACAAGTTGTGGTATAATACCTATATATGTCTAAAAATATACCCAAAAGTGTTTTTTTAGCTTAAAATGTCAGATTGGAGAAATGATGAAAAATCGGTTTGAAACAGTGATTTTTGATTTCGACGGTACAATCGCCGACACCTTCAGAGGAGTCAGGCATTGCTTCCTAGAGGCACTTCACGCCTTCGGTTATGATGAGCCTGACGAAAACAAACTTCATACCTACCTCGGACCTCCTCTTTTTGACAGCTTTATGCTCTACTGTCACGATGAAGAAACCGCAAGGCAGATGGTTGCTAAATACCGCGAGGTCTACCGTGCGGGCGCAATGCTTGAGTGCGATTTGTACGACGGTATCGCCGATGTATTTGCCGTGCTCGATGCGGCAGGCATAAAAATGGCAATTGCTTCTTCCAAGCCCGGCGAGTTTGTAAAACGCCTGCTGGGGCATTTCGGCATAGAAAAATATTTCGCTTTCATAAGTGCACCCGTTATCGGCAAACCTGAGCCGTCGAAGTATGACCTCATCACTGCCGCTGTGTCGGCACTCGGTGCGGATTATTCAACTGCCGTAATGGTAGGCGACAGAAGATTTGACATAGAGGGTGCAAAGTCGGCAGGTGTTTTTGCTGTCGGCGTTTCCTACGGTTTCGGCACTGTTGCCGAGCTTGAGTCGCAGGGTGCAGACTGTATCTGCGATACTCCAAAACAAATTTCGGAGCTGATATTACAATGAAAATAATAGGTAAAATTGTCAGATTTATTATAGCTGCTGTTTTTGTCGCGGTTACCGTTATTGTAGGTAGCTTTACTGCGATTTTCTTTGTTTCAAAAGATGAGCCGACGGATATATTCCTGTCAGATTACGCACTTGTTTATCAGGTCGGCGAGGATGATAAGCTCGATATATGGTTTATCAGAAAAACAAACGATTTCGATATGACTAACGGTGACGGTATAGTTTACTATGACGGTACATATAAATCGGCAAACGTTATGCTGGGTCGTGACGGCAGATTTATGTATTTCGATGCGGATAATCTTGAAATGACAGTTGAGTTCAAAGAAGATGAGCTGGTCGGAAAAATAGTTGCACTCTGGCAGCAAAAATAATTCTTTGCAGTATAATGTAAATGGAGTAATTTTTTATTCCGTATCCTATTTACTGCAGGGGGAAAGCATTTACAATGGAAGCTTATCTTGACAACAGCGCTACGACCTGCCTGTGCTCCTCGGCAAAGGAAAGAATGGTCGAAGCGATAAACAAATATTACGGCAATCCGTCTTCGCTCCACAGCGTCGGCACTGCGGCACAGCGTCAGCTTGATGCGGCGAGGTCTGCGGTTGCAAAGTCACTGTCGTGTGAAGCGGAGGAAATAGTTTTTACCGGCAGCGGTACGCTTGCAAATAATGCCGCGATTTTCGGTGCGGCGCACGCATTAAGACGTAGAGGCAACCGTATTGTCACAACCTGTGTTGAGCATCCGAGCGTATCCGAATGTATGGCACAGCTCGAAAAAGATGGCTTTGAGGTAATTTATCTCAAGGTCGACAAATACGGCAGAATCAGCAAGTCGGAGCTTATGCAGGCTGTAAACTCAAAGACAATTCTTGTCAGCCTTATGTATGTCAATAACGAGGTTGGCAGTATAATGCCTGTCGAAACGGCAAGGCTTGCAGTCAGAAAGGCAGGTGCACCTGCATTGATTCACTGCGATGCCGTACAGGCTTACGGTAAGCTGCCGATTAAGCCCGCAAGACTTGGTGTCGACCTGCTCAGTGCAAGTGCTCACAAAATCAACGGCCCCAAGGGCGTCGGTTTCCTCTATGTGCGTAAGGGTGTGCGGCTTACACCGTATATTCACGGCGGCAATCAGGAGGGTAAGATATATTCGGGCACTCAGCCTATGCCTGCAATCTTCGGTCTGCACGGTGCGGTAGAGGATTTGCCCGACCTTGCAAGTCAGCTTGAAACTACACGTGCCCTGCGTGATTACCTTGTGCAGGAAGCCCGTAAGATTGACGGTATAGTTATAAACTCGGGTGAGGATGCATTACCTTATATAGTCAATATCTCCGCAATCGGACATCCTTCGCAGACAATGCTCAACTATCTCTCCGATTCGGGAATATATGTTTCGGGCGGCTCAGCCTGCTCAAAGGGTCACCGAAGCAAGGTGCTCACGGCTATGGGTCTTGAGCCTGAGCGGATTGACAGTGCGCTGCGTATCAGCTTTTCGCGCTTTACAACACGCGATGAAATTGATATGTTTCTGTGTGCACTCGAAAACGGTGTGAATACACTCAGGAAAAAGAAATAGATTATATTTATACAGCAGAAGGATATATTAATGAAAGAAGTAATTTTGATTAAAAACGGCGAGCTTGCGCTCAAGGGTCTCAACCGCCGCACATTCGAAGATATAATGATTAAAAATATGCGCCGTAAGCTTGCAGACATCGGCACATTTACCTTTACACCCGCTCAGTCAACAATCAAGGTTGAGGGTGAGGACGGTGTTGACCTTGAGGAGGCAGTTGACCGCCTCTCCCGTGTTTTCGGTATAGCAGGCTTTTCGCGTGCACTCAAGCTTGAAAAGGATTTTGAGCTTGTGCTTGAGCAGACCGGTAAGTATCTTGAGGATCAGCTTCTCTCAGCATCGACCTTCAAGGTCTGTGCAAAGCGTTCCGATAAAAAATTCCCCTACGATTCGCCGAAGATTTGTCTTCTTCTGGGCGAAAGGCTTCTCGACGAATATCCTCACCTGACAGTTGATGTGCGTAATCCCGAGCTTACCGTCACTGTCGAGGTACGAGATAACGATATATTTGTACACGCTAATCAGCTCAAAGGTGCAGGCGGTATGCCTGTCGGCTCTGCAGGCAGGGCGGCACTTATGGTGTCGGGCGGTATCGACAGCCCTGTTGCCGGCTGGATGATGGCAAAAAGAGGTGTTGAGCTTACGGCAATTCACTTTGCTTCACCGCCTTATACAAGCGAGAGAGCAGAGCAGAAGGTGCACGACCTGCTTGGCAAGGTTGCACGCTACGCAGGCAGAATCGAGCTGAGCGTTGTGCCGTTTACAGAGTTTCAGGAGGCAATCCGTGACAAGTGTCCCGAAGACCTCTTTACAATTATTATGCGCCGTATGATGGTGTTGTGTGCACAGCGTATTGCTTCCCATACAGGTTGCGGTGCTCTTATCACCGGTGAAAGCCTCGGTCAGGTTGCAAGCCAGACTCTCGGCGCAATCGCCTGTACCGATGCGGCGGCAACAATGCCTGTATTCCGTCCTCTTATAGGTATGGATAAGGACGAAATAATTTCGATTTCCAGGAAGATTGATACCTTTGAAATTTCAATTCTTCCGTTTGAGGATTGCTGTACGGTCTTTACTCCCCGTCATCCCCGCACACGTCCCAAGCTGCCTGATGTTATTGAGGCAGAGTCAAGGCTTGATGTTGACGCACTCGTAGAGCGTGCCGTTGCAGGAGTCAGAAAGATAGTTATTAACTAACGGAAAGAACTTTTTTATATGAATTGTGAGATTATCGGAGTCGGCACAGAGTTGCTGCTTGGTGACATTGTAAATACAGATGCACAGTATCTTGCTCAGGAGCTTGCCGCTATGGGTATAGTTATCCATTATCAGGAAGTAGTAGGCGATAATCCCGAGCGTATGAGAGAGTGTATCTCAAACGCTGTTTCACGAAGTGACCTTGTAATTCTTACAGGCGGCCTCGGCCCTACTGCAGATGATCTTACCAAGGAAATCAGCTGCGAGGTGATGGGTGCAGAGCTTGTGCTCGATAAAGATATTCTCGAGGGAATAAAAAGCTATTTCTTATCAAAGGGTATCGAAATGCCCGAAAGTAATGCAAAGCAGGCTTATGTGCCCGTTGGCGGTACTGTTTTTGCTAACCGCAACGGTACGGCACCCGGCTGTGCAATAGAAAAAAACGGCAAGACCGTTATTATGCTTCCGGGTCCTCCCAGAGAGCTCAAGGTTATGTTTGAGTACGAGGTGAAGCCGTTTCTTGCCGCAAAAACAGGAGGCATTATCCTCTCAAAGCAGGTGCGTACCTTCGGCATAGGTGAGTCATATATGGCACAGTGTGTGTCGGAGCTGCTTGACAGCGAAAATCCTACCGTTGCACCCTACGCAAAAGACGGTGAGGCTTTGCTGAGAGTTACGGCAAAGGCTGAAACTAAAGAAAAAGCAGAGCGGATGTGCGATGAAACAATAGAAAAGATACGCGAAAAAATAGGCGGATATATCTATTCGACGGATTCGTCAAATCTCGAGCAGACTGTTGTAAAGCTGCTTATGGAAAACGGCAAAAAAATCGCCCTTGCAGAAAGTTGCACGGGCGGCTACATCGCAAAGCGTATTACCGATGTGCCCGGCTCATCGGAGGTTTTTGAGTACGGAATCGTATCCTACTCAAACGAAGTAAAACAAAAGCTGCTCGGTGTCAGAAGTGAAACTCTGGAGCAGTTTACAGAGGTCAGCGAGCAGACCGCCGCTGAAATGGCGGAGGGTGTCAGGCTTCTGTCGGGTGCCGATATCGGTGTCAGTGTTACCGGTATTTCAGGCCCCGGAGGCGGTACGGAAGATAAGCCCGTAGGTCTGGCTTATATAGGCTTTTCCCACAGTGGCGGCACTTATGTGTGTGAAGTCAGAACGGGCAGAAGCCTTGATTCGAGAGAATACAACCGATATGTTACGGCGTCAAAAGCCTTGCATATGGTTATACAGCATTTTCATGAAAGGGACGAGTAATCTCAATGGCAGAAGATAACAATGCACTTGGTCAGTTTGGCATGAGAAGTGCCAAATTTGACGAGCTGCTTAAAAAATATCAGACAATAGATGAAGGCGATACGGTGGCTGCACCTCCGATTCGTACAGTCGAGCCGGCAGCCAAAAAGTCTGTTGCAGAGCCTGCACCTGAAGAGACAGCTGAAGAGCCTGTACTTGAAGAAACAGCCGAAGAGCCTGCACCCGAAGAGACAGTTGAGCCGACAACGGAAGAGCCTCAACCCGAGGTGATTTCCGAGCCGCAACCGCTTGCAGAGCCTCAGCCGGATGCTCAGGGCTTCAGCTTCGACGAGTCAGTTGAAATGCACGAAATCGTGCCTGAAATTCAGCCTGAGCTTGCAGAGGAAGCAGTATCTGAATCAATTCCTGAGCCTGAAATAATTCCTGAGCCTGAAGAAGAGCCGGACTATTCATACGACATTGATATGTTCAGTACGGAAGGCGAGCGTTTTTCGCTCGATATTGACAGCTTCGACAATTCGTGGATTGACAGTGCTCTTGATGACTCTCTTTTTTACAAGCCCGAGCCGATTGAAGAGCCTGCTGATGAAGCGGCTTCCGAGCAGGCAGAAGAGCCTGAGCCTGAGCAGACTGTTGAAGATGAAGAAACAGACACCGTGTCCGATCAGCTTCAGTCTGTACCTGTTACCGAGTATGAGCAGGAGTGTTATATCACCGACCCCATACAGTATAACCCCAAGGCATTTGTTGAGCCTGAGCAGAAAGAGCTTTCAAAAGATATTGCGGCAGGCGGATATATTGCTTCATCCGATTTGGCTGATTTTGAATTTTCACCCGAAAGCGGTATGGATTTTGAAACGGCTGATATGCATGAGGAGGCTGCAGAAAAATCTGCAAAACAGAAGAAAAAATCTGCCCGTGAGAAAAAGAACAGCGGCAAGAATGAAATGTCTTCAGTAACCTTATTTTCGAAGAATTACAAGGCATCTGAAGGTAAAGGCTCAAAAAAAGACGGTTTTCTGGTACGTAATTTTATACCTAAAGGTACTGATACAGCTCTTGAAAAGATAAGAAAAATTATAATGATTATCTGCGTGCTTACCTTTGCTTTTGCGGCGGTTTATCTGTTCAACGACTTTGTGATTCAGCCTTTTATGACTGTAAAACGCCTGGAAACGCTCGAGGGAATGGTCGGCAAGGGTGATGATGTTGCCGATATCGAAGAGCTTGCCGAAGAATATCCGGGTGTGGAATTCCCTGACGGTATGCTTGAGAAATATGCAGAATTGTATGCAGAAAATCCCGACCTTGTCGGTTGGATAAAAATCGAAGAAATCGGTCTTTCATTGCCTGTTGTGCAGGGTGATGACAACAGCGAATATCTCAAACGCAACTTCGACGGAAATTACAGCAAATACGGTTCTATCTTTATGAACTGTGCAAACGATTCCGAGAACCTCAATTACAATACGGTGCTTTTCGGCCACCATATGACCGATAAAACAATGTTCGGCAATCTTGAGCTTTACAAAGACGTTTCTTACTACAAGAAAGCTCCCGTAATTGAGTTTAACACAATCTACGGTGACTATAAGTGGAAGATTTTTGCCGTGTTTGTCACAAACGGTACTGCTGAAGGTGACGACGGTTATATCTTCGACTATACGTTTACTGACCTGTCTTCACCCGAAGCGGTTGAAAAATTCCTCGGCGAAATTGACCAGCGTGCAATTTATAAGCCGGAGGTTGACATATCTGTTTCGGATAAGATTCTTACGCTGTCAACCTGTTCTTATGAGTTCGACGAAGCTCGCCTTGTGGTTATGGCACGTATGGTGCGTGAGGGCGAAAGCGAAGAGGTCAGCGGCAAGGTTATTACTAACGACAACCCGAGATATCCTGCGGCATATTACGAGGAAAAAGGACTTACCAATCCTTATGAATCAGCTTATAAGTGGCAGCCGACATAAGCCGACAATGTAAGCTAATACGATGAAAGGATAATTTACCGACTATGAATATCAGTTTTATTGCACTGAATATAAGCGGAGCTGAAGCCGTACAAGCTGCGGCCGATAAAATCCACAACTCTTTTTCGAGGCTTGGCAGATGTGATTTCAGGCTTTGCGGCTCTATGCCGCAGGTTTCTTCGGCGCTTTCCGATGCTTTTTCAAACAGTGATATAGTTGCAGTCAGTGCCGAGCCTTCTGTTTACTCAAAGGCGAAAATTGCCATACTGCGTGCAATGCATATCAAAACAGCGCTCAACAGCACCGTAAGGGACTGCATAGGTGCCGAAACAGGTCTTGATGCACAGCAGCTTTCCGTGCACTGTGTAATGCCTGAATCTGCCGATGTATTCCTTTCTGATGACGGTCTGTTTTCAGGCTTTGCCATCCGTTCGGGCAGACAGCATTTTGTTATGCTTCCGCTTGATGACAAAAAAGTTGAAAAGCAGTTGAACGACGGTGTGCTGCCGTATTTTGCAGCTGTGGGTATTGTGCCTGCAGATAAATCTTCTCAGAGCGAAGCTGAAGAAGCGGCAGATGTCAGTTGTGCCGAAAAGGCAGTAGAGCTTCTCAAAGAGAAGAATATAAAGGTCTACTTTGCCGCAACAGCCTCCTGCGAAATGGTTAAGGATATGTGCGGCGAAGAGGTAATCAAAGATGAATTTGTCTTTACCGAGTATACCTCCGAACGCGGTGCCGAAGCACCACGCAGCTACATAGCCGACCTTGCACGTTATGCAATACCTGATGATGCAGATGGCCTGGGTGCTGCCGTATCAAATGTCTATACAGGCACATCACAGGAAACAGGTGAGCGTAAGTACAACATTTATGTTGCACTTGCCGATAAAAATGCATCGCGTGTGCTTCGTTTTGCTTCTCAGCCGGGCGAGACACCCGATGAGCTTATTTCGGCATCAATTGAGCTGTTGATGGAAATGATTTGCGAAAAGTGCAAGAGCATAGACACTCCTGCTGCTGATTCAATGCAGGACAAGCCTTTTGCCGCAGATCCCGTTGAAGATATTGAAATGCCTACAGAGCAGGAAAGCAAGAAAAAGAAGATGAGAGGCCTGCGTACAGTCCTCTATGTTCTGCTTGCGATAATGATTGCTTTTATCGGTTATTTTGCATTTAACGGATATGAAAACGCAGAAAAAAACAAAGAGTCTGCCGTAAGCAGCTTTGAAAAATTATATTCTCAAGGAGCCGCAGCCGAAATCGGCTCCTTGCTTGTTTTTCCGGATGATTTTTCTGATGATACAACTCCCGTAATAGAGGTTCTGGCAACCGTCCCTTTTGAGTCCGGATCAAGTACGGCGGCTGAAACAACAACTTTGCTCAATGTGTTGACTACACTTGCAGGCACTACCGTACTTACAACAGATACAACTACCGCAAAAGCCACTACAACCAATCCTGCAACTACGGCAAAGCCGACTACTACAGCAAAGCCGACTACAACAAAGCCGACTACTACAGCGAAACCTACTACAGCAAAGCCGACAACTGCAAAAGCTACGACGACCAAGCAGGCTGCAGGTAGCAGTGTAAAGGCAGACGGCAACTTTGTGTTTACGGTATATGGCTTTGGTCACGGAGTAGGTATGAGCCAGGAGGGTGCACTCGGCTATTCAAGAGCAGGCAGCTCATATTCAAATATTCTGCTGCACTATTATCCCGGTACCACTCTTGTGAAGGATGACCCTAATATGCCGGAAAAGGTAAAGTTCGGCAGTAAGGAATATTCGCTGGTTGAATATCTGTGCCGCAGTGTTGCGGGCGAAATCGGCTCCGGCTGTAACAGCTCAACCGCAGAGGCTTTCAAGGCTCAGACGGTAGCAATATATACATACGCAAAACGCTATAAATTCAATATGGGCTCTTCTCACCATGCTTTTAACACCAGCTATAAATTTGAAGGCACTGCACTGGAAACTGCAGTAAAATCGGTGCTCGGCGAGTATCTTGCATATAACGGTCAGCCTATAATGGCTACATATTATGCAATGTCTGCAGGCAAGACCGTCAAGGCTTCTACGGTGTGGAGCGGCGATACGCATCCCTATCTCGAAAAATCCGTTGACAGTCCTCACGATAAAAACTGTTCCAGATACAAAACAACATATACAATATCGGCAGATGATTTTAAAGCGCTTATGAAAACAACGCTCGGTGTCGAACTCAGCGGTGACCCGTCTACATGGATAGTTATTGAGAAGCACGACTCTGCTGTCAGCTCATCCGTTGGTTATGTTGAGCGTATGACTGTAGGCGGCAAGCGTATAACGGGCGCTTATTTCCGTCAGAATGCAATGCAGTATAAAATAAGGTCACACTGTTTCAGCGTGGCTTATGTGGAGGGATAAATTATGACTCAGGTTAAACTTGTATCATCACTCGAAAAGATTTTTCCGCAAAGTAACGGCGATTTTTATGAAATAAACAGCCTTTCAATGCTCATAGGTGAGCGTGCAGGTTTCCAGCTTGCAATTAATACCGACGAACCTCTTCGTTTTACGGTTGAAGGTGCAGAGTCGGCAGATGTCAGGTCTTATAATATCGGATTTGTTCCGTCAAAAATGCCTTGCTATGAAGACCACGATGACGATATTATCACTTCACCCGACGGTTACTATCCCGACGTGCTTTACCCGACGGAAAACGGTGAGATAGAGTTTGTAAACGGTGGCTGGTGCTCCGTATGGTTTGAGCTTGAGGCAAAAACGGCAGGGCTGAACAATATTGTTATTACACTTTTTAACGAAGATAATGACGAGGTCGGCAAGGCTGAAATCAGCGTTAAAGTTATAAATGCCGTTTTACCCGAACAGGAGCTTATTCATACCAACTGGTTTCACTGTGACTGCCTTGCAACATGGTATAATGTTGAGGCTTTCAGTGATGAGCACTGGCAGATAATCGAAAACTATATGCGTGCAGGTAATGCACACGGCCTTAATATGATTCTTACACCGCTCTTTACTCCTCCGCTTGATACTGAGTTTGGCGGTGAAAGACCGACTATGCAGCTTGTTGATGTCACCGTAACAGGCAAGGATGAGTATTCTTTCGGCTTTGATAAGCTTGGTCGCTGGTTTGAAACTGCAATCAGAAGCGGTATGAAGTGGTTTGAGCTTTCGCATCTTTTCACACAGTGGGGCGCAAAGCACGCACCGAAAATTGTTGACGTGAACGGCAAGCAGCTTTTTGGTTGGAAAACTCGTGCAGGCGGTAAGGAATACGTTACTTTTCTTGAACAGTTTGCGGTTGCGCTCAATTCTTACCTTGAATCAAACGGTATGAAAGAAAAATGTTGGCTTCACGTTTCGGATGAGCCTAACGATATGCAGGTAAGACCCTATGCCAAGGCAAGCCGCCTTATTTCAAGGCTTTTCCCGGATTATAAAACACTCGATGCGCTCAGCGATTTCAAGTTTTACAAAAAAGGTCTTGTCAAAACTCCCGTACCTGCACTTGACCATGCCGATAAATTCTACGGCAAAGTACCGAATATGTGGACGTATTACTGTTGCGGTCAGTATAAGGGTACGTCAAACCGCTTTATGGCAATGCCGTCTTACCGTAACCGTGTACTCGGCTTGCAGCTTTACAAATTCGGCTGTGTAGGTTTCCTGCAGTGGGGCTTCAATTTCTGGTATTCCCAGTATTCGAAGCGCCATATAAATCCGTTCGAAGAAACCGATGCGGGTGAGGCATTCCCCTCAGGCGATGCGTTTGTTGTTTATCCCGGCGAAAACGGTCAGCCGCTTGTATCGCTGCGCTATAAAGTCTTTTACGATGCGTTCCAGGATTTAAGTGCGTTAAAACTCCTTGAAAGCAAAATCGGCTATGACGAAACGCTCAAGCTCATCGAAAACCGTACGGGTGAGCCTCTCGGCTTTACAAACTACGAAAAGGGTATAGAAGCAATGCTCTCAAAGCGTGAGGCAGTAAACAAGGCAATAGAAGAAAATATCTGATTGTTATGTACGATAAATCAAAATTCCCACAGCGTAAGCATCATAAATTAAAAGATTATGATTACAGTCTGCCGGGATATTATTATGTAACGATTTGTGTCAGTGACGGTAAAAATATATTATCACGGGTAGGGCAGGGGCTTGCCCCTGCCGCAATAGGATAATAAAAAACGGCAGAGAGTTTTCAGGCTCTCTGCCGTTTTGCTATTCATTTGCACTTTTACACACTGTTTTGAGGTTGCATATCTCGCATTTTGGTTTGCGTGCGTCGCATACTGCTCTGCCGTGCAGCACACAGCGGTGGCAGTAATCGTTGCTTTCCTCTGGCGGTAACAGCTTTTTTAATTTCATCTCAACCTTGAGCGGGTCTTTTGTATTAACCAGACCGAGTCGGTTTGAAATTCTGATTAAATGCGTATCTGCAACAACTGCAGGCTTGCCGTATACGTCGCCTACAATAAGGTTTGCTGTCTTTCTGCCGACACCGGGCAGCTTTGTAAGCTCTTCAATTGTGTCGGGCACCGTGCCGCCGTAAATGTCGCGTATCATCTGTGCCATACCGATTATGTCGCGTGCCTTCATATGGTAAAAGCCGCAAGGACGCACGATTGATTCGACGTCTTCGATATTTGCCGAAGCGTAGTCGTTTATCGTCGGGTATTTTGCAAAAAGCTCGGGTGTGACAAGGTTTACTCTCGCATCTGTGCACTGTGCCGAAAGCCTTGTTGCGATTATAAGCTGCAGCGGATCGTTTGCATCAAGCGAGCATATTGCTTCGGGATAATCTTTTTTAAGCTGTTCAACTGCAAACAGTGCGATTCCTTTTTTTGTCAATTCAACATCATTCCTTTATGCCGAACTTGTAGATTGTCTTTGCCTTGTATTCCTGACCTGCCTGATAGGTGCACTGTGGGAAGTTGTCGTGATTCGGTGCATCGGGATAAACCTGAGTTTCAAGGCAGAAGCCTGCGTGCTGAATCATCGGACAGCCGCCTTTGCCTGCCTTTGTGCCGTCGAGGAAATTGCCTGTGTAAAGCTGTACACCCGGCTGGTCGGTCCATACGGACATCGTTCTGCCGCTTACGGGCTCGTAAACAGTAATTTTATCGTGCTCGCCTGCATTGAGGCAGAAGTTGTGGTCGTAGCCTCTTGCGGCTGTAAGCTGGTCGTAGTCAGCCTTGATGTCCTTGCTGATAGCCTTTGCTTTGCGGAAATCGTAGGGTGTGCCCTCAACAGGTCTGATTTCACCTGTGGGAATGCTGTCGGGTGTAGTGGGGGTGAACGCATCGGCATCAATCCAAAGAATATGACCGAGCACGTCGCCGCCGTTGCAGCCTGCGAGGTTGAAATATGCGTGGTTTGTGAAGTTGATTATTGTTGCCTTGTCGGATACTGCACTGTACTCGATAACAACCTGATTGTCGTCTGTGAGTGTGTAGCGGCACTTTGCGGTAAGTGTGCCGGGAAAGCCGTATGTACCGTCAGCGGAAGTGAAAGAAAACTCAACTGTGTTGTCGCCGATTTCCTCTGCCGCCCAGTTTGCGTGTGCAAACTCGCCGCTTGAGTGAAGGCTTTTTACATTATCTTCGTTGCAGTCAACCTGATACTCGGTACCGTTTACGGCGAACTTTCCGCCTGCGATACGGTTGGCATATCTGCCTACGCACTGACCCTGATAGTCGGAGCGGTTGATGTGACCGTCCATATCGTCAAAGCCGAGCAGCACGTCCTGCATAATATCGTCCTTATCGTACATAAATGCACTCAGCCAGGTTGCACCGTAGGTGATAAACTCTGCAAAGCAACCATCTGCGTTTTTGATTTTATATTTCAACACCTCACTGCCGTCGGGCATTGTGCCGAAAACACTTTTTGTAATGCTCATAGTAAATCTCCTTAATAAAATCAAGATTATATTCAGTATAAATTCAACTTATAAAAATGTCAATCAAAATCGTCGCTATTGACACGCCAATTTATAAATATTATAATATTATATGTATAAGTATATATAGAAAGGAGGAGTTGACCGTGGATTTTGAAAGCGTGTTTGATTTTACCGTCAATTCTACACGTTACCTTCTCGCAGGTCTTGCACTGCTGATTATCGGCAGTTGTGTTTTTTCGCTTGTAACAAGACGCTTCGGCTCCAGGGTCGGCTCTTATCTTGTAGAATCAAAAACAAAAAAGCGTATTCCTCTTACCCGATGGGAAAACTCAATCGGCCGCAGCCCTACCTGCGATGTGATACTAGCCAATGCAACCGTATCGCGTTTCCATGCGGTTATTTCAAAACGTCGGACAGGCTGGGTGGTTGCCGATACAGGCTCGCGTACGGGCGTTTTTGTAGGCGGCGAAAAAATCGTCAAGCCTGTTAAGCTGAAACACGGTGACAAGATTTCTTTCGGCATGGCGAAGTTTGAGTTTTTTGATGTCGATGTCGATGACCTTGAACGCGAAAAAGAGAGGGAGCGTATGAGAAAGGCGAGAGTTGCCGCACGTGCGCCGATCCGTGTTCCTGTGCGTACGGGTAATGAGACGGTTGAGTTTATACCTGCACTTATTGATGAAGCGGCAGACAGAGCCTATGTAATCGGATGCGACAGCTGCGTTATCGGCCGCTCGGCGGATTGCAATATAAAGCTGAAATATCCTACGGTTTCCGCCAAACACGCAAAGATATACAAGCTCGGAACAGCCTGGTTTATTGAAGATACAGGCTCTTCAACAGGCACAAAGGTTAATGCGCGTACGGTATCCGCAGGCAGACGCAGGCTCAAAAACGGCGATATAATCAGTCTGGGCGGTATTATATTTGTGTTTGACGAGCACTATAAAATACGCAAAAAATAAAGCGATTTAAAAAATATACTACGGGAGGTGAAACGCTTGGCGACCAACAATAATGTGCAGAAAAAACAGCAAAAGACCGGAAAGCCGCGGAAATCAAAGCGTCCTTTTTACTGGATGCCCATGCTGATTTTTGCAACAATGTTTCAGCTTATTTCAATGATGCCCGTTGTGTTTTCTGCAGATGAGTCGGGTGTGAAAGTTGTAGGTATTTTCGGCGGTTTCATCCTCGTGGAGTGGCTGTATTTTATATGTGCACGTGTTTTTGCAAAGCAGCGTGCAACCGAGCTTGAGATAATAGCTTTTACGCTTTCGGGTATCGGTCTGGTTACCGTTACAAGCGTTAATCCCGATTATGCTCTCAAACAGTTTGTTGCAATACTTATCGGTCTGGCGGCATTTATTGCGTTGCTTGCAATAATGCGTAATGTTGAGGTTGTTTCAATACTGCGTATACCTGTTGCCGTTGCGGCTGTGGGTATGCTTGGTATAAACCTTGTTATGGCAGAAACCGTCAACGGTGCACTCAACTGGATAACTATAGGCTCTTTTTCAATTCAGCCGTCGGAGCTTGTAAAGGTTGCGTTTATCTTTGTCGGTGCGGCAACGCTCGAAAAATTGCAATCTACCCGCAGCCTTACAGGCTACCTTATATTCTCGCTCGGCTGTGTAGGCGCACTTTTCCTTATGAGGGATTTCGGCACTGCGCTCATATTCTTTTCAACATTCCTTGTTATTGCATTTATGCGTTCGGGCGATATCAAGACAATCGGTCTTATAAGTGTTGCGGCTGTGCTCGGTGCAGCTCTTATAATCTATTTCAAGCCCTATGTTGCTTCGCGTTTTGAAGCTTACCGACACGTGTGGGAGTATGCAAATGAGGGCGGATACCAGCAAACGAGAGTGCTCAGCTATTCTGCCGCCGGCGGCTTCTTCGGCCTTGGTATAGGCGAGGGTAAGCTCAGGAACGTTTTCGCTTCCACAACAGACCTTATATTCGGTGTTGTCTGTGAGGAATGGGGTCTGGTAGTTGGTTTCTGCGTGATACTTTGCTTTGCTTTTGTTGCTGTCTACGCACTCAGGCTTGCACGTCACGCACGCTCAACCGTATATTCGATTGCGGCTGTTGCGTCTGCGGCATTGCTTCTTGTACAGCTCAGCCTTAATGTTTTCGGCATTACGGATTTGCTTCCGCTTACCGGTGTTACGCTGCCGTTTGTAAGCCGAGGCGGCACGAGTATGATTTGCTCGTGGGCGCTCTTTGCGTTTATCAAAAGTTCAGATATCAAAACATATCCCATACTTGAAAAACAGATGGATGATGCATAAAAATTTTTACCCGAAAGGATGGTGACTGATTTATGAATACGGTAACAAAACGTGCTTATATTCTGCTTGCGATAATTATTGCGTTTATCGCAGGTGTCGCAATACTCGGCACGGAATTTGCCCTGAAAGGTGAAAGCTGGGCAATCAACCGTGTCAACGGCCACCTTTATTCGGGTAATGAGGTTAAAATTGCAGGCAAAATTTTTGACCGCAACGGAGTTGTGCTTGCCGAAAGTAAAGACGGCGAAAGATTTTACAGCTCCGATAAGGCTGTGCGTATGGCAACACTCCATACGGTAGGTGATACCTACGGATATATTTCTACGGGTGCTCATACAGTCTGCCGCGATATGCTCACGGACTACAGCTTTGTCGACGGTATTTATACGCTCGTCAATACAGGTGAGGGAAATGATATAAGCCTTACAATTGATGCCGCACTGTGCGTTAAAGCATACGAGGCGCTTGACGGCAAAAAAGGTGCAATAGGTGTATACAACTATAAAACAGGTGAAATAGTGTGTATGGTTTCGGCACCTACCTATGACCCCGAAAACAAGC
Organism: Acutalibacteraceae bacterium; assembly: GCA_045631965.1. Classification (GTDB taxonomy): domain Bacteria; phylum Bacillota; class Clostridia; order Oscillospirales; family Acutalibacteraceae; genus UBA8612. The sequence goes on from JAZQVR010000036.1 coordinate 209,074, forward strand.
CTGAAAATATGGATTCAGACGATGAATATGAAGCGGTTTATATGAACCGTCTGCTCAGCGGAGTTTTCACTCCGGGCTCAACTTTCAAAACGGTTACTACAGTAGCGGCTATAGAAAACCTGTCTGATGTGCAAAACCGTGAGTTTGTATGCAACGGTTCACATACAACGGCACAGGGCGGTAAAGTTATATGTAACGGTACCCACGGAAAAGTCGGCTTCGGTAAGGCTTTTACAAAGTCGTGCAACAGTGCATACGCTCAGATGGGTATTGAAATGGGTGCAGGTGTGCTCAGCTCAACCGCCTCATCGATGGGCTTTGGTAAGAGCTTTAATATAAGCGGCGTAAATACTGCAAAGAGTCGGTTTGACCTTGGCGGTGCGGTCGATATCGATATCGGCTGGGCATCGATAGGACAGTATACTACGCTTGTGAATCCGCTTCATCTTATGATGATTGCCGGCAGTATAGCGTCAGACGGCTCAACTCCCGTGCCTTACTTTGTTGTCGATTCCGCAAGGGAAGCAACTTCCGAGAGGCTGATTAATCAGTCTACAGCCTCGCAGGTTAAAACAATGATGAGAAACAATGTTATAAACAACTACGGCGATGACCTGTTCCCGGGTATGAGCTTTGGCGGTAAAACAGGCACTGCCGAGGTCGCAGACGAAGCTGACCACGCGTGGTTTATGGGCTTCAGTGCGGATGAAAGTTTCCCTTATGCGATAGTAGTGCTTGCCGAAAACGGCGGCAAAGCCAGTGAAGTTGCAGTGCCGATTGCAAGTGAGGTTATGATTGCACTTAAAAATTCTCTTTGATGAGTGTGTGAAATGAAAAAGACGATATTCAGAAAACCTAATATAAATAAAAGAAAAATCAGAACGGTATTATTTGTGCTCTGTGTCGGAATACTGTGTATTGTGGCGGTTTCGTTCTGGCGTATCGACAGTGTTGCACCTGCGGTTAAATCAAAGGTATGTATTGATGCAGGACACGGCGGCAGTGATGTCGGTGCAGTATACGAGGGCAGATATGAAAAGGATGATAATCTCCGTTTTGCCCTTGCCGTAGGTAAAATTCTTGAGGAAAACGGCATAGAGGTTGTGTATACGCGTACGACGGATGAGTTTGTGAGCCTTGAAGACAGAGCAGAGTTTGCCAACAAGCAAAAGGCTACATACTTTGTTTCGCTTCACCGCAACAGTGCGGATTCTGATGTAAGCGGCATAGAAATCTGGATTAACAGTAGTGCACTTCATGATGAAAAAAAGCTTGCACAGAATATACTTGACGAAATAGATGAGGTCGGCTATGGGAAAAACAGAGGAGTGAAGCGCGGATATCAGGGTAATCTTTATTCAAACTACCTTGTGAACAGTGCTACAAATATGCCGAGTTGTCTTGTTGAGATGGGATTTATTACAACAGAGGGTGACAACGAGCTTTTTGACGAAAATTTTGAAAAATATGCACTTGCCGTTGCCAACGGTATTATGGCAGGAATTGAGACGGAGGATTAATGTATGCAGTATAAAACACTCAGCAAAAATGCAAAACATCTGATGATTGTAACCGCGGTTATAGAGAGCCTTATTCTGCTTATCGCCTGTATGGCAGCGGTAGTGATAGGCGACCTCTACGGAGCGGTCAAGGTTGCTGTTATGATAGGCTGTGCAGTGGTTGCAGTAGTATGGGCTGCGGCTTTTCCCTTGCTCAGGTTCAAAAGATACAAGTACCTTATCACTCCCGACAGAGTGGAGATTGTCTGCGGTGTGCTTTTTGTTTCGCGTACCGTTGTGCCCGTAAACAGAATTCATCAGATTAATGTTTCACGCGGCCCTCTCGATACTGCATTCGGTGTGGCAAAGGTGTCTGTGGTTACCGCAGGCTCAACGGCAGTGCTCCGTTTCCTCGATGAGGATAAGGCACAGGAGCTTGCCCTTTATCTCAATGAAAAGGTAGGAAACAAACTCGGAGGCAACAGCGATGTTCAGTAAGCCGAAGAGAAATCATATTACAATAATTTTAGAGCAGATAGGTGCAGTTGGCGTAGTTCTGATTACGTTTGCTTTTTCATTGCTGTTTGAAATTGCATCGGATTTGAAGCGAGGCGTGAACATCAGATATATTCTCAAGTATTCTGCAGTCGGCAATATTCCTGCACCTGTTGCCGCAGTTGCAGCAGTGCTTTGTATTGTGCTTGTTCTGTGGCTTGTTTTCCGCTGGAGCAAAACAGTGTTTTATATCGAATCGGGCTATCTTGTTGTCGAAAAAAACACACTTATGCACCGCACTTCACGTCTGCCGCTCAGCAGCATATCAACCGTAAACCTTGAACGCAGCGTGTTTGAGCGTATGGTCGGTACGGCAAAGATAAAACTTGATATCAATTCTGCCGCTACTGCAAATAAGACGGATTTTATTTTTGTTCTTCCGTTCGAAACAGCGAAAGCTTTTGAGCATGAGCTTACCAATCAATCCGCTACGGAGGTTGACGAAGCTCAGCCTGACGAACGCAGACTCATATGTTCGTTTACTTGGGCGCAGGCGTTGCGCGATGTGCTTCTCGGTCAGCCTCTTGCACAGATTGCCGTTTTCTTTGTGCTCCTTGCTTTGGGCTTGCCTGTTGACAAGCTTGCTTTCGGCACAGGTGCAATTTACAAGGCTTTGCCTGCCGTTACGCTTGCGGTTTTAAGCTGGTTTGCAGGTATGGTTATGCAGTTTATGTCTGCTTACGGTTTTAAGGTTGAACGAGATGATAACAGATTTTATATTACCTCGGGACTTATGAAAAAGAAGCAGTATGTGTTTGATAAGGATAAGGTGAATGCTGTTTTCGTGCGCCAGCCGCTTCTTGCAAGAGCTTCAGGCTACTACCGTGCAGAGATTGCCGTTGTCGGACTCGGCAACGATAAGCACGAAACTCCGCAGATTTGTCTGCTTGTAAAAAAGCAGGAGCTTGAACGCATACTTGGTGAGTGTGCACCCGATTTTATGTGTGCCGAAAAGCCGTTGCAGTCCCATAAAGCAGGGCTTGTCGCTTCGCTTTGCTTTTATGTTTTGCTGTCGGCTGCAGCAGCGGTTGCGGCATTGAAAATTCATATTCTGTTAAGTGCCGCTTTGGTTGTGCTCGGTGTTGTTTTCGGCTTGTTCAGCCATAAGCATAAAAGTCTCGCGGCAGATGATAAGGTCTTTTCATATTCGAGGGGCCTGTTTTCACTCACTCGCGGATATTTCAGATATGACAGTATACAGACAGCAGCTTTTAAGACAAATATTTTCTTCGTCAAAAAAGATGTCGGCAAAATCCGTGTTTCAATTCTCTCTTCAAGCTCTGTAAGCTTGCATACAACGGGTTGGTTTGATAAATCTCATTACGATTCTTTGACGAATAAGCTTGGTTATTAACAGTTTATTAATAATTATATGCTAAAATTACTCTAATTATAATGTACTTATATGCCCTGAAGCGATTGTAATCGGGCAGGAAAGGTGTCAGAAACAGTGAAGGTGTCGGTTCTCATTGCCGCATACAACGGCGGCACTTATATAGCAGAGCAGCTTTCGTCTGTTATATCTCAGCTCGGTGCTGATGATGAGGTTGTTATTTCCGACGATAAGCCTGACGGTGATACCTATGCCGCAGTCGAGCCTTTCCTCGGCGACTCTCGTATCCGCTATATCCACGGCCCTGCCAAAGGGGTCGATGCAAACAAAGAGTTTCTTCTGCGTGAGTGCAGCGGCGATGTTGCCTTCCTCTGCGACCAAGACGATGTATGGCTTCCCGGTAAGGTTGAGCGTGTGATGTCTGCGATTGAGGGCGGTGCGTGCTGTGTGCTTCACAATGCGTATATCACCGATGCTGACCTCAATAAGAGCGGCAGAACGCTTTTTGAGGACAGAGGTGCAAAGCAAGGCATAGTGCATAATATAATCCGGAATTGCTATACAGGTGCCTGTATGGCACTTACACGGCAGGCATTTACTGCCGCTCTGCCTTTTCCCGATTCGCTGCCGATGCACGACCAGTGGCTCGGTCTTGTCAGCGAAAAGGTCGGCAAGGTAGAATTTATAGAAGAGCCGTTACTGCTGTACAGACGTAACTCGGGCAGTATGACAGGCGGCAAGACAAGCCTTGCACAAAAGATAAAATGGCGTATAAATATCGTCAGAAGCATCTGCGCATTCAGGTGAAAGGAATGGTAAACATAAAGAGCTATGTAACGGGCTGTATTGTTACCCATAACAATATGAGCAGCATAGATGAAACCGTATCAACCTTGCTTGAGCACACCAAGGGTGTTGATTTCAAGCTGATGGTTGTTGATAATATGTCAACCGACTCTACTCCCGACCATATCAGGAGCAAGTATCCGCAGGTTGAGGTTTATGAGCCGCATACAAATAACGGCTTCGGCAGCGGTCACAATAACGCACTGTCGGTTATCGACTCAAAGTATCACTGTGTCATAAATCCCGATATCAGTGTCAGTGATGATGTTATTGCAAAGATGGCGGCTTATATGGATGAGCACCCCGAAATCGGTCTGCTCTCTCCGAAAATCTGCTTCCCCGACGGCAGAATGCAGATTCTCGGCAAACGCAACCCCAGCATAAAATATCTCGTCGCAAGCCGTATGCGCGGCGATGGTGAGCCGGGCAAGCTCCTCAGGGAGTATGCGATGCTCGACGAAAATCTCGACGCACCCTGTGAAATTGAAAACGCAACGGGCTGCTTTATGATGTTCCGCACAGAGCTTTTCAAGCAGATAGGCGGATTTGATGACAGATACTTTATGTATTTCGAGGATTGCGATATTACCCGTACCGTACGCAAGTACGCAAAGGCGATTTTCTACCCCGAGGCGATTGTTTACCACGTATGGGGCAGAGAAAGCAAAAAGAATTTCAAGCTTATGCTTGTGCAAATTTCTTCAATGTTCAAGTATTTTTGCAAGTGGGCAAAGCCTGCAAACAGGAGTAAATAAGAGATGGACAAATTAAAAGCTTATTTTAAAAATTTTTGGAAATACCGCTATCTTCTGCAGGAGATAGTGCGTAAAAACGTCAAGCTCCAGTATCGCAACTCAGTTCTCGGTATTTTCTGGACATTCCTTCAGCCGTTGCTTACAACCATTGTGCTTGCTCTTGTTTTCGGCGGCATATTCGGCAGAAACGATTCGGACTGCTATATGGTGTATCTTCTCTGCGGCAGACTGCTCTATGAGTTTTTCACCCAGTCAACAAAGCGTGCGATGCGTTCTATCCGACTGAGTGCAAGCGTTATCAAAAAGGTATATGTTCCCAAATACATATACCCGCTTTCAAACGTGCTTGCTAATTTCGTTACATTTGCGATGTCGTTGCTCGTGCTTGTTGTAATGGTTATCTATTTCAAGGTTTTCGAGCCGGAGCAGACAATTGTCATAAGCTGGTATGCACTTCTTGCAATCGTACCGATAATTATTCTGCTTATTCTCTCGCTCGGCATCGGTATGATTCTTTCAACTCTCAATGTTTTCTTCAAGGATATTGAGTATATCTACGAAGTTTTCTGTATGCTTCTTTTCTACCTGACTCCCATTTTCTATAAGGTCGAGTCACTTAAGGCGATAAAGTATGTTCAGTACGGACTTATGGCAAATCCGCTTTATTCAATAGTTTCGATGTTCCGTGACTGTGTGCTTTACGGAGAAATGTGGAATTGGAATCATTTTATGTATTCAATCGGTTTCGCCATTGTTACGCTTGTTATCGGCTTCATTATGTTCCAGAAGAAGCAGGATAAGTTTATTCTTCACATCTGAGGTGACATTAGTTTGGCTAAAACAGCAGTAAAGGTTGAGAATGTAAGCATTCTGTTCAACCTTAATAAAGAAAAAGTTGACAACATAAAAGAATATTTTATAAAGCTCATTACCCGCAAACTCCATTACAATGAGTTCTGGGCACTTAAAGATGTTTCGTTTGAAGTGAAAGAGGGCGAAAGACTCGGCATTTTAGGCTTCAACGGTGCAGGTAAGAGTACAATACTCAAGGTTATCGCAGGCGTGCTCAAGCCCACAAAGGGCAGCGTCAAAGTCAGCGGTGTAATCGCTCCGCTTCTTGAGCTTGGCGCAGGCTTCGATCTCAACTATACCGGTGCCGAGAATATATATCTCTACGGTGCGACAATGGGTTACTCGAGAAAGTATATCAAGGAGCGTTACGATGAGATTGTCGAGTTTTCCGAGCTTGGCGAGTTTATCGACGTACCTGTTAAAAACTACTCTTCCGGTATGAGAGCAAGACTCGGCTTTGCGATTGCTACCGCAGTTGAGCCGGAAGTGCTTATTCTTGACGAGGTTCTTTCCGTTGGTGATGCGAAGTTCCGTATCAAGAGTGAGAACAAAATCAAGAGTATGTTTGATAAGGGTGTCACAGTTCTCTTTGTTTCTCACAATACCGCTCAGGTACGCCGCCTTTGCACAAAGGCAATACTCCTTGACCACGGTAAGATAATCGCAAACGGCGACGTTGACGAAGTCTGCGATATCTATGACAGAAGAGTAAAGGGTCAATAAATCTATTTTACAAAGGAATGATATATTATGGTATTCGCCGTTGTACTTGCAGGCGGTAAGGGCAGCAGAATGGGTAACACGGATATGCCCAAGCAGTTTATGAAGCTTGGCTCAAAGCCTATTCTTGTTCACACCGTCGAAAAGTTTTTTGTAAATTCACGCTTCGAAAAAATTATCGTGCCTACCCACAAATCCTGGGTTGAGCATGCACGCAACCTTATCACCAAAAACCTCGGTGATACCGACAAGGTTGTTGTTATCGACGGCGGTGAAACCCGCAACGATACAATAATGAATGCTATTGCATATATCGAGCAGAATTACGGCCTTGATGACGATACAATTGTCGTCACTCACGATTCCGTACGTCCCTTCGTAACTCACAGAATTATCGATGAAAATATCGACTTTGCCGCAAAGTACGGTGCTTGCGATACTATGGTGCCTGCAGCAGATACAATCGTAGAAAGCTGTGATGGTCAGGCTATCACATCAATTCCGATTCGTGACCATATGTATCAGGGTCAGACTCCGCAGTCTTTCAAGGCAAAGCGACTCAAGGAAATTTTCGAGTCACTTACCGATGAAGAGAAGAATATCCTCACGGATGCCTGCAAGATGTATGTGCTCAAGGGTGAGCATGTTCACGTGCTTATGGGCGAGGTTTTCAATATTAAAATTACCTATCCGTTTGATATGAAGGTTGCCCAGTCACTTATCGGTGCAACTGAAGATTTAGAGGGATAAAAAATGATTAATGCTGTATATCAGTTGGTTGCCCCGAGAATGATAGAGGTTGCCTATAAGGAGATTGACCTTACCGCAGGTGAGGTTATAATGCGTCCTTACAAGGTCTCTGTCTGCAAGGCGGACCAGCGTTATTATCAGGGTATGCGTTCACCCGAGGCACTCAAGGCTAAGCTCCCTATGGCACTCACTCACGAGTGTGTGGCTCAGGTTGTTTACGACCCTACAGGCACGTACTCGGTTGGCGACTTTGTTGTGCCCGTACCCAATACACCTACAGAAACCGACAGCGTTGTTGCAGAGAATTATCTTCGCTCCAGCTATTTCCGCTCCAGCGGTTATGACGGTTTCCTTCAGGATTTCATCACTGCCGCACCCGACAGAGTTGTAAAGCTGCCAAAAGATATGAATATGAATGTTGCATCATTTACCGAGCTTATCAGTGTAAGTGTTCATGCAATATCACGTTTCGATAAAATCGCTCACTCACGCCGCAATAAAGTCGGAATCTGGGGCGACGGTAATGTCGGCTATATAACAGCTCTTATAATGCACTATCTCTACCCCGAAACCGAGCTTTATATCTTCGGTACGGTAGAGGAGAAGCTTTCTTACTTCTCATTTGCAAAGGGTGCTTATCACGTTGACCACGTTCCGTCAGGTCTTTCGGTTGACCACGCTTTTGAATGTGTTGGCGGCGGCGGATGTCAGCCTGCAATCAACCAGATAATCGACCTTATCAACCCCGAGGGTACAATTTCCCTTATGGGTGTCAGCGAAAACAATGTCGGCATCAACACCCGTATGGTGCTCGAAAAAGGCCTTCGTCTTTTCGGCTCTTCACGCAGCGGTGTTGAGGATTTTGCAAAGGCAGTCGAGCTTTGCAGTAAGCATCCGAGGCTTGTCAACTATCTCGATAATCTTGTCGGCGATGTTGTAAGGGTCGAGAGCATCTCCGATATCCACCGTGCTTTCAACCTTGATTATCACCGCAGCTTCGGCAAAACAGTTATTGATTGGGCTAAATAATGAAAAATTTATTTTACCGTTTGTTTGCTCTTTTTTTCAATATTTCGCGCACCCTGTTTGGTATTAAGCCAAACAGGGTTGTGTTGCTTTCACCGCACAACGCTTCATTTAACGACAGCCTTGGTGAAGTAAAGGCGGAGCTTGAAAGGCGCGGCGGATACGAAATTGTATATATCTCTCACGCTGACTTTGCTTCAGTGCCCAAGGCAGTTGTTTTCTTTACTAAAAAAGCATATCTGCTTGCAACTGCAAAGTATGTTTTTATGAACGATAATTTTATGCCGCTCGGCTACCTGAATTTCCGCGAAGAAGCTGTTATTGTGCAGCTCTGGCACGCAGAGGGTGCATTCAAAAAATTCGGCCTTGATATCGAGCAACCCGCCGATATACGTGCGCGTGAAATTGCGGCAAACCGCAAGCTTACTTATGTTGCCTGCTCGTCAACAGGCGTTGCGGATATATATGCGAGTGCTTTCGGCGTAGATAAATCAAAGGTGCTTCCAATAGGCTCGCTCCGAGCGGATGTGCTTTTAAGGGCAGATAATGCCGATAAACTCCGTGCTGAGTTTGAGGAGAAATATCCCCAGTGCAAGGGCAAAAAAATCTTGCTCTATGCGCCAACCTTCCGTGATGACTCTGAGCTTGACAAAGCGTTTTTATCTCACTTTGATTATCAGCTTTTTGAAAAAGAGCTTGGTGATACACACTGCCTGCTTGTAAGGCTTCATCCGCAGATTCACGGCAGTGCGCGTATCGACGGTGCGGTTGACGTTACGGATGTTAAAAACGTCAATGACCTTACACTTATCAGCGATATGGTTATTACCGACTATTCATCAATCTGTATGGATTTCGTGCTGCTCGATAAGCCTTGCGTTTTCTTTGCACCTGACCTTGACGAGTATACCTCACGCAGGCCGTTTTATTTCAGCTACCGTGAGTATGTGCCCGGCGAGGTTGCGGCTGATACGGCTGAGCTTGTTGAGTGTATAAAAAATGCCTCTGTCTGCGATAAGGCAGAAAAATTCAAATTCAGCAATCTTAATATGGTCGACGGTAAATCACTCAACAGACTGTTTGAAACAGTTTTTGGTTGATTATAGAACTATAAAATAAGAAAGAGGTGTAAAAAATGCCTGTTTGTTTTGACAGCGAAAATAAAATTTTTAAGCTCGACACAAAAACATCAAGCTACATCTTTCAGGTTTTTGAGGAGGATTATCTTATCCACCTCTATTACGGTGCTTATATTCCCGACAACGGTGTTGCTGACCTTGCCATGCGCTGCTGTAATGCATCCTTCAGCCCTGCCAATGCCGTAATCGGTGAGCACGGCTTCAGCTGTGACTCGTGGCCGTTTGAGTATGCCTGCAACGGTACGGGCGATATGCGTATATCAGCTCTTGCAATCCGTAACCATCACGGTAATGCTTCTACCGATATCCGCTATGTTTCCCATAAGATTATCAAGGGCAAGCCTGCGCTTGAGGGTCTTCCGTCGCTCTATACAATGAGCGATGACGATGCAACAACTCTCGAAGTCGAAACACTCGACAAGGTAACCGGTGCAAAGGTTTATCTTTACTATACCGTTTTTGAGAATTATGGTGCTATGACACGTTGGGTCAAGGTTGAGAATACTTCCGATAAGCCTATGGATATTCAGCGTGCATACAGTGCCTGCATCGATTTTCCGACGATGAATTACAATATGATTCATCACTACGGTATGTGGTGTAAGGAGCGTACGCTTGTTTCGCGTCACCTTGAGCACGGTATTCAGTCCGTTGCAAGCAAACGCGGCTCTTCAAGCCATACTTACAATCCTTTTGTTGCACTTGCAGACGATAAGGCAACCGAAGATTTCGGCGATGTTTACGGCTTCAATCTTGTCTACAGCGGTAACTTTGCAGCGGATATTGAGGTCGATTTTAACTCTGCACCCCGCCTTATTATGGGTATCAATCCTACAGATTTCTGCTGGCGTCTTGAGTCGGGTGAGTGCTTTACAACTCCCGAGCTTGTTATGGTTTATACGGCAGAGGGTATCGGCGAAATGAGCCGTATCTTCCACCGCCTTTACAATAATCATCTTATCCGCGGTGAGTGGAAGGACAAGAAGCGTCCTCTGCTTATCAACAGCTGGGAAGCCGCTTACTTCGATTTTGATGACGATAAGCTTGTAGCCTTTGCAGAGCGTGCAAAGGAAATCGGCATTGAGATGCTCGTTATGGATGACGGCTGGTTTGGCAAGCGTAACGATGACAGAAGCTCACTCGGCGACTGGTATGTAAATGAAAATAAGCTCAAGGGCGGTCTTTCAAGCCTTATTGAGCGTGTCAACGCACTCGGCCTGAAGTTCGGCATCTGGTTTGAGCCTGAGATGATTTCACCCGACTCCGACCTTTACCGTGCACATCCCGATTGGTGCATCCACGTGCCCGAGCGTGCAAACTCAATCGGCAGAAATCAGTACATTCTTGATATGACACGCAAGGATGTGCGTGACAATATCTATGAGCAGATGTGTGCTATACTGAGCAATAATAAGATTGACTACGTAAAGTGGGATTTCAACCGCAATATTTCCGAGGCAGGCTCGGCACTTCTTCCTGCAGAGCGTCAGCAGGAGTTTTTCCACCGCTTCGTGCTCGGCACTTATGAGCTTATGGGCAGAATTGTCGACAGTTTCCCGCATATCCTGCTCGAAAACTGTTCGGGCGGCGGCGGTCGATTCGACCCCGGTATGCTTTACTTCTCACCGCAGATATGGTGCAGCGATAATACCGACCCGATTGAGCGCCTTACAATCCAGTTCGGTACATCAATCTGCTACCCTGTTTCAACAGTAGGTGCCCACGTTTCCGCTTGCAGCCGTACAGGCTATGAAACCAAGGGTAACGTTGCTATGAGCGGCACTTTCGGCTACGAGCTTGACCCGATTAAGCTCAGCGATGCCGAACTTGCAATTATCAAAAAGCAGGTCAAGGATTATCATAAGTATTACGATACAATCCACTTTGGCGACCTTTACAGACTCATTCACCCGACTGAGGACAGACACCGCTGTGCCTGGGGCTACGTTTCGCAGGATAAGAATGAGGCGGTATTTACCTTTGTTACTATGCTCAGGTGTCAGAATCCGACTTTCTATGTAAGGCTTAAGGGTCTTGACCCCGATAAGTATTATTACGATGATGAAACCTGCGAGGTTCATTCAGGTGCCCTGCTTATGAATGCAGGCCTCAACCTCAAGAATTCACCTTGCTCGGACGGCTCAAGCTTCGTAATACATCTTAAGGCAGTAGATAAAAAATAAAAACAAAAAGGAGAAAAGACAAATGAAAAACTTCAAGCGTATTCTCAGTGTTCTTGTCTGCGTTTGTATGCTGGCTTCAATGACAGTCGGCTTTGCAAGTGCAGAGGATGCAGTTGTTTCATCATCTGCACCCACAAGAGTTTCCGTTGCAATCAACGGCGACACTTCTTCATCACGCGGCTTCTGCTGGTACACAGCAGAGCAGGCAGACACCAAAATCGAGTTTGAGGGTGTTGATGCTTCCTCTTACACAGTTGAAAACGTAATCTGTGAAGAGTGGGAAGGCAACTTTATGCACAAGCTCACAGTTACAGGCCTTGAGGCAGGCGTTACATACACCTACCGTGTTGGCGACGGTGAGAATTGGAGCGATTGGGGCACATTCACAACCGATAACGGTGACGATAAGGTCAGCTTCATCAACATTGCAGACGTTCAGGCAGGCAACTACGACGGCTTTATGAAGGGTGTAAATACTCTTTCTGCTGCTTTCGGTGTTGCAGGCGACGTTGACTTTGTTTCCAACTGCGGTGACTTCACAAACGACAGTACAAACGAAGAGTGGGATGATTACGACAAGGCTTTCGGCGAGCTTAACAGAACATATACTATTGCTCCGGTTGCAGGTAACCACGACGGCCTCGGCGTTGAGTATTGGTTCAACAATATGTTCAACCTCGACACATCCGAAAGCGTTCAGGTTAAGGACGGTGTAAACTACTCCTTCGATTACGGCAACGCTCACTTCGCAGTGCTTAATACAAACGACCTTCTTTCAATCTCACAGGCACAGCTCAAGTGGCTTGAGAATGATATGAACTCAACCGATAAGGATTGGAAGATTGTTTTCTTCCACAAGGCTCCCTACTCACTCGGTAAGGATGCAAAGTGGCCGGATGCTCTCTACCTCCAGAAGTCACTTACAAAGGTGCTTGATGATTGTAACGTTGATATGGCTTTCTATGGCCACGACCACCAGTATATCCGTACAAAGCCCCTTACAGACAATAAGGTTGATGCAAACGGCACAACATACGTCCTCTCCGGTACAGCAGGCGGCAAGAGATACGAGGTTCGTCCCTTCCTCCAGAATCACTTCCTTGATACCGATTTCATCGACAGAATCGTTATCCAGCGTGAAGGCGTAGGCTTTGAAAAGGAAGAGTATATCGGTGGCTGCTTCGAGTCTGTCGAGATTGACGGCGATACTCTTACACTCCGTACATATATCGTAAACGACGAAACAGGTGCAACAACACTTGTTGACGAGTATAAGGTAACCAAAGAGCTTGGCGAAAATAAGGCTACATTTGAAGGTGATAACACAACATCCGAGCTTGAGTATGCTCTCGGCGTTGTTCCCTCATTCCTCGGCCTTGCAGCTTATGCACTCGGCGAGTGGCTTCCCAAGTTCCTCTTTATGCTTCCTGAGCTTCTCTACTCCGTAATCGTATACGACGTATTCTGATAAACCGAATATAACCAAAAAAGGCGTGGGTGCTGTCCCGCGCCTTTTTTGTTATATCGCTTTTATTGCGGGCGAACACAGTTCGCCCCTACGGTGTCAAAAGCTCAGGTTAACATATATGTTTAAAAAAGCTCCCTTTGAAGGGAGTTGTCGAAATCGCTTGCGATTTTGACTGAGGATTGTTGTTTAAATAAAATCGATATAAACCCTTGCAATCCTCCGTCTTTTGCTTCGCAAAATCCACCCCCTTCAGAAACATAGTCGCATTGCCTTCCTTGGAGCGTCGGCACTGCTCCTTGTTTCTTCCTCTCAGCACCTCACTGTATCCGCCACAGGCGGCGTTTCGGTGCTTC
>JAZQVR010000037.1:0-26047 GCA_045631965.1 Acutalibacteraceae bacterium
AACCCGGTTCGCTGAAGGTTTATCTCAATAATCTCGGTGTTGACACTGCTGCAAGTGAAGTGCTGCTTTCAGGTGATACGCATACATTTAATGTAAGCGGTTCCGGTAATGCGGATAAGCTTATTGTAAAAGTTGATGGTTTGGATATATATAGTTGTACAATTAACTTTACAACCAATCCTGTAACTGTTAAAGATGAAAAAACGATAAATGATGCTTACGCGGACTCATTTTATAACAACAGCGGCAGTAACACCATACCCATTGTTGTAGGAATGACAGAAGCTGAGGCGGTTCAGACACTTAAAGCTAAAGGATTCTCGAATATAGTCGTAAAAGATGAATCTGCTGATAGTGAATATGAAGTCGGTACAGTTCTCAGACAAGTTCCTCATCCCCAAGGCATTGATGTGATGAAGCGTTACGATACTGCTACAGCTATAACTATCTTTGTCGGAAGGTAAAATTAATATAATCGTAAGCAAAAATATAGGAAGACTTGTAAAGGCAACGCCTTTACAAGTCTTCCTGAATGTTGTTAATATTTTACTCCCGTAGCGCACCACTCGTCTTTATCTTCGTGAAGGTGGTCTGTTTCTATTTCATCCTGAGTAAGCAAAAAGTATTTGTAAAAATTATCAGAGTCATTGTTAGTGTCGCCCCACGTCAGGTCAACGTGGTAAGTCAGCCCGTCTTAAAGCATTACCATATTCCATCCGTGACCTCCGCCTTTGGTAACAATACACCAGAGTCCGGCACGGTTACAGAGATACTGATATGCCTTGCTGTATGATTCACATACACTTTTGCCGTAAAGAAAAACTCCGTCTATTCTGCCGGAAACTGGTGAATCATCATGGTCGTATTCGGTTATATAGCATATTTCTCTGCCGAGGAACTCGTATTTTTCTGCAAGGCTTGCATCCTGCGGCATACGGCTTATGATATCGTCGCATATTGCGTTGATATCGGTTATGTAATTATTCATTAATTCCGGGTCAAACAAATGATCTTTGTCAAAGTCATCATATTCGTTATCTATAATCGACAACGTCGGGTACACTGTTGCTGTGGCGTAATCGTCATCAGATACAAATTCGAGGCATGTATAAAGATCAAGCATGGGATTATCTTGACATAATACATTAAACACATTTATGAAATCATCTTCCGTATACGGGCTGTTGAGAAGGTCAACTGTATATGAGTTGTAAGAAAAAAGTGCAGAGTGCATTTCGAGATACAACTCTTTTTCACTGTCGCTCAGCTTATCAAAAAAAGGTGTGAATGTGAACAGAGGTTCCGGTGGAACAATGCCGGTTTCATTTGTGTATGTAAGATGGTTGGCGTTATTTTCGTCAGCCTCTGATTTAACCTGAACATCGCTTATTTCCGATTGGCTGTCAGAAAAGCCGAACATAAAGTATGCACCCGCAATTAAAGCTAACAATATAAGCGGGATTGCGATAAGTAAAATTTTCTTTTTCATAAAACCTCTTCTTTCGTATTATGATAAAAATTTTTACAATAAGAGCATCCCATTTCAATAAGAAAATCAATAGACAAAATATAAAAAACAAAAAATAAAATAAAAGGTGTACAAATCTGATTTTATGTGATATAATGTGATGAAATATTTTAAAATTGGGGGTGGTATGGGTGTCAGTAAAGGTAAGTGTTATTGTTCCTACTCACAACAGGCCGCATTTTCTTGCTCGCACTATAGATTCTCTTCTGGCGCAGACATACCGCCATACGGAGATTGTAGTTGTCGACGATAACAATCCCGACAGCCCTGCCAGGGCCGATACACAGGCTCTTATGGAGAAATATGCTGATTGCGACAATGTCGTATATGTTCAGAATGAGAAGTCGCTCGGCGGCGGCCCTGCACGAAATGCAGGCATAGCGGCTGCAAGCGGTGACTATATTACCTTCCTTGACGATGACGATGTCTATCTGCCCGAGAAGGTCGATACACAGCTTTCATTTATGCTCAAAAACGACCTTGATATGAGCTTTACGGATGTGTTTATTCACAGTGCGGACGGTAAGCTTGTAGAGTACAGACGTCACGCTTATGTTGACGACTGCTCTAACGACGCTCTTTTCCGTCAGCATATAATCCATTCCCTTTGTCCTACCTCGACATATATGATAAAGCGCAGTTTTATTCTTTCAACCGACGGATTCCGCTCCGTACCTATGGGTCAGGATTTTATGCTCATGTGGGATATGCTCGGGCACGGTGCAAAGACAGGCTATCTGCCCGTTTCCTATATTATCCAGTACCTTCATAACGAGGGCAGGATTTCGATAGGTAAAAATAAAATCAACGGCGAGAAATCACTTTATAATCTTAAAAAGACAAAGTTTGATTTGCTCACTGACAAGGAACGCAGGTATGTGCGCTTCAGGCATTACGCAGTGCTGTCTGTTGCCAGCCTTCGCAGCGGTAATCCGCTTGCTGCTTTAGGCTACGGTATCAAAACAGCAACGATTTCTCCCTCATACCTTATCAAAGAATTAACTCAGTTTTTGCGCAACCGCAGAATTGCAAAAACTTCTGCCAACGGTAATAAATAAGGAGCCTTATGTTTTTATTCAAAAACGGTATGTTAAGAATAGCCAGAGAAAAGCCGGGGTTGGATATATTTGTCGACGCAGGCTTTTTTCTGTTGCTGTGTTCTCTGTTTGCAACGCCTACAATAGGTGATGACGAAAACTATTTCTATTATTTTGCTTTCTTCTTGTTTTTTGGCGTTACCATTATCAAGCTGATGATGCGTTTCAAATCACACGGAACGTTTACGGTGCCGTCGTTTACGATATGGTACGGCGGCTTTACGTTATTGTCGTTTGCCTCAGCTTTATGGGCAGAATATCCCGAAAACAGTATGATTGTTATGTCCAAAATGCTTCAGACGGTGGTAATTACCTTCTGTATGGCTCAGAACTATGCCACCAGGACGGGAGTTCTGAAGTGTGTGCGTATGTTCTCGTGGGCAGGCGTGTATGCAATGGCATTCATAATGCTCAGAACTCCGATTGACACATGGTTCAGCGGCGGTTTCGGCTTTGCTGCCACATCGCTCAATCCGAACACAGTCGGTATGATATTTACGCTTTGCGTTCTGGTTTCTTTTTATTTTGCTTTTTATTGCAATGAAAAGAAATATTATATATTCACTTTTCTTCAGCTTTTTACGGTTTTGCTTACGAGCTCGAGAAAATCGCTTATATCAACGGTTGCGGGTATTATGCTGATGATACTTATGAAATCACAGCGTCGGAACATTATAATACGTGTTCTGACGGTGTTAGCTTTCGTAATTGCGGTGTTTTATCTTATAATGTCGGTGCCGGAGCTTTATTCGGCAATAGGTATACGTATTGAGTCAATGCTCAACTACGTTACAGGCGAAGGCGGCGACTACAGTATGCTGTTGAGGCGTGTGTTTATTGAGCACGCAAAGGATATGTTCTACGAAAAGCCTCTTGTCGGCTACGGTATAAACAACTTTGCCGTCAAGATCGGCCAGCGTATCGGAATTTCAACTTATGCACACAACAACTATTATGAGATTCTTGCCGACCTCGGAATTGTAGGCTTTGCAGCTTTTTACAGCTACTACGTTTATATTGTCTCTTCGCTTGTCAAGGTGTGGCGTAACAGCGGCGGCTCACTTGTAAAGCTTATGATAGTATGGGTCGGAGTTGTAATGGTTTGCGAATTCGGTCTGGTCAGCTATTATCAGGTTCATATTCAGATGATAATTTGTTGTGCTTACCTGTTTGTATGTGCATACAACAATAAAGACGATTTTACCGAAAATACACCATCGTATTTCAGCTATAAAAACGGAGTGTATAACTGATAGGTTATAAGAAAGGAAGATTGATTTGAACACTAATGTCAACAGCACATCAGCACCTAAAGGTGTCAAGATAAATGTTATATAGTCTGCTCAGAACCATACTGAAAAAATGGTGGTTGCTTGTTGTTTCCGTCATGGTTATGGCGGCAATCGGTCTTGGTATTGCAGTTGCAACCATACCCCATGCTGATACTTCAGACCTAAACTCTACTGTCTGCAACTGGGAGACAAGTAACGTTGTTTCATCGGGTGATATTACCGACTCGGTAAACCCGGTATATACTTCAGAACTGAGCTTTGCTATATACAATCAAGAAGCAAGCAACGTTGTTTCTTCGGGAAATATCACCGACTCTGTTCAGATGGCAAACACCTTCAAATACATTCTGCAGAGCAGAGAGATGCTCGAGCAGGTTGCTGAAAAGTGCGATTTCAATATTACTACAGACGAAATACGCAAGTGTATGACCGTTACAAATGAGGAAGATACAAATATTATCATCGTTCGTATTACAACAGAGAACGCAGAGCGTTCATGTGGTATTGCAAAGGGTTTTGAAGAGTGCTATTCCGGCGTTGCAGACGTCGCTTACCCTAATGCAACACTTAAGCTTTGTGAAGTACAACATCATACTTCAAATATACAAACGGAATATATAACTGATTAAGATGTTTATAAGGACTATCCGGAAAGGAAGATTGATTTGAACACTAATGTCAACAGCACATCAGCACCTAAAGGCGTTGAAATCAATGTTATTTATCTGCTTGAAACAGTGCTCAAAAAATGGTGGCTGCTTGTTATTTCTTCAGTAGTTATGGCGGCTCTCGGTATGGGTATTGCTGTTGTAACCACAACACCCACCTATACATCCGACCTGAGCTTTACCATATACAATCAGGAGGCAAGTAATGTTGTTTCTACAGGTGATATTACAAGCTCCGTTCAGATGGCTAATACATTCAAGTACATTCTTCAGAGCAGAAAAATGCTCGAGCAGGTTGCTGACAAGTGTGAGTTTAAAATTACAAGCGAAGAAATACGCGAGTGTATGACTATTACCAATGAAGCGGATACAAACATTATTATCATCCGCATCACAACAGAGAGCGCAAAGCATTCATACGGTATTGCAAAGGGCTTTGAAGAGTGCTATCAGAATGTTGTTGATATCGCTTACCCCAATGCAACGCTCAAACTGTGTGAAGAGCCTTATGAGCCTGAAGAGGCTGATGCAAGCAAGTCTATGATGCGTTTCTCCGTAATCGGTGCGATTGTCGGCTTTGCAATTGCTTTTGTTGCTGTTGTTATTACAAACGCAGTACGCGATACCGTACAGACGGTTGAGGATATTCAGATGAAGCTTGAATCCAACCTCATCGGTACGGTTGCAAGCGTACGAACCAAAGGCAAAAAGAAGAACAACAAGGGCAACCGCCTGCTTATTACGGACAGGACTCTCGGCTTCTCGTTCATAGAGTCGTATAAGGGTATACGAACCAAAGTCGAAACCTTCTGCGCAAGGAAACAACACAAGGTTATTCTTGTTACAAGTGCCGGCGAAAACGAAGGTAAGACAACCTTCTCAATGAACCTTGCACTCAGCCTTGCACAGAACGGAAAGTCTGTTCTCGTTATCGATGCTGACCTTCGTAAGCCTGCTGTAAGCAAATTCCTCAACCTCAATGTCAGCCCCGAGTATGACCTTGCTTCGGTTATCAGCGGTAAGACAGAGCTCAGCGATGCTATCAAGTTTGTCGAAAAGCATAAGCTCTTTATTCTCACAACTGCTCATTCGAACGATGAGCCGACCGAGATTCTTTCTTCCCAGCAGATGCACAAGGTTATCAAGGCTGCAAGAGAAGAGTTCGACTACGTTATTATCGATACAGCTCCTGCTGCTGTTGTTACAGATGCCAATATCCTTTCCAATTTTGCCGATGCGGCTATTCTCGTTGTTCGTGAGAACTTCTCCGCTTGTGCAAGAATCCGTAACGTTATCGATGATATTACATCAAATAAGGCAGAGCTTATCGGCTGTGTATTCAACAACGTTGCTTCCGACGGTGTACGCGGTGCTTACAGTAAGTATAAGTACGGCTACGGTTACGGCTACGGCGGCTACGGTGGCTACGGTGGCTACGGTTACGGCTATGGCTCATCGTCTTCTTCAACATCTGAAGAAAATACGGGCAATACAACAAACGAAATATAAAATACTGGAAAATAGAACCGCAGAGTTGACAACCAACTCTGCGGTTTTGCTATTGTGTAATCAGTTTTTCCGTTTTCAGTTTTTGAGTAAGGCGTTTTTTGATTATGAGGTAACATATAAAATGTACAGCGGAGCAAAGTGCCCACGATATCGGGTACGCGATATAGAGTGTTATCTGTGTGGGATATGTACTGAAAACGGTGTAAATCCAGATTATTCGGAAAACGCACGAGCCGAAAATCGAAACTATCATCGGTATAGTTGAGCAGTTCATACCGCGAAGAAGTCCTACGAAAACCTCCATAACACCGCACAGGAAATACGGCAGGCAGATATATTGCAGCCTTGTTAATCCGTAGGGTATAATTGCGGTATCTGTTGTGTAAATACTGAGCAGTAATTCGCCGCCAAGGTAGGAGATGCTACCCATTATAAGTCCGATTGCTGTTACGATAATCAAGGAAACTGCGGCGACTCTTGAAATTCGTTCGGGCTTTTTTGCGCCGACATTCTGGCTCGTGAATGTTATTGCCGCCTGATAAACCGAATTCATGGAGGTGTATGTAAATCCTTCAATGTTACCTGCGGCGGCATTACCTGCCATTACCGTTGAGCCGAATGAATTGATTGATGACTGTATAAGTACGTTTGATACTGAGAAAAGTGAGCTTTGAATACCTGCCGGTAAGCCGACCTTAACCATTTCGGCAATTTCTGTTTTGTGAAAAGCAATTTCTTTTATATTCAGGCGGCAGCAGTTTTCGAGCTTGAGCAGACACATTACAACAAGTACGGCTGAAATGTACTGCGATATGATTGTCGCTAACGCAACACCCGCAACATCCATATGAAATACGCGTACAAACAGCAGATTGAGCAGTACATTGACAAGACCGGATATGGTTAAGAAGAAAAGCGGCCGCATCGTGTCACCCATTGCGCGGAGAATTGCCGCACCGAAGTTGTATACCATAAGTCCCGGCATACCGATGAAGTAAATTCGCATATAAAGTGTTGCTAAATTGATTACGTTGTCAGGCGTATCCATAAACGATAAAAACATTCTTGAAAAGCAGATGCCTATTATGAGGGTAACCGTTCCTGCAACAAGACTTGTTGCAACCGCCGTGTGTACCGCATCGTGTGCTTTGCGGAAGTTGTGTGCGCCAAGGCTTCTTGCAACAACTACGCTTGCACCTACGCTGAGTCCGATAAACAGGTTTATCATCAGGTTTACCAGTGAGCCTGTAGAGCCTACTGCGGCGAGTGATTCGCTGCCGGCATATCTGCCGACAACGGCAACGTCAGCGGCGTTGTACAGCAGCTGCAGTATACCGGAAAGCATAAGCGGCAACGAAAATATCAGCACCTTGCCGAATAACGGGCCGTTGCACATATCAATTTCGTTTTTGCGTTTTTTCATAAGCTTTTAATCCTTGCGATAAATTCTGATATAAAAATCGACGCGGGTTGTGAGGGCGTTGAGCGACAGAAGTCTGGCTTTATCCTGCTCAGATGTGTGATAATAATACGGAGTCATTTTAAAAAGCGATTCTATGTCCGCGGCGTTGTCGAGTGTGATGCTTTCGATTGCGTTGAAGACTTTTGCAAGTGAAAAGCCCTGAAGGTCAGGTGCGGATTCTTCATTTTCGTAAGGAGTATCGTAAAGCGTTTCTTTCATTTCCCAGAGATGCTTTGCACCGGGACAAACGCTTATCAGGTAACCGCCGGGTTTTACTACGCGAAGAAACTCTTTTTCGCAAAACGGTGCAAACAGATGAATTGCACAGTCCGTACTGTTATCGTAAAGCGGTATGTTTGCCATATTTGCTACGAAGAATTCAGCACCGCACTTTCTCTTTGCGGCAAGGCGTATCATCTCTTTTGAAAGGTCAAAGCCGAATACAGATGCATCGTATCGTTCTTTTATTTTTTCGGTGTAATAGCCTTCACCACAGCATATGTCAAGTATGACTTCGGGGTGAATATCGGCAATAACCGTACACAGTGCATCTGACAGAGCACGGAAATAGCCTTTGTCAAGAAAAGCTTTGCGTGAGCGTGCCATATCTTTGTTATCGCCCGTCAGGCTGCCTGATTTACTGCCGGTTATAAGGTTGACATAGCCTTCTTTCGCTATATCAAAAGAATGTCCGTTTCGGCACCTGAAAGAGTTGTCGGTTTTGCATAATTCACTTTTGCACACGGGACAAAGCAGTTTATTCATAAAAATCTCCATTATACAGCAATTTGATATAATATTATTATATATCACAAAAACCTTGCAGTCAAATGTGTTTGATTTGCTACTTGAAATTATAACAAAAAAAGTTTATTATATATAATTAAGTTCAGTCTTCGCAAACAATGGAGGAGTTTATATGATAAAAAGATGTTTTGCTTTGCTTATTGTTCTGATTGTAGCGGCTATGTCTGTTACTGTTGCAAGTGCAGCTGTTGAGCTGGAAATAGATACTCCGTACGGTATTATATATAAGGTCAGCGGTGAGAATAACAGTTCGGAGCGTGTTTCTATTAGCTGCATTTTCTCCGACGAATTTGCTGCTTTAACAAGTGCTGACAACGAAGAGAATATGACAAAATACGGTATTATAAACGCAACTGCTTACGTGCAGGTTGACTACTGTATTGATGGCGGCGATTGGCACGAAGAGCAGGTGTGGGGCACTACGCCGACAGAGGCACCCTATGTCGGAAATGTTACACCGGGTGATACTGTCAAACATTTGGACCTTCTCTATCTTCTGAATGATTATGATATAGAGAATGCGGGTGCACTTGCAGTTAAAGATGAAAACGGCAGATATGTTTTTGATCTTGATAACCATACGCTTGAGTTTAAATTGAGAATAGCTTTACTCTATACAAAGGATGGCAGAATGCAAGTCACTACATCTGAATGGAGCGAGGCTATAAAGGTTGAGCGCGATAAGGATTTTGGCGAAGCACCGACTGAACTTGATGTCCCTATCGTTAATGCCCCTGTAGTTGCGTATCAGGAAAACCAGATGCCTTATCTTACTTTTTTTGTAAGAACTCCGGAAAGCATTAAGGAGGCTGAGGCATGGCTTTTCACACAGGAGCCTGCTACTGTTTCTCTGCAGATAGAAATTGACAAGGGTGACGGCTCGTGGCAGTCTGTTAACTACAGCTCAAACGGTAATTACGTCAACGAAACAAAAGCGATTTATCTTGATGTGCCGGATGTTGCTGATGCTTCAACAATGAAGGTAAGAGCGATGTATGTTGCTTATCTGAAAGATAAAACACTGACTTCCGATTACAGCGAAGTGCTTGAGTTTTCTGTACCTCGTTGGGAGGAAGGAAAAGGTATTATGCATGCAAAGTGTCAGTTCTGCGGCATCTGTCGCCCGATTTTCGGCAAATGCATGTTTGTTGTCGGCGGTATAGTCCTGCTGGTTGCCGTAATTGCGGCTGTGCCTGTTAAAATGATGATTGACAGAGCCAAGGTAAAGAAGGCTGAAGCAGAAAAAGAAAGACAGCGCAAAATTAAAGAAGAGCGTGAGGCATACGACAAGCTGAAAAAAGATAAAAAGAATAAAAACAAAAAAGGCTAAGGCAAATAATTGAAAATACCTCTCTTCGCAAAAGTCGGAGAGAGGTGTTTTGTTGTTACGCCAAAATGAAACAAATCTTGCAAAACGGTTGACATATTTCACTTTGAAATAGTATAATCATATAGTATGTAATTAATTAAAGAGAGCGGCATAATTATGACAAAGTCAATTCTCAACAAAATAGATGCACTTTATTCAAAGCTTTCAAAGGGTCAGAAAAAAATCGCCGACTATATTATGGAGAGCTATGACAAGGCTGCTTTTATGACTGCGGCACGTCTTGGCGAAACCGTTGGCGTCAGCGAAAGTACGGTTGTCCGTTTTGCAACCGAGCTTGGTTTTGAGGGCTATCCCGCATTCCAGAATGATTTGCAGGAGCTTATACGCAGCAAGCTCACCAGTGTGCAGCGTATGCAGAGTGCAAGTGTGCGTATAGGTCAGGACGAGATTCTTGAAACCGTACTCACTGCCGATTCGTCAATGATAAAAGCTACGCTTGAGCAGACATCA
Organism: Acutalibacteraceae bacterium; assembly: GCA_045631965.1. Classification (GTDB taxonomy): domain Bacteria; phylum Bacillota; class Clostridia; order Oscillospirales; family Acutalibacteraceae; genus UBA8612. Next base: position 10,204 of record JAZQVR010000037.1, read on the forward strand.
AAAGAAAACTTTAACGGTGCTGTTGAGGCAATTAATAAGGCGAGAACAATATACATACTCGGTGTGCGCAGTGCGGCAACGCTTGCCAACTTCCTTGCTTTTTATTTCCGACCTGTTTACGAGAATGTGGTTCTTGTCGACAGTGCAAGAGCAAGCGAGGTTTTTGAGCAGATTTTCCGTATAGATGAGAGGGATATCTGTATTGCAATCAGCTTCCCGCGATATTCCAATCAGACGATAAGTGCACTTCGTTTTATCCACGATAAAAAGGCGAAGATTATTTCGATTACCGACAGTGAGCTGTCGCCGATTGCTCAGTTTGCCGATTATCTTCTTCTTGCACGCAGTACGATGGCATCTTTTGTCGATTCGCTTGTTGCACCGCTTAGCCTTATCAATGCGCTCATTGTTGCCGCAACCTTCAACCGCCGCAGTGAGGTTTACGATAATCTCAGCGAGCTTGAAAAGATATGGGATGAATACAATGTCTACGACAAACAGGAGGCGAGACCTGAAGAATGACAAATGAAATAATTGTTATAGGTGCAGGTGCAGCCGGTATGATGGCCGCAATTCAGGCGGCTTCCAACGGTAACAGTGTTACGATGCTTGAGCGTAACGACCGACCGGGCAGAAAAATTGTTATTACCGGTAAGGGCAGATGTAATGTTACCAATGCGGTCAGCCTTCTCAACGACCTTATAGCGGCAGTGCCTGTCAACGGCAGGTTTCTTTACAGCGCTTTTTCGGCGTTTATGCCGCAGGATACTATGGATTTTTTTGAGGCTCAGGGTGTGCCGCTCAAAATTGAGCGCGGCAACCGTGTTTTTCCCGTTTCCGATTCTTCGCTTGATATTGTCGATGCACTTTACGGTGCCGCCAAAAAAGCAGGCGTTAAATTCCGCAAGGGCAGGGCAACCGAGCTTGTGATTGAAAACGGTGAGGTTACAGCTGTTAAAACCGAAGATGGCGATATGCTCGGCTGTGCAGGCGTGATTGTTGCAACAGGCGGCAAATCCTATCCGGGCACAGGCTCTACCGGCGACGGATATATACTTGCTCAGCAGGCAGGCCATACCGTAACTCAGCTCAAGCCATCGCTTGTACCTCTCGAGGCTCACGAGGGCTTCTGCTCACAGCTTCAGGGTTTGTCACTGCGTAATGTTGCAATACGTGTTGAGGACACGCAGAAGTACCGTACCGTATACGAAGATTTCGGTGAGATGATATTTACTCATTACGGTGTTTCCGGTCCGATAATTCTCAGTGCAAGCTCACATATGCGTGATATGCAGAGAGAAAAGTACGTTATTCATATCGACCTCAAGCCTGCTCTTTCTCACGAGCAGCTTGATAAGAGAGTTATAAAAGATTTTACTGAGAATGCAAATAAGGACTATGTCAATTCGCTCGGCCTTTTGCTTCCGCGTAAACTCATTCCCGTAATTGCTTCTCTTTCCGGTATCAAGGCTTCAACTAAAACCAATCAGATTACAAGAGAACAGCGTGCAGGCCTTGTCGACCTGCTTAAGGATTTTAAGGTAACCGTTACCGGATTTCGACCGCTTGATGAAGCGATTGTTACTTCCGGCGGTGTAAAGGTCAGCGAGGTTGACCCGAAAACAATGCGTTCAAAGCTTGTGCCCAACCTTGCTTTTGCAGGCGAGGTGCTCGATGTTGATGCGTATACAGGCGGCTTTAATCTGCAGATTGCCTTTTCAACCGGCTATGCCGCAGGTAACAACTTTTGAAAGCGGAGGTAAATGTTTTATGATTAATATAGCAATAGACGGCCCTGCAGGTGCAGGCAAAAGCACAATCGCAAGAAGCCTTGCCGCAAAGCTCGGCTACATATATGTTGACACAGGTGCACTCTACCGTGCAGTAGGTGTAAACGCAATGCGAAACGGTGCCGACACGAAAAACGCAGAGCAGGTCGGTGCAACACTTGAGGGTGCTGACGTAAGCCTTCGTTTTGTCGACGGTGAGCAGAGGGTATTCCTCGGCGAAGAGGATGTTTCCGTTGCAATCCGTACACCCGAAGCATCTATGGCGGCTTCAAATGTTTCGGCTATTCCTGCGGTCAGAGAGTTTCTTTTTGACCTTCAGCGTGATATTGCCGCAAAGAACAACTGTATAATGGACGGCAGAGATATAGGTACCGTTGTGCTTCCGAATGCCGAGGTCAAGATATTCCTTACAGCCTCTGCGGAAGTGCGCGCAAAGCGCAGATACGATGAGTTGCTTGCAAAGGGTATGCAGGCTGATTATACTCAGGTGCTCGAAGAAATGATTCAGCGTGATTATCAGGATTCGCACAGAGCGATTGCACCGCTCAGGCAAGCTGACGATGCAGTGTTTGTCGATACATCCGATATGAATCTTGAGCAGGTTATTGAAACACTGGATAATATTGTGAAGGAGAATATATAAAATGGCTTTTGATTATTCTATAGTTCGCGACAGAAAGTATTACAATGCAGTAAAAGGTCCCTGTAAGTTTTTCCTGAGATTGGCTCTCAGAATCAAGTGTGAAGGTCTTGAAAACATACCGAAGGATGGCTCTTTCATTCTGGCTTGTAACCATATCCACTTTGTTGACCCTGCAGTGCTTCTCGCTTACTTCCCTCGTCCCATTCACTTTATGGCAAAGGAAGAGGCTTTCAAGTCAAGTAAGATTGCCGCATGGTTCCTTACACATCTCAATGCATTCCCCGTAAACCGTGCAAGAAGCGACAAGTCATCGGTCAACTATGCTATCAGCCTTATCGAAAACGGTCACGTTCTCGGTATTTTCCCCGAGGGTACACGTTCAAAGGATCTTAAGCCCCAGAAGGCAAAGGCAGGCGTTGCTCTTATCGCAAGACAGACTAAGGCGGATATTCTTCCTGCTTCCGTTTATTGCGAGAAGAAGGGCGGTCTTTTCCGCAAGATTACCGTACGCTACGGCGAGCTTATAAAGTATGACGACCTTGGTATCACAGAAGAGGGCGGTACACGCGAGCTCCGTGAAGCTACAGATAAGATTATGGGCAAAATTGTCGACCTCTGGGAGGAAGGACATTGCAAATAAAACTTGCAAAAACAGCAGGCTTCTGCTTTGGTGTAAACAGAGCGGTTGACCTTGTATATTCAATGCTTGGTGAGGGTAAGCGAGTTTGTACACTCGGTCCGCTTATCCATAATCCGCAGGTGATTGCAGACCTTGAGGCAAAAGGCACAAGGATAATTGATGAGCCTTCGCAGGCGAAACCGGGCGAAACGATTGTTGTGCGTGCTCATGGTGTTGCTGCCGCGGTTGAGGATGAAATAAACTCAATGGATATTGAGTGCTGCAATGCAACCTGTCCGTTTGTCAAGAAAATCCACAGGATTGTTTCGGATAAAGTAAACGAAAATACCGCCGTGCTTGTTGCGGGTGATGCAAAACACCCCGAAGTGCAGGGTATTGTCGGCCACTGTAAGGTTGAGTGCATAGTGTTTTCAAATGCTGAAGAGCTTGAAAAGATTGCCGCAGAAAAGCCTTATTTGTCCGAAAAAGAAATATTAGTGGTTGCGCAGACCACTTTCAGCACAAAAGAATGGAATTTGTGTGAAAAAAAGATAAAAAAACTCTATACAAATGCAAAAATTTTTGATACAATATGCTGTGCGACACAAGAAAGGCAGCAAGAAGCATATGAGCTGTCTTTGATAAGTGACGCAATGATTATTATTGGCGGCCGCCAGAGCTCCAATACAGCAAAGCTTAAAGCTGTATGCGAGCCCAACTGTCCTACCTGGCTTGTCGAAACGGCAGACGAGGCCAGACAGCTCGACTTAAGCGGCTGCACCCGTGTTGGCGTTACTGCAGGAGCATCCACTCCTGCCGGTATAATAAAGGAGGTACTACAAACCATGTCTGAAAATGTAATTGAAAATGTTCAGCCCCAGAATGACGCTCTTGAGGCTGAAAAGGAGCAGGTAACTGCTCAGGCAGCTGGTCAGGAAGCGACAGCAGTCGCAGAAGCTGCAGAGGAGTCCTTCGAGGCACTTATGGAGGAGTCACTCAAGAGCATGAGCACCGACCAGAAGGTTCGTGGTATCGTTGTTGGCATTTCCCCGAGTGAAATTCAGGTGGACATCGGCCGCAAGCAGACAGGCTACGTTCCGATTGACGAGTACAGCAACGATCCTACAGCTGACCCGTCCAAGGAACTCAAGATCGGCGACGAAATCGAGCTCATCATTATGAAGACAAACGATGCAGAGGGCACAATGATGCTTTCCAAGCGTCGTCTTGATGCTTCAAAAGCATGGAACGATATCTGTGAAGCTAACGAGAGCGGCGAAGTTCTCGAGGGTACAGTATTCGAAGTTATCCCCAACGGTGGCGTACTTGTTGCTTGTAAGGGTTCTCGCGTATTTATCCCCGGCTCACACACAGGTCTCTCCAAGGACGAGCCCCTTGAGACTCTTCTCAAGCAGAAGGTTCAGTTCAAGGTTATCGACGTAAACAAGCAGCGTAAGCGTGCAGTTGGTTCTGTTCGCGTTGTTCTCCGTGAGGCACGCAAGGAGCTTTCAAAGGCATTCTGGGATAACGCAGCTGAAGGTAAGGTATACACAGGTACCGTTAAGTCTCTTACAAGCTACGGTGCATTCGTTGATATCGGCGGTGTTGACGGTATGGTTCACATTTCCGAGCTCAGCTGGAAGCGTATCAAGCATCCTTCAGAGGTTGTCAACGTTGGCGATACTGTCGAAGTTTACATCAAGAAGCTTGATGCTGAAAACAAGAAGATTTCTCTCGGCTACAAGAAGGTTGAGGACAATCCCTGGGAGATTATGCGCCGCGACTATCCCGTTGATACAGTATGCAAGGCAACAGTTGTCGGCATGACAACATTCGGTGCTTTTGCAAACGTTATCCCCGGTATCGATGGCCTTATCCATATTTCTCAGATTGCTGACCGCCGCATCAACAAGCCCGAAGATGTTCTCACCGTCGGTGATGTTGTTGACGTTAAGGTTACAGAGATCGACTTCGACAAGAAGCGTGTAAGCCTTTCTATCCGTGCTCTTATCGAGCCCGCAGCAGAAGAGGCTGCAGAAGAAGCAGCAGTTGAGGTTGCAGAAGAAGCAGCTGCAGACGCTGAATAATTAAAGCATAAACTCACATTTATAGGCAGGAGCGGTTTTTCTCGTTCCTGCCTTTTTTGAAAATTATAAAGAATGGAGATGTTAAGCAATGGCAACTGTTACATACAAACCGTTCAAGCAGGATAAGAGAACTTTTTATTCTGTCAAAAACGGATTACCCTCTGACAATGTACTTTCTGCTGCGTTTGACAGCACAGGCAGAGCATGGGTAGGCACCGACAAAGGTGCGGCAGTGCTTGAAAACGGCAGCTTTGTACCTGTCAAAGAATTTTCCGATGCCGTACAGGTACTCTTTAATGATAATGAAGGCAACCTCTGGGTGGGCAGCGACAACGTTGTCTGTACTGCAGACGGTAAAAACAGGCAGGAGCTTGACAGTGATATTGTTTCAATAGACCAGGATCATTCGGGCAATCTTCGTCTTATTACAAAAAACACTCTCTACAGATACGACGGTGAGTTTGTTTTCTGGCATTCGAATGACGGTGCAACCCCGCTTGATATGTCGGCTTTCGGAGACGGTGAAGTTTACGTTGCAACAGGCAGTAGCCTTAAAACTGCATTCGGCAAGCGCCTTCGCTGGTTTGCAATAAACTCTGAAACCTCTGATATGCCCGAAACCGAGGTGCAGGCTGTAGCTGCCGATAAATTCGGTATGCTTTGGGTCGGTACAAAGGATGGCGTATTGGTTTACGACTCCCGTAATCATTGGATTTCAAAGAAGGATGTCAATTCACTTTGCAGTTATAACATTAAAAAAATCCTTTTCGGTAAGAGCGGCAAACGCTACGTTGGTACGGATATCGGTATTATGATTTATGACGGTGCAAAGCGTCACTTCTATGTAAAGGGTTACTGGCTTCCTGACAGCGAAGTAACTGCAATCGCCGAAAATGCCGACGGCAATGCAATTATTGTCGGTACAAAAAGCGGTATTTCTTATATCGAAACTCTCACAATGACTCTTGCTGATAAGGCAAAGCATTACGAGCAGCTGACAGAAAAATACAATGTACGCGATATCGGCTTTGTAACAAACCGCTTTATTGATAACTCTTATGATTTTAATACAGGCTTCGTTGAGGTTTCCGATAACGACGGTCTCTGGACGGGTAGTTACCTTATCGGTGAGGCATTCCGTTACGCCGTAACAGGCGAGCAGGAGGCACTTGATATTTGCCGTCGCTCAATGAAAGCTCTGCTTTACCTTATGAAGATTACAGGTATCCCCGGCTTTACCGCTCGTGCAATCCGTCGACCCGGTGAGCACAGATTCGGCGACGGTCATCCCGAGTGGCATCCCACAAAGGACGATATTGGTGTGCTTGAGTGGAAAGGCGAAACCTCAAGTGACGAAATGGTAGGTCACTTTACAGCATCATCCTGCTACTTCGACTTCTGTGCAACAGAGGAAGAGAAGAAAGAAATAAGCGATGCAATTTGTGCTATCGTTGACCATATTCTTTCCCACAACTATCGCCTTTGTGATGTTGACGGCCTGCCTACAACATGGGCAAACTGGAATCCCGATGACCTCAACAGAAGCGACCGCTGGTATTGGGAGCGCGGTATAAATTCACTTGAAATGCTCTGCTTCCTCAAGGTTGCTTACCATATGAGCGGTGACGAAAAATATAATGCCGAGTATCTCCGTCTTATCAAAGAGGAGCACTACGCGGTTAATACAATGTCACGCAAGGTTGATGACGCTCACACCTGCCATATTGACGATAACCTCGGTTTCCTTACTTCAATTCCGCTTCTCAGATACGAAACCGACCCCGACATTCTTCACTGTTACCTTATCGGTATGCGTGAGCACTGGGAGTATGAGCGTATCGAGCATAATCCTTTCTGGAATATCCTCTATGCTGCATTTACCGATGAGTGCTCCGATCTTGATACAGGTATCAACGGTCTTCGTGAAATGCCGCTTGATATGCTTGAGCTTAAGCTCATTAACAGTGTCCGTAACGACCTCGAGTGGGATTATTCACCCGAAAAGTACGGTGAAGAGCCTCATATGAAAACTGCTCTTCCTTACGATGAGAAGCCTATGGCAACGTACGACACAAATCAGCTTCTTGCTGACCGAACCCGTGACGATTACAGACTCTGCGACGGTGCTATTTATCTTATGCCGTACTGGATAGGTAGATATTATAACCTCATAGGAGAATAATTCCGAATTCCTAATTCTTAATTCTGAATTGGAACGTGGTGATTATATTGGCTACATTAAAATACAACGCTTTTAAGCAGGATATGCGCACCCGTTACGATTGCTGTGACGGGTTGCCGTCCTGCAATATTCTCTCTGCCGCTTTTGATAAAGAGGGCAGGGCGTGGCTCGGTACGGATAAAGGTGCCGCTTATTTTGAGAATGACTGTTTTGTGCCGTCTGCAATTGTTGACGGTGCTGTGCAGGCTATGTATACAGACTGCGACGGTAACCTCTGGATTGCAAGCGGCTGTGAAATCTGCACTTCCGACGGTAAAAAAAGACAGACACTCGACAGCGATATCGTTGCAATTTCACAGGACCATATGGGCAGACTTCGCTTGATAACCGAAAAATTCCTCTACAAATATGAGGACGGAAGCTTTAAGCAGTGGTACTGGCTGGAGAATAAACAGCCTCTCGATATGTGTGCTTTTGCTGACGGCGAAATTTTTGTTGCGGCAGGGGACAGTATCAAGACTGCTCTCGGTAAGCGACTTCGTTGGTTTAACGTTTCTCCCGAAACCTCGAAGCTTCCCGACAGCCGTATTCAGGCTGTAGCAGGCGACAAATTCGGCTCTGTATGGATTGGTACTGATAAAGGTGTTATTATTTATGACACACGCAGTCACTATGTAACGAAAAAAGACGTTAAGTCGCTCTGTGGCTACAATGTCAAAAAGATACTTTTCGGTAAGAGCGGCAAACGCTATGTGGGTACAGATATCGGCCTTGTGATTTATGACGGTGCTAAACGCCATTTCTACGGTGCAGAGTATTGGCTGCCTGACAATGAAGTTACCGCAATTGCCGAAAGTGCCGACGGTAACACCGTATGGGTAGGTACAGCAAAGGGTGCTGTATGTATCAAAACCGTTATGATGACCCTTGAAGAAAAAGCTGAGTTTTATCAGGATTATAACGAAAAGTACAATGTTCGTGACATAGGCTTTATTGCTCAGCGCGCTTATACCGACGACAGAGATTTGTCTGCGGGCTATGTGCAGATTACCGATAACGATGGCCTTCGTTTAGGCGCTTATATTATGGCAATGGCTTATAAGTACGGCGTTACGGGTGATGAAGAAGCACTTCGCCTTGCACGCAGAAGCTTCCGCGCTATGATGAAGCTGTTTGATATTACGGGTGTGCCGGGTCTTATGGCACGCTGTATCCGTAAAAAAGGTGACACTGCGTATTACGGCAGTCCTGATAAAGAATGGTATGATGCGGGTGAATATGAGTGGTTTGGCGACGTTTCGAGTGATGAGGTTGTCGGCCATTTCACAGGTCTTGCGGTTTATTATGATATCTGTGCCGATGAGTTTGAAAAAGAAGCAATCTGCAAAGTTCTTTGTGATGTTGTCGACCATATACTTGAAAACAACTATAAGCTCAGAGATGCAAACGGTAATTATACCCGTTGGGGCAACTGGAATCCCGACGATATCAACCGAAATCCCGATTGGTCGGGTGAGCAAGGTACAAACGCACTTGAGATGCTCTCTTTCCTCAAAACCGTTTACCATATGAGCGGTAATGAGAAGTATAACGAAGAATACATAAGGCTTATCAAAGAAGAGCACTATGCGCTCAACTCGATGCACTGCAAGGAGAAGGATGCGCATACCTGCCATATTGATGACAACCTTTGCTTCCTGACTGCTATTCCGCTTCTCAGTTATGAAACTGACCCCGATTTGCGTTACGCTTACCTTACGGGTATGCGTGAGCACTGGGAGTATGAGCGTGTGGAGCGTAATCCATTTCTCAATATTATTTATGCAGCGATGACGGATGAAAATGCAGACGTTGACCTGGCTGTCACCAGCCTTAAGGAAATGCCGCTTATATATATGAAGATGAAGGTGCTCAACAGCCTGCGTAACGATATGGTGTGGGATTATTCACCCGAAGAATTCGGCGAGCCGCCTCAGCTTGCCGAGCCGCTTCCTTACGATGAAAAGCCTGTTGTGCGTTATACTCGCAATCACTTCCTTGCCGACTCAACTCCGTCGAAGCTGACACTTATCGAAGGTGCAAGCTACCTTTTGCCTTATTGGATGGGCAGGTATTATGGAGTTATAGGTGAATAAAATTACAAAAAAACTTGCATAAAATGTATAATGATGTTATAATGATTATAACTAAATTATAGGAGGTAATTTATTATGTCCAAGAAAACAATAATTAAGCTTGTGTCCGTTGTTCTTGCACTTGTGCTCGGTATGGCATCGCTTTGTGCTTGCGGCGGCAGCAAAATTAAAATCGGCGTTCAGACAAACACAACAGGTCACATTTATGCAGCAGGCGATTTCGGTGAGGATGCTGTTATAAGCTACGAAAACGGTGCAGTTGCTGTTGAAGCTCTTAAAAACGGCAAGGTCGACTGTGTTATTATCGATAACGAGCCTGCAAAGTCTTATGTTGCAGCAAACCCCGGCCTCAAAATTCTTGAGACAGAGTACACTACCGAAGACTATGCTATCTGTTTCCAGAAGGGCGATACAGAGCTGAAGAATGCTGTTAACAATGCTCTCAAGGAGCTTATTGCTGACGGCTCTGTCAAGAAGATTGTTGATAAGTATATCAATAATTCCGGCGAAGCTCTTAACGGCATTCCCGTAAAGGCTGTTGATACCGATAAGCCCAACCTTGTTATGGCTACAAATGCTGAGTTCCCGCCCTATGAGTACATAGACGGTGACAAGTACTTTGGTATCGATATCGAAGTAGCAAAGATTATTGCTGACAAGCTCGGTTATGACCTCATTATCGAGAACGTTGCTTTCGACTCTATCATCCCCGGCGTTCAGGCTGGCAAATATGATATGGGTATGGCAGGTATGACCGTTAACGAAGAAAGAGAGAAGCAGGTTGAATTCTCTGATTCTTATGCAAAAGGTGTTCAGGTTGTCATCGTTTCTGAGGACAGCAAGATTCAGTCTATTGAAGATCTCGATCCCTACTATCTCCCCGCAGAATAAAAATTCATTTTGAATTTGCAGTTCAGGGTGGAATTTTTTCCACCCTGAATTTTTAGGTTTACAAAAGGAGCAGTTTCATGTTAGATAAGCTTGTTTCTTCCGTATCTGCTTTTGCAGGTGAGTTTGAATCGGTTATGCTTGATGGTGGCCGATTTGAATTCTTGCTTAACGGTCTCGGAAATACTTTTATTATCACATTCGGCGCGCTGGCAATAGGTATCGTTCTTGGTATATTTGTTGCGGCGATACGAACATCTTACGACAAAAATAAAGAGTCGTTAAAACTTCGAGGCGGCATAGGGTACCGTATACTTGCAGTAATGAATGCAATATGTAAGTTTTACCTTACCATTACACGCGGTACGCCGGTTGTTGTTCAGTTGATGATTTCTTATTTTATAATTTTTTCACTTGCAGATAACGGAATTCCGGTCGCTATTTTTGCGTTCGGTATAAATTCAGGCGCTTATGTTGCGGAGATTTTCCGTGCAGGTATTATGTCTGTCGACCACGGTCAGTTTGAAGCAGGTCGCAGCCTTGGCTTCAACTATTTCCAGACAATGAGATTTATTGTTATACCGCAGATGTTCAAGGCGGTACTTCCTACACTCTGTAATGAGTTTATAGCCCTGCTTAAAGAAACATCTGTTGCAGGCTATGTAGGCGTTATTGACCTTACCAAAGCGGGTAATACAATTGCCGGCAGAACATTCGAGTATTTCATACCGCTTATCACGGTTGCTTTGATTTATCTTGTTCTCGTTATGATTTTATCATGGCTTGTAGGCATTCTCGAAAGGAGGCTGCGTAAGAGTGACAGATAATAAAGTTCTTATTAAAGTAGAAGATTTAAAAAAGCATTATAACGGCGGTGCTGTCAAAGCTCTTAACGGTATCAACTGCGAAATCAGAAAAGGCGAAGTAGTGGTTGTTGTCGGCCCTTCCGGTTCAGGTAAATCTACATTCCTGCGTTCGCTCAATCTTCTTGAAATCCCGACATCGGGCAAGATTTATTTTGACGGGGCGGATATTACGGACAAAAAGTCCGATATCAATAAACACCGTCAAAGAATGGGTATGGTATTTCAGCATTTCAACCTCTTTCCAAATATGAACGTGCTCAAAAATATGACCAAAGCTCCGATGACTCTTCTCGGCAAGTCTAAAGAGGATGCTGAAAGTGAAGCTCTTACTTTGCTTGACAGAGTAGGCCTCAAAGACAGGGCAGATGCTTACCCCAGTCAGCTTTCGGGCGGTCAGAAGCAGCGTGTAGCAATTGTCCGTGCACTTGCGATGAATCCCGAAGTAATTCTTTTCGATGAGCCTACAAGTGCTCTTGACCCCGAGATGGTCGGCGAAGTTCTCGATGTTATGAAGCAGCTGGCGAACCAGGGTATGACAATGGTTGTCGTTACTCACGAGATGGGCTTTGCCCGCGAGGTTGCAAGCAGGGTTGTTTTCATCGATGAGGGTGTTATTATGGAAGAAGCTCCTCCGCAGGAGTTCTTTGTCAACCCCAAGTGCGACAGACTCAAGGATTTCCTTTCAAAAGTTTTATAATGATATTAAAAGGCGGTGCGTTACGGTTGCGCACTGCCTTTTGTTGACTCGCAAATTGCTTTGTGGTAAAATAATAAAACTATCTTGACGGAGGAATCAGAGATGAAAAAATTTATTGCTGTTCTGTTTTGTGTGGCTATGGTTTTGTCTTTTTGGGGATGTACCAAAGATGATAAAAAACATGATTCTGAAAAAACCGGCGATGATATTGATATAGCGGTTGACTATACTAAAGATAATTTCAGATTTGCAGAGAAAATAGAGGATGAAGGCGATTTTAATACTTTAGGTGAGACAACGTTTCTGCATGATGTGAATTCCGGCGAGGATGCGTACGATGCTGATACAAAAAATGAATTAAAAATCGGTGTTCGTAATGACTCGACGGCTCACATTTATGCATCGGAAGATTTCGGTCCAAGCGCTGTTGTAAGCTATGGAAACGGTGCAACTGCAGTTCAGGCACTCAAAATAGGTAAGGTAGACTGTGTCATTATCGATTACGAGCCTGCAAAGGCTTGCGTAGAAGCAAACACCGGTCTTAAAATTCTTGAGACAAAGTATGCCGTAGAAGACTATGCTATCTGCTTCCGGAAGGGTGATACAGAACTGAAGAATGCTATTAACAATGCTCTCAAGGAGCTTATTGCTGACGGCTCTGTCAAGAAGATTGTTGATAAGTATATCAATAATTCAGGTGAAGAGCTTGTAGGTGTTCCGATGAGGGTTGTTGATACCGATAAGCCCAACCTTGTTATGGCTACAAATGCAGAGTTCCCTCCCTATGAGTACATAGCAGGTGATAAGTACTACGGTATCGATATTGAAATAGCTAAGATTATTGCTGACAAGCTCGGTTACGACCTTATTATCGAAAACGTTGCTTTCGACTCCATTATTCCCGGTGTCCAGGCAGGCAAGTACGATATGGGTATGGCAGGTATGACTGTTAGTGATGATAGACTTAAGTACGTTGATTTTTCGGATTCTTATATAACAAATGTTCAGGTTGTTATAGTTTCAGAGGATAGTAAGATTCAGTCTATCGAAGATCTTGAGAGGTATTATTAATAAGTGCAAAAGGCGGTGCGTTAAGCATCGCCTTTTATTGACTTGTAATTTGCTTTGTGGTAAAATAATATAACTACTCAATGGAGGAATGAAAAATGAAAAAGTTTATTGCTGTGCTTGTCTGCTTTGCTGTGATTTTTGCATTTGCGGCTTGTACGAAAGATGTCAACGAAGGCACTACAGCTGTTTCCGATACAACGGTTTCGTTGCCTGATAATGTTAAACTGGACGCAAACGGCAATCCGGTTACAGAGTATACTGATACTTGGGTTACTGATGCTGACGGTGTCAGCATACCTACTCGTGTTATGGTGTATGCTACGCATGCGGCAGGTGATATGGTTGTCGGTGCTGACGGTAATGTAGTTACTGTGCCTGATTTTGGTTTTATTCTTGATGAAAACGGTCAGCCTCAGACGGGTGCAAATGGTGAGCCTTTAACTACTTATGTATATGTTCCCGCAACATATCCTACTGTAGCCGGTGAAACGATGGCGATACCGACAGCTGCACCTACAAAGCCTGTAGGCAATACAAATCCCAGTAAGAATCAGAAGTGGCTCACCCAGGAGTTTATGGCTAAGCTTCCCAAGCTCAGAGATAATGTAGATGAAGCAATTTATGTGACTACAAGCAACGGTCAGTATGTTAATATTCGCATCAATGAACTCAGCTATGCTGATTTCCTCAAGTATATCGAAACTTGCAAAGAGGCAGGCTTTACACAGCGCAATACCGGTGCTCAGATCCCGCAAACTCCGGTTGCAGGCAAGAGCTATATTTACAGCTCCAATGCAAATGGCCTTTATGTTACGATTACTTACTATACCGATGAATATCCTTATCGTACCTGTGACCTTTATATTACGGTTTCGGACTATAATATGCTTGAAAAAGGCGTAGGAGAAATTGAAAATTAAATGAATGTTTTTGATTTTGATAACACCATATATAAAGGCGAGAGCTTTGTTGACCTGTTTTTAATGGTACTTGGCAAAGATCCGACGTTGCTCAGATATGTGCCCGATATGGTTTCGGGCGTTGTGCAGTATAAAGTCGGAACGCTCAGACTGGAATCTGCACTCGAGCATTACGCAAAGCCGTTTGAGGATTATGTCTCTACGTTGCCTGATCTCGATGCTTTGGTTAATGAGTTCTGGGACACCCATATGCATAAAATCAAACCTTTTTACGAGCAGGTAAGAAGTGATGACGACCTTGTGATTTCTGCTTCGCCGCAGATTGTTATTGAAGAAGTCTGCCGTCGTCTCGGCATTAAGCATTGTATCGGTACAGAGTATAACCGCGAAACCGGTAAGCTCGGCAGAGTCTGTTTCCGCGAGGGTAAGATTACCGCTTTCAACGAAGCTTATCCCGATGCACATATTGATACACTCTATACAGACTCTATGCACGATAAACCGCTTATGGATATTTCCGATTCGGTCTATTTTGTAAAGGGTAATAAAATTAAAAAGCTGAAATAAAGTAAAAGACCTGCACGGTGAATCTGTGCAGGTCTTTTATATATTTATATATAATTATATATTATATTACATTATATTATATAAGCTTCCTTGTACTACATTGTGTTCCTTAAACCGTTTGTTAATTGTGTTGAGCACGTTCTTTTTATCAGCACTCCAAAGCGGCGCAATCAGGTCTTTCTTCGCACCGTCACCTGTCAGTCGGTGTATTACTGTGTTAGGCGGAAGCAGTTTTATGCAATTCTCCAATATATCAGTGTACTTATCTAATGATAATACTTCAAATCTACCTTGTCTGTATTCGTCGGCAAGGTCGGTACCTTTAAGCACGTGAAGCAATTGCAGTTTGATTCCGTCAATTTTCATCCTTGCCAGATGTCTTACGGTTTCGTATACCATTTCTTCTGTTTCATAAGGCAGACCGATTATAATGTGCACAATCACTTCTATGCCTGCTGCCTTGAGTTTGCCGACAGCATCGTCAAATATCTCGAGTGTGTATCCGCGGCGGATGTATTCGGCTGTGCTTTCGTGAATTGTCTGCAGACCAAGCTCGACAAACACCGGCTTTGTTTGATTGATTTCAGCTAACAGTTCAATTACATTGTCTGGCAGACAATCAGGGCGTGTCGCAACAGACAGAGCAACAATGTCATCGGGCTTTATTGCTTCGGTAAAAAGATAACGCAACCTGTCAACCGGAGCATAGGTGTTGGTGTAGTCCTGGAAGTATGCAATGTATTTAGCATCTTTAGCTTTATGGGCTACAAGCTTTTTGGCGTTATTAATCTGTTCCGCGATATTGTCGCAGGTCTTTGCTGCAAATTCACCGCTGCCTTTTGTTGAACAGAATATACAACCTCGCGTGTCAATTGTGCCGTCACGTGTAGGGCAGGTCATTCCGCCGCTTAAAGTAAGCTTGTAAATTTTACAGCCAAATCTGTTTTTCATTACACTGTTAAATGAGTTGAACATAGTTTTCTCCGTATGTTTTGTATCAGTTACTATTTTATCACGGTTAGTTTGTTAATGCAATAGAATACCTGCTTGTGCACTGTGCAGACAGTTATACTATATAATGTATATAATTATATAGAGAGTTGCGAAACACGAGGCAGCGTGTTGTGAAACTGTAAAAAAGTTGAAAAAAGTTGAAAAAAAGTGTTGACAATTCGCGTTTGATTTGGTATTATAGCAAGGCGCTCGTGAGGAGCGCAGCACAACATAATAACGGACTGAAAAAAGTTCAAAAAAGTTGAAAAAAGGTGTTGACAAAGCTAAAACATTGTGATATAATTCAGAATGTTGCGGCGAAAACGCAACGCCGAACGCACCTTGAAAATTAAACAACGATTGAAAGAACAAAACCCTTGAAGATT
>JAZQVR010000038.1:0-106399 GCA_045631965.1 Acutalibacteraceae bacterium
AAGAAAAAAGACGGGCGTTGTTGCCCGTCTTTCGGTTCTTACTTATACTTGCGCTTACGAGCAGCCTCTGACTTCTTCTTTCTCTTTACAGAAGGCTTTTCATAGTGTTCTCTTTTGCGAACTTCCTGAATAACACCGTCTCTGGAGGTCTGTCTCTTAAACCTTCTGAGTGCACTGTCCAAGGATTCGTTTTCTTTAACTTCTACTTTACTCATTACCTATTCCCTCCCTCCGCAATTTGCAGGGGCAAATTTCTCATTGTATAGATTGCATTATACAACAGATACTTGCAGGTTGTCAATAAGTTTTTTTAAGATATTGAAATAAAATCGCAAAAAATTATATTTGTTTGAAGCCGATTTTCTTCATACACTTGTCAAGTGTACGCTGTGCAAGGCGGGATGCGCTTGCAGCACCTTTTGCCATACACTCGTTGACGTATGCTGTATCTGCAATAATTCTCTTGTAGTTTTCCTGCAGGGGACGAAGCTCTTCGATAACAGCTTCACCTACGGCAACCTTGAAATCGCCGTAGCCCTTGCCTGCAAACTCGTTTTCTATTTCTTCATAGCTCTTTCCTGTGCAGCAGGAGTAAATTGTCATCAGGTTATTAATGCCGTCCTTTCCGTCTGCATAGCGTACGCAGGCTTCGGAGTCTGTAACCGCACTCTTGAACTTTTTCATTATTACATTAGGTTCATCCAGTACGGAAACGGATGCCTTCGGATTCGGGTCGGACTTGGACATTTTTGATGTCGGGTCCTGAAGTGAAGTAATCTTTGCGCCCTTCTTGCCGATGAAAGGCTCGGGCATTGTAAATGTATTGCCGTGTATGCCGTTGAAACGGTCTGCAATATTTCTTGTCAGCTCAAGGTGCTGCTTCTGGTCTGCACCGATCGGCACAAAGTTAGCCTGATAAAGCAGAATGTCTGCCGCCATAAGTGTCGGGTAAGAGAAAAGGCCGACATTGATATTATCAGCGTGCTTCTGGCTCTTGTCCTTGAACTGAGTCATTCTTGATGCTTCGCCGAACTGCGTGTAGCAGTTGAGAAGCCATGCAAGCTGTGAGTGCTGCGGCACATGGCTCTGCATAAATACAATACTCTTGTCGGGGTCAAGGCCGTTGGCAAGAAGCAGGGCAAACATCTCTGTTGACTGCTTTCTGAGCATAGCAGGCTCCTGGCGGACAGTTATTGCGTGAAGGTCGGCAACGCCGAAAAGGCAGTCGTAATCTTCACTCATTGCCTTCCAGTTTTTGAGTGCACCGAAATAGTTGCCTATCGTGGGTACTGCTGTGGGCTGTATAAGACTTAATACGCGGGGCTTACGCTCCGGAGCTTTGTTTTCCATTGTTTCTATCTCCGTAATTATCAATATTCTTTTGCAATATCTGCAAGTATGTTTACACCCTTGACAATAGCTTCGTCGCTCGGTGTAGAGAAGTTCATTCTGAAGCACTGTGTAGATGCTGTCATATCGCCGAGGAAGGCTGAACCGGGCACGATAGTAACCTTGTTGTCAAGTGCTTTTCTGCAATACTCTGCCATCGGGATATTATCGTTGAGCTTACACCATACAAACAGACCGCCTTCGGGACGTGTGTATGAAACATAGTCAAGCAGTTTTTCTTCAACAAGGTCGCACATAAGGTTGAGCTTTGAACGGTACATATCTCTGATTTTGTTGATATGCTCGTCAATATCGTATCTCTTCATCCACTCGTCAACAAGTATCTGTGAGAATACGGGTGTGTGAACATCGGAAACCTGCTTGCCGACTGTCATTTTTGCAATAACCGGTGCAGGAGCAACACAGTAGCCTACACGCACACCGGGTGCAAGAATCTTGGAGAATGAACCTGCATAGATAACAATACCGTCGGTATCAAGGCTCTTTATCTGCGGTACATCTTCGCCTGTTACGCGAAGCTCACCGTAGGGGTTATCTTCAAGAATCATAACGCCGTACTTCTTTGCAAGCTCGTATACAGCCTTACGCTTCTCAAGGCTCATAGTGATACCTGAAGGATTCTGGAAGTTGGGGATTGTATAGATAAATCTTACGTTTTTCTGTGTCTTGAGTGCTTCCTCAAGCTTTTCGATGTTGATACCGTCGCTGTCAACGGGTACACCGCAGAGGTTTGCACCGAATGAGCGGAAAGCATTGAGCGAGCCGACGAATGAAGGCTCTTCACAAATAACAGTATCACCGGGGTTGACAAGCACTTTTGTAGTAAGGTACATTGTCTGCTGTGAGCCTGATGTTACGATAAGCTCATCACTCTCTGTGCCGATGTTGTATCTTTCCTTGCTGAATTTGCGGAGTGTTTCGCGAAGAGGAGCATAACCCTCTGTGATACCGTACTGGAGTGCGGTAAGTGCGTGGTTTGCAAAAATGTCTTTTGCTATCTCTGCAATTTCAGCAGCAGGGAATGACTCGGGTGAAGGGTTGCCTGCTGAAAACGGGATAATACCGGGTACGCCGTTGTATTTGAAAAATTCTCTGATAAGAGAGGGTTGCAGAGTTGATATGCAGTCTGCAAATTTGTAATCCATTGTTTCTACACTTCTTCCGTTTGTTTTTTAAATAATAGTGATATTATAGACTATATGTCTTTTCTTTTCAAGTGTTTTTTATTTTGTGATTGCATTTTGTGTTTGCAGATGTTAAAATGTTTGTACAAGGAAAAAGGAGGATGAAAAATGAAAAAGAAAATAGCACTTTTGTTGGCTATGGCGGTTTGTGTTTTTGCTCTTTCTGCTTGTGTTGACAGCGGAGCAGACGGCGTTGATGACGGAAGCGTAACTATTGAAGATATCGAAGATGTTGAAATCAACTACGGTTTTATAAGGCTCGTAAATATGATGGGTAAAGATGCCGTTGAGCTTTATGCAAGACCTACAGGTACTAAAGAGTGGTCAAAAACAATCCTTTCAGAAGATTCTTTGAAAACAAATGTTGAAGTTTTGGTTACCTATACATGTACTCAAACAAATGAAAATGTTTTTGATCTTAAGCTTGTGTTTGACGACGGCACTTCTCAGGAATTTACAAGTCTTGATTTCGAAGCATCCGCACCTACAATATATCTCGGTCTTGAAGAATAAAACATTATACCGAAATCAAATCAGGCACCCGATATTTAAATCGGGTGCCTGATTTTTAGTTTTATTCTTCTGTTTCTTCTGTGGTTTCTTCAATTTCTTCAGTATCTTCGGTTTCGTCGCTTTCTTCGGTAGTTTCTTCTTCAGATGTTGTTGTTTCGGGTATTATTGCCGGTGCTGTTACCTGAAGTGTGACATCCGGCTCTGCGTTTTCAGGTGCATCGGTTGCCTGCATAGCACTTATGTAGTAACCGTCGCTGTTTTCACGCAGAGTTATTTTTACATATTTGCTCGGCTCAGGCTGAATGAAATTACCTGCTTCATCCTGTGCCCATGCTTCTGCGGCAAGGTAGCCGACGGTGAGCACAACAGTATTTGAGGTTTTGTCGATTTCGGTTACTTTAGGTGTATATATCGGCACTGTACCTGCGGAAGTTACGAGGTAACAACGGCTCTGTTCGTTGAATGTGAATTCTCCGAAGTGACCTTTGACACCTATATGTGTCGGCACAACATCGGTACCGAAAAGCTTGGCGAATTCTTTTTCGACGTCGTCGGCGGGTATCATAATGTTGCCCTGGTCGTCAATTTCGTATTTGCCGGGGTAAATCTCTTCGTTTTTGATAATGCTCCATACGGCACAAACTGTAAGCTGATTGATGTTTGCAGAAGAGATATCGTCAAACATATCGGGATCATACATTACAACGGGTATGAGCATATTTTCGTACTCAAGCTTCTTTTTTGAGTTGCTGGTCAGATCTTTGATTGCTGTTATACCTGAACTTACGGCGAAGATAACGCCTACGATTGCGAAGATAATTATTGTAAGACCGAGCGGAAAAGCGAGCTTGTTCTGACCTTTTCTTTTGTTTTCTTTATCCTTTTTGTCTTTTGGCATTTCCTTATCCATCCTTTCGGTCAGGTTGCGGCAAGTGCAATCATAACCGGCATTGTAATAATTGAGAAAAAGCTGACCAGTGCAACAGTTTTGGATGCTGTACCGGTATCAAGGTCATATTTACCGGCAAAGATGACGGTGTTGTTGGCACACGGTGCAGAAGCAGATACCGCAATTGCTGTGGCAAGTATTGTCGGAATGTTAAACAGCTTGAATGCGCCTATCATAACCAGCGGAACAGCAATAAGTTTTATAAGGCCTACCAGATAAATATTCTTATCGGTGAACATTGTTTTGATGTCTGTGTGGGCAATATATGTGCCGAAAATCAGCATCGCAAGCGGTGTGTTGAGTGCGGCGAGACTGCTGATAGGTGTTGCTATAACAGTCGGTAATTCAACTCCGAAAAGATAAAGCGGCAGACCGATTGCAACACCGATTGTGCCGGGATTTATAAATAGCTTTTTGAAGTCAAAGCCGCCTTTTTGTGCTCCTATAATATATATGCCGTGAGTAAAGCAAAAAATGTTAAATATCATAATTACCGCAGAGCAGTAGAATGTACCTTGCGGGCCGAGAACAGCCTGAACAAGCGGCAATGCCATATAACCGCAGTTGCCGTATACGCAGGCATAGCGGTAAATACCTGCCTTCGATTTTTTTGTTTTACGGAAAAACGGAATGACAAACAGTATTCCTATTACGTGTATTGCAACGCCAAGCAGTGCCGCAATACCGAAATTCTTGAGATTTTCGGGTGAGTTATCTATGGATAGAAAACTGTTTACAACAACCAACGGCGTTACGATGTAAAACAGAAGGTTTGTGTTGAGCTTTGATGCCTTTTCGGTGTAAAGACCGGATTTATCAGCAAAGAAACCCACGGCAATAAGAATGTAAAGTATAAATACTTGCTGTGCTGTTGTGAAAAGATTTTCAAGAAACAAGTGAAAGCAAACCTCTCGTTATTATTGTGCTTTAGCTTTTTTCGCTGTTGCTGTATGGTAGAGGAAAAGCGGAATGAAGATTGCGAGTGCAAGGTCGCAGGGCTCAAAGCTGTATCCTTTGACAATAAGGTCGGAATGACCGATAAGCATAAGGAAAATCTTCGGTACGCTGACCAGGAAGGCTGTGATTGCAGCAGGAAGACCGCAACCGAAAAGACGCCATGCAACAGCTTCGGGTGAAACATCGGTTACTACCTGAGCAAATGATATAAAGAAGATTATCATAAACACAAGCATAATAAGCTCAAGCAGAAGGTCAGATATGTTTACAAAGCTTATTTTTTCAAGGAATCTGAAAACTATTCTGGATATAGCCCATATTGTGGGTGCGGCAGAAAGAATTCTGAAAGAAGAAAGAATAGTATCTTTCTTGAGGCATGAAATTGCGTAAATGCTGAAGAAGAAGGCTGTAAGTACCGCGAAAATTGCTTCAAGTGCAAGCGGTGCGGCACCGGATTTTGTAAGGTAAGATGTGTATGAACCGTCATTCAGCACATTGTATTTGCCGCTGATATCCAAAAAAGATGAAAAGCTTATAACGGCATTTAACGCAAGAGTCAGCGCTGTTATTATTGCAACAATACCAAGCGATTTGCTGGTTGCAATACCGTTGCGTGCACGTGTTGCCTTGCTGTTAAGGAAACTGAGCACCATCAGTGCAAAAATTACTGCTGCACCGATTCCGTAGAACAGCGGTATGGTGAAATTGGTGTCGCTGAAAAAACCTGTTTCGGGCTCGATAAGAGTAGTTACCTGATAAACACGCAGCGGCAACAGAGCACAAAGACTCAGTGCAGCTATTGCGATAAATGAGCTCGGCTCGGGCTTTGAAAGGCTACCCTTTATTTTTTTCATTATATATAATACCTCCTGATGATAGGTGAAGGCTTGGTGTTATTTGAGAACTGCACGAGCCTCGCTGGGAATATACTTGTCGGGATGCTTGACGTTTTCGTCGGTACGCTTGTCAAGAGCGATATAGTGATAGGGAAGAGAAACGTTTTTGTAAGCAGGTCTGATGATACGCTTGCCCGTTGTAAGCTCTTCGATTCTGTGAGCTGCCCAACCGGCCATACGCGATACTGTGAAAAGAGGAGTAAAGAGGTCTTCGGGAATGCCGAGCATATCGTAAATAAGACCCGAATAAAGGTCGACGTTTGCACAAATCGGCTTCATATCGCCTTTGATTGAGCGGAATATGTCGGGAGTAAGCTCTTCGATAAGTTCGAGCTGACGGAATCTTCTCTCAAATTCTTCGCTGAATATGAAGTTACGGGCGGCTTCTTTAAGAAGTTCTGCTCTCGGGTCGGACATTGTGTATATAGCGTGACCCATACCGTAAACAAGACCTGAGCGGTCGCCTGCTTCCTTGCGGATAATCTTTGCGATATAATCGGCAACCTGCTTTTCGTCTGTGATATCGTCAATCTCTTCTGCCATAAGTGAAGTCATTTCCTTGACCTTTATGTTTGCGCCGCCGTGCTTGGGGCCCTTGAGTGAACCGATACCTGCAGCGATTGCAGAGTAAGTGTCGGTGCCTGAGGATGTGAGTACGCGGGTTGCAAATGTCGAGTTGTTACCGCCGCCGTGCTCTGAATGAAGTATCAGACAAAGGTCAAGAAGTTTAGCTTCTTCGTCGGTGAAAAGTCTGTCCGAACGGAGAGTACGCAGAATAGACTGTGCTGTGCAAAGCTCACGTTTGGGCTGATGGATGTACATACTCTTCTTGTAGTAGTGACGACGCTTTACCTGATAAGCATAGCTCATAATTGAGGGAAGCTGTGCGATGAGCTGTATGCACTGACGCAGTATGTTTTCTGTTGCTATATCGTCGGGATTATCGTCGTATGAGTAGAGTGCCATTACGGAGCGAGCCATTTTGTTCATAATATTGGGTGAAGGTGCCTTCATAATCATATCTTCAATGAAGTCTTCGGGCAGCTCGCGGCATTCAGCAAGTACATTGCTGAATTTTGCAAGCTGTGCAGGTGTGGGAAGTGCACCGAAAATAAGAAGCCATACAACCTCTTCAAAACCGAAACGGTCTTCCTTGCGGCAACCTTCTACAATTTCTTTTACATCAAGACCGCGGAAATTGAGTTTGCCGAAACGGGGTACACGTTCACCGTCTTCGATGTAGTAGCCGTCAACACTGCAGATTTTTGTAAGGCCGGCCATAACACCTGTGCCGTCTGCGTTACGAAGACCGCGCTTGACTCCGTATTTAGTGTAATCATCAACGTCGATTCTGTCATTTATCTGAATTTCGTTGCATAAGTTTATAAGGGAATCGTTGCTGATGGGGGACATATATCTTGCCATATGTCATTTCTCCTTTCCTTAGAAAATGCTATAAAAAAGCATATACTTATACTTATACAATATTATTGAGAATACATTATACTATATAAATATCAAAAAAGTCAATCATTATTTAAGTGAGGAATAAAAAAATGGGAATTTACAAATTTATCGCTATTGTAATCGCTCTTGCAATGATACTTATGCCTCTTGTTGCATTGGACAGCGGACAACCGCAGAGTGTAACCGTACCAGAAACAACCGATAGTGTTCAGCAAAACGCAGGCGGTGAAAGTCAGGAGACTGTCAAGGTGTTTATGTCGCAGGAAGACCTTGTGCTGAACATAACCCTGCAGGAGTATCTTGTAGGTGTGCTTGCCGCAGAAATGTCGCCTGCATATCACGAGCAGGCACTGAAGGCGCAGGCTGTTGCGGCATATACATATCTGCTTTGTAAAAAATCGGAGCAGCAGACAAGCCCTGACGCAACACTCAAAGGAGCGTATCTTACAAACGATTCATCTACCCACCAGGGATACCTTACAGAAGAGCAAAGAAAAGAAAAATGGGGAGACAAAGCTGATAGCTATGAGAAAAAGCTGCAAAAAGCTGTAAATGAGGTCAGCGGCAAGGTTATAATTTATGAAGGTAAGCCGATCATAGCTGCTTTTCATGCAAACAACAGCGGCGTTACCCAAAGTGCCAAAACAGTATGGGGAGGCGAAGTGCCTTACCTGCAAAGTGTAACCAGTGCAGGTGATAAGCTCTCGCCCGATTGCATAAAAACAGTTGCGATTACTCCGCAACAGTTTTCTGCATCGGTTTCTTCGCTTGAAGGCTGTGAATTGAGCGGCGAAGCAAGCGATTGGGTAGGTGAAATAAAAAAAGATTCTCACGGCTTTGTGGAGTCTGTTGAGGTTGGCGGAAAAACCTACAGCGGTATGGCTCTGCGTGATGCTGCAGGCTTACGCTCTGCAGTATTCACCTATGAATTCAAGGATGGCAACCTTCATTTTACTACCGAAGGCTACGGCCACGGTGTAGGTATGAGTCAGTACGGTGCTGACTATATGGCACGGCAGGGCAGTACATGGGAAGAAATAATTAAACATTATTATAAAGGTGTTCAGATTGAAGATTATTGATTGTAAGTCAGGAATTGTTTTTGAAAGGATGTTGCACAGCGTAAGCTGTGACGGAGAATTGAAATTTGATTACAGCAATCAAAGGCAAACTTTTGCCGACATAAACGATATATGCCGTCAAATAAAAAAGCTGTCCCACATGATAGTGAGACAGCTTTGCTGTTTGTATCTTATTTGTTGAGGTTTGCACGGAGAGTTGCAAGCTCGTCAGCAAGAGTTGCGGGAAGTGTGTCGCCAAACTTGCCGTAGAACTCTTCGATACCTGCTGTCTCTGCGTTCCAGAGATCCTTATCAACATCAAGCATAGCCTTGAGTGTGTCAACAGAAACCTCATCCTCGATGCCCTCAAGGTTGATGTCTTCAGCCTTGGGAACGTAACCGATAGCAACTTCGTCAGCGTCTACCTTGCCGTCGCAACGGTCAAGAATCCACTCGAGAACACGAAGGTTGTCACCGAAACCGGGCCACATGAAGTTGCCTTCGTCATCCTTACGGAACCAGTTAACATTGAAGATCTTGGGAGCCTTGTCAGCATCGAGTGTTTCACCGATGTTGATCCAGTGCTGCCAGTACTCGCCCATATTGTAACCGCAGAAGGGAAGCATAGCCATGGGATCACGGCGGACAACACCGACAGCACCTGCTGCTGCAGCTGTTGTTTCGGAAGCCATGATTGAGCCTACAAATACACCGTGGTTCCAGTCGCGTGACTGATATACGAGGGGAGCAAGCTTTGCACGTCTGCCGCCGAATACGATAGCGGAGATCGGTACGCCTGCGGGATTCTCAAACTCGGAACTGATGCAGGGGCAGTTTACAGCGGGAGCTGTGAAACGGCTGTTGGGATGTGCACCCTTCTCTTCGCTCTCCTGGCCGTTCCAGGGGTTGCCCTTCCACTCCATAGCGTTTGAGGGAGGATTCTTGTCGAGGCCTTCCCACCATACTGTGTTGTTGTCGAGGTTGTGTGCAACGTTGGTGAAGATTGTGCCCTTCATTGTAGCTGCAAGAGCGTTGGGGTTGGACTTGTTGTTTGTGCCGGGGGCAACGCCGAAGAAGCCGTTTTCGGGGTTGATAGCATAGAGTCTGCCATCCTCACCCTTGCGGATCCAGGAGATATCGTCGCCTACGCACCATACCTTATAACCCTTCTCAAGGTAAGATTTCGGAGGAATAAGCATAGCGAGGTTTGTCTTGCCGCAAGCTGAGGGGAATGCAGCACAGATATACTTAACTTCGCCGTCGGGCTTCTCAACGCCGAGGATGAGCATGTGCTCAGCCTGCCAGCCTTCCTTCCAGCCCTGGTAGGAAGCGATACGGAGTGCGAAGCACTTCTTGCCGAGAAGAACGTTTCCGCCGTAACCTGAGTTAACGGAAATGATTGTGTTGTCCTGCGGGAACTGGCAGATGTATCTCTTCTCTTCGTCGATTTCGCACTTGCAGTGAAGACCGCGAACCCAATCGTTGCTGTCGCCGAGTGCCTCGAGAACCTTGGTGCCTACTCTTGTCATGATAACCATGTTGAGAACAACATAGATAGAGTCTGTAAGCTCAATGCCGATCTTGGAGAAACGGCTGCCTACGGGACCCATTGAGTAGGGGATAACGTACATTGTTCTGCCCTTATATGAATCTTTAGCGATGCTGTAGAGCATTTCATATGCTTCAGCAGGATCCATCCAGTTGTTTGTGGGGCCTGCAAGCTCCTTTGTGGGAGCACAGATGAATGTTCTGCCTTCAACACGAGCAACGTCGTTTACAGCTGTTCTGTGAAGGTAGCAATCGGGAAGAAGATCCTGGTTGAGCTTGATCATTTCGCCTGTGGAGCAAGCTTCTGCTCTGAGTGCATCGATCTGCTCCTGAGAGCCGTCAATCCAGACGATTTTGTCGGGCTTTACAAGCTCGACCTTTTCTTCAATCCAGGAGAGAACGCTTTTATTTGTTGTGAGATTTGCCATGGGGTGTTGACTCCTTTCAATATAACACTTGAATTAAAAAATCCATTTATAAATATATATTATTTTTGCCGAAACTGCAATCTAAAATACGCCAAACATTTATGGATATTTTGGAAATTTTTGGTTTATTTTGCTTATATCTGCTTGAGGAGCGGACCGATACCGCCGATAGCTCTGGGAATATCCTTGACGATAAGACGGATGCCGCCCTTTTCACCGCTGATCCACTTTACAAGACCGTCAGCCATCTGCTCGCTGAATACACCGCCGCTCATGCTGATGAAATCACGGAACGGAGTCTGCATTGCGATTGCCTGTGCAAAGCCTGCAGGGATAAGTGTTGTGAGAATCTTGTAGAAACGCTGGCCGTTCTTTGTGTGAGCACAGCTCTCGAATGTGTCCTGGATACCGAGCTTTCTGTTGGGGTCGTAGTTTGTGGGCGGAAGCTCTCTGCCGAGAACTGCAACAAACTGATCCTCAGGTACGTTCTGTACGTTACCTGTGTAGTAAATGGGAGCAACATCCGAATAGTCGGGGATGTTCTCTGTTGTGCCGTTTACTGTTACTGTTGCCATAAGTCTGATATCTGCACTTGAAGCACCGACAAGAATATCAAATTCGCCTGTTTCAACGCACCAGTCGTTGATGTTTACATTGTAGAAAGCAAACGCTCTCTTGCAAAGCTCAATTTCGATTTCCTTGCTCTCACCGGGTTCGAGCCATACCTTCTTGAAGCCCTTGAGCTCCTTGACGGGACGGTAGATTGTGCTATCCTTATCTGCAACATAAACCTGTGCAATCTCGTAACCTGCAACAGCACCTGTGTTCTTGACTGTGAATGTTACTTTGACTGTTTCGCTGTCGCTCATAGCTGTCTTGTCAAGCTTGATGTCGGAGTATTCGAATGTTGTGTAGGAAAGACCGAAGCCGAAGGGATAACGTACAGCCGTGTTGGTTTTTTCGTAATATCTGTAACCAATATAAATGCTCTCGCGGTATTCAACACTTGCAGGGTTGCCGGGGAAGTTGTTTACTGCGGGTGTGTCTGCATAAGTCATCGGATATGTTTCGGGAAGCTTACCGCTGGGGTTGACCTTACCGCTGATGATGTCGGCAACTGCACCTGCACCTGCCTGACCGCCGAGGTAAGAGTTGAGAATTGCGGAAACAGAGTCGTTCCAGGGCATTTCAACGGGTGAGCCGCCTGCAAGTACAACGATTACATTGTTGTTAACCTTTGTGATTTCTTCAACAAGCTTGTCGTGAGCTGCGGGAAGGTTCATATGGCTTCTGTCAAAGCCCTCAGCCTCATATTCGTCTGTAAGGCCGATGAAGAGAATTACTGTTTCGCTTGCTGCTGCGAGCTGTACTGCATTTGCAAGATGTGCTTCGTTCTTCGTAGCCTTCTTGTTTGAAAGCTCATAGCCGGGTGCGAATTCAACCGTGTAGCCGACCTTCTGAAGCTCTTCAAGAGCATTGTCAAGCTTTGTGGGGTTGATGTGTGAGCTGCCTGCACCCTGATATCTGGGTGTTCTTGCAAGCTCACCGATAACTGCGATTTTCTTTTCTTTGCCGAGCGGAAGGATGCCGTTGTTCTTGAGAAGCACCATTGAGTTTGCGGCGATTTCTCTTGCAAAATCCTGGTCGTCAAAGTCGTTGTACTGATAGTTCTTCTGTGCACCGTCAGCAATTTTGCCGATGAGTTTGAGAACGTTTCCTGCTCTTTCGTTGAGCACTTCTTCGCTGAGCTCACCGCTCTTGACTGCGTCGACAATCTTCTTTGCACCTGCACCTGCTGATGAGGGCATTTCAAGGTCGTTACCGTTCTTGAGGCCGAGCACTCTGTCGTTTACTGCGCCCCAGTCGCTGACTACCACGCCGTCAAAGCCCCACTCTTCGCGGAGAATTTCAAGCTGAGTATGTCTGTTTTCGGAGCCATGGAAGCCGTTGATTTTGTTGTATGAGTTCATAACGGTCCAGGGCTGTGCCTTCTTGACTGCTATTTCAAATGCTGTAAGGTAAATTTCGCGGAGTGCTCTTTCGTCAACAACGCTGTCGCAAGTCATTCTGCGTGTCTCCTGGCTGTTTGCACAGAAGTGCTTGAGTGATGTGCCGACACCCATTGACTGAACGCCGTTGATGAAGCCTGCGGAAAGCTCACCCGCAAGAATCGGGTCTTCTGCAAAGTATTCGAAGTTTCTGCCGCAAAGGGGAGAACGCTTCATATTGATACCGGGGCCGAGAAGTACGCCGACTTCTTCTTTGAGGCACTTCTTGCCGAGTGCAACGCCCATCTTGTAAAGAAGCTCGGGATCCCATGAAGAAGCGGTTGTAGCTGCTGTCGGGTAGCTGATTGCGGGTACGCTGTTGCTCAGGCTGTCGCCTTTTTTGCTATAGTCCTTTTTACGCAGACCGTGAGGGCCGTCGCATACCATGTATGAAGGAATGTTGAATCTTTCAAGTCCCTTCAGATGCCAGAAATCTGCACCGTCACAAAGTGCGGCCTTTTCTTCGAGAGTAAGCTGTTCAAGTAATTCTTCGTATTTTGCCATGATTTATTCCCCTTCAAAAAATTTTTCTTCCAATAATGCGGCATCTTCAGCTGAATCGATAGCCTCAACACCTTTAAGCTTTTTCTGGATGATGCGGTTGCGGTTTTGTGCTTCGCTGAGTGCTTTGCCTGCATCGTCTATGCGGCGTCTTGCTTTTTCGAGCAGGTCGCCGAATTTGTCATACTGCGTCTTTGCGACTGCCAGCATCTGACGGACTTCGTTTGCTTTTTCGTTTATCGCTACGGCTTTGAAGCCCATTGACAGTGAGGAGAGCAGGGCGGTAATAGTGGTAGGTCCTGCAATCATAATGTTGTACTCGCTGCGGAGTTTTTCGGGTAAGCCGTCGGGTGAAGCTGCAATCTCCGCATACAGACCTTCGGTTGCAAGGTACATTATTGCGTAAGGTGTTGTCTGCGGTACAACAATGTATTTTGTGATAAGCTTTGCTTCGTCTTTAACTCTTGCTTCAAGTGCTTTTCTTGCGGCCGCAAGTGCAACAGGGTCAGCGTTTTCGGCTGCTGTGCAGAGTCTTACGTAGTCCTCCATCGGGAATTTCGAGTCAATCGGCAGATATGTAATGTTGCCGCTGCCGTCACCCGAAGGTATTTTTACGGCAAACTCAACCTTTGCCTGGCTGCCTTCGATAGGAGCATAGTTCTTGACATACATTCCGGGTATAGTCTGATCGAGTATGTTTTCGAGGTAAACCTCAGCCCATGTGCCCCTTGCCTTGACGTTTGTGAGCACTTTGTTGAGCGATGAAACGTTGGCGGTAACACCTGTTGAAAGCTCTTTCATTTCGCCGAGTGACTTGTTTACGTTTTCAAGCTGGTCGGATACGGTGCGGAATGAGCTTGTAAGCCTTTCGTTGAGTGTGGCGTTGAGCTTTTCGTCAACGGTTTCACGCATCTGGTCGAGCTTCTTTTCGTTGCTCTCCTGCATCTTGCCTATGGCTTCGTATACGTTTCTTGCCAGCCTTTCGTTCTGCTCGGCATTGTTGTTGCGTATTGTGCCCAGCGATTCGCTGAGAGTCTGAGTCATACGCTGTTGGCTTTCGAAGTTTGTTTTTGTCATTTCGTCAAGCTTCTTTGCCATTTCGCCTATGCTCTGTGCGGTCTGTGCGCGCATATCGTTCTGACCGAGCGACATTTCTCGTCTGCTTCGCTCAAACTCATCGGCAAGCAGACGCTGCAGCTTTTCGCTGTCCTCGTGCTCTTTGCTGCCGTTACTCTTTTTCATCAGCATGAAAATTGCCGCAACGGCTATTATCAGCAGGGCAGTGGTTAAAAAAAGCAGAATCAGTATTAAATCTTCAGTCTGCATAAAACACCTCCTATAACCCCATTTTATTATAATTAACCTTATTATAACAAAATTATTTTGATTTAACAAGTGTATTTTTAAATTTCGTTCCATATTTTGTATACCGCTTCGTTACCTGCCGAGGTTGACAACATGAGGGTAAAAGTTGTAAAATGAATGGTAAAGGAGTGATATGAAAATGAAAAAAATCCTGACACTGCTGCTTGTCGTGTCGCTTTTGTCATCAGGCTTTGCTTTCGGTGCGGAGGCTTTCGGCGGCAGATATGTGCTCGATGGGCTCGATGAGGATTACCGCATTATGCTCAACAGCTCGGACGAAGATTCACAGCTGGGCAGTCTTTCAGCAAAGTATGAATCAAGCGGTAAACCGGGCACTGTTTCAGACGGCAGCGATTACGGCGGAGTTTCCTTTGGTGCGTACCAGTTTTCAAGCCGTTATGATGTGCCCAAGACCTTTTTCAATTGGTGCATTTCTTCCGGTAAGGGTGTAGAAACAGGCAACCGACTCAAGGCAGCTTACGAGCTTGACGAAAATACATACGGCGAAAACTTCATCGCAGAGTGGAAGAAAATTGCCGAGGAGTCACCAGAGGCTTTCCTTACACTTCAGCACGGCTTTACAAAGGCACGTTTTTACGATGTTGTTGTCGAAAAACTCGAAAAGCGTTACAGCGGATTTGATGTAGACAACTATACAATTGCACTCAAAAACGTAATCTGGTCACGTGCGGTGCAAAACGGTGTGAACAGCGATGTTATCACTGCTGCTATAGACGGCCTCGGCGGGTTCAAAAATCAGCCTGAGGATGTGCTTATAAAAGCAATTTATAAGCAGGCAAGCAAGCTTGTTGATGAGCCGCCTGTTGACGGCGCGGTAAAAATTGTGAGCAGCTCTGCTGAAAAATACGGCATCGACCCCGAAATCGTAACGGGTAAATACCTCTATTATCACAGCCGCAATACTTCCGATATTCAGGTTTCCGTTTACAGAAGGCTTGCGATAAGAGAGCCTGCGGAAGCGCTTGAGATGTATGTTGCGGCAGGCGGTGTGCTTACACCTGATACACCGACCGAACCTGATACGGAGCTTCCCGATGAGCCGGGTGTTGATAACCCCGACGACGATAATAATGCGGGCGAAGGAGAGCCCGAGGTGCCGGATAATCCCAATCCCGATGAGCCCGGTAGCGAGATTCCCGATAATCCGAATACCGAGCCGAGCTTGTTTGTAACTATGCTCAATGCTATGGTTATGTTCTTTGAAATGATAATCAATTTTATAACGGGGCTCATTGCCTGAGTTTATACCGCTTTGATTGACTTCAGGTCTGTCAAAGCGGTTTTTATTGTTAAAAGGCACAAAAAGTCGGTTGCTTTTTCTATATTAAATAATGTTGAATTAAATTGAAAACCTATAGGGTTTATGATATCATAACAAGCATAACCATAGTATTACGGAGGTTAATTATGGCAAAAATAAAACAAGAAGAAATGAAAAAATATGTACCTAAAGGTGAAGCCAAAGCTTACGCCATAGCTGCTTTGGGTCAGGGTCTTGTTTACAGCTGTATGTCCAGCTACATAACAGACTACTATATGAATGTGCTTTATCTTGATGCGATTTTTGTTATTTTGCTAATGCTCTTTGCACGTGTATGGGATGCGATCAATGACCCGATGATGGGTATGATTATGGACCGTAAAACAACAAAGAGAGGCAGAATGAAGCCTTATCCGTTGTGGACCGCTATCCCGATTGCTGCGCTTACAATACTTATGTTTGTAAACCCGGGCTTTGATACAAAAAATCAGTCGGTATGGCTTTATGTTTTTGTTTCGGCTGTTTATGTTGTCTGGGGTATGACGTATACTGTCAGTGACGTGCCTTTCTGGAGCCTGCCCAATGTTATGACTCCGAATGCCAAGGAAAGAGGCAAAATCATTTCCTACGGTAAAACAGTAGGCGGTATCGGTTCTGCTGTTACGGTTGCTCTTCCGATTATTGTCGGCTATTTTATTGCCGATATGGACCTTGAGCGTGCCAATATCGTCAAGTATGCGGTTATGGCTGTTTCTATGGCTGTTATAGGTATGCCTCTCTTTACGCTGGCTTCTTTCAAAACCAAGGAGAGAATTCAGATTCCCGATGCCCAAAAGAGAGCTCCGGGTGAGCCTTCTACACTTAAGAGAATATTTACATGCAAGCCGCTTATGCTTGTTGTTCTTTCGGGTGTGCTTTCTTTCGGCAGATATATGCTTCAGGCTGCCGCTCCCCACGTAGCACGTTATTCGGGCTTCTATCTCGGCTCAAAAGCTCCCGAAACAGTTGAGGAGATAAACAAAAACATTTCAAATGTTGCCCTTGTTATTCAGGTTTGTGCAGCTATAGGTATGTTCGGTGCGATGCTCTTCCTTCCCAAGCTTTACAAGAAGTTTGAGTATAAGCATATTATGATTGTTTCATGCCTCGGCGGTTTCGTTGCAACCTGCCTTACACTTGTTGTAGGTTGGTTTACAAAGAATCTTCTTATCTGTATTCCGTTTATGCTTATTTCTGCGATTCCTCTCGGCGTTATCAATAATGTTTCCTTTGCGATGGTCTGCGACTGCCTTGATTTTATCGAGTGGAAAACAGGTTTCAGAAACACCGGTCTCGGTTCTGCCTGCCAGTCGTTTGTCAATAAAATCGGCAACGCATTTGCAACAGTTATGATTATTGTAATGTATATTGCTGTAAATATTGATGTTTCAAAGCTTAATGTCGGCAGCGGTGATGAAGTTGCTCAGGCTATCAACAGTATGTCTTCAACACAGAATTTTGCAATGTTCTCACTCGTAACAATTATTCCCGGCATCAGCCTTCTTCTCTGCGCAATTCCTCTCTTCTTCTACGACCTCACAGGCGAGAAGAAAGAAAGAGTGTTCAAGGAACTTGTAAATCTCAGAAAGCAGAGAGGCATTAATATCGAAGAGTAATCTCTTTTAAAATAACAATCAGCCATCCTTCATTCGTGAAGGATGGCTGAATTTTTGTCTTTATTAAAGCTGATACAGACCTGATTCAAGCTTAACAAACTCTTTATCGCCTGCGATAAAATACTTGTGCACAGGCTCGTCAAATTCGAGATAATCGCTTACCGCATAGTTGCCGAGAGTAATTGTACGCACTTTGTTTGAGCCTTTGTTGCAGACAAAAAGTCTGTCATTATATCGGATTATTGATACGGGCTCGATAAATGCAGTGGAATTGCCGCCGCCGATACGCATCTGTACACGTCTTTCTTCTACAGCGTAGCAGATAATTGCGTTGAGCTCTGGTACTACACTCCAGAAGTTTTTGCCGTCGGGAGCGATGCCTTTTGCAGGGCAGTCGTTATATTTGAGGTTGCCTGTCCATACTGCAACACCTCTTGCGTTGAAAACGCCTACATCGCCGTCGGGGTAGACAAGTACGGTGTGGTTGTTGGCAAGTGTGCCAGTTTCGCAGTTGACATAGTCTTTTATCTGCGAGCATATCTCTTTATATGCGGGGCCGAATTTACCCTCGAAATATGTCCATTTTGTAATAGCCATCGTGCGCTGTGTTGCAGCTTCGTAGCCGTAAAAGTCTGCTCTTGTTCTGCCGTCGGGCATAACCTCGGGCTTTATGTAAAGGAAGCCGCCGTCTACAGGCAGCAGACCGAAAATTTTAGCATCAGTAATTTTTTTCAAAACGTCTCACCTTGTATTTTATAAAACCCCACCAAGCCGTCATACGGCGAATAATAACCTGCGTCTAAAGCAGGTGGGTGGCCTCCCGCAGGTTCACGCTCCCTTCGTCCGTCTAAAAGACGGGAGGTCTGCAATCCGCTGAACGGAGACGGCTTCCCTAAGATATGAGTGTTGGGTTAGTATTGCCGCACTTTTATCGCACAAGGCAGGGTGTATATTTTGTTTTATTATTCTTCGCTTTCGCCCTCTTCAAACTCAAAGAGGTCAATGAGTCTGTCTTCAAAAAGGTTGCCGACTTCTTCAAATTCGGCATCGTCTTCAATAGCGGCAAGATAGGTCTCGCCGTTTTCTTCGCTGACTTTGAGTATGATTATTTCGCCGCTGTCCTCAAGCTGCTCGTCAGCATCGTCAAAAATGGGAAGAAGGGCAACGTACTTGCCTTTGTCGGTTTCGATTCTGTCGAGCTCTTCAAAGGTGTGTTCTTTGCCGTCTTCATCTATTACGCTTACTATATCGGGATCGTATTCTTTGTTCATTTTATTGTTTCTCCGTTTCTTTTCATTTGTGCTTTTATTTTACATTGATTTTTCCGATTAGTCAATAGAGATAGCGTGTTAAATAGTTACATTTATATTAAATCGTGCATATAATATTTCCGGGGGTGCGCCTTTGCGTTACTACAGACCGAGGAAATACAGAAAATACATATTTGTTTCCATCTGCTGTTTTATGGCGGCAGTTACCGTATTTTTGCTTCTTGATGCGAGACTCAGACCGATTGTACGTAACACCGCAACGGTTCAGGCGCAGAATTATGCGGCAACCGTAGCAGGTGCGGCAGTACCGGATGTTTTGCGCTCTGCAGGTGCGGATTATTCATCTTTGGTAGATATTGTGCGTGACGATGTCGGTAATATAGTTTCCATACAGACCGATGCAATGCGTATCAATCAGATAAAGTCGGGTATCAATACGGCTGTTGCTTCAGCTTTAAGCAATCTTGACGGTAAGGAGCTTGGCGTGCCCTTGGGCTCGCTTACGGGGCTTGCACTGCTCAACGGCAGGGGACCGAGGCTGAATGTAATAATCAGCCTTACCGGCAGTGCACAGACTCATTTTGTCAACGAATTCAGCAGTGCGGGAGTCAATCAGACGCGTCATCAGATTTTTCTTAAAACAACAGTTACTTTGCTTATAGTTTTTCCGACAGCTACCGTTACAACCGCATATACAATGAATATGCTCGTAGCCGAAACAATAATTGTGGGCAAGGTGCCGCTTGCCTACGGTGAAATTACGCAAAAGTGAAATATTAATGAATTGTAAAAAGATAGAATATTTACATAAATTTGCTTAAAGGGCTTGAAATTTATAAAAAAAGCGTTAAAATAGATTTTAGCACTTGAGAGTGTCGAGTGCTAAAACGAATTTGGTAATACTTTTCAGGAGGAGTAATAAATGACTATCAGACCCCTTGCAGACAGAGTTGTCGTTAAGGCATCCGCTGTTGAAGAAACAACAAAGAGCGGCATCATTCTTGCCGCATCCGCACAGGAGAAGCCCCAGTATGCAGAGGTTGTTGCTGTAGGCCCTGGCGGTGAAGTAGACGGCAAAGCTGTCGAAATGTACGTAAAGGTCGGCGAAAAAGTAATCGTCGGCAAGTACGCAGGTACAGAGGTTAAGCTCGGCAAAGAGGAGTACACAATCGTACGCCAGAGCGATATCCTCGCAGTTATCGAATAATATCAGGAGGAAATGAAAAATGGCAAAGCAGATTATTTACGGTGAAGATGCCCGCAAGGCTCTTCAGGCGGGTATCGACAAGCTCGCAGACACAGTTAAAATCACACTCGGCCCCAAGGGCAGAAACGTAGTTCTCGACAAGAAGTACGGTGCACCCCTTATCACTAACGACGGCGTTACAATCGCCAAGGAGGTTGAGCTTGAGGATGCATTCGAGAATATGGGCGCTCAGCTTGTAAAGGAAGTTGCTACAAAGACAAACGACGTAGCAGGTGACGGTACAACAACAGCTACTCTTCTTGCTCAGGCACTTGTTCGTGAGGGACTCAAGAACGTTACCGCAGGCGCAAACCCGATGGTAGTAAAGAAAGGTATCAAGCTTGCAGTTGAGGCTGCAACAGCTGCAGTCAAGGAGAATTCCAAGCCTGTTTCCAGCTCGGCAGATATCGAGATGATTGCTACAATCTCTTCTGCAGATGCTGATATCGGCAAGATTATCGCAGATGCTATGGATAAGGTTTCTGCAGACGGCGTTATCACTGTTGAAGAGAGCAAGACTGCAGTTACCGATTCCGATATCGTTGAGGGTATGCAGTTTGACCGCGGTTACATCTCTCCCTATATGGTAACAGATACAGATAAGATGGAAGCTGTTATTGACGATGCTTACATCCTTATCACAGATAAGAAGATTTCCAACATTCAGGAGATTCTTCCTCTCCTTGAGCAGATTCTCAACGCAGGCAAGAAGCTTGTCATCGTTGCAGAAGACCTTGAGGGCGAGGCTCTTTCCACAATCCTTGTCAATAAGCTCCGCGGCACATTCACCTGCGTAGGTGTCAAGGCTCCCGGCTTTGGCGACAGACGTAAGGAGATGCTCCGCGATATCGCAACACTCACAGGCGGCGAGGTTATCACAGAGGAGCTCGGTCTTGAGCTTAAGGATACTCAGATTACACAGCTCGGTCGTGCTCGTCAGGTTAAGATCTCCAAGGAGAATACAATTATTGTTGACGGTGCAGGTGATAAGGAGCTTATCGCAGCAAGAGTTGCACAGATCAGAACTCAGATCGGCACAACAACATCCGATTTCGACCGTGAGAAGCTCCAGGAGCGCCTTGCAAAGCTTGCAGGCGGTGTTGCAGTTATCCGTGTCGGTGCAGCTACAGAGACAGAGATGAAGGAGAAGAAGCTCCGCATTGAGGATGCTCTTGCAGCTACAAAGGCAGCTGTTGAAGAGGGTTGCGTAGCAGGCGGCGGTGTTGCTCTTATCAACGCTATCCCCGCTGTTGA
Source organism: Acutalibacteraceae bacterium (assembly GCA_045631965.1). Classification (GTDB taxonomy): domain Bacteria; phylum Bacillota; class Clostridia; order Oscillospirales; family Acutalibacteraceae; genus UBA8612. Next base: position 21,036 of record JAZQVR010000038.1, read on the forward strand.
GTCTCTCCTTGACACAACAGACGATGCCGATATCAAGACAGGTATCAAGATTGTTCTCAAGGCTCTTGAGGCTCCCGTTCGTCAGATTGCAGCTAACGCAGGCCTTGAAGGCAGTGTTATCGTAAACGAAATCCGCACAAGCGGCAAGACAGGCTACGGATACAACTTCGCTTCCGACGGCTATGTCGATATGTTCGAGGCAGGTATCCTTGACCCGACAAAGGTTACACGTTCCGCTCTTGAGAATGCTTCTTCTGTCGCAGCAATGGTACTCACAACAGAGTCACTCGTAACCGATAAGCCCGACCCCCAGGCTGATGCAGCGGCTGCAGCAGCAATGGCAGCACAGGGCGGCGGCATGTATTAATTAAATACAGTCTGAATTTTAACATTATTTAATCAGCTTCGTTGATGATCGGCGAAGCTGATTTTTATTTTTAAAATTTTCCATTGTTATTTTTGAATTGACAGTGCAAATTATATCTGCGGCTTACTTTTTCTCCTTTTTGGAGGTGAGTTATGCAAAAAACAATTAAATTTGTCAGCGTTGTTATTTCTTTGGTTTGTGCTTTGGTTTTTGGCTTTGTCGGTTACGGTACGGTTTGCCTTCCGGAGTCGTATGTTACTGCGGATGCACGCTTTACGGATACGGGTAATATGTTATTTACCTGTGAGTGCGATGAGGTAATCTCTGCCGCTGACAATGATTTTGCACGGAGTTATCCTGCTCAAATCAAGCTTCTGGGTGCAATTCCCGTCAAAAGTTCGACTGTAACGGTGGTACACCGACGATATGTTACCCTTGGCGGAAACGTATTCGGTCTGCGCATTTTTTCGGACGGTGTGATTGTGGCAGGTGTTGGTACGCTCTCATCGGGCGGTGCAACCGTTGCACCTGCAAAAAAAGCAGGCATTAAGCAAGGCGATATAATAAAAGAAATAAACGGCGTTGCAGTAACCTCCAATCATGATGTTTCGCGTTTGGTTGAAGAAAGCAACGGTGCAAAACTGAACGTGAAGTTTGTTCGTGACGGTAAATTAAAAACGGTTGAGGTTATGCCTGCAAAGGATACTGCAGACGGTAAATATAAGCTTGGTATGTGGGTTCGTGATTCTTCTGCAGGCGTAGGTACGGTTACTTTTGTAGACAACCTTACCGGCACTGTTGCGGGCCTTGGCCACGCAATATGTGACACCGATACGGGCGGTATAATTCCGCTTAAAAACGGAGATATGCTGAACGTTAATATCAGAGGCTGTGTTAAAGGAACATCCGGAACGCCGGGTGAATTGTGCGGAGTTTTCGGCAATAAAGTGCTTGGTGAGCTGTATATAAACGGTTCATACGGAGTGTACGGAGTTGCGGCTGAAAAGGACAGCACGGCAAATAAAATCCCCGTTGCATTAAGCAGCGAGGTTAAAACAGGCAAGGCTCAGATTGTTTCCACTGTCAGTGGAAACGGACCGGAGTATTTTGATATTGAAATTACAAAAATACACCGTAGTGATGATGGCGAAAAGAATATGGTAATAAAAGTCACAGATGAAGATTTGCTCAAAAAAACAGGCGGTATTGTTCAGGGTATGAGCGGAAGCCCTATCGTACAGAACGGTATGCTTGTGGGTGCGGTAACGCACGTTTTTGTTAACGACCCGCAGCAGGGCTACGCAATATTTGCCGAAACAATGATTGAAACTGCCGAACAGCTTGAGAAAAAACTTGCCGACAGCGCAGCCTGAATCAGTTATACTGACCGAGTTTTAAGCCGCATCGGTCATTGAAAAAACGGCTGTATCCGTCAAAGCGGATACAGCCGTTTGCTTGTGTTATGTTACTTATTTGCCGAGAATCATGAGGATGAAGTTGTAGATAAGTCTGAGAGGAGCAACAATAACCATGAGCCAGTTGGGGATAGCTGCGGAAACAGTTACCTTGCACTCGTCGGTGTAGCTGCCGTCTTCAGTGATGATTGTGATTGTTGCTGTGCCTTCGGAAACGCCTGTGACGTTACCGTCGACGTCTACTGTTGCGATTTCGGGGTTGCTGGATACAAATGTTACCTTGCTGTTTGAAGGAGCCTTGCCGTTGTCGGGCATTGTATCAAACTTATATGTAAGTGCGAAGCTCTCGTTTGCTCTAACGCTTGCAGTGTGGTTGTCAAATGTAACGCCCATAACGGATGTGTAGTTGTCGCCGACTACAACCTTGATTGTACGGGAGATTTTTGTGCCTTCAACTGCAACCTTAACGTTAGTCTGGCCGATACCTGTTGCGGTGATCTTACCGGAAGAGGATACTGTTGCAACGTTTTCGTCTTCGCTTGTCCAGACAATCTTGCCGTCAGCGATGTTTGTTGTGGCGTTGATACCTCTGTATGCGCCTACACCGAGCTTGAGGCAGTAATCATCGCTTGTATCGAAGTAGGGATCAAGGAAGATGTTTGCAGGGATAGCCTTGATTGTACAGGACTTTGTGTACTCTGTGTTGTCGTAGTAGATAACAGCCTGTACCTTGATTGTTGTGTCCTTGTTGAAGAAGCTGTTGGGCATCTTGATTGTAACAAGACCGTCGGGTGTAACGGAAGCTACTTCGTTTTCGTCAATCTTTGTTTCGGGGTCATCGTAAACTCTCCAGTAGTGGTTGAGGTTTTCAACTGTGCAGTCGGAAAGTGTGAGCTGAACACTCTGGCCGGAAACAAGCTCAGCTTCCTTCTTATTGATGTTTACGAAAAGCTCGGGCATTTCTTCGCAGGTTGCGCGGAAGAAGTACTCGATAGCTGCTGCATCTTCTGTTGCAAGTTCAGCACTTAATTCGCCGATATCGGTATCGGTGTTTGTGTCGCCTTCGCCTTCTGTGCCTTCGTTACCCTCGTTATCTTCGGGTACTTCGACATAGCTCTCAACTGTGATGTAGTAGTGTGCGTTGCTCAGAGAGATTGTCTTGTCGTAGGAGCTGTCATTTGTGAGGATTGTTACATCTGTTCCGTCGGACTTCTCGATTGTAATTACGATTTTTTCGCTTGCTCTGAATGAGAATGTTACGTTCTTTGCTGCATCTACATAGAGTGAGTAGCAAGCTTTTTCATCTGAATCGATTTTGCCGTAAACTGTTTCGCCGAAAGCGAAAGAAGCGGCAGTGCCTTTTTCGGAGCCTGTTGTGAGGGTGATGTTTTTACCGATGAGTGACTGCTCGGTGTCAGCGGCAAATGCCATAACTGAACAAACGCTCAGTGTAAGGACAAAAGCCATAATGATTGATATGAGTTTTTTCATTTCGGTTCCTCCCGTGAAAATTTTTGGAGGCAGATTATCCGCTCTGCCACCGTATGTATAGTATAATACCAAGATTTTACGATAAAGTCAACTGATTTTACCTTATATCTACCTTTGTTTTGTGCAATACACTTGTGCAATTTGCCAATCGGGTTAAATGCTTTTTTTGCCGCTGTTTTTGGCAATAGATACAAATTGGGGATGGGTTTTTTATCAACATAACGAAAAAAAGCAAAAAATATTGCAAAAACTATTGCAAAAAGATAAAAAATTGTGTAAAATGTACATTGTCATTATGGGCACTTTGTCCAAAACATCGTTATGGAGGTTTTCCGGATGTCAAACAGACTTTTTCAGGGTATGATTCACCAGATGCGTGACGCTATCGGCAGGACCGTAGGCGTTATAGATGAAACAGGCACAATTATTTCTTGCAGCGATCTCGGCAGAATAGGCGAGGTCTGCTCTTTCTCACTCGAGGAGTATCTTGTGCGTAACGAAATGTTCACGGTGGACAGTCAGACTTACAAGCCCTTCGGCTCTGCACTTCACCCGGAGTACATTGTTTTTGTCGACGGTAACGACGAGCTTTCAAAGAAATATGTCGATGTAATCGCACTTTCTCTGAGCAGTGTCAAGTCACTCTATGACGAAAAATACGACAGAGGCAATTTCATCAAAAACGTCGTGCTTGATAATATTCTGCCCGGCGATATTTATCTCAAGGCGAGGGAGCTTCGTTTCACAACCGATACTTCCCGTGTTGTACTTCTCATCCGCATTCCCGAGCACAACGATATCTCTATTTTCGATATCATCCAGAATCTCTTCCCCGATAAGAATAAGGATTTTGTTATCAATATCAACGAAACCGATATTGCTCTTGTCAAAGAGGTCAGACCCAATATCGAAACACGTGATCTCGAAAAGCTTGCACGCTCTATTGCCGATTCACTCAACAGTGAGGCATTTATTCATTGTCTCATCGGTATAGGTACTGTTGTTGACGGTATCAAGGAGCTTGCAGGTTCATTCAAGGATGCTCAGGTTGCTCTTGAGGTAGGTAAGGTATTTGATACCGAAAAAGAGATTGTCAGTTACGACAATCTCGGTATAGCACGTCTTATATACCAACTTCCCACCACACTTTGCGAGATGTTCCTGCGTGAAGTTTTCAAGCGTGGCTCTATTGATACGCTTGATCACGAAACACTCTTCACAATTCAGAAGTTCTTCGAAAACAACCTCAATGTTTCCGAAACATCACGTAAGCTTTTCGTTCACAGAAATACATTGGTATACCGCCTTGAAAAGATAAACAAGCTCACAGGTCTCGATCTTCGTGAGTTTGATGATGCTATCGTATTCAAAGTAGCTCTGATGGTTAAGAAGTATCTTGACGCTAATCCCGTCAAGTATTAATTCTCAGCCGCGTCTGCGCAGCGGCACGCATTGATGTCGGCACGCAAAAAGGAAAGGTAAATACTTTGATCGAATTCAAAAATGTATCTAAAAGCTACAGCAACGGTACAAAAGCCCTCGACGGAATAAATCTTCGTATCGAACAAGGCGAGTTTGTATTCATTGTGGGTGATTCCGGTGCAGGTAAAAGTACCCTGCTCAAGATAATGATGCGTGAAGAGGTCGCTTCCGAAGGCTCCGTCATTATCAAAAACCGTTTGCTCAACACTATGAAAAAACGTGATATCCCTTATTTCAGACGTAATCTCGGAATCGTTTTTCAGGATTTCAGACTTATACCTAATATGACTGTCTATGACAACGTTGCTTTTGCAATGCGTGTTATAGGTGCTAAAGAGAAAAAAATCAGCAACAGAGTCCCTCATGTTCTTGCACGTGTCGGTTTGGCGGATAAGGCAAAGTGCCTTCCCAACGAGCTTTCAGGCGGAGAACAGCAGAGGGTCGCTTTAGCGCGTGCAATTGTAAATAACGCTGATATTATTATTGCCGACGAGCCGACGGGTAATGTCGACACAAAGCGTTCTTTTGAGATTGTTGAAATGCTCAACCAGATTAATGCTTCCGGTACAACCGTTATTATGGTTACTCACTCCGAAGAGCTTGTTCGTCGTTTCGGTCGCAGAATTATTACCATAAGAGACGGTAAAATCGTATCAGACGATGTATCAAATGTAAGCGTTGAGCCTGTTTCCGATTCTCAGGTATTCGGCGACCTCGATATTTCAAGCAAACGTGCAATTCGCGAGGCGGACGAATTTATACGCAGTTACAACAGCACAATTGAACAATCCGGAGGTGAGAGCGATGAGCAATAAACCCGAAAGAAACGGCTCTGCAAGCCTCACTTATCTCACCAAAGAAGGTTTCCGCAACATACGCTCAAACAGCTTGATGTCACTGGCATCTGTCGGCGTGCTTATGTCATGCCTTATAATGATCGGCGTTGCGTTTCTTCTGATTGTTAATATCGATAATATGCTTGGTGATGTCTCTCAGGAAAATGTCATTATGCTCTTTATTGAGGATGATGCAACCGATGATGAGATTGTAGAAATGGGCCGTCAAATCCGTGCAATGAAAAATATCAAAGCGGCTGAGTTTGTTCCCAAAGAGGAGGCATTCCCCGAAGTTATGGAGTCTATAGGCTCTGCTTCAACTTTGTTTGAAGGTATGGAGTCAGATTTGCTTCCCGATGCTTACGAAATTACGGTTGTCGATATGACAAAATACGATGAAAGTGTCAAAGCTCTCGAAAAGCTCGACAATGTTATTCAGTTAAGACATAACCGTGAGTTTGCAAAGCAGCTTACCAATATCCGTACAACTGCAGGATATGCAAGCATAGCCGTTATCGCTATGCTCCTTGTGGTTTCTCTCTTCATTATCTCAAATACGGTCAGGGTTACAATGTTTAATCGTCGCCTTGAAATAAAGATTATGAAATCTGTCGGTGCGACAAAGTGGTTTATCCGTTGGCCGTTTATTGTAGAGGGTATAGTGCTCGGTATTATTGCGGGCGTTATATCGTTGGGAATAGTTTTTGTAATCTATCATTTCGTTTCGGATGCTGTCGCAGAGATGAGCGGTATATTTGCCGTGACTCCCGTACCTTTCAAGGACCATGTTCTTGTAATGCTGGCAGCTTTTGTCGCTACCGGTGTTATTACAGGTGCATTCGGCAGTATTGTTTCAATGAATAAATATCTTAAGGAGCAGGATTATGACAGTGATAATGTCAGCGAATAAATTACGTAAATGCCTGCTTAAATTGCTCGCACTCGTGATTGTTTCTGTTACGGTTTTCGGAATTACAGCCTATGCAGAAGGCGATACAACAAGCTCTTCTCCGGCAACGACTGACTCATTAAGTGAGCTTCAGAGTAAATACGATAAAATCGAGAACCAGATATCACAGAATCAGGAGAAACTCGAGCAGGTGCAGGACAATATTGATGCCAAGGAAGAAACTGTTGACCAGTTGGATAACAAGATTGGCAATACTCAGGAGCAGGTAAATCTTCTTCTCACACAGCAGAGGTATCTCAATACCGAAATAACCAATGCAGAAACCCAGATTGGTGTTATAACAGCTCAGCTTACTTCTCTTTCAGAGCAAATTGAAGCTACTGAGGATTATATTACCGAAAAGCAGGCTATGCTTGATGCAACATACGATCTTCTCAAGATGAGAATCAGAGCAATGTATATGGCAGGCAACGGTTCTACAATTGAGTTTTTGCTCACATCAGAAGATTTTTCAACGCTTCTTACAAGAGCGGAGCTTCTTGTACGTGTTGCAAAGCACGATAAAGATCTTATGAATTCCATAGGTTCCGATATTGAGGCTCTTTCCCAGCTTGAGGCAGAGCTTTCGGCTGATATAGCCGCAGAGCAGAAGAAGCGTGATGAGCTTAATGCCAAAACCCAAAAGCTTGAAAGCAGTAAAGAAGAAATAAAGAAAAACAGTGATAAGCTTGCCGAAAAACAAGCCCAGCTTGAAAAAGAGATGGATCTGGCAGAAAAAGAGCTGCAAAAGCTTGACAAAGAGAGCGATGAATATAAAGCTGCCATAAGCAAGCAGGAAGATGAGCTTCTTGCCCTCTCTAACCAGATGGAAGAGTTTATCAAAAACAACGGTTCTTCAACCAATGATAAACCGGTTGAAGAAAAACCGAATAATACAGTTACTCCGGGTGCTACTACCGGAAGCTCAGGCACTACTACCGGTGCTACAGAAGAAAATAACAACCAGAATTCAGGCGGCAGCTCATCGTCATCTTCGAGCGGAATGATATTCCCGCTTAAATGCAGCGGTGTTTATATGTCATCTCCGTACGGAATGCGTACTCATCCCATAACAGGTGAACGCAAGCTTCATACCGGCATTGACTTAACCGCTGGCGGAATCGACGGTAAAACAGTTTATGCTGTTAAAGACGGCGAGGTAATATATGCTGCAAAGCAAACAGGATACGGCAACTTTGTCATTATAGATCATGGCAACGGTGTTTCATCATGTTATGCTCATATGCAGGATAACTCATTGACTGTTTCGGTCGGTCAGAAGGTTGTTCAGGGTCAGGCTATAGGCAAAGTAGGCTCTACAGGCTATTCAACAGGTCCTCACCTTCACTTTGAAATTCGTGTTAACGGTAAAACAACCAATCCCTTGGATGGTTATATCCAGCTTCCGGGCTGATAAAATCCGTGCAGAAAGGCCGGTGTGACGGCGAATGAACAAAAAGATTTCTTTAGGGCTTGCAATCGCCCTCATATTTATCAGCATAACTGCAACCTTTGCACTTACAGTCCCTATTTTGCAGAACAGGTACAATAATCTTATTTCAAGACTTTCTAATCGTTTTGAACTTTACGATGGTATATCTGCAATTGATAACTATGTGCGTACAAATTTTTACGGCGATTTTGATGATGATGCATTGTTTGCCGACAGTGCAAGCGGATATATGAAAGGTCTCGATGATGCAGGCAGCTTTTATATGACCGCTCAGGAATATATCGAATATACACGCCGTATGAAAGGTGAAGGCGGTATAGGTGTCGATGCGATATATGATGCCGAAAAAGCAAGCCTTATCATAACGGAAGTTTACAGCGAATCATCCGCCGAAAATGCCGAGCTTAAAAAGGATGATGTGATCATTGCGGTTGACGGTGACGCGGTTACAGCTGAAAATGCAGCAAGTGTTATTGAGTCGCTTCGCTTCGGCAGACGTTTTGAGTCGGTCAATCTTACTTATGTGCGTGACGGAGCTGAAAAAACAGTTACCGTAATGCGTAGCTTTACAAAAACAGTCAGCTCATCATTTTTGGGCGATGTCGGTTATGTAAAGATTACAGGATTTTACGAAAACACATCCGAGCAATTTGCAGAAGAAATGGATAAGCTCAATGCAGAGGGTGTAACTTCGCTTATAATTGATGTGCGCGGTTGCAGCGACGGTTCTGTAGACTATGCAGCTGCTGTGGCAGACCAGTTACTTCCCAGCGGTGTCGAAAGTGCGGAAGCGATTGCAAGTGCTGTCAAAAAAGACGGCAGCAACTACAAGAATTTCACTTCCGATACCAAAGCACTCACATTCCCCGGTGGAATAATCGTGCTTGTTAACAGCGGCACTTCAGGCGGTGCAGAGCTTATTGCGGCACAGCTCAGGGATTTCTACAAGGTGCAGATTCTTGGCGTAACTACCGCCGGCGAAATGACCTTGCAGGAAATTTATTCACTTGAGGATGGCAGTGCAATATCGCTTACAGTTGCCAAGGTTATTTCGTATTCGGGTAACACTTATTGCGATGGCAACGGTATAGAGCCTGATATTTTAGTTGAGCTTGACTCTTCTGTTAAGCTGTCAAATTCGCTTGAGGACATAGGTCAGGATTTACAGCTTAACACAGCGTACACAACCATTACACAGTAAATCCGAATAAAACTTAAACGGCTTGCTCCGGTTTTTTACCGTGGCAAGCCGTTTTGTTATTTACTTAATTTGTTTACGATATCCCGGTCCGGTGTTACATAAAGCGTGTTGTACACATGGTAAATAACCTTGCCGGGTTTTGCACCCTGTGGCTTTTTGAGGTTTTTCACCTGCGTGTAATCTATCGGTACGCCTGAACTTTGCCTTGCTCTGCTGTGATATGCTGCAATAATCGCCGCTTCAATAAGAGTATTTTCAGGCGCTTCGCGCCCTTCTGTTACTATTATTGTGTGCGATCCCGGAAATTTCTGTGTGTGAAGCCAGATATCGTTTTTAGAGGCTGTTTTGAGCGAAAGTCTGTCATTCTGCTCGTTGTTTCTTCCTACAAGTATTGTGAATCCGTCGGATGATTCGTACTCCATCGGTGCGAGAGGCTTCGGAATTTTTGTGCCGGGCTTCTGCCTGGATTTGAGATAGCCTGTATGACTTAATTCTGTGCGGATTTCACCAATCTGTGCCGTTGTTTCGGCACGTGAAAGTGCGTCTGCAACAGTATCAAGATAAGCCAATTCTTCTTCGCCCTGTGCTATGAGACCCGTCAGCATCTGTTCTGCTGTTTTCGCCTTGCGGTATTCTTTATAGTAACGCTGTGAGTTTTCGTTGGGTGTCAGAGCGGGATTTGCGTTAATTCTTATCATCTCGTCGGTGTAGTAGTTGTATACCTCGTAAAACGGTGCGCCTTTTGCAAGTTGATAGATGTTTGCTGCAATAAGCTCTGCGTTGATTTTCAGCTGCTCACGGTCAGCACATTGGCTGAGCTCCGCGCGCTGAAGGTCAAGCTTCCTTGCGGTACGCTGTATAAGGTTTGCGACCAGCTTCTGCAGCTCGGCGGAGTTTTGCTTGGTACGCTCTATTCGGTCTTTTTCATAGTAGAAGTCGTCGAGTAAAGCTGAAAAAGAGTCAAAGAATTTAAGCTTGACATTGTCGCCGTACTGTGTGATTTCCCTGAATGAAAAATCCAGAGGCTTACCGCTTGGATCAATAACCGCACAAGGTGCAGGCTCGCAATATTTAAGCTTATCAAGCTCTGATGCTATAAGCTTTATATCGTTTTCGGTCAGAAGCTCTGCGCGTTTGTCCTCACCCAAAGCTCTGCTTGCAATCTCGCGGCAGACAATAGGGGAGAGACCCTGCACGCTTGCAAGGATAGCACCGCTTGCTGTTTTGCCGTCTTTTTCGGCAGCACTTTCCGCCGCATCAAGTGAGCTTATTTCGGTAAGGTCTGGCTTATTCTGTTTTGGAGGCATTTTGTACAGCATACCGGGCAGAATCTGCCTGAGTGAAGAGGTTTCGCTGTCAACACGCTTTACCGCATCGAGGATTATTCCCTCTTCGTTAATGAGTATTATATTGCTGTACTGTGCCATTATTTCAATGCAAAGTGTGAATTTTACGGGGGTGCCGATTTCGTTTGTTGCATCAAAATCAAGGAAAAGTGCACGCTCAAGACCTTCTTGTCTGATATTTGTAAGCAGTGCCGATGTGAGGTGCTTGCGGAGCAGCATACAAAGCATCGGTGGCTTTGCAGGGTTTTCGGGAGGGAACGCCGTGAAATGTATCTTGGGTGAGTTTGCGCTTGCACTCAGAAGGAGCTTATGTGCTCCGCTTCTGCCACGCAGAACAAGCACCAACTCATCGCGGGAGGGTTGGTGCACCTTTTCGACACGGCAACCTACTGCCGAATCTGCAATTTCTTTTCTTAAAAAGCTAAGGGTAAGTCCGTCAAGTGCCATTTTTATTCCTCAAAAAGCTTTGCGATTTTCATAAGGTCATCTTTGTCGAAGAATTCTATCGTGATTGAGCCGCCTTTTTCTCCACCCTTAACACTTACCTTTCTTGCAAGTGTTTCGCAGAGCGAAAGCTCAACCTCTGTGAAATATTTATCTTTTTCAGCTGCAGGCTTTGCAGGCTTCTTGGGCTTGAGAAAATCTTTGACCCATTTTTCTGTTTCTCTTACGGAAAGACCTTTTGCAATTATCTCTTTTGCAAACTGAGAGATAAGCACCGCATCTTCAAGCGGAAGCAGAGTTCTTGCGTGGCCTGCAGAAAGTGTCTTGCTTCTGACAAGCTCAAGCACATCCTTGGGAAGTGCAAGCAGACGCATAAGGTTTGCAACGGCGGAGCGTGATTTGCCTACCCTTTGTGCTGCTTCTTCCTGAGTTACACCGTATGTGTCCATAAGGTATTTATAACCCTCTGCCTCTTCAATCGGGTCGAGGTCTTCTCGCTGAAGGTTTTCGATAAGTGCGAGTGCACTTGCATCCGCATCGCTCAGTTCTTTTATAACAACAGGTACTTCCGTAAGACCTGCCATTCTTGATGCACGCCAGCGTCGTTCACCTGCGACAAGCTGATATGTGCCGCCGGGAAGCGGTCTTACAAGAAGCGGCTGAATAACGCCGTGCTTTTCTATGCTTGCGGCAAGCTCGGAAAGAGCTTCGTCATCAAAGTGCTTTCTGGGCTGATTCTTGTTAGGCTCAATTTCGTTGAGTTTGAGCTTTACTGCGGAGGATGATGAAGTGTTTTCAATAGAATTGTCGACAAGGAGCGCGTTGAGACCGCGTCCGAGTCCGCCTTTTTTAGCTGCCATTGTTATATGTCCTCCTTAAGTTGAGCTTTTGCTGATAAGTTCAGCTGCAAGGTTGTCGTAGGCGATTGTGCCTTTTGAAGAGCGGTCGTAGTACATTACGGGCTGACCGAAGCTCGGTGCTTCGGAAAGCCTTACCGTACGGGGAATTACGGTATTGAATACTTTTTTCGGGAAGAATTTTTTGACTTCGTCAACAACCTGCTGTGTGAGGTTGAGTCTGCCGTCGTACATTGTAAGTAATACGCCTTCTATATCTATGAGCGGGTTGTAAAGGCGTTTGATATTGCGTACTGTAGAGATAAGCTGTGAAAGACCTTCGAGCGCGTAGTATTCGCACTGTATGGGTACAAGCAGTGTGTCTGCCGCGCAAAGTCCGTTAAGAGTTATAAGACCGAGCGAGGGCGGACAATCAAGGAAAATGAAGTCATACTGTGATTTGACAAGTGCAAGGCAAGTGCGAAGCTTTGCTTCTCTTCTTTCAACATCTACAAGCTCAAGTTCTGCGCCTGCAAGGTCCATTGTTGACGGAATTACATCAACATTCTTAAAAGGGGAATGTATTATTGTCTGTGAAGCAGGTGTTGAGTTTATTATGTTGTCATAAGATGAGAGCTTTACGTCACGCTTGTTGATGCCCAGACCGCTTGTTGCGTTGCCCTGAGGGTCAATATCTACAAGCAGCACTTTCTTTCCGTGAGCACCTACGGCAGCTGTGAGGTTGACAGCGGTCGTAGTTTTACCTACGCCGCCTTTCTGGTTTACTATTGCAATTATTTTACCCATTTGTTTTTCCACCTTTTAAGGAATTACGTTTCCTGAGCATAATGATTAGATTTATTATGAAGATAATTACAGGTACGATATAGATTATAACGGTTGCTGATGCGAATATCAGCGAGAATATCCACAGCACGGGAAGCGTTATAAATTTAGGCAGTGAGTAATCACGCTTTTTAAGCAGTAACAGAATTAATGCCATAAAAAGACCGGCGGCACTCATTATGAGACCGATTTTAAGTCCCGGTGTAGTGTAGCTGAGTGTGAAAGTACCGCTTCCTTCCGGCAACTCAACAGCGATATATGAGCCGAGTGCTTTGAGCACTTCGGTTTCTTCACCGTTGAGTGTGCATTTCCAGCCGGTATCGTAAGTTACGGGGATGAACATATATTTTCCTCCACCGTGTGTATTGTTGTAACTTACGGTAAGGCTCGTTTTGCCGGTTTCAATTTTTGTTACGGTATCGCTGTACATATCACCGAGCTTTGCGAGCTTGTCAAGCGACATATGTGCAAGCTGTATAATCTCGTTTGCAAAAATCTCGTCGTTTGCAATTTTCAGTGTAACGGTTACGTTTTCACCTTCGCTGAAGCTGCCGAGTGTAAGTATACCGTTTACAGCTGATGTGGGATATAAAGTGTTGGCTACATTCTTGTAATGAGGAATATACATCTGCTTTTCGTTGATATATATTTCAAACGATTTACTGCCGAAGCCTATTGTGTTCAGGTAAAGAACTTCATTTTTACCCGGTGAGTATAAAAAAGTAATTTCTTCCTTATCTTTGCTTAAAAGTTTTATTCTTGCGGTTTTGCGGTTTCGGTTTGAGCATACGCTGAAAAGATTTTCATTTGAGTCTGTGAAAGAGCGGTAGATTTCGTTCTGCAAATCGAAACGAGAAGAAGAATGTGTTTCTGTTATGTCTTTGAGCAGTATTTCGTCACCGAGCAAACCTGTTTCAAACGCATAACGGTTTTCGTAAAGCTCAAAGTGATCTGTTTTGTCGAGCCTTTTGTATTGGTCACTGACAGTTGCATTCTTTCTGACTATAAGTTTTTTGACGCCGAACATACTGTCCGTAAATGCAGTGCCGCCGAAATCGAGGAGACGGGTGAACTGTGTACCGTAACCGAGTGCCGAGGCTGAAAGCTGCATATAGTTCGGTATGTTGTGAGTCCAGTTTGAAAGTGCGGGTGTACCGAGAACAAAAGGATAGTTTGTATTAAGTGATGTGTCAGAATTTTTGACTCTTTCGAGCTCGCCGAGTTCAAGGTCAAACTGCGATGCCTCGATGCAATAGCTGTAAAAAGCAGAGTTATTGTAATCAATTCTTTCAAAGCCTTTTTGGAATGCGTTGGCAGTGCCGGCATAGCATATGCAGTAAATCTGTACAATGCACAGAATAGAGCACAAGGCTCTGACGATGTACTTATTCCGGCAAAGCAACAGGGTGAACAGCGGTATGCCCGAACAATATAATACAGAAAAACCTGTGACTTTTACATAACTGAGAGTAGGCTCGTTTTTGAATTGGCCGAGTGTTCTTAAAGCAAACAGGAAAGCACCTGCAAGAAATACGAGAGCAAGGAATACCGTAAGTATATAGACAGAAGGCTTATTGATATCCTTTTCAGGCTTAATCAGCGATTCGCCGTAATTATTTATGCAGGCAAGTGCAAGTGTCAGAAGTACGAATATGCTTATGAAAAAGAAACGCATCGGAAACTGAATGTAACTTCCGCCGTGCCATAAAAGGTTGCTGAATTCAAGAATTACAGGTGCAAAAAACAAAAATACGCAGCCGCCAACGAAAACAGCTTGATTTTTCTTTTTGTCCTTTACGAGTTTGATTATAAAAATCGTTGTCAGCACAAATGCAAGCTGCAGACCGACTGTGAGCATCAGCTTTGTAGTCATGGGGCTGAACGGGTTTGCCAGATATATATCGGATATCGGTGATTTTTCTGAACCGTCAAGGCTTGTTTCAAGTCGCTTTGACGAGAAAATCTGCATTGCCATAGGTACACTGTGCCACGCAGAGAGTAAAACACCTGTTACGGTGCTGAGGCCGAGCAGACAGGTGCGTTGGCCACGCTTCTCTTTTTCGCACAGCAGAAGGATATAAAGCCCGCTGAGGAAAAATACGCCGAGCGTAATCATAAAGCCTATATATACCGAAAGATACAGAGCATAGGCATAAAAGAGCACGAATACAAGCGGCTTGTTGTCTGCAAGCAAACGCTTGAGCCCATATATGATGAGCGGGAAAATCACAACAAAATCAAGCCAGAATGAGTTTGTATAATAAAACATTGAGTATGTGCTCATCGCATACATTACGCTGAACAGTATACGCCATATCTGACTCGTCTTATCGAAAAACTTGTCAAAAACATATTTTGATGTAACTGCACTTGCCGCAACCTTGAGCAATATAAGTATACATATTTCGCGATACAAATTGTCACGGTTAAAAAAATACAGTATAAAATCGAGCGGTGTAAATGTGCCTGAATTTACTATGTTTACACCAAGACCGGTATACCAGTCGAATGTCATTCCTTTTACACCGTGAAGCCAGTCATAAAGATGATAGTATACCGGTAATGTACCTTGAGCCATATCGTCATAGGTTATATTACCCGTGCCGAATGGCCATACATCCTTTACCGCATATACAATCAGCATTATCACAGTACATATAAATGCACTGCTTAAAAGCATAGGCAGTTTTTTTAAGTTCTTTTGAATCATATTGTGTCCTTTCGCTTTCAGCTTTCGTCAGCTTCAAGTGTTTTTGCAAGCAGAAGGGCTGCGCGTGCAACGTATTCACCGCAGGGACGGCGGCGGTAGTAGTCTGCAGTACGCTCTTCGGGTACGGGGGAATCCGCACCGGGTAAACCGAGCAGCTCGCGGCAGATAATGCTTCCGTTATCTTTTTTGTACTCAGCGGCAAGATTCTGCAGGAATGCGTAGTGCTCCATTTTTTCTGTTGTTGCCTTGGGGTCGCTGTAGCCTCTTACAACGCCCGCAACCATAAACATACCGCTTACGGCACCGCATACCTCGCGAAGTCTGCCCATACCGCCTCCGAATGAAGAAGAAAGTGCGGCGGCAACTTTTGTATCGAGGTTGGTTATATCTTCAAACGCAAGTAAAACTGCCTGAGCACAGTTGTAGCCCTGCTCAAAAAGACCTTTTGCCTTTGCAGAGTATTCTTCAGGTGTATGATTGAGCTTCATATTGAATCATTCCTTTGCATCATATTCCAGTCGGGCACATAGCTGCTGTCGGCAGATTCGTGCTCCTGCATATATCCGTTTTCAAGGCCGAGCAGCATCATATAGCTGCTGACTGTATCGTATTCTTCTTTTGTTATCTTTCTTTTAAGCTCGCTGTGAGTTTCGTTGCCTGTAGGAAAATACTGTGCCATAAGACTGACATATATATCCTGCGGCAATTCATCGGCAATCATATCGAGTACGCCGAGTGAGTTTTCGGTGTTGTCGGGCAGAATGAGATGCCTTATCATAACACCTTTTTTCATCATACCGTCGTCACCGTGTATCGGCGTGCCGACCTGCCTTACCATCTCTTGGATTGCCGCAAGTGCAACCTCGGGATAGTCGGGTGCGGCAGAATATTTCTTTGCCGCTTCGGCGGAGGAATATTTGAAATCGGGCAGATATATATCAATATATCCTTCAAGCGTTTTCAGTGTCTCAACCCTCTCGTAGCCCGATGTGTTGCAGACTATAGGGATAGCGGGTCTGTAAATGTCGAGAGCCTCTGTGATTACGGGATAGTAGGGGGTAGGGCTGACAAGGTTTATGTTGTGAACGCCCTCGCTCTCAAGTTTTCTGAAAATATCCGCAAGACCTGATGTATCAACCGTTTTACCGCAGCTGTTGCGTGATATTACGCTGTTCTGGCAGAATTCGCACCTGAGTACGCAGCCGCTGAAAAATACCGTTCCCGAGCCTCTTTCTCCGCTTATATCGGGCTCTTCCCACATATGCTTATCTGCTCTGCAGATTCCTGGCAGGGCAGGTAAGCCGCAGAAACCGTCACCTTTACCGGTGAGCGGTCTGTGCGCACCGCACATACGGGGGCAGAGCGTACAGTTATCCATTGAAACGTACCTTGAGAAGAGAAACGAGTGTATCTGTCAGACCCATTTCTTCGCTTTTGTTCATCTCTCTGTAATCCTCGCAGGCAGTCTCCTCGCTGTCGTCGGAGATTTTGCGGATGCTGAGGCTCTTTATGCCGTATCTGTCGCATACGCTTGCGATTGCAGCAGACTCCATATCAAATGCGATAATGCCGAAACGGTTGTGGAAATCAGCTTTCTTTTCGCTGCTTGTGAGGAACATATCGCCTGTGCCGAGTGCACCTGTTTTGATACCGAGAGTCTTGCACTGCTCAATAAGCTCTGCATCTGTTTCGTATACATATTTCTGGTCGGGTTTTACACCAAGCTCAAGGCCGAGAGGTGTAAGGTCGAAGTCACACTCAATACAGCTTGTGCCTGCAACAAGGTCACCTCTGCGTACAGTCTTTACTGCACCCGAAAAGCCGATGTTGTATATCTCTTCAACACCGTATTTGAGTATAAGGTTTGTAGCAGCTATAGCGGCATTTACCTTGCCGATGTTTGTCATCATTGCAACAAGCTTTACTCCGAAAAGCTCACCCTCAAGCATATTCATACCGTTTTCAGTGAATGTACGGGCACCGTTTTCGGTTGCCCATTTGCAGAAGGGATTGTATTCGTGAACGTCTGCGATAAGTACGCCTATAGTTTTCATTTGTTTGTCATCCTTTTCTTTGTCAATTTATACCCTTGCGGCATAGTATGGTCGTGAGAGCTGACCTCTCAAAAAACGCGGTGAGTAAAAAGGTTTGCGGTGGCGGTGTTTTCCGTCCACGGGGAGCCGCAGGCTGTTGCACCGCTTTATATATAGCGTGCTCGGTGTCAGAGCACTTGTTTACCTTTGATAAATACGTGCCTGAGCTGAGCATCGCCGTCGATAACGGTGAGGTCTGCTCTCTTGCCCGGCTCGAGAGAGCCTGTGACATCAAACACGCCTATAGCTTTTGCAGGGTTAGCTGTGCAGGCTTTGAGTGCTGATTTGAAATCAATTCCGAATCTGAGCAGGTTTTTGAATTCTTCAAAAACATTTGTTGTGCTTGCGGCTATTGTGCCGTCGGCAAGTGTTGCCTTACCGTCTTTTACATATACTGTCTGACCGCCGAGTTCATATTCGCCGTCGCCGTTATCTGCGGCAGACATCGAGTCGCTTATAACGCATACTCTGTCTTCACCGAGCTCACGGAAAGCCATGCGGATAATTGCAGGATGATTGTGGAATCCGTCACAGATAAGCTCTGCAGTAACCGAATCGCTGTCGAATACTGCGGTCGGTACCCCCGGCTCGCGGTTTTGTATAGGTGTCATAGCGTTGAAAAGGTGAGTTGCGTGAGTGAACCCGTTTTCAAATCCGAACTTTGCCTCGGCAAAGGTTGCGGCTGTGTGTGCCGCAGAAACAGTGCAGATTTCACTTGCTGTTTTTGCAAATTCAACAGCACCTTCGGTTTCGGGTGCGACATCAACCAGCTTTATCGGGCATATGGAATTGAGCTTGCTGAATTCTTCAAAGTCTGCAGGGCGGACATGCTCTGCCGCTTGAGCACCTTTTTTGGCAAGTGATATGTACGGGCCTTCCATATTGATTCCGTGTATATATGCGCCGTCTTCGCTGCCCATATAATCCGCAACTGCGGTGAATGCTTTTTCGAGCGTATCTGCAGGTAAAGTCATAGTTGTAGGGCAGAATGAAGTTATTCCGTGCTCCGCAAGTGCTTTGCTGATTGTTGCAATTTCATCGGTGTTGCCCGATGAACTGTCTGCAAGCCTTGTGCCGTGAATATGTATGTCAATAAATCCGGGGAGAACGGTAAGACCGCTGTAGTCTTCACCGTCTTTTGCGGTTTTTCCGATTGCTTTGATGATACCGTTTTCGATTTCGATATCTGTTACGGTCGGTTCAAAATCAGCACCGTAAACAGTGGCATTTTTAATAATCATAGCTTTCACCTCGGTTAAAACATTCTGACCCATTATTTAGGGTAACCCTTATTATACTTCTTTTCTTTTATTATTTCAATAGATATAATAATTTTTAGAATTTCTGTAAAAATTTATGATTATACCCTTTAACTTGTCGCTGAGTTGTGTTATAATGCGATAGTTAATATTGTGATAATATGCTCTTGTGCTTTTGAGCAGGAGCAGGACGGAGAACGTGCAGATGGACAGGATAGGATTTGACAACGAAAAATACCTTAAAATGCAGTCTGAATGTATAAGACAGCGTATCGATCAGTTCGGCGGTAAGCTGTACCTTGAATTCGGCGGCAAGCTTTTTGACGATTACCATGCCGCAAGAGTTTTGCCGGGATTCAAGCCCGACAGTAAGCTCAAGATGTTGCTTGAACTAAAGGATCAGGCAGAGGTTGTTATTGTTATCAATGCCGCAGATATCGAAAACAATAAAATCCGCGGCGACTACGGTATTACTTACGATGTCGATGTGCTCAGACTTATCGATGAATTCCGCGAGATAGGTCTGTTTGTCGGCAGTATTGTCGTGTCGCAGTTTTCGGGTCAGCCCTCGGCAGAAATATTTACCGAGAGAATGAAGAGCCTCGGTGTAAAGGTATACCGCCATTACAAGATTCCGGGTTATCCGTCAAATATTCCGCTTATAGTAAGTGAAGAGGGTTACGGCAAGAACGAGTATATCGAGACCCAGCGTCAGCTTGTTATTATCACCGCTCCCGGTCCCGGTAGCGGCAAGATGGCTACCTGCCTTTCACAGCTCTACCACGAAAACAAGAGAGGAATCAAATCCGGCTATGCCAAGTTTGAAACCTTCCCGATATGGAATCTTTCGCTGACTCATCCCGTAAACCTTGCTTATGAGGCTGCAACGGCAGATCTTAATGACGTCAATATGATTGACCCGTTTCACCTTCAGGCATATGGTGAAACTACTGTCAACTATAACCGCGATGTCGAGATATTCCCTGTTCTCAATGCGATTTTCGAAAGCATTTACGGCTCGTCACCCTATAAGTCACCTACGGATATGGGTGTCAATATGGCAGGTTACTGTATTTTTGATGACGAGGCTGTTTGCCAGGCGGCAAATAACGAAATAATACGCCGATATTATACAGGCCTTTGTGAGCGACGTGACGGCAAGATTGATCAGAACGTCATATATAAATTAGAGCTTCTTATGCGTAATGCAAAAGTCAGCAAGGAAGACCGTCCTGTTGTTAATGCCGCTCTTGCCAGAGCACAGCAGACAGGTTCTCCTGCGGCAGCAATCGAGCTTGATGACGGCAGAATAATTACGGGTAAGACCTCTTCTCTGCTTGGTTGCAGTGCGGCGATGCTTCTCAATGCACTCAAGGCTTACGCAGGTATAGAAGATGAGCTTCACCTTATTTCTCCCGAGGTTATAACACCTATTCAGCAGCTCAAGGTTGAGCATATGGGCAGTAAAAATCCGAGACTTCATACCGATGAAATTCTGCTTGCTCTTTCAATCTGTGCCGCGACCGACGAAAATGCGGCGAAGGCTATGGCTCAGCTCAAGCGCCTCAAGGGTTGCGAGATGCACGTAAGTGTTATGCTTTCTCATGTTGATGAGAGCCTTCTCAAAAAGCTTGGCATAAACCTTACAAGCGAGCCTGAGCATCAGGATCAGAAACTTTACAGAAAAAAATAATTTCTGTTTTATAAAACAAACAATCCATAAAAGGAGTGTATAACAATGTTGAATTTTATTCTCACAGGTTTTGCTGATGAAGCCTCCAAAGACCTTGACGGTCAGATTGCTGCGCTCAAGCGTAACGGTATGTCCTATTTTGAGCCCAGAGGCATCAACGGCAAAAATATTGCCGATTTCACTGTAGAAGAGGCTAAAGAGCTTAAAGCAAAGCTCGATGCCGAAGGCATCAAGGTTTCTTCAATCGGCTCTCCCTTCGGTAAGATTGAGATTGACGATGCTTTCGAGCCTCATTTTGAAAAGTTCAAGAATACTGTTGAGGTTGCAAAAATCCTCGAAACAAAATATATCCGTATGTTCTGCTTCTTCTTTACAAAGGGTCAGAGCTACGAGGATAACCGCGAGGAAGTTCTTCGCAGAGTAAAGGCTCTTGCCGATTATTCAGCATCTCAGGGTATCTACTGCTGCCTTGAAAACGAGAAGGATATTTACGGCGACAATGACGACAGAAATCTTGAAGTTCTCCGCCACTGTGCTCCCAACCTCTATGCAATCGTTGACCCTGCAAACTATATCCAGTGCGGTGTTGACCCGCTTGCAGCTTATGAGAAGGTTGCAGGCTTTGTAAAGTATCTCCACGTTAAGGATGCTTATTTCGAAAACGGTGAGGTTGTTCCTGCAGGTAAGGGCGACGGTAAGGTTGCCGAAATTATCAAACGCTTTGCACGTAACAGTGGTGAAAAGTTCCTTTCACTCGAGCCGCATCTTACAGTGTTTGACGGCCTTGAGAATCTTGAGCCCGACAACGGTACAATCAATTCTATAGAAAAGAAAAAGAGCTATGTTTATGCAAGCTCCGATGAGTCTTTTGATGCTGCTGTAAATGCACTTAAAGAGATTCTTGATTCTCTTTCAAAGGGCAGTATCCGCCTTGGTATTATCGGCTGCGGTAATATGGGTACCAGCCATATGAAGAATATGCTTGAAGGCTGTATGCCTGAGTTTGAGCTTACCGCTGTTGCCGACCTTAAGGAGTCTCGCCGTCAGGCAGCTCTCGAGATGTTCCCGAATGTAAAAGTATACAACGATGGCAGTGAGCTTATCGCTTCAGGCGAGGTCGATGCAATTCTTGTTGCAACACCTCACTATCTCCATCCCACATATGCAATCGAAGGCCTTAACGCAGGTCTCCACGTTATGATTGAAAAGCCTGCAGGTGTATATACAAAGCAGGTTGAAGAGATGAACGAGGTTGCCGCAAAGAGTGACAAGTCTTTTGCGATTATGTTCAATCAGCGTACAAATCCCTGCTATATCAAGCTTCGTGAAATGCTTCAGGGCGGTCAGTACGGCGATATCAAGCGCGTTAACTGGATTATTACCGATTGGTACAGAACACAGTCCTACTACGATTCAGGCGACTGGCGTGCAACATGGTCCGGTGAAGGCGGCGGTGTTCTCCTTAACCAGTGCCCTCACCAGCTTGACCTCTGGCAGTGGCTCTGCGGTATGCCTTGCAAGGTTCGCGGTTTCCTTCACGAAGGTAAGTGGCACAATATCGAGGTTGAGGACGATGTAACAATATATGTCGATTATCCCAACGGTGCAACAGGTGTGTTTATCACTACAACAGGTGACTACCCGGGTACAAACCGCCTTGAGATTACACTTGATAAGGCAAAGATTGTTTGTATGAACAATAAGCTTGAGGTTGTTGAGCTTGCTCAGTCATGTCAGGAGTTCTGCGATACAGCAGGTGAGGGCTTTGGCAGAATTGACACAACAACCTATACAATAACTCCCGATCCGTCACCCTGGTCACAGCACGTTCAGGTAATGACACAGTTCGGCGATAATATTCTTCGCGGCGGCAATCTTGTCGGCAGAGGCGAGGAAGGTATCAACGGCCTTACAATTTCCAACTGTGCGCACCTTTCAAGCTGGCTTGACAAGACGGTTGAGCTGCCGATAGATAAGGAGCTTTATTTTAAAATGCTTCAGGATAAAATCGACGGTTCAAAGTTTGTAAAAGTGACAAAAGAGGCTGTTCAGAGCGATATGAGTTCCACTTTTGGCAGCTGATTTAAAATAAATTTTGATAAAACACTTGACAAACAAAGCTATACCCTATAAGATAAGAACGCAATCAATTTCTGTTAATAAGTTATTCATAGTTCAATTAAAGTAAGGAGGAAAATACTATGCCTTTCGAGCAGGTACGTGAAATCATCTGCAAGCAGCTTGAGCTTGAGGAGAGCGATGTCACTATGGAAACCAATATTAAGGATGACCTTGGTGCAGACAGCCTCGATCTTGTTGACCTTGCAATCAGCCTTGAGGACGAGTTTGATACAGAAGTTCCCGATAACGTTCTTGAGAAGTTCGAAACAGTCGGCGATATCGTCAGATACATCGAAGAGCTTTAATCAATATGCGCTGAAGAGCGTTGCGGTTTGTGCCGCAGCGCTCTTTTTTGTTGCTTTTGTTTGACGTTTTGGCATGTATTATATAATAAGATGAATAAATCCGCTTTTTCCTGCTGAAAATAGCTGAGAAGGAGCGGATTTTTTTATGGAATTTTTAAAAGCTTTTATTGTAGGCGGTCTGATATGTGCAATAGGGCAGGTGCTTATGGATACAACCAAGCTTACACCTGCAAGAATTCTTGTTTCGTTTGTTGTTGCAGGTGTTTTGTTAGGTGCGGCAGGGGTATATAAGCCGATTGTCGAATGGGCAGGTGCAGGTGCAACCGTACCGCTTACGGGCTTTGGTTATACACTTGCCAAGGGTACAAAAGAGGCGGTTGAAAGTGACGGCCTGCTCGGTGCGCTTACAGGGCCGCTGACTTCGGGTGCGGCAGGTATTACCGCGGCGGTGCTCTGCGGCCTGATTGCTTCGCTTATAGCTGAACCGAAAGAAAAATAAATATAAAAAATATTATATATTTCTTAATTTGTCGTGTATTTCTTGACTCATAATTGAGGTTGTGTTAAAATATTATAATAATTATAGGTGAAAGAGGTGGTTTTACGGATATTAATGTTTTGCATAAGGGCTTTAACTATTCGCAGGACGGTCCGGGTAACCGCCTTGTTTACCACCTGCAAGGATGCAATCTTCACTGTCCGTGGTGTTCAAACCCCGAAAGTATGAAGGTTGTAACAAGCGGCGGCATATCGGTTGACGATATGGTGAAACACATTGTTTCTGCCGAGCCTATGTTTTTCGGCGGCGGCGGTGTCACCTTTACGGGCGGCGAGCCTACGCTTCAGTTTGATGCACTCAAGGAGTTGCTTATAAAGCTGAAAGAAAACGGTATCAACACTGCAATCGAAACAAACGGCACAAATCCTCGTCTGCCCGAGCTGTTTGAGCTTGTCGATTTCCTGATAATGGATTTCAAGCATTACGACAGCCCAAAATTAAAACAATATACAGGTGTAGGTAACGAAACCGTTGTTGCCAATCTTCGGGCGGCATATGAACAGCGAAGTCAGCTTCTGCTCCGTATCCCGCTTATCAACGGTTTTAATGCCGATTGCGATGATGCACAAGGATTTGCCGATATGCTTGCACCGTATATAACAAAAGACGGATTTGCACTTGAGGTGCTCAGCTACCACGAATACGGTAAGGATAAGTGGGAGCAGAACGGTATGAGCTATACTATGCAGGATGCTTTTGTAAGCGAAACTCAGTTTGCAGAGTTTTGTAGTATTTTAAAAAATAATTCTATAAGATTAGTCAGAACCTGAATGGGGGATTACATATTATGTCAGTAAAAAATGTATACGCTAAAGGCGAAATAACAAAAATGGCAAAGGATCTCTTCCGTGAGGAAAGAGCTAAAAAAAGACTCGACGGTTGGTTCCTTGCCCGCGAGCTTGCTTATAAAGCAACAGGCTTCGGCGGTAACGGTATGAGTGAAGAGCTTCGTGCCGCACGTGAGCTTAAAATGATTCTTGAAAAGCTGCCGCTTTCAATCAGCGACAATAACGTATTTGCAGGCACACAGAGCGATTCTTTTGCAAGAAGCTACGCTCTCATCAACCCTGCTTTCGAGGTTGAAACATTCTCAGGTTATTGCGACCCAACTGCCGTATTCGGCGATATCGAGCCGAATGAAGAGTTTACCGAGGAACGCATTAACCTTATGCGTGAGCGTACAAAGCGCGGTGACTACGTTCGTGACCTGAGTGCAGTTTACGAGAAATATTCAAAATATACAGGTGAGGTTGCCTTCTTTATCGAGCAGGTAACAGGTCACCTTATTCCCGATTTCCGTAAGGCAATTTCCGGCGGTCTCAATAAAATGATTTCCGACCTTACCAAGAAAATTAACAGCGAAAAGAACGACGAGCGTAAGGATACGCTCGAGGATATCAGAATGGTGCTCGAGGCTACAGTAGTTCTTGCAAACCGCTATGCCGATATTGCCGCAAAGCAAAAGGAGACTGCTTCTCCCGAGCGTGCTGCACAGCTTGAGCTTATGGAGAAAACTCTTCGCAAGGTGCCTGCAAACGGTGCTGAAACCCTTTACGAAGCAATCCAGTCTTTCCTTATCCTCTGGGAGGTTATGACTCTTGAGCAGGCTCCCAATCCGTTTGCATTCTCGGTCGGTAATGCCGACAGAATCTTTGAGCCTTACAGAGCAATGTCAGGCGAAACACGCGAAGAAGCAGCAGAGCTTTTCCGCCACTTCCTCGTATTCTTCAACGTTGGTGACAGAAGCTGGGCTATTTCGCAGAATGTGCTTGTCGGCGGCAGAGATGTCGAAGGCAACGACCTTTCAAGCGAGATGAGCTATGCAATTATGGATGCATACTACGATATGAATCTGCCTCAGCCCATTCTCTCCGTAAAGCTTCATAAGAATACTCCCGAGAAATTCTACCGTGAAATCGGCAAGTTTATGTTTACACCCGGTGTGCTTACACCCTCATTCTTCAACGATGATACTGTTTTTGAGGTGCTCCGTGCAAGCGGTGTTGAGGATTGCGACCTGCCCGATTACTCTGTAGCAGGCTGTCAGGAGCCGCTTATTATGGGTAAGGACAACGCAAACACAACAAACAGCTGGTTTAACCTGCCCAAGATTCTTGAGCTTACACTCAACAGCGGTAAGTCAACAATCACAGGCGAAAAAATAGGCACATTTGTCGATTATCCGAGCAGCAAAGAGCTTCTTAAGAATATCCGTTCAGCTTTCTATAAAAATGCAGAGGTTTACGCAAGCCTTATGGCTGATGCCGCAAACGGTGCTTCTGTTGCACTTTCACACCTTCGTGTGCCTTTCCTCAGTGCGTTTATGGGTGGTTGCGAGAGCGGCATCGATACCCGTCACCCCGAAAAGCAGGGCACAAAGTACAACGGCAGCGGCTGTCTTATCCACGGCCTTTCAGTTATTGCCGATTCGTTTGTTGCTATCGATAAGCTCCTTGCTGAGCGTCCCCAGGATTGCGACAAGCTGATTGAAGCTCTCCGCGTCAACTTTGAAGGCTATGAGGAGCTTCGCGATTTCCTCAAGTCTGCTCCGAAATTCGGCAACGGCATTGAGGCTGTCGATAATGAGGCGGCAGAAATCGCAAACAGAGTTTCCGATATCGTACGCTCACAGAAAAACTATCTCGGCAATTCATTCCGTGCAGACTGGTCAAGTCCGTCAACACATCTTCTCTACGGCTACTGGGTCGGTGCAACACCCGACGGCAGAGGTGCAAGAGATATGCTCGGCTACGGTACAGACCCGCTTTACGGTGAGGCAGGCAGCGGTCTCGGCTTCCGTACACTCTCCGCTATGAAGCTGCCCTACGGCAAATTCAACGGCGGTTATGCTTCACATCTCGGTATCGACCCCAAGTACTTTAAGGGTGCCGACTATGAGGAGAAGGGTGTTGAATTCCGCGATAAGGTGCTCGCTCCCATATTCTTTAACGAGAAGAATGAAAACCTCGCTCCCTCTTATCTCTACTTCAATATCACTACTCCCGATACTCTTCGCAAGGTTCTTGCAGAGCCCGAGAAGTATGCTCCGAGCGGTGTTTATATTATGAGAATTCACGGCACATTTGTTAATTTCCTCGACCTTTCACCGGCAATTCAGAAGGATATCATTACACGTCTTGACCTTGAGTCTACAAAATTCTGAGGGTGAAAATATGAACGTAATCGGTCTTGATATAGGTACTACAACAATCTGCGGTATCGCTGTTGATGCCGAATCGGGCAAACTTCTCAAATCAGTTACGCTCGATAACGACAGTTTTGTCGACGGCAAGCCTTTTGAAAAAATACAGTCGCCCGAAACTATTATCGATAAAGTTACTTCGCTTGCGGCTGAGCTTTTTGCCGAGTTTGCACCTGTATGTGCAGTTGGCATTACGGGTCAGATGCATGGTATAGTTTATGTTAATGCCGAGGGTAAGGCTGTAAGTCCTCTCTATACCTGGCAGGATGAAAGCGGCAATCAGCCGTACGAAAACGGCACATACGCATCTGTATTGTCCGATATGACAGGTTATAATACAGCGAGCGGCTTTGGCGGCACAACATATTTTTATCACAGCAAAAATAACCTTGTGCCCGAGTCTGCGGCTAAAATCTGCACGATTCACGACTATGCCGCTATGGTGCTTACAGGCAGAAAATCACCGCTTACTCATTCATCCGATGCCGCATCGTTCAGCCTTTTTGATATCGCAAACGGTTGCTTTGATAAAGCTGCAATAGAGAAAGCTGGTATGGATTTCAGCTTCTTCCCCGATGTTACCTGTGATTTTGACTCGGTAGGTGAGTACAACGGCGTGCCCGTATGCGTTGCTATAGGCGACAATCAGGCAAGCTTTATCGGCTCGGTTCGTGATATGGAGGGCTGTGCCCTTGTAAATATGGGTACGGGTGGCCAGATATCTGTGCTTACCGACCTTGCAAAAGCACCCGATAATATGGAAATAAGACCGCTGTGTTCGGGCAAGAATATACTTGTAGGCTGTTCACTCTGCGGCGGCAGAGCTTTTGCAGTGCTTGCGGACTTTTTCAAGAGCTGTCTTGAAATGGCAGGCTGTAAGTGCGAGGGAAGTATATATAAATATATGGACGCCGCACTCGAATCAGGTGATGATGATTCTCTTGTAATTTCTACAAAGCTCAGCGGTACGAGGTCTGACCCTACAGCACGCGGCAGTATCAATAATCTCGGTATCGATAATTTTACACCTGTTGCTTTGATGAACGGTTTCCTCGGCGGTATGGTAAGTGAGATTATTGAAATGATTGAGCCTACAGGCTTTAAAGCAAATTCGCTTGTCGGCTCGGGTAACGGCCTGCGTAAGAACGTTCCTCTTCAGAAGCGTTTTTCTGCGGCTCTCGGTGCTCCTATGCAGATTCCGCTCCACCGCGAAGAGGCGGCATACGGTGCAGTTCTTACAGCTTTGGTAGCCTGCAAAGCAAAAGAAAGCCTTGAACAGGCACAAAAACTCATCAGTTACGAGATGTAAAAATAAAAAAATTGCTAAAACTACTTGACAAATTATCAGAAATAAGATAATATATCGTAGTGCTCAGCACAAAGCGTGCCGAGCCTATGTGATCCATTAGCTCAGTTGGCAGAGCACTTGACTTTTAATCAAGGTGTCCGGAGTTCGAATCTCCGATGGATCACCAGAAACGCCCTTTCGGGCTAAGATAAGAGATAATAGTGAATAAAGAATAATTGATAGATAAACGATGACGTTTGTTGGCGTTTCTGTATTATTCTCTATTCTCTGTTATCTCTTATTTATTATCTAAAAGAAAGTTGTGAGAAGATTGTCACAGAACAGCATACTTCTTGAAAAATCTCTTTTGTTTGCAGCAAGGATAGTAAAGCTTTATCGTTATTTGTCAAATGATAAGAAAGAAACAATAATTTCAAAGCAGATAATCCGTTCAGCCACAAGTATAGGCGCTAATGCAAACGAAGCTGTGTATGGAATAAGTAAGGCTGATTTTATTGCAAAACTGCAGATTTCACTTAAAGAAACTGCTGAAACTGAGTATTGGCTTCGCTTGTTACAACTTTCTGATTATCTTACCGACGAAGAATCTCAATCATTGATTAATGATTGTCTTGAAATCAAGCGAATATTGGTTTCAACATTAAAAACCGCCAAAGGAGCAAGCAAATGATTCTCTATCACGGCAGTCCCATAGGCGGTTTAACTCAGCTTACTCCTTTTGTATCCGAGCATAACGAGTCATATATTTATTTTTCAACCAATCCTGTTGTTGCTTTACTGTATGCGGTGAAGTCTGTACCTAAGCCCTTCAGCTTTTATCCTTACGGATTCGGGAGTAACGGTGAGGTTGTTTATTCCGAATACTTTAAAAATGCGTTTGAAACAATATATAAAGGCAAAACCGGATATATTTATGAATGTGATAACGTTACTGAAGTTGAAAATCCTACAAATATAAGCTGTGCATATACGGTTACAAAACCAGTAAAAATAAACAGAGTTACAGAAATTACTGATTGCTTTGAACAGTTTAAAGAATATGAAAAGCAAGGATTATTCAAAAACAAAGCCTTTGAAGATATATCTGCAAACGAAATGAAAATCGTATATGAGGATTTTGAAAAATATATACATACTTACGATTTGAAAAATAATCCGGACAATGAAATGAGCATTTTCATAAAAACTAATTTTCCTCACATATGGGAAGTGAACTGAAATGACCTACGAACAGTCTTTAGAATATATTCATTCGCTTAACCGATTTGGTATCAACCCGGGGCTTGAGCGTATCGAGGCACTCTGTGCCGCAGTCGGCAACCCCGAAAAAAGGCTGAAATTCATCCATATAGCGGGCACTAACGGCAAGGGCTCAACTTCTACTATGGTTGCGCGTGCACTGCAGGCAAGCGGCAAAAAAACGGGCCTTTTTACTTCTCCGTTTGTTACCGATTTCAGAGAGCGTATATGTATCAACAGCGAAATGGTCGACAAATCTCTTTTTGCTTCGGTTGTTACCGAGCTTGAGCCGATAGTTTCTTTGCTTGCTGAAAAAAATATGCAGCCTACGGAGTTTGAGGTTATTACCGCCGCCGCTTTTATGATTTTTGAACGCAGCGGTTGTGATATATGTGTGCTCGAAGTAGGTCTTGGCGGCAGACTTGATTCAACAAACGTTATTCCGACTCCGCTTGTAAGTGCGATTGTTTCGATTTCACTCGACCATACAGCAATACTCGGCGATACCGTTGAGCAGATTGCCGCAGAAAAGTGCGGAATTATCAAAGAGGGCGGCAAAACTGTATGCTATCCGTTACAGCAACCTGCTGTCCTGAATATCATCCGTGACACTTGTGGTGTAAAGTGCAACAGCTTTACTTTGCCCGAAATCGGTGATGTTAAAAACATTGTCAACCGCATTGACGGTGTAAGCTTCGAGTATCAGGGTGCACCGTACAAGCTCTCAATGAGCGGCGAATATCAGGTGTATAACGCCTTGACAGCTATAGAAATCTGCAGAATAGCAGGTGTTGACGAAGAAAATATCAAAATCGGTGTTGAATCTGCAAAGGTTGCGGCGAGAATGGAAGTGCTTTCTGCCTCTCCGCTTGTGCTTCTCGACGGCGGCCATAATGATGATGGCGGAAAGGCTGTTGCGACAAGTATAAGCACTTTACAGAGCGGAAAACGCATAATTGCCGTTGTTGGTATGATGGCTGATAAAAACGTTGATGCTTACCT
Organism: Acutalibacteraceae bacterium; assembly: GCA_045631965.1. Taxonomy (GTDB): domain Bacteria; phylum Bacillota; class Clostridia; order Oscillospirales; family Acutalibacteraceae; genus UBA8612. The sequence goes on from JAZQVR010000038.1 coordinate 51,194, forward strand.
TTCTTATGTGGCTCCGCTGTGCAGTAAAATTATCACCTGCAGTGTTGCAGATAACCCGAGGACGATGAGTGCCGATGATTTGTGTGAGCTTGCTTTACAGTATTGTGACGATTGTGTTGCAATCAGCAACGCCAATGAGGCTGTTGAATCTGCATTAAGTCAGATTGCTGATTATGATTGTATGCTTGTCTGCGGCTCACTCTACCTTGCAGGCGAAGTGAGAATGAAGCTGATTGAAAAATTATAATCATACACTAAAAAATGACATATTTTTTACAGAAAAACCTCTATGCTAAACAGCACAGAGGTTTTTAAAGACTGTCGATAAAGTCACCGAGAACACGCACAAAAAATGTAAGGAACGGTCTTGACCGTTCCGCAGAACAAAACAATGAAGAAGTTAGCGGGATTGTAAGCAAATCTTTCTGATTTTAGTTTTTGTTGTGTTGAATATTGTGCGTTTGCCGTGTTTTTGCCCTCTCGCAGTACCTTTGTACGGCTTCGGGGCAAAGAACACGGCATCTCGTCACCTTTCTCGAAGTCTCACAGCTTGTCAAAATATTTTTTGACAAGCTGAAAAAACCTCTGTGTTTGAAAAAGCACAGAGGTTTTTTATTTTTCAGAAAGGATGTTAAGGAAATATGGAAATGATTACGTCGGGCAAGTGTATGACGGTTTTTCTCTCGGGCGAAATTGACCATCACACTGCCGCAGGTATACGAAAAGCTATTGATGAAGAAACGGACAAGCTTTTGCCGCAGATTCTGGTGCTTGATTTTAACGGAGTCACTTTTATGGACAGCTCCGGTGTCGGCCTCGTAATGGGGCGCTACCGTAATGTAAGTGCACACGGTGGACGGCTTGAGGCTGTGAATCTGCCTCCGTGGTGTTACAAAATTATGAAAATGTCAGGCCTTGAAAAAATTGCAAAAATACGTATGGTGGGAGGTAAATGATGAAACCGATAAATAAATTCACGATGACTTTTGACAGCCGCTCTGCAAATGAGGGCTTTGCACGCCTTGTTGCTTCGGGTTTTGCGGCACTTCTTGATCCTACGGTCGAGGAGCTTTGCGACATCAAAACGGCGGTAAGCGAGGCTGTAACAAACTGTATTGTGCATGCGTATCCCGACGGTGTCGGCAATATTTATGTATCAGCTGCCATTTATGAAACGGGACTTTTTAAAATTAAAATCCGCGACAGAGGTTGCGGAATCGAGGATGTGAAAAAGGCGATGGAGCCGCTTTATTCAAGCCTTGGCGGTGAAAGAGCAGGGCTTGGTTTTGCGGTTATGGAAAGCTTTTGCGACAAGTTGAGCGTGCGTTCAACTCCCGGCAAGGGTACTTGTGTTACACTCGATAAGTACATAAAGGGCAAAGCTCTTGCCGACTGATAAAGCCCAACGCGAAAAAATCATAACGGAAAATATGGGTCTGGTGCACTCTTGTGCAGGCAAATTCAAAGGTAAGGGTATAGAATATGACGACCTTTTTCAGGCAGGCTGTGTAGGCCTTGTGAAAGCGGCAGACGGTTTTGAGCCTGAGAGGGGATTTGCGTTTTCAACCTATGCCGTGCCTGTTATACTCGGCGAAATTCGCAGGATATTCCGTGACGGCGGTACTGTTAAGGTTGGCAGAATGCTCAAGGAAAAGTCACGCCTTGCTTTGCTTGAACGTGAGCGGCTGACAAGAATAAATGACCGCGAGCCGACAATGAGCGAGCTTGCGGATTCTCTTGGTCTTGACATTCAGGAAACGGCACATATACTCAATGCCGCTATGCCTGCGTTTTCTCTTACTGCCGATGATGAATCACGTACTTCGCAGTTTGATATACCTGTAGAGTCGCACGATGCGGAAATATCCGACAGCATAGCATTACAGCAGGTGATGATTACCTTGCCCGAGCGTGACCGTAAAATAATCGAATTCAGGTATTTCAAAGGGCTGACGCAGAGCAAAACAGCCGAGCAGCTCGGAATGTCGCAGGTGCAGGTATCGCGTCGTGAAAAAGCAATATTGCTTGACCTGCGGCAGAAACTTATATAGAAAAAGCAGTGATAACCTTGTGCGGCTATCACTGCTTTTTTGAAATTGTTACTGTATTTCTTTGAGGTATCTTACAAGTGCATCCTGCCAGTCGGGCAGGGGAGAAAAGCCGTTGTCAACAAGCTTTTGCTTTGAAAGTCTGCTGTTCATCGGGCGTTTTGCTTTTGCCGGATACTGTGATGAAGCTATCGGCACAACTCTTGCGTTGAGTCCTGCCTTCTGCATTATCTCACAAGCGAAATCTGCCCATGAGCAGAAGCCTTCGTTTGTTGCGTGGTAGGTGCCGTATTTATCACTTTGTGCCATATCGCACAGAAGTCTTGCGAGGTCTTTGGTATAGGTCGGTGAGCCGTATTGGTCGCATACTACGTTGAGTGTGTCGCGCTCTGCACCCAGACGGAGCATTGTTTTTACAAAGTTGTTGCCGTTTGCACCGAAAACCCAGGCTGTACGTACGATGAAATGCTTTGAGGTGCTGTTTCTTACTATGTTTTCGCCCTCAAGCTTTGTGACACCGTAAACGGATTGCGGAGAAGTTTTGTCATCAACCTCATACGGTTCAGCTTTTTCACCGTCAAATACGTAGTCGGTGCTGATATAGATTATTTTTGCCTGATTAGCTGATGCAGCTTCGCAAAGGTAACGCGTACCGTTTATGTTAACGTTGTAGCAAGCGGCGCTGTCTTCCTCTGCTTTGTCAACCGCAGTGTACGCGGCACAGTGTATTATCACATCAGGATTGCACGCACCGACAAATCCGAATACCGATTCTTTGTTTGTAAGGTCGAAATCCGCTTTGTCCGCAGCAATACAGTTTATACCTCTGTTTGCAAGCTCAGTGGCTACGTCGTGACCGAGCTGACCTGCAAAACCTGTTACCAGAACTTTCATTTTTATCCTCTCACATAAGTAGGGCAGGGGCTTACCCCTGCCGCTAATAGTTTCAATATGTAAATTTTACATCGCTCTCTTCGTAAAGCGGAGCGTTGCTGTCCTTTGCAGATAGTTGGGGCGTATTGATTCCCCAGTCGATGCCGAAAGCAGGGTCATCAAATCTGATGCTTCTGTCTGCAGTAGGTTCATAATAATTGTCAGTTTTGTACATTACCTCGACATCGTCTGTCAGGGTAAGAAAACCGTGTAAAAAGCCTCTGGGAATGAAAAGCTGACGCTTGTTTTCAGCTGTAAGCTCAACACTGACCCACTGCATATATGTCGGCGAGCCTTTGCGGATATCTACAGCAACGTCAAGTATGGCACCTCTTGTGCAGGTGATGAGTTTTGCCTGGGCATAAGACTCAAGCTGGCAGTGAAGACCTCTGATTATACCCTTCTGCGAAGAATATGAGCGGTTATCCTGTACAAAGTCTGCTGAAATGCCGAGCTCTTCGTATTTGCGTTTGGAGTAGCTTTCGTAAAACCAACCGCGGCTGTCACCGTGGACAAGCGGCTCGACAATAATAACACCGTCAAGCTTTGTACGCACTGCCGCAAGCGCGTTACTCTGAGTCATACAAGTTTTCTCCTCTGCCCCATATAGGTCTTTCGTTTGTTTTAGAGTAAAGTATCTTACCCTCAGCAACTCTGCGCAGATGCTGACCGTAGGGTGATTTGCCGTATTTCTCAACAGATTCAAGAAGCTGTTCTTTGGATATCCAACGCATATTGTATGCGATTTCTTCGAGTGCCGAAATCTGTATACCCTGAAGCTTTTCAATACTTCTTATAAAGTTTGATGCCTCAATGAGCGAGTCAACCGTACCGGTGTCGAGCCAGGCGAAGCCTCTGCCCATAAGCTTGACATCAAGCTCACCGTTTTCGAGGTAAATGCGGTTGATATCTGTAATTTCAAGCTCACCGCGTTTGGAGGGCTTGAGTGATTTTGCGTATTCAACAACACGGTTGTCGTAGAAATAAAGACCGGTTACCGCGTAGTTTGACTTGGGAACTTCGGGTTTTTCTTCGATTGATACAGGCTTGCCGTTCTGGTCAAACTCAACAACGCCGAAAGAGTTGGGGTTTTCGACATAATAGCCAAAAATGGTAGCGCGTTTGTTGTTGGCGGCAGCACCGCGGAGCAGTGAGCCGAGACCGTTGCCGTAGAAAATGTTGTCGCCGAGTACCATTGCAACGTCATCGTCGCCGATAAAATCTTCAGCAATAATGAAAGCCTGTGCAAGACCCTCGGGCTTTTCCTGAACTGCGTATGAGAGGTGAAGGCCGAATTTTGAGCCGTCACCCATAAGTGCTTCAAATTTGGGTGTATCTGCAGGTGTGGAGATAATGAGTATCTCACGTATACCTGCAAGCATAAGAGTTGAAAGCGGATAATATATCATCGGCTTGTCGTAAACAGGAAGAAGCTGCTTACTTGTAACCATAGTGAGCGGGTAAAGTCGTGTACCGGAACCGCCTGCAAGGACAATGCCTTTCAATTGTTTCACGTTCCTTTCGGATAGTAGTAAAAGTAGTTTAACCTACACTACTATACTACTTTCTTTCGTTTTCGTCAATCCTTATGTACATTCTTTAAAATTTTGTTCACGATTTGTGCAATTTGTCAAAGCTGTAGAATGTATTAAAAATTGACCTGTTTTTGCGTTTGTGTTATAATAGATTCAACAGGAGGCGATGATTATGAAAATGTGTGAAGACTGCCTTAATTATGAATATAATGATGAAACCGGCGAGAGTGAATGTATCGTTGATATGGATATGGATGATACCGAACGATATATAGGCGGCGGTATGAAAAGCTGCCCGTACTTTATGATTAACGATGAATACGCAATAGTCCGAAAGCAAAACTGAAAAATAAAGCAAAAACCGGTGAAATCCGCAGCGGATAATCACCGGTTTTTTGTTGCTTCTGAAGCTTCAGAAAATTGCTGCAGGAGAGACCTCATTCAATATAAGTGCGATTGCAGTGATAACACCCATAAATGTGCCTGCAAACCCAAGGGCAAATGCTGTTTCTTTGTTCTGCGAAATGTACTTTTTCATAAATGTATCTCTCCTCTTCTTCCTTTGTACCCATTATAAGCGTTAAAGATACGGAAAGTTACCACAAATAGATTACAATAGGCTACAACTTTGTTACCCTTTATATGTGAATTGTGTCAAAATCGTAACAAAATGTTACAAAACTGTAAACAGTACATTGATTATTTATTTGACTTTTTAAATATAAAATGATAGAATTCTTTTAGTTTTTGTAAGAGGGTGTAATAAATGGAACTAAAAGATAGCAAAGTGACTGTTGCTGTCGACCCGTCCAAGTTGGTTTTGAGGTTAATCTGGCAGGTTTCGGCATTGATTTCTCTGGCAGTGGCAGCAGTAGTGGCTTTTGTTATAATTAAGCTGCCTGTCAATGTTGATCTGACTGTTTTCGAAGGCGTGCTTTTGCCGAATGTAATCAATGAATGCAAGCCTGAACGTGATATTGTCGGCTACGGTGCGTTTGCAGTGCTTTTCCCTTTGCTGTGCACTCTTCTTATTCATTTCTTCCGCAACAGGTTTTCAGCCAAATCAAACGGCATAGTCAAGTGCAGCGAGATTGTTGATTTTTTGTGGTCTGCAGGAATTTTCGGCTTTGCTGTTGTTATGTTCGGATTGTTTTATCTGCACCCTTATTATGCTAACAGATATCTCTTTGGCCGCAGTAAGTTCTTTCTGGCTGTTATCTGTGCTGTGTTTATTTTTGCCGTATGCATTATGAAAAGACGCAAGCGTCTCGGGACAGTAAATGAAATATCTGCGGTTGTGCTTGGCGTAGGTTTCCTTGTGCTGGTTATGTATGCTGTTGGTAAATACAACTATATGTATTCATATACTTCGTATAACCTTCACCATTACAGTGCATGGTGGAATCCGATTTATAAAGTCGGTTCAGGTATGACTCTTGGTGACGGATTTAATGAGCTTTACGGCTTCTATCCTTATCTTGTAGTGCCTGTGCTCAAACTTTTCGGCGGAGTAAATCAGCAGTCGCTTTCGGCTTATATGTCGCTTGTTTTTGCAGTGATGGCTGCTTGCGTGCTTGGCTTCTGTTACCGGTTCTTCAAAAATAAACTTCTCGGTGTAATCTGTGCGATCGGTTTCTTTACTCTGGGACCGCTTGCGTTTATCGGCAATACTGAGCTTTATTTTCAGTATTATCCGACGAGAGCACTTTTTGTTTTTCTTGTATTGGGTCTGATTGCAATATACTGTACCGTAAAAAAATTCCATCGTTTACTGATGGCTTTCGGTGCGGTGCTCTGTGCTATTGCCATAATGTGGAATACGGAGTCCGGTATGATAGCGACCATTGTTTGGGCAGGTTTTCTGATTTTTGAAAAAGCACTTTATTTCAGAATTACCGACAAAGAAATGCTCAAACGTATAGCTGTTGCGGTTTTGTCTTCAATAATGTCGGTTATACTGTTTGTTGTTGTTATCGAGGCTGTTACTTACTCAAGAGCAGGCATATTGCTCGGCAAAAACGATATTCTTTTCGGCATAGTTACTTTTTCCGGTGCAGGTTTCTTTATGTTGCCGCTTAAGCTTGGTATATGGGTAGTGGTTGCAGCAACACTTGCATACGGCCTTTATTCAAGCGTACCGCACCTTGCTTTTGCACGTCGCAAGGGTGAAGAATTCCACGGTGATAAAGACAGTGTGACGGCACTGTTTATGTCAAGCGTTGCCGGTATAGGCAGCTTTACGTATTTTATGGGTCGCAGTTTCCCTACAAACTGTATGACTTTTTTGCCGTGGGTAGTTATGATTTGTGCTTTGCTTGCCGACAGAAATATGTCATCGGCAAACGGTATTGAGTGTTCGGGTGAATCTGTCAAAGGTAAGATTTCTACCGTTATGAAAAATTCTATATGCTTTATGACTGTAGGTGTTGCATTCTGTGCAGCAATAACGATGACAGGTAACGTTTTTAACAGCGAAAGTAAATTCAACAAACGTTTCGGTTTTGAACAACCTGCGTTTTCGGAAATTGCAGCACAGATAAATGATTGGGCTCAGAATGAATGCGGCGGTGAAACGCCTTATGTGCTTCACACTTATGCTGCATTTGTGCAGGAGCAAATGGGTGTACCTGCAAAAGAAAATGTTTATGAGCAGATAAATTGGTTCCATTATGACGATGTGTATTCTTATATCCGATTTATCAAGGAGCATCCAGGTACGCCTTTTGTAATAGATGCGTCTGCTGTTATCAGATTTAACGAGTGCTTTCCCGAAGAGTGGAATGAGCTGAAAAAAGAATACGTGTTAAGCGGTAAAGCCAAACTTGATCTTTATCTTGAAGATGATAGGTACAGCTGTATTTATCTGTTTATGCCGTCAGACATGTATTTTGAGAACGATGTTGCATTAAATTCGACAAAATGATATAATTATAAAAATACAGATTGAGAAACGGATGTGTTCTTATGAAAGTTGTTATTCTTGCAGGTGGTTACGGAACAAGAATAAGTGAGGAAAGTCACCTCAGACCCAAGCCTATGATTGAGATTGGCGGTATGCCTATTCTCTGGCACATAATGAAAATGTACTCAAGCTACGGTTATAATGAGTTTGTTATCTGCTGTGGTTATATGCAGCATTCGATAAAAGAATTTTTTGCCGATTATTTCCTTCATCGCAGTGATGTTACATTCGATTTTACTGCAAACGGCGAAATGATTGTTCACAATAATTTTTCCGAGCCGTGGAAGGTTACACTTGTCGACACAGGTCTCAACACAATGACAGGCGGCAGAGTGAAGCGTATACAGAAGTATATCGGCGATGAGCCGTTTATGCTCACATACGGCGACGGCGTGTCCGATGTCAATATCGCAGAGCTTGTCAGATTTCATAAGGAGCAGGGCAGAATGGCTACTCTTACAGCTATTCTTGTAAGCCAGCGTTTTGGTGTTCTTGATATTGATTCAGCCGATGCAGTACGCGAATTCCGCGAAAAAACTGCGCAGGACGGCAGCTATATCAACGGCGGCTTTATGGTGCTCCAGCCCGAGATATTCGACCTTATCGAGGGCGATTCAACAGTGTTTGAGAAGTATCCTCTCGAAACAGCCGCAAAGAGCGGTCAGCTCAGTGCATATAAGCACGACGGTTTCTGGCAGTGTATGGACACTCTGCGCGATAAGCAGCTTCTCGAAAAGCTGTGGGCAGACGGTACTGCACCGTGGAAAAACTGGTAACTTTGGTGAAACTTGATTTTTAAGGAGAACATCTATGTTCGATTTATCTTTTTACAAAGGCAAGCGTGTGTTCCTTACGGGTCATACAGGCTTCAAGGGTGCATGGATGAGCAGGATACTCATCAACGCAGGTGCGGTGCTTACAGGCTACTCGCTTGAGCCTCCCACGAGCCCGAATCTCTTCGAGCTTGCAGACCTTGAGGATAGGATGACGTCCGTTATAGGTGATGTACGTGATTTTGTGAGCCTTAAAGCAGCTTTCGACAAGGCTCAGCCGGAAATCGTTTTCCATCTTGCTGCTCAGCCTATTGTGCTCACTTCTTACGAGCAACCGCAGTATACCTACGAAACCAATGTTATGGGTACTGTCAATATTCTCGAGTGCGTGCGTCTTTGTGACAGCGTAAAGTCCGTGCTCAACGTTACAACCGATAAGGTTTACGAAAACAATGAGAGCGGCAGACCGATTAAAGAGAACGAGCCTCTTGACGGTTATGACCCTTATTCAAACTCGAAATCCTGCTCGGAGCTTGTTACGCACAGCTACAAACGCTCCTTCTTCGATAAGGGCGGTGTTGCTGTTTCTACTGCAAGAGCAGGTAACGTTATCGGCGGCGGCGACTTTGCCGACAACCGTATTATTCCCGACTGTGTGCGTGCAGCGATTGCTTCAAAGCCTATCATTGTGCGCAATCCCAATTCGGTCAGACCTTATCAGCACGTACTTGATCCGCTTTATGCCTATCTTATGATAGCGGCGGCACAGTACGAAAATCCTGCGCTTGCCGATTACTACAATGTCGGCCCGAATGAGTGTGACTGCCTTACAACAGGTCAGCTTGCAACACTTTTCTGTGAGAGCTGGGGCAACGGTCAGACCTATGAGGTGCTCAGCAAGGATGGCCCTCACGAGGCAAATTTCCTCAAACTCGATTGTGAAAAACTCAAGTCGGTTTTCGGTTGGGAGCCGGGGTGGTCAGCACCCGAAGCAGTCAGAAAGACTGTTGAATGGACTAAAGTATATGCTTCAGGCGGCGATGTGCCTGCCAAGCTCGATGAACAGATAAAAGAATTTTTTGCATAAAGGATACACAGATATGAAAGACGAAAGACAGGCAAGAGAAGAATTACTTCAGGCGGTAGCAGAGTATTGCGAAACCTATCACAATATCAAAAAGCCCTTTGAAGAGGGTCAGCGTATTCCTTACGCTTCGAGAGTTTACGACAAAAACGAAATGGTAAACCTTGTTGACTCGGCACTCGAATTCTGGCTTACAGCAGGCAGATATACAACAAAGTTTGAAAAGCAGCTTGCCGAATATCTCGGTGTGCGTTACTGTGTGCTTGTCAATTCAGGCTCAAGTGCTAACCTGCTCGCGTTTATGACTCTTACTTCTCCTCTCCTCGGCGACAGAGCTGTCAGAAAAGGTGATGAGGTCATCACTGTTGCGGCAGGCTTCCCTACAACGGTAACTCCCATAATTCAGTTTGGTGCAGTGCCTGTATTTGTTGACGTTACTGTTGAGCAGTATAATATCGACGTAACACAGCTTGAGGCGGCACTCAGCGACAAGACAAAGGCTGTTATGATTGCCCATACTCTCGGCAATCCGTTTAATATCAAAGCTGTCAAGGAGTTCTGCGACAAGCACGGTCTGTGGCTTGTTGAGGACAACTGCGATGCTCTCGGTTCACGCTATACTCTCGACGGTAAAGAGGGCTTTACAGGTACATTCGGCGACCTTGGTACATCAAGCTTCTATCCGCCTCACCATATGACAATGGGCGAGGGCGGTGCAGTATACACCAATAATCCGCTTCTTTCCAAGGTTATGCACTCAATGCGTGACTGGGGTCGTGACTGTGTATGCGCTTCGGGTCAGGATAACCTCTGCGGTCACCGTTTCGACGGTCAGTACGGCGAGCTTCCTTATGGTTACGACCATAAGTATGTCTACTCTCATTTCGGTTACAATCTCAAGGCAACCGACCTTCAGGCGGCTGTCGGCTGTGCACAGCTCGAGAAATTCCCGACCTTTGTCGAGCGCAGAATCGAGAATTTCAACAGACTCCGTGCAGCACTCGAATGTGTTTCAGACAAGCTCATTCTTCCCGTTGCTTGTGAAAATTCACGTCCGAGCTGGTTTGGTTTCCTGCTTACTTGCAAAGAGGGTGTCGACCGTAAGAAGGTCGTGCCTTATATCGAGAGCAAGGGTGTACAGACCCGTATGCTTTTTGCAGGCAACCTTACAAAGCATCCCTGTTTTGATGAGATGCGTGCAAGCGGCGAAGGCTACCGTGTAGTCGGCGAGCTTAAGAATACCGACAGAATTATGGAAGATACATTCTGGGTTGGTGTATATCCGGGTATGACGGATGAAATGATTGATTATATGGCAAAGACCATTATCGAGGCAGTAAATCTTTAAGGAGATTTGTCCTATATGAAAGCTGTTGTGACAGGTGCGAGCAGTATGATTGCTTCTGCACTTATCAGGCTTCTTGTCAGTGAGGGGCACGAGGTTTATGCTTTGTGCAGACCGAACTCGGCAAAGCTTGACAACATTATAAAACACGAGCGTGTTCACATTGTTCACGCAGATATTTCAGACATTACCTCAGTCGGTCAGAGTATCGGCTGCGGTTGTAATGCTTTTTTTCACTTTGCGTGGGGCGGTACTTCCGGCAACCAACGCAACGACAGCCGTGTGCAGAGCGCGAATATCGGCTATACTCTCGATGCTGTCGAGCTGGCTCACTCTTTAGGGTGCGAGGTTTTTGTCGGTGCAGGCTCTCAGGCTGAGTATGGCAGGGTTGACGGTAAGATTTCTCCGCAGACACCGTGCTTCCCTGAAAATGCCTACGGTGTATCAAAGCTTGCTGCAGGTCAGCTTTCCCGCATAGCCTGTACTAAGTACGGTATGCGTCACGTGTGGGCACGTATTCTCAGCATCTACGGTGTAGGCGATAACGGCTTTACAATTACCGTGTCGAGCCTTCGTAAAATGCTTGACGGTCAGGTGGCGGAGTTTACACCTGCCGAGCAGATGTGGGATTTTTTATATTGTGACGATGCCGCGAGAGCGTTTTATCTTATGGCAAAAAGCGGTAAGGACGGTGCAGTCTATACTCTCGGCAGTGGTATCGCCAGACCGCTAAAGGAATATATACTGCTTATGCACAAAGCATCCGGCACTGAAAGCGAAATTAAAATAGGAGCATTACCGTATAACGATAAACAGGTGATGTACCTTTGTGCAGATATTTCCGATCTGACGGCTGATACGGGCTTTTTGCCTCAGGTCAGCTATGAAGACGGAATAAACGAAACTGTAAAATGGCTTAAAGGAAGTAAATGAAGATGGAGAACAAAAAGAAAATTTCCGTAATGATACCGTGTTATAACGAAGAGGAAAATGCACGCCCTATATATGAGGCGGTTAAAAATGAGCTTGTAACAAAGCTCCCTGAGTATGATTATGAAATACTGTTTATCGACAACAAATCGAAGGATAATACACGCTCAATAATCCGCGAAATATGTAAGGAAGATAAAAATGTAAGAGCTATTTTCAACTGCCGCAATTTCGGTCAGTTCAATAGTCCTTACTACGGAATTATCAATACAAGCGGTGATTGCTGTATTACAATCTGTGCCGATTTTCAGGACCCTGTTGAGCTTATTTCCGAGTTTGTAAAAGAATGGGAAAACGGCTACAAGGTTGTAATCGGTGTTAAAACTCAGTCTAAAGAAAGTAAGATTATGTACGCTATGCGTTCAGTCTACTATAAGCTTATCAAGAAGATGAGCGATGTTGAGCAGATTGAGCATTTTACAGGTTTCGGTCTTTACGATAAGAGCTTTGTTAAAACTCTGCGTGAGCTTGATGATCCGCAGCCTTTTATTCGCGGCATTGTTGCCGAGCTTGGTCCGGAACGTAAGGAGATTGAGTATACTCAGCCTCAGCGCAGAGCCGGTAAGACTCACAATAATTTTTACAGCCTTTACGATGCAGCAATGCTTTCGTTTACGTCTTATACCAAAATCGGCTTGAGACTTGCTGTTTTTGCAGGTGGATTTTTCTCGCTGATAGGCTTTATAATTGCGATTATTTACCTTGTTCTCAAGCTTATTAATTGGAACAATTTCCCTGCAGGTACAGCTCCGATTCTTATCGGTGTGTTCCTTATGAGCTCAATTCAGCTCTTCTTTATCGGTCTGGTTGGCGAATATATTATGAATATCAACCGCCGTGTAATGAAGCGTCCGCTTGTTGTTGAAGAAGAGCGACTTAACTTTGAAGATAAGGGTGAATAAAGCTTTATGGATACAAGAGAAGTAACCGTATTTAAAAATACTATATACAGAGGTAAGATTCTCAATCTGCGTGTCGATATCGCAGGTCTGCCCAACGGTAAGGAAGCACCGCGTGAATTTGTAGAGCACAGCGGCGGTGTTACCGTTGCCGCACTTACAGATGATGCCGAGCTGATATTTGTTCGCCAGTTCCGCTATCCTTATATGGAAGAGGTGCTTGAGCTTCCTGCGGGTAAGCTTGAAAAGGGCGAAAATCCGCTCCTTGCAGGCAAAAGAGAGCTTCGTGAGGAGGCAGGTGTTACTGCTTCGCAGTATATCAATCTCGGTGAGTTTTACCCGACGCCCGGCTATACAAACGAGATTATTTATCTCTACGGTGCACGTGACCTGACTCAGGTTGAGCAGGAGCTTGACGAGGATGAGTTTCTCAATGTCGAGTACATTCCTCTCAATAAAGCGGTTGATATGGTGCTGAACAATGAGATTAAGGACGGTAAAACCCAGGCAGCAGTTCTCAAACTTGCCGCTCTCATCGAGCGTAATGCAAAATGATTGTGCACAGAAAACCGAACCGATTGAAAAATTATGATTACAGCAGTCAAGGTGCGTATTTCATAACAATATGTACCGAGTACCGCAGATGTATCTTGAGCACGATTGTATGGAACGATGCTCACATCGCCACATATAAATAATAAAAAGGCAGGAGTTGCTTTAACTCCTGCCTTTGCTATTATATTAAATCAGTAATTGATAACTCTCAGTTCGAAATAAGCCTGAGGATGTGCGCATACGGGGCAGAGCTCGGGCGCGGAATCGCTGTCTACGATGTGACCGCAGTTGCGGCAGATCCATACTGTCTTTTCGTTCTTCTTGAAAACTTCATCCTTTTCGACGTTTGCAAGAAGCTTGAGGTATCTTTCCTCGTGCTCTTTTTCGATTGCGGCTACACCCTCGAAAAGTGCGGCGATATCGTCGAAGCCCTCTTCCTTTGCTTCGAGTGCCATACGTGCGTACATATCAGTCCACTCTTCGTTTTCACCGGCGGCTGCAGCCTTGAGGTTTTCCTCTGTTGTGCCGATGCCGTTAAGGAGCTTGAACCAGATTTTTGCGTGCTCTTTTTCGTTGTTTGCTGTTTCTTCAAACAGTGCGGCAATCTGCTGATAGCCTTCTTTTTTTGCCTTTGAAGCAAAATATGTATACTTGTTTCTTGCCTGGCTTTCACCGGCAAAAGCTTCCATCAAATTTTTTTCGGTTTTTGTTCCTTTAAGGGTTGCCATTTTTGTTTCCTCCTGTATAATATGTTTGGTAGTTTAATAATACTATTAAAACGATAATTTGTAAATAGTAAATTTGTAGACGGATTGAATTTTATAAGGAGATTACAATGAAAATTGCAAATGACATTTATAATATCGGCGTAAAGGATAACGATATTGATTTGTTTGAGGGACTTTATACCGTGCCCGACGGTGTTTTATATAATTCGTATGTTGTGCTTGATGAGAAGATTACCGTTTTTGATACTGCGGATGCACGCTTTTCTGATGAGTGGCTTAACAATCTTAAAACAGTGCTCGACGGCAGAAAGCCCGATTATCTTATAGTCGAGCATATGGAGCCTGACCATTCCGCAAGTATTGCAAGGTTTATTGCGGAATATCCCGATGCTACTGTTGTATCCGAAACCAAAGCTTTCAGAATGATGTCGCAGTTTTTCGGCGAAGATGTAAGCTTTGAAAAGCTTGAAATCAAAGAAGGCGATGAGCTTTGCACAGGCAGACATAACTTCAAGTTTGTTGCCGCACCTATGGTGCACTGGCCCGAGGTTATGCTTGCTTACGATACAGCTGATAAGATTCTTTTTTCGGCTGATGCTTTCGGCAAATTCGGCTTTTCCGATACTGTCGAAAACTGGGACGATGAAGCAAGACGTTACTATATAGGTATAGTCGGCAAGTACGGTGCACAGGTGCAGACTCTGCTCAAGAAAGCCGCAACACTTGAAATCAGTATGATTTGTCCGCTTCACGGCCCTGTGATTACGGAGAATTTCGGTCACTATATTTCTCTTTACGATAAATGGTCATCCTACACTCCCGAGGAAGACGGTGTGGTTATAGCGTACGCAAGCATATACGGTAATACAAAGAAGGCGGCACTTCTGCTTGCGGACAAGCTCAAGGAAAAAGGCTGTGAAAATGTCAGAACTTTCGACCTCGCAAGAGATGATAAGTACGAGGCTCTTGCCCAGACTTTCCGCTTCTCAAAGCTTGTGCTCGCTACTCCGACTTATAATTCCGAGCTGTTTCCGCCCGTAAGAGCTTTTATCGATATGCTTGCAGAGCGCGGCTATAAAAACAGAGTTGTCGGTATTATAGAAAACGGTTCATGGGCACCCGTTGCGGCAAAACTTATGGAGAAGAGGTTTGCAGAATTCAAGGGTATAACTTTTGCTGAGAACAAGGTTACCGTAAAGTCTGCACTTTCTGCAGATTCTTCAGCACAGATTGAAGCACTTGCAGCAGAGCTTTGTAAATAATAAGTGTTATAAATTTAAAAGGATAGCAGTGCTTTCGGTACTGCTATCCTTGTTTTTCTTACCTGTAAGGTGTACTGACGTGTATCATTCTGAAATCCACGGGTTTATGCTCTTTGTTGAAGCGGTATACGCTGAATACAACACCCATTGCAATATAAATACAAAGGTTGGATGAGCCGCCTGCACTCATAAACGGCAGTGTGATACCGATACAGGGCAGGAGCATAAGGCACATACCTACGTTGACTATAACCTGCGATGCAATCATTGCCGCAACGCCTATGCACATCAATTTGCCGGGGTTGTCGTTTGCTTTCTGCGCTACTCTTATTACTCTGAAAACTATCAGCAAAAACAGCAGCATAACAGCCATACAGCCTATAAAGCCAAGCTCTTCGCCGAATACACTGAGTATCATATCGTTTTCGGCTTCGGGTACAATACCGTTTTGTGTGAAAGGTCCTTTGAAAAGACCTTTACCTGTCAGCTGGCCTGAACCTATTGCGTTTTTGCCCTGAAGCTGCTGGTAAATGATATCTGAATATGAATCCGGATAGATGAGAGCAAGGAATCTGTCACGCTGAATGTCGTTGAAAACCTTTATCCATACTATCGGAAAAATTGCGATGACAGTAAGCAGTGCGGCTATGAAATACCTGAGCTTGATGCCTGCCATAAACATCATAACTGCGAATATCATAATGAATACAAGTGCGGAGCCCATATCGCCCGTGATGACAACAAGCAGTGTAGGGGCGGCACCGTGTGCGCACAGCAGCAGTATATTTACTATACTGTCGAGCCTGTCGCTTGCAAGCTCAATGTGTACGGCAAATGTAATGATAAATGCGATTTTCAGTAATTCCGATGGCTGGAAGTAAACGCTGAAACCGCCCAGCTTGAACGGCAACCATGTGATAACGTCGCTTCTCTCTGTAGGGCCTGTGCCCCATATAAAGAGTGCCAGCATCAGTGTAACCGAAACACCTGCTACAATCGGCCAGAGTTTAAGGATAACTTCATAATCTATTGCCGAAATTATAAGACATATTATAAAGCCTAACACAACTGCGGCTATCATAACGATAGAGTCACGCGATATTGTTTCACCTTCTTTGAGGCTGAAAAGAGTTGCACTGAAAACGGCAACTATGCCTGCAACCGAAGCGAGAATGCACAGAAAGAGCAGATAAAGGTCAGTTTCACGCAGGAATTTACCTGCCTTACCCATAGGCTTTCACCTCCGAAATATAATTAAATCCATATTATTATATCTCAGCTTAAAAAAAATTACAAGTAATACTTTATATATTTGAAATTATGTGATATAATCCTTTGGATAAAGGGTGAGCATTATGAAAAAAACTGTAATTACAAACAGCCCGGAGGCTACACATCAGCTCGGTAAATCTCTCGGTGCAATTCTGCATCGGGGTGATGTTGTTGCGTATTTCGGCGGATTGGGTATGGGCAAAACCGCTTTTACAAGGGGTATTGCCGAGGGTATGGGGCTCGACTGTCATGTCAGCAGTCCTACCTTTGCCATTGTAAATGTGTACGATGGCTCTCCTAAACTCTGCCATTTCGATATGTACCGCATCGATGGCTGGGATGACCTTTGTACTACAGGTTTTTTTGAATATCTCGATGATGATGCAGTGCTTGCTGTTGAGTGGAGCGAAAACATTGAAAACGTTTTGCCTGACAATACGATTTTTGTAACTATAGAAAAAGGCGAAAACGAGTGCGACAGGATTTTTAGTTTTGAGGGGGATGAAAGGCTTGAAAATATTGGCTGTTGAAAGCTCGGCTGTATGTGCAAGTGTTGCGGTTTGTGACAACGGCAGAATAGTAAGCGAGAATTATATCAATGCAGGTCTTACTCATTCCCAGACACTTATGCCTATGGTTGAAAATTGTATCAATACAGCAGGTGTCACGCTTGATGATATCGACCTTATAGCAGTTGCACACGGTCCCGGCTCATTTACCGGTGTGCGCATCGGCATAGCGGCTGTCAAAGGTATTGCATTCGGCGGTAAAGAGTGTTGCGGTGTATCAACTCTCGAAGCTATGGCTTATAACCTCAAGGGTATCGACTGTGTTGCACTCTGTGCGATGGATGCACGCTGCTCACAGGTGTATATGGCTATGTTTGATTGCGGTAATGAGGTTGTCAGACTTTGCGAAGATAAGGCGGTTATGATAGCTGAAATTCCCGAAATGATAAAAAATTTGAAAAAAGATGTAATTATACTTGGCGACGGAGCTGAGTTGTGTTATAATTATTTGAATACTGTTTGCAAAAACGTTCGCCTTGCACCTGTGCTCTGCAGGTATCAGCGTGCTTCAAGTGTCGCTCTTGCGGCGGAATACGGTGCAGGTAAGCGCGTTTCGGCAGATGAACTTACTCCCGTATACCTGCGTGTACCGCAGGCGGAGAGAGAATTAAAGAAAAGGAGTGCTCAGTAATGATAGCATTGGGAGCTGACCACGGTGGTTACGAACTTAAAGAAGCAATTAAAAAACACCTTGACGAAAAAGGTGTAGAGTATAAAGATTTCGGTACTTTTACAGGTGAGGCAATCGATTACCCGATTATAGCTAAGCAGGTTGCAACGGCAATCACAAGTGGCGAGTGTGAGCGCGGCATTCTTTGCTGCGGTACGGGTGTAGGTATTTCTATTGCCGCTAACAAAGTAAAGGGTATACGTTGTGCCTGCTGTTCAGACTGCTTCAGCGCACATTACACAAGGCTTCATAACGATGCCAACATCCTTGCAATGGGCGGCAGAGTTATCGGTGCAGGTCTTGCACTTATGATGGTTGATACCTTCCTCGAAACAGAGTTCGAGGGCGGCAGACACGCACGCAGAGTAGATCTTATCACACAGATAGAAAACGAAAACTAAAATATATCAGCACAATCAAGAAAGGAAGGTGTACGGACAATGAAGGTTGTTCTTAAAGCAGATGTCAAAGGTCTCGGCAAAAAGGGTGAGCTTGTAAACGTATCAGACGGCTACGCAAGAAATTTCCTCTTCCCGAGAAATCTCGCTTCCGAAGCTAATGCACAGGCAATGTCCGAACTTAAAAATAAAGAACAGGCTGAAAAATACCGCATCGAAACAGAAACTGCGGCAGCCAAGGCAGATGCTGCAAAAATCGAGGGTAAAACACTCAAGATTGTTGCAAAAGCAGGCCAGAACGGCAAGCTTTTCGGCTCTGTTACAGCCAAGGAAATCGCTGCCGAGCTCCAGAAGACTTACGGCGTAAAGGTTGACAAAAAGCGTCTTGACGCAGAAGATATCAAGACCTTCGGCACATATACCGTCAACGTAAAGTTCAACCACGGTGTAAAGGCTTCTTTCTTTGTTCAGGTTTGCGAATAATACTTTAAATAATGAAAGGAGGTTGCGGTGTGGATATCAGCACTCAGACCAACTACGACGGTATGAATATGCCCTACAGTCTCGAGGCGGAGCAGGCGGTGCTTGGCTCAATCCTTAAGGACCCACGCTGCATGCCTACCGTTCAGACTTTACTCAGGGCAGAGCATTTTTATATGCCGCAGCACAGGTCGATTTATACGATAATGGTGCTGCTCGATGCAAACGCCCAGCCGATCGACCCTCTTGTTGTTCTTGAGCATCTCAAGCAGGAGGGTGTTTATGATGATGCGAGCGGCAAGAATTATCTTTATCAGCTTGCTCAGGCTGTACCTTCGGTACAGAATGTCGATACCTATGCGGGAATAGTACGCGAAAAGTTTATGAAGCGTACTCTTATCACTACTGCACGTGATATTATCGACAGTTCAATGAATGAGGATAATTCTGCGGATCTGCTTCTCGATTCGGCAGAGCAGAAGATTTACAATATCCGTCAGGGCAGAAGCTCGGATGCACCTTCACGAATTGATGACGTTATCAATAACGAAGTGCTCGAGCGGCTCAAGGTTATATCAAACCCAGTTGAGCGTGAAAAGCACAAGGGTGTACCTACAGGTTTCACTCTTCTCGATAAGTATATTTCCGGTCTCAACAAGTCCGACCTTATTATTGTCGGTGCCCGTCCCGGTATGGGTAAAACGAGCTTTGCACTTAACCTTGCCAGAAATATTGCCGTTGTAGGCGGTAAAAAGGTTATAATGTTTTCGCTCGAAATGACAAAGGGTCAGCTTGCAGAGCGTGTGCTTGCGACCGAAGCGAGAGTCGATGTCAAAAAGATGCGTTCGGGCGAATTTGACGATAACGACTGGCAGCGTATCGGTGTTGCCGTAGGTTCGCTTGCAAACTGTAACCTTTATTTTGATGATACTTCCACAATAACGGTTCCAGAGATGAAAGCACGTATACGCCGTATGCGTGATGTCGACGCAGTTGTAGTTGACTACCTCGGTCTTCTTAAATCCGATAAGAATTTCGAAGGTCAGCGTGTGCAGGAGGTTTCAGATATCACCCGAAACCTCAAGCTCATGGCAAAGGACCTCAATATTCCCGTAGTTGCCTGTTCACAGCTTGCCAGAGTTACGGAGGGCAGAGGTAAATCTCACCGCCCGATGTTGTCTGACCTGCGTGATTCAGGTTCAATCGAGCAGGATGCCGATATAGTTCTTATGCTCTACCGTCCGTTCTACTATATCAACGAAAAGGACGGCCCTCTCACAGAAGAGGATCTTGCCAAGAAAAACGAGGCGGAGCTTATAGTCGCAAAAAACAGACACGGTCCGCTCGAAACCGTACCGCTCCATTGGAACGGTGCGTTCACTCTCTTCTCAAATGCGGAGAAAACTCGTAATGAACCTTAAAGTAAAGCAAACAATTGAGTGCCATCATATGCTTACCCCGGGGGATACCGTTCTGGTAGCCCTCTCGGGCGGAGCTGACTCGATGGCGCTCCTTAATGTTTTATACAGTCTTAAAGATGAATATTCTCTTACCCTTTGTGCGGCTCATTTCAACCATAAAATCCGCGGCGATGAAGCGAAGCGTGATGAGGATTTCTGCGTTGATACTTGCAGAAAAATGGGTATTGAGCTGTTTGTCGGCAGTGCGGATATACCTGCTCTTGCAAAGCAGAGAGGTATAGGTGAAGAGGAATGTGGCAGGCAGGAGAGATATGCTTTTTTTGAACGTACAGCTCCCGCTGCAAAGGTTGCAACCGCACATACATTGTCCGATTGTGAAGAAACTTTTCTCTTCAATCTTTCAAGAGGCTCTTCACTCAAAGGCCTTACGTCAATTCCACCTGTCAGAGGTAATATTATCCGCCCGCTTATTGATTGCTCGCGTGATGAAATTGAGAAATATTGTGAGCAGAATAATATAGAGTACGTTACGGACAGCACAAATCTTCAGGATGAGTATACACGCAACCGACTCAGACACAGAGCAGTGCCCGAGCTTAAAAACGTAAATCCGTCTTTTGATGATGCGTTTCTGCGTTGTGTCAATTCTCTTCGTGAAGATGAAGAGCTGCTTACGATGCTCAGTGATGCGGCTGTTGAGCGAGCAAGGCTTACCGATGGCTTTCTTGCTGAGCCGATTACCGTACTTCATCCGTCATTAAGGCGCAGAGCTGTTGCGACGGTTATCGAAGAAATGACAGGCGAAAAACCGCAGCTTCACCATATTGAAGCAGTGTGTAATATAATCGAACTTGGCGGAGATACTCAGGTTTCAGGCGGCGTTTCGCTTCGTGTCAGTTCAGGTGTGCTCCGCAGAGTTAAAGCAAAAAGTGAGGAATGGAGCTGTGAAGCATACTTCGGTGTGAATAATTTGCCTTACGGTGACATAAAACTTGAACTTTTTGACAAAAATAACAAAATAAATATACAAAATTTTAACAAACAACTATTGGATAATGCGTTTAATTATGATAAAATAAACGGTAAGTTGTTTTTCGGCTCTATCCGTGAGGGCGATAAAATCCATGTTCGCGGCAGGGGCGTGACAAAACAGCTCAGACGCATATTCAGCGAAATGCATATCGAGCCCGAGCTTCGACGCAGTATCCCTGTGCTTCGGGATGATGACGGTATTGTATGGGTATGCGGAGTCGGTGTTGCAGACAGAGTGGCTGTCGACAACGATACCGAAAGCATAGTTACCGTTGTGACAGCATAAAGTACGGCGGTGACGGCAAAATATATCAGGTATAAAAGGTTTAAATAACTTTAAGGAGTTTAAAAATGGAATCAAACAAAAAAAGAAAGCTGAGGACGGTGCTGATATACATTACCGTACCGATACTCATTATGGGTATTGTGTTTTACTTTGCAAGCTCATCTATGCAGAGCGAAAAAGCACAGTACTATGAGATAGTAGCTAAATTTGAAGCAGGCAACGTTACGGAATACAGCCTTAATCTCAGCTCGGGTGCTCTTCAGTATAAAGAAAAGGGCAGCGAAACGGTAAAGAATTACACTGTACCCAATGTTCAGATTTTTCTTGGGGATGTTCATCCGCTTGTAACCGAGCACAACAAAGCCAATGCTGATAACCCGATTAAGTACGACTATGAGCGTGGCGGTGAAAATTCATGGCTGCTCAATATATTGCCGACGGTCGTTCTTATGGTAGTGCTCGGTGTGGTTATGTTCCTTATGGTACGCCGTATGGGACAGAGCTTCAATAACGAAACCAACAAAACTCTCAGCTTCGGTAAGGCAAGAGTAAAACACGCAAAAGACGAAAAGCGCAAGGCAACATTTGATGATGTTGCAGGTGCAGATGAAGAAAAAGAGGAGCTTGCAGAAATTGTCGACTTCCTCAAAGATCCGACCAAGTTCAACGATCTCGGTGCAAGAATTCCCAAGGGTGTGCTTCTTGTAGGCCCTCCCGGTACAGGTAAAACTCTGCTTGCACGTGCTGTAGCAGGCGAGGCAGATGTACCTTTCTTCTCTATTTCAGGTTCCGACTTTGTTGAGATGTATGTCGGTGTCGGTGCTTCGCGTGTGCGTGACCTTTTTGACCAGGCCAAGAAAAATTCTCCCTCTATTATATTTATCGACGAAATTGATGCTGTCGGCCGTCACAGAGGTGCAGGTATGGGCGGCGGCCACGATGAGCGTGAGCAGACTCTTAACCAGCTTCTTGTTGAGATGGACGGTTTCGGTGCAAACGAAGGCGTTATCATTATCGCCGCAACCAACCGACCCGATATCCTTGACCCGGCTCTTCTCCGTCCCGGCAGATTTGACCGTCAGATTACAGTCAACTATCCCGATCTTACAGGCAGAGAGGCTGTGCTTAAAGTTCACGCAAAGGGTAAGCCCCTTGCTCCCGATGTCGACCTCGGTGTTATTGCCCGCTCAACAGCAGGCTTTACCGGTGCCGACCTTGAAAATCTCCTCAATGAAGCCGCACTTCTTGCTGCAAGGCAGAATAAAAAGGCTATCACAATGAAGGAGATTGAGGAGGCAACCGTCAAGGTTGTTGTCGGTACAGAAAAGAGATCACATAAGATGACCGATAAGGAAAAGAAGCTTACAGCCTATCACGAAGCCGGTCACGCAGTTGCTACTTTCAACCTTGAGTCACAGGATCCCGTACACGAGATTTCAATTATTCCCAGAGGTATGGCAGGCGGCTATACAATGTCTGTCCCGACAGAGGATAAGAGCTATACAACCAAAAAAGATATGCTCGACAATATCGTTACTCTTCTCGGCGGTCGTGTTGCAGAGGCTATTGTTCTGGGCGACATATCTACGGGTGCTTCAAACGATATTCAGCGTGCAACCGAAATCGCAAGAGGTATGATTACAAAATACGGTATGAGTGACGAGCTCGGCCCGATTTCTTATACCTCAGGTCATAACGAGGTTTTCCTCGGCAGAGATTACGGCCAGACACGCAACTATTCGGAGAATGTTGCAAGTTCGATAGATGCCGAAATGAATTCCATCATCACAGGTGCTTACAAGCGCTGTGAGGATATTCTTACAACCGATATCGATAAGCTCCATTCTGTAGCACAGTATCTTATCGAGCACGAGAAGATGAACGGTGTTGTTTTCAAAGAAATTATGACAGGCACATACTGCCCAGGAGATCAGGGCTCTTATTCCGAAGAGAAATGTGTTGAGGAAACAGCCGAAGAAACTGAAGAATAAAACTTGCATTTGCCGACACTGCTCAAGCTGTGTCGGCAAACTGTGGTATTAAAGAGAGGTAAAACAAATGCCGAAAAAAGCAGAATACGGAGTAGAAAGCATAAAAACCCTCAAGGGTGCCGACCGTGTGCGTCTGCGTCCTGCCGTTATATTCGGTTCTGACGGTATCGAGGGCTGCGAGCATTCTATCTTTGAAATTATCTCAAACTCAATTGACGAAGCACGTGAAGGCCACGGCGACAAGATTATAGTCACCCGTTTTTCGGATGGCTCTGTTGAGGTGCAGGATTTCGGCAGAGGTATTCCGGTTGACTACAACCCCAAGGAGAAAAAATTCAACTGGGAGCTTGTATTCTGCGAGCTTTATGCAGGCGGTAAGTACGATACCAACGACGGCGGTAGCTACGAGTATTCGCTGGGTCTTAACGGTCTTGGCCTTTGCTCAACACAGTATGCTTCCGAATATATGGCGGCGGAAATAAAAACAGGCGGCTACCGTTACGAGCTTAAGTTCAGAAAGGGCAAGCCTGCAGGCAAAATGGTCAAAGAGGAGTATACCAAGAAGGATACCGGTACGCGTATCCGCTGGAAGCCCGACCTTGAAGTTTTTACCGATATTGCGGTTTCACTTGAATATTTCCAGGCTACACTCAAGCGTCAGTCAATTGTAAATCCCGGTGTGCGTTTTGTTCTCCGTAACCAGAAGGGCAATTCCAACTCCTTCGAAACATACGAGTACCTTTACGAAAACGGTATCAAGGACTATGTAGACGAAATCGGCGGCGACGGTGCAATAAGCCCGACTCAGTTCTGGACTGCAGAGCGTGTAGGCCGTGACAGAGCTGACCAGAAGGATTACAAGCTCAAGATAAACGTTGCACTCCGCTTTTCAAACAAAGCTCAGCTTAAAGAGTATTATCACAACTCAAGCTGGCTCGAGTACGGCGGTGCACCAGATAAGGCGGCACGAAGTGCGTTCGTTTCGCAGATTGATGCTTATCTCAAACAGAATAATAAGTATACCAAGACTGACCCGAAAATCAGCTTTCAGGATGTAGAGGACTGTCTGATACTTGTTATTTCATCTTTCTCTACGCAGACCTCTTACGAAAACCAGACTAAAAAAGCAATAAACAACAAGTTTATTCAGGAGGCTATGACGGATTTCCTGCGTAAACAGCTTGAAATCTACTTTATCGAAAATAAGCTTGAAGCAGAGAAAATCTGCGACCAGGTGCTTATCAATATGCGTAGCCGCGTTAAGGCTGAAACAACAAGGCAGACAATCAAAAAGAGTCTGCAGAGCAGCAACGATATGGCAAACAGAGTGCAGAAGTTTGTCGACTGCAGAAGCCGTGATGTCAGTATGCGTGAGCTGTTTATCGTTGAGGGTGACTCTGCTTTGGGTGCCTGTAAGCAGTCGCGTGACTCCGAATTCCAGGCTATAATCCCCGTCAGAGGTAAGATTCTCAACTGTCTCAAGTCCGAATACGATAAGATTTTCAAGAGCGATATCATAACCGACCTTATCAAAGTTCTCGGTTGCGGTATTGAGGTTAAGGGTAAGCACGCAAAAGACCTTGCGACGTTCAGCCTTGATAATCTCAAGTGGAATAAGGTTATAATCTGTACCGATGCCGATGTCGACGGCTTCCAGATAAGAACTCTTATCCTTACCATGATTTACCGCCTTATGCCTACTCTTATTGAAGAAGGCTATGTCTTTATTGCAGAGTCACCGCTTTACGAAATATCGTATAAAGATGAAACATGGTTTGCCTATACCGAAAAGGAGAAGGCAGACGTTCTTGCCGAGCTTGAAGGCAAGAAATTTACAATCCAGCGTTCAAAGGGTCTCGGTGAAAACGATGCGGATATGATGTGGCTTACCACAATGAATCCCGCAACACGCCGACTTATCAAAATCGAGCCTGATTTTGCCGAGGCTATGGCAGAGAAATTCGACCTGCTTCTCGGTGATAACCTTGCAGGCAGAAAACAGTATATTGCAGAAAACGGCCATCTCTATATTGATATGGCAGACGTAAGCTGAGAAAGGGGAGATATTAAGTGGCAAAGAAAAAGACAGAAAAACAGCCTAAGTCAGATATCAACCCTAATGCACATATTATCGGTGCGGGTGAAGTTGTAAACCAGCGTATTACCGATACGCTCGAAGTCAACTATATGCCCTATGCGATGAGCGTTATTATGTCCCGTGCGATTCCCGAAATCGACGGTCTCAAGCCTGCTCACCGTAAGCTCCTTTATACAATGTATAAAATGGGCCTGCTTAGCGGCTCACGAGTAAAGTCGGCTAACATCGTCGGCCGTACAATGCAGCTCAACCCTCACGGTGATGCTGCAATTTACGATACTATGGTGCGCCTTTCACGCGGCTATGAGGCTCTGCTTCATCCGCTTGTAGACTCAAAGGGTAACTTCGGTAAGGCTTACTCACGCGATATGATGTGGGCTGCTTCCCGTTATACCGAAGCAAAGCTCGAGTCAATATGCTCCGAGCTTTTCGCTGATATCGATAAGGATACCGTTGACTTTGTCGACAACTACGACAACACAATGAAGGAGCCTACGCTTCTTCCCGTATCATTCCCGAGTGTGCTTGTCAATGCAAATACGGGTATCGCCGTCGGTATGGCAAGCTCAATATGCTCATTCAACCTTGAAGAAATCTGTAATACCACGATCGAGCTTATCAAGGACCCGGATTACGATGTGTCCGAGATTATCAAAGCTCCCGATTTTATCGGCGGCGGTCAGATAATCTACAACCGCGACGAGATGATGAATGTTATCAATAACGGTCGCGGCAGTATCAAGGTAAGAGCAAAGTACAAGTACGACAAATCCAACAACTGTATAGATGTTTACGAAATACCGCCTACCACTACAGCGGAAGCTATAATCGATAAAATTATCGAGAAATTTAAAGCGGGTTCGCTTAAAGAAATAAGCGACGTGCGTGACGAAACCGACAAGAACGGTCTTAAAATCACAATCGACCTCAAGCGCGGTGTCGATGCGGATAAGCTTATGCTCAAGCTCTATAAGCAGACTCCTATGGAGGATACATTCTCCTGCAATTTCAACGTGCTTATTGCAGGTATGCCGCAGGTGCTCGGTGTGAAGCAGCTTCTCAATGAGTGGATTGCATTCCGCACCGGCTGTGTCCGCAGAAGAACTTTCTTTGAGCTTCAGAAGTGCCGCAACAGACTGCATCTGTTGGAAGGTCTTCAGAAGATACTTCTTGATATCGACAAGGCTATAAAGATTATCCGTAACACCGAAGAAGAAAAAGAGGTTGTTACAAACCTTATGATCGGATTTGGTATTGATGAAGTCCAGGCTGAGTATGTTGCGGAAATCAAGCTCCGTCACCTCAACCGTGAGTATATCCTCAAGCATACCAAGGATATCGAAAGCCTTAAAGATACTATAAAAGACCTTGAAGAAATACTTGAAAAGCGTCAGCGTGTAAAGAAGATAATTATTGCCGAGCTTCAGAATGTTGTCAAAAAGTACGGCAAACCTCGCAGAAGCGAGATTATCTATCAGGCTGAAATAGCAGAGGCAGAAGCTGAAGAGCCTGTTTCAAATGAGCCTGTTCATATCTTCCTTTCACGCGAGGGCTATTTCAAGAAGATTACTCCGCTCTCACTTCGTATGAGCGGCGAGCAGAAGGTTAAGGAAAACGATGAGATTATCGCAACCTACGATACAACCAACGATGTCGAGTTGCTTTTCTTTACCAATAAGCAGCAGGTTTATAAGGCAAAGGCAGACGACTTTGAGTTCACCAAAGCAAGTGTGCTCGGCGATTATGTGCCTTCAAAGCTCGATATGGAGCCTGAGGAAGCCGTAACCTATATGGCTCTGCTCAAAGAGTATAACGGTTATATGATGTTCTTCTTTGAAAACGGTAAGGTTGCCAAGGTTGATATGTCAGTCTATGCTACAAAGACCAACCGCAAGAAGCTCATCAAGGCATACAGTGACAAATCTCCGCTTGTGTCTGCACTTTATATCGCGCAGGATACGGAGGTCGTGCTTGTTTCAAGTGCAGGCAGGCATCTTCTTTTCAACACTGCCGCAATATCTTCCAAAACTACCAAAGATACGCAGGGTGTTGCCGTGTTTACTCTCAAGAAAGGTCAGCGACTGATGACTGTGCGTTCTTATAATGAGGGTGAGTTTGTAAAGCCTTATCGCTACCGTACCAAGAATCTTCCGTCAACCGGTGCTCTGCTCAGCGCTGAAGACAGTGGCGAGCAGATGACACTTATATAATATGTAGCTGTTAGTGCAGGCTTCCCCGCCGTTAACAGCCGACGGAGAAAGCACGAAGCAAACGCATCATATTAACGTCCTTTGTCCGTCTACAGTATTTTGGCACAAGTTTGATTTTATATGTATTGAAATTTTTTCCTCGATATTTGCAGTTTTTTTAAAAAACTATTGCAAAATCAAAAACTATGTGGTAGAATACTCGAGTATAAAAACGGAGATTGTATATATTTTCAAAAGAAAGGGTAACAGCCTTGCTTTTAAAGCAGGCGTTAAGGTGAATTATTATGTTATGGTTTGAAATCGTTTTCGGCGTAGTTCTTATTGTTCTCTCAATTGCAATCGCAGCTCTCGTTCTTCTTCAGGAGGGTAACTCTCAGGGCCTTTCCGGTACTATTGC
Source organism: Acutalibacteraceae bacterium (assembly GCA_045631965.1). Taxonomy (GTDB): domain Bacteria; phylum Bacillota; class Clostridia; order Oscillospirales; family Acutalibacteraceae; genus UBA8612. The sequence goes on from JAZQVR010000038.1 coordinate 79,132, forward strand.
CGGCGGTGCAGAGACTTTCTTCGGCAAGAACAAGGGCCGTACAATGGAAGCTAAGCTTGTCAAGCTCACAAAGGTTATCGGTATCAGCTTCTTTGTAGTTGCTTTTGTAGCAAAGGTTCTTACCACAATATTCTGATTTGAATTAAAATTCAACCAAACAACCAAGACATTTAGTCTTGGTTGTTTTTTTATTTATTTTTGTCTTGACTAATTCTTTTATTATGCTATTATTTCTTTGTATGTTTTAAATGATCAGAGGTATTATATTATGAATGCAAAACCTGTAACAGCAATTATAGTCGGCGGAGGTCATCGTGCATTTACTTATGCCGAGCTTGCACTTAAATCACCGGAAAAACTCAAAATAGTCGGTATTGCCGACCCGAATCCTTTCAGATGTGAAAAAGCACGTAAGATGTTCGGCTTCCCGGAAGAAAACTGCTTCTCGAGTGCGGAGGAGCTTGCCGCTGTGCCGAAGTTTGCCGATGCCGTAATCAACGGCACTATGGATCACCAGCACGTTGAAACGGCTATCCCTCTGCTCAAGGCAGGCTACGATATGCTTCTCGAAAAGCCGTTTGCCGTTAATATTGAGGAGCTTGAAAAGCTTGTTGATACTGTAAAAGAACACGGCAACAGGGTTATGATTTGCCATGTGCTTCGCTATACACCGTTTTATATTGCAATCAAGAAGCGTGTGCTTGCAGGCGAAATCGGCGATATAATCAGTATCAATATGTTTGAACATGTCAGCTATCACCACGCTTCTACATCTTATGTCAGAGGTAAATGGGGCAGGAAAGAGGAGTGTAAAACCTCTATGCTGCTTGCAAAATGCTGTCATGACCTTGATATTATGATGTGGATGATGGGTGGAGACAAACCTAAGACGGTTTCAAGCTGCGGCTCAATCTTCCAGTTCAAGCCTGAGATGGCTCCGGAGGGTGCGGGCTCAAAGTGCCTTGTTGATTGCCCTCACGTTGATACCTGCCTTTATTCCGCAAAGCGCATATATATCGACCATCCCGACAGATGGGAGTTTTACGTCTGGTCAGCACTTGAGGATCTGGAAAACGCAAGCATCGAAGATAAAATTAATCTTCTCAAAGGTGACAGCCCTTACGGTAAGTGCATCTACAAGAGCGGTAATGACGTTGTTGACCATCAGAGCGTTATGGTTAATTTTGAAAGCGGCGCTACCGGCACACATAATATGGTTGCAGGTACAGCAAGACCGATGAGAAGAATTGAAATCGTCGGCACAAAGGGCGAAATCTACGGCGAATTTGAAAATAACGACATACATATTCTCAAAATAAATCCCGATCCCGGCAAAGAATTTGACGAAGAGATTATAGATTTTACCGGAATTTTCGACAGCTGTGGCCACGGCGGTGGAGATGTCGGACTTGCTGAGGATTTTGTCAACTATATCAGCGGCAAAGCTCCGTCGGTATCGTGTACTTCAATTTTCGATTCCGTTGCAGGTCACAAAACCGTTTTCCTCGCAGATAAGTCTCGCGAAAACGGCAGTAAACCTATGGAGTTCTAATTTATATGGTACTAAATAAAAAGAAAGAAATGGGCGGTAATGCCGCCCTTTTGCTTGCTGCAATTATCTGGGGAGCATCGTTCGTCGCGCAGGATGTCGGCAAAGACCACGTAGGTGCTTTTACTTACAACGGTCTGCGTATGCTGATGGGTGCCGCGGTGCTGCTTCCGCTGATACTGTTTATGCAGTTAAGGAAGCGTAAGAGCGATACCCGTACAAAAGAGCAAAAGAAAAAAGATGCTTTTGTTCAGGCTAAAAGCGGTATTATATGCGGCCTGATTCTCTTTTGTGCCAGCAATTTACAGCAGTTTGCGTTTAATTATATTGATGAGGCTGCTTCGGGTAAAATCGGTTTTATAACGGCGTTATATATGCTTCTTGTGCCTGTTTTCGGTCTGTTCCTCGGTCACAGACAGCGCTTTGTTGTCTGGATAGCCGTACTAATGGGCTGTGCGGGTGCGTATCTTCTTTGCGTAGATTCTTCGTTTACCCTTGGCTTGGGTGAATTGCTCGCACTCGGCTGTGCCGCTTTTTTCGCTGTACATATCCTGTATATAGACAGCGTTACGGATAAGGTTGACGGCGTGATTTTGTCCGCAACACAGTTTTTTGTTGTAGGTGTTATATCGCTGATCTTTATGTTTGTTTTTGAAACGCCTACTGCTGTCGGTATAAAGGGTGCTCTTATACCTATGTTATATTCAGGTATTATGAGCAGCGGTGCAGGCTATACGCTTCAGATTGTCGGTCAGAAGTATACAAAGCCTGCCGTAGCTTCACTGCTTATGTGTCTGGAGTCTGTGTTTGCGGTGCTTACCGAATGGATTGTGCAGGGCGAGAAGCTTGAGCTTCGTGAGGGTATCGGCTGTATTGTGATGTTTGTCGCCATAATCATTACCAATCTCCCGGAACGCAAAAAGAAATAAAATTAATTGAGAGCGATTTTAAAATCGCTCTTTATTTTATATATAAATTCAGAATAATCTCTGCTTTTTCTCTTGCCTTTTACGACAAGTTTTGATAAACTATACATAGCTTTTTGTAAAAGCTTGTTGCACTGTGTTACAGTGCGTATAAATTTAAAATACTATTTTGAGGGAGAAGTATTATGGGCGTTGTAAAAGATTATTTTTCAAGAATCAAAACTAACGCAAAAACATGGGAGATTGTATGGTGGTGGATTTTCCGCTGTGTTATGATTTTCGGTATTCTCGATTCGCTTTTCGGATTTACTCAGTATGGCGGCAGACCTATGATGGTTAAGCAGATGGCAGCCAATCTTTTTGGTATGTTTGCTTGGGAAATCTGTATGGCGATGAGCAAAAAGAACTTTATGCGTTATCTGCCGTCTTACATTCAGGATATTTCCGTTGTAGGTTTCTTTATGGCATCTTTCTGCGGTGCATATCTCAACCTTTACTACAGCTTCCGTTTTTACGATCTTGTTTTCCATATATTCGGCGGTGCGGCAGGTGCTCTCTTCGGTTATGAGGCTCTTACTGCAATGCAGCACCGCGACAAGGTCAGAAGCCACGTTCCGTTTGTTGTTATTGCCGCTTTCGGTTTCTCTTTTATCTGCGGTAATGTATGGGAGATTGTCGAGTTTGTTCTCGATCAGTTCTTCGGCTCCGATGCACAGCACTGGTGCTATCAGGAAGCTGCAAAAGTTGCAGATGATTTGAAAAAACCCTTCCTTGAAAATCCGCACATAGTTCCTCATGTTATCAATGAAAAGCTCTGGGCTGAAGGTTGGACTGCAGAAACCTTTACATACCGTTGGGCACTTATGGACACAATGGAAGATATTGTCTGCAATACAATCGGCGGTGTAATAGTTTATGTTGTTCTTCTCGTATGGCCCTATCACCACACAGGCAAGAACAATGTCAATAACCTTTACACAGATATGGTTACAGAGAAAAAGTCCAAAAAGCAGAAGGAACTTGCAACAAAATGAGTGATATAAAGTCATTCCTCGAAAAAGCAGGCAGGGTAGTGCCAACCGAGCGACAGCTCAGGCATCTCAGAGAAACTCCGTTCTATGCCTTTGTACACTTCAGCCCCAATACATACACAGGTCTTGAGTGGGGTACAGGTAAAGAAGACCCTGCAATTTTCAATCCGACCGAGCTTGATTGCGACTCTTGGGTTGAAGCTATCAAGTCTGCGGGTATGAAGGGCGCGGTTATCACAGCCAAGCATCACGACGGTTTTTGCCTCTGGCAGACCGAAACTACCGAGCACTGTATCAGAAACAGCCCCTACAAAAACGGCAAGGGCGATATCGTGCGCGAGTTTGCCGATGCTTGCCGCAGAGGCGGTATCAAATTCGGCTTTTACCTCTCTCCGTGGGACAGGAATTCCGAGCTTTACGGAACTGAAAAATATAACGATTTCTACCGTGCACAGCTTACAGAGCTGTTGACAAATTACGGCGAGGTTTTCCACGTCTGGTTTGACGGTGCCTGCGGCGAAGGCCCAAGCGGTAAAAAGCAGGTTTACGAGTTTGAGTCTTATTTCGAGCTTGTACGCAAATATCAGCCGAATGCCACAGTGTTCAAGGATGACGGCCCGGATATCCGCTGGTGCGGTAATGAGTCGGGCAGTGCGCGTGCGGCAGAGTGGGCTGTTGTGCCGTGGGAGCTTTGCTGTTTCTGCGAAAAGCAGACCGAGGGCAGTTTGCTCGACGGTAAGCTTGAACATATCTACAACAGCGATAAGGATATAGGTACACTCGAAAATATAATGTATTCAAGCGGTCTTGTTTTCTGTCCGTCAGAGATTGATATGTCAATCCGTCCGGGTTGGTTTTATCATCCCGAGGAGGAGCCTCATTCGCTCGACAGGCTTTTTGCTACATATCTTCGCTCTGTCGGCGGTAATACAACCTTTAACCTGAATATTCCGCCTATGCCGAATGGCAGGTTTGACCCGCGCGATATCGCAAGGCTTAAGGAGCTTGGCGAAAAAATACGTTCAAGTTTCAATGTAAATCTTTGCGAGGGTGCAAAGGTTACACGTACTATGCTCGGCGGTTATCAGTGCGAATATCTTGTCGAGCTCGGCGAAGAAAAAGATATCAACTTCTTTGAGCTTGAAGAGGATTTGGTTCAGGGTCAGCGTGTTGAGTCGTTCCGTATATTAAGGCGCAAAAACGGTATATGGGAAAAGGTATACTCCAATTACACAACAATCGGCAACAAGCGTATTATCGAAGAAGATGTACGCTGCGATATGTTTAAAATTGTTGTTGAAGCTTCAAGAGGCGAGCCGATTATCAGCAAAATAGCCACATATTAAGGAGATAAATTATGATACCCGAACTTACCTTTGAATATCTTCTCGGTGCCGTGCCTATCTGGGGTAAGCCCAACACTTACTTCGGTTCAGTGGCACTTAAGGCTGACAGCGGTGTTTTCGATGACCAGTTCCGCTACAGACTTACCGTTCTTGTTCCCGAAGAGGGCGACAAACAGATTGAAGCACGTTACTATATCGGTTGGCAGTCGTATGATATGACCGACAAAGAGTCCATGACTGTGCAGTGTTTTCCTGCCGATGATGACGGTGCGGCGGCTGCCTGTGCCTGGCTTCGTGAGGAATTGGCAAAATACACAAAAGAATAATTCGATATAGTTTAAAAAAATACAAAAAAACACTTGCATTTTATTTAATTATCTGTTAATATAATTGATGTTCGTTTAGTATAAGACTTAACTTAAGGAGGTGCCGCAAATGGCAAAATGTGAATTCTGCGGTAAAGGCGTTACATTCGGTATCCAGGTATCGCACTCACACAGACGTTCCAACAGAACATGGAAGCCCAACATCAAGCGTGTTAAGGCTGTTGTAAACGGTTCACCCAAGAGGGTATACGCTTGCACACGTTGCCTTCGTTCAGGTAAGGTTACACGTGCTGTCTAATCATCAAACCGAATTGATTTAGAGACTGTCATTCGTGACGGTCTCTTTTTCATTTGCTTTATAAAATACTTTATATAAGTCAGCAGACGGGTATTGTAACCCGTCTGCTTTTTTGTTATAATAGCGGTATATATTTGCGGAGGTGCCTATGAAATTTCTTGTTGTTACCGATTTGCATTATTCCGATAAGCCGGCAGGCAGTAATAACCGTTATCACGCTATGTCGCTTGATAAGGTTAAAACCGCACTTGAAAGTTATTCGGATGGTTGCGAATTTGCAGTCTGCCTCGGCGATGTTGTCGACAGCTTTGACGGCTACAAACCGCAAACTCAGGGCTTAACAGAAATGCGTGAGATGCTGAGCGGGTTTGATATTCCTTTTTATACAACCTTCGGCAATCACGATACCGCACTCGATAAGAATGAGTTTATGCAGCTTACAGGTATGGAGGGTAGGTATTACTCTTTCGAAACCGACGGGTATCTCTGCCTTATGCTCGACAGCTGTATGAATTCAAAAGATATACCTTACCCGGAAAAGGAAATTATCTGGACCGACTGTTATGTTGATGATGAACAGCTTGATTGGATGAAGAGCAAAATCGCTTGTTCCTCAAAACCCGTTGTGGTTATGACTCACGCACTTCTTTCGGGCGACGAAGACCACACTATAAACAATGCCGATGAAATAACCGATATTCTTATGGAGTATGAAGATAAAATTGCCGCAGTATTCTGCGGACATTATCACGATGGTTTACAATCAAAAATCGGCTCGATTCCTTATGTTGTTTTCAAAGCACTGTGTATGGGTGAAGCACTTACCTGTGCAGTGGTTGAAATAGAAGATTCCCTTGTAAAAGTTACGGGCTACGGTGACGAGCCCACAATCCAAATAAAAAAGGAGAAATAAACGTATGCAGTTTAAAGCCTATCACAAAGACCTGAACTCACTCCACATCGGCTGTGAGGCACCTCGCGCGTATTTTGTACCCTTCAGCAGCGAAGAGCTTGCTCTTGCAGGTAACAGAGACGAATCCGAAAGATTCCTCGGCCTTTGCGGCGAGTGGGATTTTAAATTTTATAAGAGCTTTGAAGATATTGAGGAAGATTTCCTTGAGACTCAGTTCAACGAAACAATAACTGTTCCGCTTTGCTGGCAGATGCTTCTCGACAGAGGCTACGATGTACCTCTTTATTCAAACCTCAAGTATCCTTTCCAGCTTGATCCGCCTCACGTGCCCGATGAAAATCCCTGCGGTCATTATTCACGCACATTTGACCTTCCCGAAGATTTTGATCAGAAGGTTTACATAAACTTTGAGGGCGTTTCCTCTTGTTTCTATCTCTTTATAAATAAGCAGTTTGTCGGTTACAGCCAGGTAAGCCGCTGTACAAGTGAGTTTGATATTACCGATAAGCTTGTCAAGGGTGAGAACCGTATTGATGTGCTTGTTGTAAAATGGTGTGACGGCTCATATCTCGAGGATCAGGATTGCTATCGACTTTCAGGTATTTTCCGTGAGGTATATCTCCTCAGCCGTGAAAACAACCATATTAAGGATTTTTATGCACGTGTTGATGTTGCCGAGTCACTCGATATTGCGACAGTAACCGTTGATACAACTCTTTGCGGTGAAGCAGAGGTTGAGTATAAGCTTCTTGCTCCGAACGGTGAGGTTCTTTACTGCGGTAACGATAACGTTATCAAGGTTGATGCACCCGAGCTCTGGAATGCAGAGCAGCCTACACTTTATACTCTCGTGCTTAAAGCAGAGAACGAAATAATTCTGCAGAAATTAGGCCTTAAACGCCTTGAAATCAAGAATGCCGTTGTTTACCTCAACGGTAAGGCAGTCAAGCTCTGGGGTATAAATCGCCACGATTCCAGCCCTACAGGCGGCTACACTGCAAGTATGGAAGAGATGCTTGAAGACCTTTATATTCTCAAGTGTGCAAGCTGTAACTGCATCCGTACTTCTCACTATCCCAATGACCCTCGCTTTGCAGGCCTTTGCGATGAGCTTGGCTTTATGCTTGTAGACGAAGCTGATATCGAAACTCATGGTATGGGCTTTGAATATCGCGATACATGGGATTGGATGCGCTGGTCACTGCTTTCTACTGCTGATGAGTGGGAGGCTGCTTACGTTGACCGTGCGGCAAGACTCTTTGAGCGTGATAAGAACCACGCCTGCGTTGTTATGTGGTCACTCGGTAACGAGTCCGGCTGCGGCAAAAACCACAGAGCAATGCACAAATATATCAAGAGTCGCGACAAGAATGCGATTGTCCACTACGAAAACGCTCACCTTGAATTCAAGGCTGTGCCCGAAGGTGAGAATTTTGCCGATATTTCCGATGTTGAAAGCCGTATGTATGCCGAGCTTGACTATACTGAGAATTATCTTAAAAACAATCCTGCTAAGCCGTTCTACTTCTGCGAGTATGTCTGTGCTTATTCAACAGGTAATATCTTCGGTCATATCCGTCTTGCTGATAAGTATGACAGCCTCTTCGGTATGTGCATTTGGGAGATGAACGATCACTCAATTGCTGTTAAGAACGGCGACAAGACAGGCTACCGTTACGGCGGTGACTTCGGCGACTATCCGAATGATGAGGATTGCTGTATTGACGGTCTTGTGTTTGCAAACCGTGAGCTTCGTCCCGGTTACTTCGATATGAAGCGTGCATACCAGCCCTTCACAACAACATATGAAAACGGTAAGATCACAATTTTCAACAAGCGTTTCTTCACTTCTCTTGCCGATATGGAGCTTGAGTGGGTTGTTGTGCGTGACGGTGTCGAGGTAGTAAACAGCGGTAAGATAGAAAATCTTGATGTTGCCGCACGTACAAGCGCAGAATTTGTGCTCTTTGAAAACGAAGAGTTTGAAGGCAACTATCATCTCAATCTCTTTTTCTTAACCAAGGAAGAAACCGATTGGGCAGAGAAAGGCTATGAAATCGGCTTTGAGCAGTTTGAACTGAGCACATTTGTAAATGAAGAAACTGCTGTTGACGGTGAGCTTGAGGTTGAAGATGGCAGACGTTATCTTACAATCAAGACAGCTTCGAGCACACTCGTTTTCGATAAACCCTACGGTGCTCTCAAAGAAATAATTCAGAACGGTAAGAATCTTCTTGCCGAGCCTGTATGTGTTGAAACCTGGTTTGCTCACTGGAAGAACATTACAGGTGAAGCAATCGAAGGCCGCAGTGCAGGTCTTGACAGAATCAATCAGAAAACTTATTCCTGCACAGTTGAAAAAGATGATAAGAGCGTAAAGGTTATCTGCGATGTTTCTATCGGCGGACCGAGCGTTATTCCCGTGCTCAAGGGTAAGCTTACTTACAGCGTTGCCGCTGACGGCACTGTCAAGGTCGGCTTTGTCGGCGATAAGAATCCGCTTGCACCCAAGCTTCCGAAGTTCGGTTTCCGTCTTGTGCTTGACAAGTCACTCGATAATATGCTCTTCTATGGCCTTGGTCCGGGCGAAGCTTATGCAGACAGAATGGAAGCTTCAATGATTGCGACCTATGCTATGAAGGTAGAAGAAAACTTCGTGCACTATATCCGTCCTATGGAAAACTCTGCACACGCAAAGACTCGTTTCGGTGCACTCTGCGATGAAGACGGCAACGGTATTATGGTATTTGTAAAGGATGTCAACGGCTTCTACTTCAACGCAACTCACTTCAAGCCCGAAATGCTTGAGGCTGCAAAGCACGATGATGAGCTTGTGCCGCTTGATGAGGTAGTTGTAAACGCAGATAAGCACATAATTCCTGCGGCAGGACACGGCAGCAGCAATTATTACGATAAGGAAGAGCCGGCACGTGTATGGGATGACAGCCACGTTGAGTTTGAGCTTTTCATCCGCTGTGTTGACGGCGAAACAAATCCGTACGACTTTATTTAAGAGGTTTTTATGACAAACAGAGAAAGAATGCACTGCGGTATGCTCTATTATCCGAGCGGCGACGATGTTATGACCGAGCAGCTTGAATGTCTTGATAAGCTGTACGATTTTAATGCTACACGCCCGAGCGAGCTTGACAAGCGTGCTGCAATGCTCAAAGAGATGTTTGCCGAAATAGGGGAGGACTGTTATATTGAGCCTCCCTTCCACGCAAACTGGGGCGGTCATCACGTGCATTTCGGCAAAGGTGTATATGCCAATTTCAATCTCACAATGGTTGATGATACACATATTTATGTCGGCGATTACACTATGTTCGGCCCCAATGTTACCGTTGCGACGGCAGGTCATCCTCTGAATCCGTCACTTCGCTCAAAGGCTTATCAGTACAATATGCCTGTGCGTATCGGTCGCAATTGCTGGCTCGGTGCAGGTGTTGTTGTATTGCCCGGCGTTACGATTGGTGATAATGTTGTCATCGGTGCAGGCAGTATAGTTACCAAGGATATTCCGTCAAACGTTGTCGCTGTCGGCAATCCTTGCAAGGTCTTGCGAGAGATAGGGGAGCACGACAGAGAATATTATTTCAAAGACCGTAAAATTGACGAAGAAATCCTTCCACTTATTGACAATGAATGAACTTTGTGATATTATCACTATTACCCTGTGAGGGAGTAGCAAGCGCATTCTGTGCGTAATAAGTCAACATACTGGCGTTTAGCCTGGCTTGTTTTAAATTGCGAGACTCACGTGTTAGCTTTGCTATGCACGGAGTCTGTATATTTTCAGAAATCACCCCGAGTATAGCCGAGCGGCTTTACCCGGGGTGTTATTTTGCTGATTATATTTTCGGAGGAAATTTTATTATGTGGAGCTTTAATTTCTTTTTGACAAGCATTATGCTTGGCGTCGGTCTTGCGATGGATGCGTTTTCCGTTTCGCTTGCAAACGGACTCAACGAGCCCTGTATGAAAAAAAGCAAGATGTGCGGTATTGCAGGTCTGTTCAGCTTCTTTCAGGCTCTTATGCCTATGATTGGCTGGATTTGCGTACATACGGTTGTTCAGTACTTCAATGCTTTTGAAAAGTTTATACCGTGGATTGCACTCATTCTGCTTGCGTTTATCGGCGGTAAGATGTTGGTTGAGGGTATAAAGAATAAAGACAGTGAATGTGACGAAAAGCCTGCAGTAGGCATCGGTATGCTTATAATGCAGGGCGTCGCAACTTCGATTGATGCACTTTCCGTCGGATTTACGATTTCCGATTACAATCTGACTCAGGCAATCGTCTGCGCACTGCTTATCGCTTTTGTTACCTTTTTTATCTGCCTTGGCGGTATCCTTATCGGCAGAAAATTCGGCACAAAGCTTGCAGGCAAGGCTTCTATATTCGGCGGTGTAATCCTTATCGCAATCGGTATTGAGATATTCATAACCGGCGTAATTTTATAATTTGTTATTCTGGGCGAAAGCGAAGAATCTTAAAAAATATATCAATAAAAAAGACTTGCATCTCATTTGAAATGCAAGTCTTACTTTTTTATCTTATTTTACGTTTTTACCGAAACGCTTGATTTTCTGTGTGGTTGTCTTTTCAAGTGCAGAGGAAAGAATTTCAACAATCTTGATGTGCTTGTAGTTGGGAATTTTGCTGTTAACGCTCTTGATTGCATTGTGGATTGTTTTCTTGATTTCCTCTTCGCTGGGCTTCTCACCGCCGAAACGCTCCTTGATATATTCAAGGTTGGGGAATATCTTTGCCTTTACGCAGGTTTCACCGTTTTCGTCGGAAGCGTATACAAGTGCTTCGCCGATTTCGGGGTATTCGGAAAGTCTTGTCTCAAGCTCTTCGGGGTAGATGTTTTTGCCGTTTTCGGTTACGATAACGTTCTTGATTCTGCCCTTTATGTAAAGGTCACCGTTTTTGTCCATACAGCCAAGGTCGCCTGTGCAGAACCATCCGTCGCGGAATACAGCTTCGGTTGCCTCGGGGTCGTTGTAGTAGCCGAGCATTATGTTTTCGCCTCTTGCGAGAATTTCGCCTACACCCTCATCGTTGGGATCATCAATCTTAATCTCAACATCGGGAATTGCAGGGCCTGTTGAAGCCTTGTTGAGGTGGAAATCGTTGTTGCCTGCGAGCAGGGGAGCACACTCTGTAAGACCGTAGCCCTGAAGTGTTCTGATACCGAGTGCACCGAAATCCTCAACAAGTGATGTATCAAGGTCAGCTGCACCGACAATGAACAGACGGATTTTGCCGCCGAGAGTCTTCTTGACCTTTTTGCAGATTATCTTGCGGATGAAGAATGGGCACTTTTTGAGTGCTTCTGCAAGTGAAAGGTTTTCAAAGTGTTTACGGTAGATTGAGGGGCAATCCTTGATGATACCTGCCTTGATTCTCTTGTTTAGCACCTTGAGAAGTGCAGGCACAACAACGAGGATTGTCGGCTGATATTCGGCAATATTCTTTGCAACCTTTGTCAAACCGTCACAGTAGGTGATGCAAGCACCTCTGGAAAGGAAAAGGATATTATTGAGTGTACATTCGTATGTATGGTGCAGGGGAAGGATTGACAGTGTGCTGTCAAAATCATTTACCTTAACCATCTGTACGGTTGAGTAAATGTTTGAGCAGATGTTGTACTGAGAAAGGCAGACACCCTTTGAGTTGCCTGTAGTGCCTGATGTGAAGATGATAATTCTTACTTCATCCTTATCAATCTCAATTGCATTGACAGCAGCTTCGTCAGCGCTGTGAGAAGAAGCAATATCAAGCACATCTGCAAAGTCTGTGTAAAGCATATTTTCAGCGGCGACATCTTTAAGCTTTTCAATTCTTGCACTGTCTGTACAAACCATCTTGCAGTCTGCAGATTCGAGGAAAGCGTTTACGTCTTCAGGCTGAAGCTCTTTGTCAATCGGCACAACAACGCCGACTGTTGCGGCACAAAGGTAGCTGAGTGCCCACTGGAAGCTGTTTGCGCCTATAACGGCAATCTTCTGGCCGAGCATACCTTTTTCAATAAGATATGTGCAGTATGCGTAGTAGTATTTTTTGAGGTCAGCGTAGTTTACGTTGAGGTATTCACCCTCACCTTTTTTCACTACATACGCTGTGTTGTCTGCAAAATTTTCTGCGCCGTTGCAGATGATTTCGCGGAAATTGTAAAATCTTTTCTCTTTGTAAAGTGAAGCCATACAGTTTCTCCTTTTCCCTTTTTGTCAATATTCGGCAGAATTATAACTTGACTTTTTAAATCACACAATGTATTATTTTATCAACATTGTGTTGGCTTTTCAACAGTTGATTTGATAAAAAACGATGTAAAACCGACATATATCGACGATGTGTCGGTAAATATGAAGGTTTTTTTAACTTTTTTAAGGAAGTGTTAATATGCCGGAAAGCAGAAGAGTCAAGCTTACAAAAAGGCTTATCAAAGAAGCTTTGATAGAGCTTCTTGAAGAGAAGCCTGCCAATAAGGTTACGGTTACGGATATCTGCACCCTTGCGGAGATCAACCGTTCGACTTTTTATGCCTATTATGAAGATGTGCCGATGCTTCTTTGCGAGGTTCAGGAAGAGCTTATTTTAAGCCTCCCGTCACCCGAAATGTTGCCGATAGTTTTCGGCTCTCTCGGCAAGTTTTTTGACAGAATGGAAGAATTGTTTGACTTTGTAAAAACAAACAGCCGCATTTTCAGAGTGCTTATTGCTCAGCCTGATGGTGACGATTTTGCCGAGCGTGTTGTCAGAGCTGTGCTTGCCAGGTATCCACGCAACTTTTTTGCCGAGGACAGTCTTGAAATGGAGTACAGAGTTCTGTTTTGTCTGCACGGCTTTATAGGTATTTTCAAGCAGTGGATATTTGAGGATTTCCCGATTACAAGCAGGCAGTTTGCCGAGCTTGCTCTCTCAATGGCGGCTGCGTGTGCAGGGCTTGAGATAAGTGATTAATAAAAAAACAAAACGCACTTAATTTAAGTGCGTTTTGTTTTTTCTATGAGAGATATGAGTGCTTTCCTGAAGCTTTCGTCCTGCTCTGCAGTACGTTTTGCAGGGCCTTTTGTCCTGCCGCCTGCGGCTCTTACCTTTTTGCCGACGTAGCGGGTAAAAAGCAGCTGTTCAATGTTTTTGTCGCTGTAAATAAGCCCGTTCTGGTTGAGTGCATACGCCTTTTTGCTCAGGCACATTGCCGCAAGGCCGTAATCCTGCGTGACTGCAATATCACCGCACTCAAGCATATTCACAATGCGGAAATCAACACTGTCCGCACCTTTGTCGACCATAACTGTTGTGCAGCCATCCCGTTCCGTTCTGTGTGCCGTGTCGCATACAAGTACACATTCAACCGAGTTTTCTTTTGCGATTCTTACAGCAATATCCGTTACGGGGCAGGCATCAGCATCAATAATTATCTTCATATATTATGCGTTCTTCTTCTTTATCTTGAGTATTCTTACAATAACAGGGGAGAGGATAATATTTGTTGCTATCTCAAAAAGGAAATTGAATCCTACAAGACCGAGGATTATAAACTTTGCTGTGCTTTCAAATCCGTTTGCAACAGCCCATTCTTTGATTGTGTCAAAGAAGAATACGAAGCAACCGAGCAGGAATATGCCGGTATTTACTATCGGGGCGACAACTGCAGCGACAGCGGTTGCAACATATATGTTTTTCTTTTCAAATAATTTGTATGCAAGTCCTGCCATAAGGCCGCAGGCAATACCTTTTACAAGTACGGTGATTACTGTGCCGGGTACGCTGATAGCAAGGAATGCTGCAGCATCTGTCATAAGCACAACAACACCGAATATGAGGCCGAGCCATGTGCTGATTTTAGTTGAGCAGGTTGCGGCGCCTACAACGATAGGGATAAGAATAAGAGATATAGCAAACGGACCGAATTTTATAAATGATCCGAGGTACTGTAACACAACTACGATTGCTGTAAGTATACCGCCGAGCACAAGTGTTTCGATGGATTTGTTGGTTTTCTTTGCCATAGTTTAACTTCCTTTGCTGTAATTAGCTGAATTTTCTGACTAAGTTGTCAATGATTGTGTAAAAAAATCCGAGCACTTCGATTGCTTTGTAGCCTGTACGCTTCATAAAGTTGCCGAATGAACCTTCATTGTGTTCGCTTGAGGTACGCTCGATTGTAAGGCTGTCGAGCAGTTCGCCGTTGTCACCGCGTCTTGTTTCAATGGTAAGTGTGTCACCCTTGAAATCAAGAGTAGAATATGTTGTGACATCGTTTTCAATAAAGCTGTATGCAAGGTAGTCAGCCTCATAGTCCATAATTACTTTACCGCAAACAGAGTTTGAGTTGAGGTAAACAATACCTTCGGGGTCGGTGTAGGTTTTGCCGCTTTCAGCTTTGCCTACTACCTTTCTGTTTTTCATAAAGTGTGAACGACCCTGTGAATGTGTGTGACCTGTGATAACAAGGTCGAGGTCGTATGATTCGAATATAGGTGTGAAGATTGTGTTGAGCAGAATTTCGGTTTCTGCATCGCCTATACAGTCGCCTGCACCGTAAATTCCGTGGTGAACAACGCCTATTCTCCATTTGGCATCGGGGTTGAGTTTGACAGCTTCTTTTGTCATAGCTATATGGTCGGGGGCATTACCTGATGTTGAATCATAGAAAAGGTACAACACGTCACCGTATCTGAACCAGAAATCACGGTCAAGACCTGCGAAGAAGTTGCCGTAATATTCGTTGGGCATATTGGTGTAGTGTGTGTACAGCATACCTTTTTTGTCGTGGTTACCTATTGCAAGTGCAAGTGGAAGACTGCGCAGTGCCTTGGGCATAAGCAGTGTCTGCCATTCAGATGATGTTGATCCGGTTGATGTGTTGTCGCCGGGAGAGAGGAGGTAGGCTATATCCGGATTCTGACCGAGTGCGGTTGCAAGAGTGTTGTTCCACTCCAATCCGTCTGCGCTCTGTGCGGCATCAGGCTCACCGTTTACGGCAGACTCGGAAATCTGGATATCGCCAACAACCATAGCCTTATGGTCGCCGAACGACTTGGTTTCGTACTTTTCAGGCTCACTCCAACCGTTTTCGGTATACCAACGGTAGTAGTAGGCTGTATTTTCTTCAAGTCCCGTAACGGTAACTCTGCATACAACCTGAGTATCGTTTTCCGATGCGGTAGTTGTGCCGACAAATGTTTTTGCATCGGTCATATCGACGGTTTTGGCAAGCTGTACTTCTGCTTTTGCCGTATCTTTGTCGCAGTGCCAGCAAAGGCTTACCTGTGTCTGGTCAGCACCTACATTTAGCATGGGCAGTGTGTTGCTGTTGACAAGCGATGCGTAGTACATATCCCACTCCTCCTTTTCGAGCTTAGGTGCGTCGTAAACTGCTGTTGAGCCTACGCTCAGCTGAAACAGCATTACGGCACCGATAAACAGAGCAATAATTCTTTTCATAGCTGCCTCCGGATTTTTGAAAAATAATGTTAAATATTATACCAAATATATACCATATTGTAAAGTTTTTAAAAACATTAAATATAAAAAATAAATAAAAACGGTGAAAATCCTTTGCGGATAATCACCGTTTTCTTTGTTTGATTTAATGCTGTCAGATTGTACCGAAAATGAACTTGCCTACGAAGAGCAGAGCGATAATGGTAACAGCAATATCCTTAGCTTTAAACTTGCCTGTGAAGAGTGTGATAAGAACGTAAGCTATTGCGCCGATACCGATACCGTTAGCAATAGAGTAAGTGAGGGGCATCATGATGAGTGTAAGGAATGCAGGAACAGCACTTCTCATATCTGACATATCAACCTTTGAGAAGTTCTTGAGCATAAGAACGCCTACGAAGATAAGTGCGGGTGCTGTAGCAGCTGCAGGGATGATGCTTGCGACGGGAGAGAGGAAAAGGCAGATAGCAAAGCAGATAGATGTTACAAGGCTTGTAAGACCTGTTCTGCCGCCTGCTGCAACACCTGATGCACATTCAACAAATGTTGTAACTGTGGATGTACCGCAGACAGAGCCTGCAACGGTTGCAACGGAGTCGCAGGTCATACACTTCTCGATGTCTACGGGGTCGCCGTTTTCGTCAAGCATATCTGCTTCGGATGCTGCACCGTAAAGTGTGCCAATAGTGTCGAACATATCAACAAGGCAGAATGTGATGATAAGCATGATAACTGAGAAGATACCGCCGATCATTTCGCCTGAGAAAACATTCTTCCAGGATTCAGCCTTGAAGATAGCTGTGATACCGATATCTGCAAAATCCTTGAAGGGAGTCATAACAGATGTCATATCGAAGTTGGGGAGCTGCCATGTTGCAAGGTAGTATATAACTGTTGTTGCAAGCATACCGATAAGGACAGCGCCCTTTACGTTGAGCTTTGTGAGGATAGCAATGATGATGAAGCCGAGCAGAGCAACGATTGCAGGAGCAATATCAGCCCAAGCAGCACCGTTGATCTTAACGAACTGTACAAGTGTGTACTGGTTAGCCTGAATAATGCCGACATTCTGGAATCCGATAAATGCGATGAAAAGGCCGATGCCTGCAGGTATAGCCTTTTTAATACAGTCGGGCATTGCCTTGGCAATGTATGTGCGAAGGCCGGTAACCGAAAGAAGAAGGAAGACAAGACCTGAAAGAAGAATGATGACAAGACCTGCCTGATAGCCTTTGATTATGTCGCCGCCGTTTACAATCTGCGGAAGAACGAATGATGTGAAGAAAAATGAGTTGAGACCCATACCGCAAGCCTGTGCAAAGGGCATCTTTGCGTAGAATGCGTAAAGCAGTGTGCCGATTACTGCAGCGATGATGGATGCGATGTAAACTGCGTTCCAGATTTTGCCTGCACCGTCAACGTCAAAACTGAAACCAATCATCTGGTTGGGGTTGGTGACGATGATGTAAGCCATGGCAAAGAAAGTTGTAATACCGGCAATGATTTCGGTTTTTACGGTTGAGCCACGCTCGGAAATTTTAAAAAACTTGTCCATTGATACATCTCCTTTGTTTTATTCAGGATATTTGTATTATACCACATATTGTATACAATTCAACATTTTTTGCGTACAAATCAAAAATGAAATTTTTGTGCAAAATGAAAAAACTCCCGAAATCAGTCGGATTTCGGGAGTTGAAATATTATACCGTTGCAAGCGGTTTAGATTCTTTGGCTTCTTTTTTGTCAAAGAACGACGTGAAGTTGATTATAAACAGCAGTGCGTATGCAACCCACATGGGAAGATTTTCTATAAATGCACTTTTGCCGACAAATACGAGCAAGGCGAGCATAAGCAGCAGTATTGCGACAAAAATAACGGTTGCCGCTATGTATTTCCTGTCTTTTTCTCTGCATTTGTGAAGCAGGAAGATAATTACACCGAATGCACCGAGAAATGCGAAAATAAGTGCTGTTGCCCAGTGACCGATGCAACGGGGTGTCATAATAATTTCAAGACCTGCAGAGGGCAGGTTGATGGTAAGATAAATAGCCGCACATCCAAGTGAAGCAACGATTACACCGAGCTTACCTGAGTAATTGTTTTTGCGGTACATATAGAGCGTGTTGGTAAAAATAGAAACTGATGCAAGCACACCCCACGCTTTGAATTCCCACGGGTATTTAAGTCCGAGCATACTTGCAGTAACGTCAGTAAGTATGTTGCCGAACTGTTCGGGGTAGCTTAAGAATCCGTACCACGTTACAAAAGCACAGCCTGCAAAAAGGTTGATAATGCAGAACACAGTTGTAGCTTTTGTCAGCTTATTGGCAAAAAGAATCTTCTTTATAAAAAGTCCGTAGCAGAAAAGCAGAGCCGTTGAGCCTATAACCCACAGCCAGTATACAATTGCGTTCGGATAAAGCGGCATATAGAGCATACCGTCAAATTTTGCAATAAACTCTTCGGCAGGTAAAGCCAGATCAGCCTCAGTCGGAATTATGTACGGGTACTGATCCCAGCTCATAAAAAACGTCATCCATATTCCGTATGCGGCGGCAATCACTGCCCAGAGCGAAGTGTAAACCTTGCTCATCCTGTTTGTCATATTAAATCACCTCTGAATTTATTCTAAAACTAAAAGAAATCATAATAACCTTTGGTAATAGTGTAATCTGAAATGCCGGAATAGAGAACTAAAACATAATCTGGATTTATCTTTTTTATGTATTCTTCAACATTTACTTTATCTCCGATAGAACCTGTAAAATTACGCATATCACAAATATGAATTTCGCTTGTTTGCAAAGATAAAAATGGTGAAACTACACATGCAAAAGAGTCTCTGATTAATAAAATCTTTTTGCCATTTGGATTTAGATTGTTTTTTATAATTTCTAAACGAAAATCTCCTCCACCATATGTTGTATATGTACTGATACCATAATAGTCTTTCTTTAAGTTTTCCATAAACAGAACAGAATCTTCAAAGATGCCTTTACGAACAATCCCTTTGAATGGCTGTTCCTCGGTCATATCTGTATTGAACTTTGGTGTAATCAAATCGAAATTATCAGCACCGTGTTCGGTGAAATATAATCCTACTTTTTTTCCTCTTGATCCCAGGAACCATTCTTGATAATTAACTACATTATAGTTGTTAATATCACAATATTCTCTATTATATTCAAACCCATAACGATTATTAAGCTCTTCACAAATTATTTCTGTTGCAACAAATCCGGTGTAGCTTGTCCAATGATGATCTGTTATATAGAAAACATCAGAGTCGGGAATCCCTTTTTCACTTAATAAATCTTTAAAGTTTATATAGGGAATATTTGAAGATTTCATTTGATTTAAAAATCTTTCGCAATTTTCAATATCATAATATACAATATTGGAAGGGGGTTTTTCGTAAAGTTCTTTAGTTGGTGCAAAACAATATAAAAAATTGGAATCATTATTTTCAACTACTGTATATAATTTTTTTATACTTGAAACAACTGCGTGGATTTCGTTGGCGTTAAGTTTTGATCTCGGATCTGTCAATTTTCCAGAATCTGATTTGACAATAGTAGTATCATCTTTGAAAACGACTTTTGTTCCCAATAAATTTTCTTTCAATGAATTAATGTTCAACATGTGTTCGTGATATAACAAATCATTAGTATAGGTTTCTTCTATTTTTCTTTGCAGTTTATCAATACGATATGAAATAGACGAATTACTGTTTATAAAGCCGAGTAATGAATCGCCTGTCTTCGCAATCAAATCCTGCGAACAAAAACCTATGCCTATAAAAAGAAAGCAAAACAGAAAAACAAACATATTTTTATTTAACTTACTCATTTTCTGACCTCAAAAATTAAAGTATATAAACGGATTGTAAGAGCTGCTTAAAAGATTAGCTATCGAAAGAACAAACAATCCGATTAATGTTAAGCTTTTTATCCAACCAATCCAATTGTTGTTTCGAGTTTTTTCAGAAAGTATTTTAAATATAGGTGTTGATAAGACTACGCCTATGCATATTAAAATAAAGTTCTGAGCAAACCAACCTGTAAACATTCCGTCAGCAAACACATTGTCATTAAATCCAAACATTGAACGGATATATGTAATCGCGACACTAAGTGATTCTGATCTAAAAATGACCCAACCAATTAAAACAAAAAAAGCAGTATATAACCATTTGAAGACATTTAGTATTTTTCCGCTTTTATTGTGTATATCTGTGAGTTTTTCAATAAGAAGAAGTACAAAATACATTAGTCCCCAAACAATAAAAGTAAAGTTTGCTCCATGCCAAATACCTGTGAATAGCCATACAACAAACAAATTAAAGATATTTCTTATTTTATTGCATCGGCTTCCTCCTAACGGAATGTACACATAATCACGGAACCAAGTTCCGAGTGATATATGCCAACGTCTCCAAAATTCGGTGATTGATGTGGAAATGTACGGATAATCAAAATTTTCAAGAAAATGAAACCCAAACATTCTTCCTAATCCTATTGCCATATCGCTGTATCCGCTAAAATCGAAGAATATCTGGAAAGCATAGGAGATTGCTCCTAACCAACTGAACATAACTGAAATGTTTTCTCCGTTTTTTATTGCGTCAAAAGACAGATCTGCTAAAATTGCAAAGTTGTTGGCAAGCAGTACCTTTTTAGCTAAACCTACTATAAATCTTGAAAAACCGTCAAAAAAATCATCAATTGTTTCTGTGCGGTTCTTTATCTCATCTGCAACTGTTTCATAACGAACAATAGGACCAGCAATCAACTGCGGAAAGAAAGAAATATATAAGCCTACATTAAGAATACTTGTTTGTACTTCTCCTTTTTGACGATAAACATCGACAACATATGACATTGCTTGAAAAGTAAAAAAGCTTATGCCAATCGGTAAAACAATATCGGGAACAGAAAGACCCAGACCCAAACAATCATTGATTATGCTTGTTGAAAATGTGAGGTATTTAAATGCAAATAAAATTCCGAGATTTAGTAATATGGTCAGGGTGATGATAAGTTTACTTGCAGTCTTATTTTTTCTAATTTTGCTTATTAATAAGCCCAAAAACCAGTTGACAATTATTGATCCAATCATTATTAAAACAAACTTGGGTTCTCCCCATGCATAGAAAATCAAGCTTGCTATTAACAAAAATATATTTTGCAACATCCGGCTTTTTCTAAAAACAACAAAATAAAAGAAAAGAACTATTGGTAAAAACAAATAAAGAAAAATTGTGCTTGAAAATAGCATAGTATCACCTCTAACAAAATCGCCTAATTATTATACAATAAATAGATATTGATATCAATAATTAAACAAAAATACCTGATTGGTTTTTCGCATTTACTGTTCAATGTTACAATGGTCAGGTGTAGATATTAAAACAGCACAGGAGCTTATGGGACATAGTGAGTACGGAGTTACAGCAAATATTTACACTCATGTTGATGAACAATCCAAGGCTAATGCCGCTCTGCTGCAGGATAAATTCATTAAGGAAACATTGATTTCATAAAAATTTAAGAGCAGAAAGATTTAACCGTCTTTCTGCTCTTTGTATTTTTACTAAATATATAGAATAATTAAAAATATTGTAGATTTATAGTATCATTCTATGCTATAATAAATTCAAATAATTGTGCTTTGTTTGCAACAAACTATCAATGGAGGTGTAAATAATGAAGGACGCAATAAAAGAATATATTGACCTTTCTGATTTTGAAAAAAAGTCTTTATGGGAAACTGCAACATTTGTTTTTGATACAAATGTTTTTTTGAATTTGTATCGTTATTCTAAAAAAACACGTGATGTTTTGCTTGGCTATATGAAAGAGTTGAACGGTCGTATTTGGATGCCTCATCAAGTTGCATACGAATTTATGAAAGACCGACCCGAAGTGATTTTTGAATCAGTTGAAAGATATTCAAATCTCGAAGAAAATATTCTTCGCCCATGTAAAGATAAACTTCGAATTAAAGATGATGATCCAGATTTTAAAAACCTACAAAAATACATAAAAAAATGGATAGAAGATTATAAGAAAAACAATCTTTTAATTGAAAGTACCAGCAACGATAGTATCTTGGATGATATATTGCAATTGTTTGATGGAAAAACTGGAATATCTTACTCTAAAGAAGAAATAGATAATATAAAAAAAGAAGGTTCTGAAAGATATAAAAAAGAAATTCCTCCAGGATACAAAGATAACAAGAAAGCAAATGCAGACAAAGATAATAATGCGTATGGTGATTTGATTGTATGGAAACAAATTCTTGATTTTGCCAAAAACAAGAAAAAAGATATTATATTCGTCACAAGCGATCAAAAAGAGGATTGGTGGAATATAGTTCACGGAAAAACTCTTGGTCCTAGAGTCGAATTGAAAAAAGAGTTTAATGATTATACAGGAACAAAATTTCATATGTACAGCATGGATGGATTTATTTCAAATTTTGAATCAGCTAAGGGAAATAGCGGTATAGTAGATGAAGTCAAAGCATATAATTCAGTACCTATTGGAATGCTCAAGTTGATTACTGATTTTGGTGAATACTTAACAAATCAAAATGATGAGTTAGAATATTATGACATTTATCAAATAGAAAATCTTATTCACGATGTTGAACAAAAACGAGCTAGAAGAATTAAAGAATTAGATGCATTAAGGCAAAAATATGCAGGGCAAGAAATTCCGGAATCTATACAAGTACTCATTCAAAATTTAAAAAGGAACATTAATGTTGACAAAAAAAGAATTTCAATGTTAAAACACAAACGCAACGAAATTGCACATAGCAATTACTGATAAAAACAGAGCAGAAAGACATGAAAATCTTTCTGCTCTGTTTTTTTATGGTTTATTGTATCACAAATAAAGAACAAATTACAATTACAACCTCATTGTAATTATATAAAATCTATCAAAATTACGGCAAGCGGTAAAAATTGTCCCCCGAAATGATGGATTTTTATACACAGCAATGTATAAAAACTGTTGATATATATGGGGATAGCGGTCTTCTGCGGGGGACATATCGGGGGACATATAGCGGTCGAAAATGTACGATATTTTACGGTAAAGTGCGAATTCAGAAAAATAATTTTCGACAAAGAAAAAGCCCGCAAACCCTTATATATCAAGGATTTCCGGACTTTTTTGTGGCAGGGGCAGAAGGGCTTGAAGTTGCTTCGCAACCCCTCTTGCGGTGCCCAAAATTCATTACGGCTTGGAGCGCCTATGAATTTTGACCGCTGCGCCATCCTCGCCTCGCTTCATCCGCCACAGGCGGCGCTTCGGCGACGATGCCCGGCACGCTCCGCGTGCCTCGGCTTCAAAATTCATTTGCACAACTAAAAACAAAACACCACCCTATTGGGTGGTTTCTTGTTTTTGGCAGGGGCAGAAGGACTTGAACCCTCGGCACGCGGTTTTGGAGACCGCTGCTCTACCAACTGAGCTATACCCCTATATAAAATTGGTGGGCCATCAGGGACTCGAACCCCGGACCGACCGGTTATGAGCCGGTTGCTCTAACCAACTGAGCTAATGGCCCAAATGGCTGTAAAATCAACAGCTTTTGTAGTATATCAAATATATTTATGTTTGTCAACATTTTTTTGAAAACTACTGATTTTTTTATTTCGATATGCTATAATCGGTTTAAGAAAGGGGATAGGACAATGAGAGTAATGACGTTTAATATTCAGCATGCACTTGACTATAAGCGACAAGTGATTGATTACGACTTTTTTGTAAAGGCTATTGCTGAGCAAAATCCGGATTTCTGCGGACTTAACGAAGTTAGAGGTCGCGGCTGGATGAAAGGCTATGCCAACCAGACTAAGAAGCTTGCTGACGGTCTTGGATATAACGGATATTTCGGCAAGGCGGTAACGTTGGATTTCGGCAATCCTTTCGGTAATGCGCTTGTTTGCCGATATCCTTTGAAGTCGGTTGAGACCGTTATTGTGCCTGACCCGCCGAAAACCGAAGAAGGCTACTATGAAACGCGTGCAGTCATTAAGGCTGTTGCAGAGCTTGACGGTAAAGATGTGATGTTCCTTGTAACACATATGGGTCTTATGCTTGGTGAGCGACTTAATTCGATTAAGGTTATATGTGATATTCTCGACAATACTGATATGCCGGTTATACTTATGGGTGACTTCAACAATACACCCGACGCAGAAGAATTCAAGCCGATTTATGAGCGTATGACTGACACTGACAAAACAGGGGAGTATACTTTCCCATCAGATGAGCCTATCAAGAAAATCGACTATATATTTTACCGTGGTCTTGAATGTACAAAGGTTGAAACCATCAACAAAGTCGTATCCGACCATCTGCCGATTATTGCCGAATTTAAACACATATAATGTATATTAATACTTGAAAAATATGGCTGTTTATGGTATCATATATTGAATTTTGATTTGTGAAAGGAATTTTGCAAAATGCTTAACACAGAAAAAACAATGGAAAAGCTTGTTGCTCTTTGCAAGGGCAGAGGCTTTGTTTATGCAGGCAGTGAAATCTACGGCGGCCTTGCAAACACCTGGGACTACGGCCCTCTCGGTGTTGAACTTAAAACCAACATCAAAGATGCTTGGCGTAAAAAGTTCATTCAGGAAAATCCCTACAATGTAGGACTTGACAGCGCTATTCTTATGAACCCTCAGACCTGGGTTGCATCAGGCCACCTTGGCGGCTTCTCCGACCCTCTTATGGATTGCCGTGAGTGTAAGACTCGTCACAGAGCTGACAACCTCATCGAAGATTTTGACGGCACAAATGTTGCAGGCTGGTCAAATGAGCAGATGATGGAATACATCAAGGAGAAAGCAATCGCTTGTCCTTCCTGCGGTAAGCATAATTTTACCGATATCCGTCAGTTCAACCTTATGTTCAAGACATTTCAGGGCGTTACCGAAGATAGCAAGAATGAGCTTTATCTTCGCCCCGAAACAGCACAGGGTATCTTTGTAAACTTCGCAAATATTCAGAGAACAACAAGAAAGAAAGTTCCTTTCGGTGTTGCTCAGATCGGTAAATCATTCCGTAACGAAATTACTCCCGGTAATTTCATTTTCCGTGTCCGTGAGTTTGAGCAGATGGAGCTTGAGTTTTTCTGCAAGCCCGGTACTGACCTTGAGTGGTTTGAATACTGGCGCGGTTTCTGCCGCGATTGGCTCTACTCTCTCGGCATTAAGCCCGAGAATCTTCGCCTTCGTGACCACGATCCCGAGGAGCTTTGCTTCTACTCAAAGGCAACAACTGACTTTGAGTATCTCTTCCCGTTCGGTTGGGGTGAGCTTTGGGGCGTTGCAGACAGAACAGATTACGACCTTACTCAGCACATCAACACATCAGGTAAGGGCCTCGACTACTTTGATCCCGAAACAAACGAGAGATACATTCCCTATGTTATCGAGCCGTCACTCGGCGTTGAAAGACTCTTCCTTACAATCCTCACAGAAGCATATGATGAAGAGGTTGTTGATGCTGAAAAGAATGATGTAAGAGTTGTTCTTCGCCTTCATCCCACACTTGCTCCCTTCAAGGCTGCTGTTCTTCCTCTTTCCAAGAAGCTTGGCGAGCAGGCACAGGAAGTTTACGCAAAGCTTGCTAAAAAGTTTATGGTTGACTATGATGACGCAGGCTCAATCGGTAAGCGTTACCGCAGACAGGACGAAATCGGTACACCGGTATGTATCACATATGATTTCGAATCGCTTGAAGACGGCTGCGTAACAGTTCGTGACCGCGATACAATGGAGCAGAAGAGAATTAAGATTGAAGAGCTTGATGCTTATATCGAGACTCTTATCGAGTTCTGATTTTAACTTACAAAATAAAGAATCACGCATCAGAGTTTATTTGATGCGTGATTTTTTATAACAATATAAATGTAATAATAAAGGCGAGAGTGTTGAACTCTCGCCTTTATGTAATGTTATATTAATTTAATTATGCTTCGGGTTCAGCTTCGGGCTCTTCGGGGGGCTTGATGCCGATCTTTTCAACGAATGCAAGGAGGTCTTCGTCACCGATAAGAACGAATACATCGTAAAGAACGATTTCGCCGTTGATGAGGAGAGGAATAAGTCTTGCAACTGTTGAAAGGAGACCGCCGACCATACCGAAGAAGTCGGAAACTTCCTTGAAGAAGTCCTTAACGGGCTTCCAGAACTCTTCCCACGGAGTAAGACGCTCGTACTCGTCAATAACTTCCATAGATCTTGTAAGAGCAGCTGTAAGGTTATCGATTGTTGCCTGATGGTCAGCGTATGTTGTGTAAAGGGTTCTGTCGATAGCGAGTGCTGCATCGCGCTGTGCTACGAATGCTTCCCAAGCTGCATCTGCACCTGCCATCTCTTCTTCTGTGTAGAAGTTTTCAACAACATATGTGTTAGCTATTTCAAGAGCTGCATCGAGTGCTGAGTAATCTGCAGGGATAACTTCTGCTCTCGGAAGGATTGCTCTGAGAGTTTCTGTTGCTTCGTCGATTTCTGCCTGATGTGTGATATCAAGGTTAAGAGCAACGTAATCCTTCTCGGCTGCAATAGCCTCTGCTTCAGCGATAAGCTCTGCTGCATTGGAGTATCTGTTGGGAGAAAGGTTTCTGATATCGTTAAGAGCCTTTGACCATGCTGCTGTGCTTGCTCTCATGAGAGGAACACGAGCAATAACGTCTTCGATAGCTGCTGTAGCTGCATTAACTTCATCCTGCTTGTCGATTGTGTAACCGCTGATGGGTGTGTTTGTACGATCCTCGTATTTGTTAATCATCTCAGCGATAACGTTTGCGAAGTCGTCACCAATTTCGTTAGCCTGAGCATTGAGGTTGTAGAGCTTAGCTGTGAGTGTATCTGTAATCTGAACAGGCTCGTTAGCCTTGATAACTCTGAGCTTTGCAAGAGCTTCGAGGTAAGCTGCTGTGTCAGCGGGCTTGTACTTGAGGTTTGCGATAGCGTCGAGGATAGCTGCTGCAGCCTCGTCAACCTTAGCCTGCTCGAGCTTTGTGCATGCACTTACGTCAACTGCAAGTGCTGCATCAAGATCTGTTGTGTCGCAAAGGTCTCTGTCAACCTCTTTTGCCTGTGCAACTGCTGCATCATAAGCTGTGAAGTCAGCGGGAAGAGCGTTGATACCTGTGAGTGAAAGTGTTGCTGCAGAACCTGCGGGGATTGTGTATGCACCGTCAGTTGCTGTGAGAGCTTCTGTGCCGAGAGCTACTGCAAGCTCGTCTGCAACATAGTTTTCTGTGTCAACAACTACCTTGAAGGAAGTTGCGGATGTTGTTGCATAGTATGTAACAGCCTTGTCGTTTACTGTGTAGCTTACACCGTCAACAGCGGGGAACTGTGCGTAGTTG